>CAZKBQ010000064.1:0-27661 GCA_964550855.1 uncultured Anaerolineae bacterium
ACATGCAGGCGACGGGCATGGTGAACGATCACACGGTGGATTGTTTTCGATATGAAGCAGTGAGCCAATAGGTGACGCTACACATGGACAAGGAGATCTCATGCTTGACCTGCAATTGATCCGTTCGCAGTTTCCGGCGCTGGCCTCCGGCGCGATCTATCTTGACAATCCCGGTGGCACGCAGATCACGCAGCGCGCGCTGGCGCGGATGACGGATTATTTGACGCGCACCAACGCCAATCACGAGGGCGCGTTCAAGACCAGCCGCGAATCAGACGCGACGGTGGACGCGGCCCGATCGGCGGTGGCCGATTTTCTGGGGGCGGCCCGCCCGGAAGAGATCGTGTTCGGGCAGAACATGACTTCGCTGACGCTGCATATCAGCCGGAGCCTGGCGCGGACGTTGAACGCGGGCGATGAAATCGTCGTCACGCGGCTGGATCACGACGCCAATATTGCGCCGTGGCTGCTGATCGCGGAAGATCGCGGCTGCACGGTGAAGTGGGTGGACTTCGATCCGGAAGATTGCACGTGGAGCGTTGAAGCGCTGCAGCAGCAGCTGACCGAGCGGACGAAGCTCGTCGCGATCGGGTATGCGTCCAATGCCGTCGGCACGATCAATCCGGTGGCCGAGGCCGTGCAGGCCGCGCACGCCGTCGGCGCGCGGGTGTACGTCGACGCCGTCCAGTACGCGCCCCACGGCCCGATCGACGTGCAGGCGTTGGACTGCGATTTTCTGGCGTGCTCGGCGTACAAATTCTTCGGGCCGCACACCGGCATTTTGTACGGCAAGTACGAGCTGCTCGATCAATTGAAGGCGTACAAGGTGCGGCCCGCGCACGACGAGCCGCCGCACAAGTTCGAGACGGGCACGCAGAGCTTTGAATCGATCGCGGCGGTGCACGGCGCGCTGGAATATTTTGAATCGCTGGGCGAAGGCGGTTCAAGACGGCAGCGACTCGTCACGGCCTTGACGGCGATCAAGAACTACGAGAAGACTTTGAGCGGCGCGCTGATCGAAGGGTTGTCGTCGGTGCACGGTTTGCACATCTGGGGCATCACCGATCTCAACCAGCTCGATCGGCGGGTGCCGACCGTGTCGTTCACGCTGGACGGTTGGCAGCCGCGCGATGTGGCGGCCGAACTGGACCAGCACGGCATCTATGTGTGGGACGGCAATTATTACGCGCTGGCGGTGATGGATCGGCTGGGACTTGAGGACAAGGGCGGCATGGTGCGCGTGGGCGCCGTGCACTACAACACGCTGGCGGAGGTCGATGCGCTGGTGGAGGCGGTGAAGCGTTTGGCTGACCGCTGACTGAATTCAGCGGCGGGTGCGCTGCGCGAAAGACGTGTGATCCGGCCGCCGTCGAATTCATTTGACGGCGGCCGGTTGAAGCGGCCGGAGGCCTTAAGGGGTAATACAGATGATCGAGAAGGTGAATCTGGCGGAAAAATTCCGGCTGTTTGACGAGTATTGGAGTCCGCGTGTTGCGGGCGAGCTTAATGATGCACATGTGAAGTTGGTCAAGGTCAAGGGCGAGTTCGTGTGGCACCATCACGATAACGAGGATGAGTTGTTTCTCGTCGTGAAGGGCCGGCTCACGATCAGACTCCGCGACAAAGACGTCGAGTTGGGCGAGGGTGAATTCGTCATCATACCGAAAGGCGTGGAGCATCTGCCCGTTGCCGCTGAGGAAGCGCACATCGTTCTGCTTGAACCGAAATCGACGCTGAATACGGGCAACGTGCGGAATGAACGCACCGTAGCCGAGTTGAAGAGTGTGTAAATGCCCACGTTGGCAGTGTTGCCCGAAGCGCTGGCAATTTGCCGGCTTGATGGCTCGGCCAGTGTGCCGGACTGGCCGGTGGGCGATTTTGTGTCCATCACGCGCACGCGCGACGAACTGTCGATCGTGTGCGCTGAGCGGGCTGTGCCGTCGGGCGTGAAGGCCGATCGGGGCTGGCAGGCGCTGAAGATCGAAGGGCCGCTCGATCTGGCGCTGACAGGCGTGCTGGCGTCAATCGCGCAGCCGCTGGCTGAAGCGCGGATCAATCTCTTTGTCATCTCGACCTTCGACACCGATTACGTGCTGGTGAAGGCCGAGAAACTGGATCGCGCGATCGAGGCGCTGCGCGGCGCCGGACACACGATCACATAAACACGGCGGCCCTCAGGAGCGAGCATGCCCAGGGATTACGCCCTTGAAGTGACGCCGGCCAATCAGCAGCGCCGTCCGAAGAATGCCATGAGCGACGAGTGGACGCGAGCCTTTTTGCAGCGCGCCCTCATCGGGCACGTGGCCACCCGCTGGGAGGAGCAACCCTTCATCACGCCCACTACTTTCTGGTACGATGCCGATCGGCACGTCATTTACTTTCACTCCAATATCGTCGGGCGAATTCGCGCCAACGCGGAGCGTCACTCTCGGGTGTGTTTTGAAGCCAGCGAGTTCGGCCGCCTACTGCCGTCGAACGTGGCGCTGGAATTCTCGATCCAGTATGAGAGCGCCATTGCTTTTGGAACGATCTGCATCGTCGAAGATGCCGACGAACAGCGACACGCGCTGTACGGCCTGTTGAAGAAATACTTCCCGGACATGACGCCGGGACAGGAGTTCAGGCCCATCACCGATGGGGAGTTGAAGCGCACCAGTGTGTATGCCATCCACATCGAGAGTTGGAGCGGCAAGCGCAATTGGGCGGAGGCGGCAGAGCAGAGCGAGGAATGGCCGCCGTACGATCCTGGCAGAGATCACAACGCCGCGCCGATCACGTGATCGACGCGGCGTTTTTGGTTCATCCCGACCGGCAGGTTTCAACCTAACGGCGTGATTTTCGCCAGCCGGCGATGACGATCAGCCCGAAGCCGGCCGTCAGCGCCATCATGGCCAGCACGCCCGGACCACCGGACGCGCTGGCGCTGAGCTGCACCAGCTGTACTGCCGTGGGCAGCGCCGTGGTGATCTGATTATCCTGACTGCCGCCCGTGCCGTCGAATTTGAAATTCTTGAAGTGCCAGGGCCCGCCGCTGATCGAGGCTGCGCCCAGTCCCGTTCCCCAGCCGCTGCTGCCGGTGGATCGGGCGATGTGCCCCGCCGCCTGCAGCAACACATTGCTGGCCGACGAGGTGAAGACGATGGTGTAGTGCACGAACGAATCGCCGGTGTCGGCGCCGTCAGGCACATCGTGGCTCAGCGTCATCACGGCTGCAGTAATCGGCTGATCCGCGCGCAGACGGATGGTGCGGTTGCCGAACACGCCTTCAAAGGCGTCAATGCGCGGCTGGGTGGCTCCGTCCTTGCTGATGTAGGGATCATCGGGGACTTCGATGTCGATGAAGTATCCGTTCAGCGCAGAGCTGCAATTGGCCGCCTGCCCGCCCATGTTGCTGCACTCGTTCAGGGTCAGGGTGAAGCTGGCGACGACCTGCGCCGTCGCCTGAGCCTGATCGTACGAGGTCAGGAAGTCGTAGCCGTGAATGCCGCCCTTGCTCCACTGCACGTCGAACTCGAGCGTGTGGGTGGGGCCGCCAGTCACGCCCACCCACAAGCCGCGCTGCGGGTTGGCCATGCCTTCTTGGTAATACGAGTTGTTGGCCTGCACGATGCCGTTGATCCACACACACTCCCCCAACACGTTGTTTTGGTTGGAACATTGATCGATTTTGTTCTGCGCGAAGCCGGCCAGCACCGGGCCAACCGTTACCAGCAGCAGAATCAATACGGCGGCAGTGATGATAACGGCGCGGTGCAGTAAGACAGGCCTCAGGTTTGGAGCGGCATCGTAATGATCAAAAACGGGCGTCATGAGCGACCTCCAAATACTGAAGTTTGAGCGTTGTTCGCTTGACCGACTGCAGCTGCTGGCCGGATACTTTGCCCTGTATTTGCAGCGGTATGAATCAGGTATAAGGCTGGTGAAAATCACCCCGAACGAAATTCGCCGCAGCAACGTCGGACAATTTGCCTGTTCACGGTGATGCGCTTATACTTCACGGCGTATCGGCCAGCTGCCTCGATCCACATTTACTCGCAGAAGTTTGCCGCCGGTTGGCGGCTCAGCCCAGAAGACAAGGACTTTCCATGAAAAACCGCACCCTGTTGATGATCCCCGGCCCGATCGAGTTTGAACCCGAAGTGTTGTCGGCGCTGGGCGCGCCCACCACCAGCCACGTCGCGCCCGACTTCATCGAAGTCTTTGGGCAGGCGCTGGAGAAAACGCGCCGCGTCTTCTCGTCCGATGATGGGCAGCCCTTTGTGTTGGCCGGTTCCGGCACACTGGCGATGGATTCCGCCATCGCCAACCTCGTCGAACCGGGCGACAAAGTGCTGGTGGTCAACACCGGTTACTTCAGCGATCGGTTGGGTGCGATCTGCGAGCGGTACGGCGCGCAGGTCACGCATGTCCGCGCGGCCGTCGGCGGCCGGCCGTCGATCGAGGAAGTGGAAGCCGCGCTCAAAACCGATCGCTTTAAGCTGCTAACGATCACGCACGTCGATACCTCGACGGCGGTGCTGACCGACGTTCGGACGCTGGCGCGGTTGGCGCAGCGTTACGGCGCGTTAAGTGTGGTCGATGGGGTGTGTTCCATCGCGGGCGAGGAACTGCGGATGAGCGCGTGGGGCGTGGATGTGGCCTTCACCGCCTCGCAAAAAGCCATCGGCGTGCCGCCGGGGCTGGCGCTGCTGGTCGCTTCGTCGCGCGCCATGGCGGCCTTTCAGGCGCGGAAAACGCCGGTGGCGAGTTACTACGTCGATTGGACGCACTGGCTGCCCATCATGCGCGCCTACGAAGCGCGCCAGGCCAGCTACTTCGGCACGCCCGCCGTCAACCTGGTCTGGGCATTGAACGTGAGCCTCGATCATATCTTGAACGAGGGGCTCGACGCGCGCTTCAAACGGCATCGCGCGCTGGGGCTGGCCTGCCGATCGGGTCTGCGCGCCCTCGAACTTGATCAAGTGCCCTTAAGCGATGAAGTCGCTGCGCACACCCTATCCGCGCCAAAGTATCCGAAAGGCATCACCCAGGCCGATCTGCTGCCGAAGGTGCAGAAGGCGGGCGCGACGCTGGCGGGCGGCTTGCATCCGGCCAATAAGACCGAGTATTTCCGCATCGGCCATATGGGGCCGACGAACATCGGCGACGTGCTGGCGACCCTCGGCGCGATCGAGATCGCGCTGGCGCAGTGCGGCTATACCTTTGCCTCCGGCGCAAGCGTGGCCGCGGCCATGACGGCGTATCAAAAAGCGCTGGGCTAACACAACTGATTGACCACAGCAGGCGCGGAGACCGCAGAGGTTTCCATCGGCCGCCGCGCGTTCGTGTTCTCAGTGATGAGAGGTTGGGAGTCAAGCCATGCGCAAGATCGCGGTCGCGCTCACCAAGGGCGGCGTGGGCAAGACCACCACTGCCGTCAACCTGGCCGCGGGGCTGGCCGCCGCCGGCCACACCGTCCTGCTCGTCGATGTGGACACGCAGGGGCAGGCGGCCAAAATGCTGGGCTGCAACCCCTCCATCGGGTTGGCCGAACTGGCCGCCGGGCAGGCCACACCCGATCGGGCCGTCATCCCCGCGCGCGATCGCCTGTGGCTACTGGGCGGCGGAAAATCTTTGGCCGGCCTTAAGATGCTGATCACGCGCAAGGAGTTTGGCGCGGAGCGCACGCTCGGCGAGGCGCTGGCCCCGCTCGACGGCCGTTACGACTTCGTCGTGCTCGATTCCGCGCCGGGCTGGGACGCGCTCACCGTCAACGTGCTGTTTTACGCGGGCGAAGTGCTGTCGCCGGTGTCGCTGGAGGTGATGACGCTGCAGGGCCTGTCGGACTTCGCGCAGAGCCTGGCCGCCATTCAGCGCTATCACCCCGGCCTCAAGCTGCGCTACATCGTGCCCACCTTCTTCGATCGGCGCGTGAAGAAATCCGATGAGATCTTCGCTCAGCTGCAGACCTACTATCCGGCGCAACTGTGTTCGCCCATCCGCTACAACGTGCGCTTGTCCGAAGCGCCCGGCTACGGTCAGACGATCTACGAATATGCGCCGACGTCCACCGGCGCCGAGGATTACGCGCGGCTGACCGAAAGGATCAGAGACGATGACCGAACGCAAGGCCACGCCTGATATTCTGGGACAAATCTTGGGCGGCGCACTCCCGCCCGATCATTCCTCCGCGCCCGACGGCCCGGCCTCGCCGGTCGCATCGACCGCGGTCGCGCCGCCGCGCCGGGCCGAGCGCCGCCGATCCAAAGCACACCCCGCATCAACTGCCGGCGATCAGTGGGAATACTTAACACTGTCGTTTCAGGAGCAGGGCGGCTGGCGCGCGCGCTTCGCCGACGGCGAGGAGTTGACCCGCTGGGAAAACGGCCCGCAGCTGCACGAGCTCCTCGACGCGCTGGGCGACGATGGTTGGGAGTTGATCGCCGTCACGTCGAAAGATCATCTGTACGGCCGCGCCGATGCGCTGCAGGCCTTCTTCAAGCGCCGCCAAGCGTGACCGCATGCCAGCCATCGATCTGGGCGATGTGACACTGCACTACACCGGGCACGGCGCGGGCGAACCGCTGCTGCTCATCCACGGCGGCTGGGGACTGGCCGTCAACGGCTTCGAGTATCAGACGCAGACGCTGGCCGATGAATTCCGGATGATCGTCCCCGACCGGCGCGGCTACGGCCAATCGACGCACGTCTACGGCGGCTTCGACGCCGACTTTCACTGGCAGCACGCCGATGATCTGCTGCGCTTCCTCGACGCCCTGCAGATCGAGCGCGTGAGTGTGTGGGGCCACAGTGACGGCGCCGTCATCGCCGCCATCATGGCTGTCATGGCGCCGCCGCGCATCCGCGCCTTCGTCTTCGAGGGCGGCCACCTCTACTGCCGCAAACCCGAATCCGATTACCCCATGGCTAGGTTCGCGCTTGACCCGACGCTGGTCCCCGAAGCTGCGCAGGTCAGGCTGGCGCAGTACCACGGCGACGACTACTGGCCGCAGGTCATCCGCAACTGGGCGGGCGGTTGGGTGGCGCTAAACGATCGGGTGGGCGATCTCTATCGGGGGCGGTTGAATGAGATCACTTCGCCGGCATTGATCATCCACGGTGCACAGGACGAGCACACTTTTCCCCGAGAGATCGAACAACTGGCGGCGCTCATCCCCAACGCCCGATTGCTGATCTACCCCGAAGGCGGCCACTCCGTTCACGACAACCGTGCCCTGCGTCGGGCCTGCACGCAGGTAGCGCGTGAGTTCCTCCGTTAGAACCTCCGCCAACCATAAAGAGCCTCAGTGCTGGAAGTTTTAAGGTTGCGTTCAAACCAAAAGCCCACACTAGTAGTATAATCTTTGTATGCGGTAACCCGCATAACCGCATTGTTCTGGTACACCAGTTGACTTTTCGACCATTTGTTCTATAATAGGACTGTCTTTGTCCCCCGGAAGTAATTTCTCACGCTATCCTTTGTCAGGGAGTGGAGTCGGAATGAAAGTCTGGGCCTACGTGTTTGTCTCGACCAAGCAGCCGCGCAAAACTGTGCAGGCCATGCGCCGCATATCGGGCGTGGTCAAGGTCGATGCCCTGTTTGGTACGCCGGACGCCATCGCCATCGTCGAGGGGGACGACATCGCCGCGATGGATGCCGTGATCGATCGGATTGTGGAGATACCGGAAGTTTTGTCGACCGATTCCAAGGTCGCGCGCTGGATCGATTGACACAGCGCAGGGAGAATCCATGCAAAACCCATACGCGATAGAAGTTGATCATCTGCGACGGGTCTACCGCACCACCGTTGGAGTGTTCCGCCGCTCGATCAAGGAAGTCACCGCCGTCGAGGATGTCTCCTTCTGCGTGGCAGCCGGCGAGCTGTTCGGCTTGCTAGGGCCGAACGGCGCGGGCAAGACGACGACGGTGAAGATGCTGACCACGCTGCTCATCCCCACGATGGGGACGGCGCGGGTGATGGGCTACGATGTTGTCAAGGGCGCGAAGGAAGTGCAGAAGCGCATCGGTTTCATCTTCGGCGGCGAGCGCGGCCTGTACTGGCGGCTGTCCGGCGTGGACAACCTGCGTTACTTTGCCAGCCTGTACCACGTCGATCCCGATGTGGCGAAGAAGCGCATCCCGTACCTGCTCGATCTGGTGGGCCTGTACGGTCGCGGCGACGAGCGCGTGGAGGGCTACTCGCGCGGCATGAAACAGCGCCTGCACGTGGCGCGCACCCTGCTGCACGATCCCGAAGTGCTGTTCCTGGACGAGCCGACGATCGGCCTGGACCCGGTGGGCGCGCGCGAGTTCCGGCAGGTGATCCGCAATTTGCAATCGGAGCACAAGACCATCCTGCTGACCACGCATTACATGTTTGAAGCCGATCAGCTGTGCCAGCGCATCGGCGTGATCAATCATGGCCGCATCGTGGCGCTGGATACGCCGGAGAACCTGAAGCGGCATGTGAGCGACCTGTCGGTGATCGAGATCGAAGCCTTCGGTGTGCCGGACAGCGCGATCGAGAAGGTGAAGGCCCTGCCGTTTGTGGACGCCGTTCACGTCGAGAATCGCGATCAGAAACAGGCACTGATGATCCAGTCGCCGCGCGGCTCGGAGGCCGTGCCCGAGGTGATGGCGTCGCTCAATGGCCTGCGGGTGGGGCGCGTCATCGTGCGTGAGCCGACGCTGGAAGACGCCTACGTGCGACTGGTGGGAGGCACAGCATGACGACACAGACACAACGGGCGGCGTGGCGCGCCAATTGGCGTGCCAACTGGCGCACGATCTGGATGGTAGCCGAGATGTCGCTGCGGCAGATGGTGATGGACGGCTTCATCATCTTCACCGTGCTGGTGCAGCCGCTGCTCATCGCGCTACTGGGGCTGTGGATGCTGGGCGACAAAGGGCCGGACTACATCATGTTTGTGGTGGTGGGCAGCGGGCTGACGGGCCTGTGGAGCAGCCTGCTGTTCATCGGCGGCAACAGCATCAACGTGGAGCGCTGGTCGGGCACGCTGGAGACGCTGGTGGGCGTGCCCACGCCGCTGACGCTCATCGTGTTGGGCAAGAACGTGGCCAACATCGTGCAGTCGCTGTCGTCGATGGCGGTGGCGTATCTGCTGGCCGTGGTGCTGTTCGGCTACCAGATTCACTTCAGTCAGCCGCTGCTGTTCGCCGTCTCCATCCTTTTCACCATCATCGCCTTCGTCAGTTTTGCGCTGGTGCTGGCGCCGATCTTCGTGATGAATCCGGGCGTGCAGGCCTGGCAGAACGCGATGGAATTTCCGGTGTACATCCTGTGCGGCTTCCTGTTCCCGATCGCGCTGCTGCCCCCGGCGTTGACGCCGCTGAGCTATCTGCTGCCGCCCTACTGGGCCGCCCGCGCGCTGCACGGCACGTCGAGCGGGAGCGCGCCGCCGGAGGAAATTCTGCTGTGCTGGGCGATGATGCTGCTGTTCAGCGCGATCTACTTGTTCGTCTCCAGCAAGCTGTTTGCGAAGATGCTGATCAAGGTGCGCACCGATGCGACGCTGGATGTGACGTGAAGAGTGAAGAGTGATAAGTGATGAGTAATGCGTAATGCGTCATGCGTAATGAGTGAGACGGCTTGAGAGTGCTGATTCAACGGGAGGATGGTGATGCGCACTTTGACGGCTAATCTGCGGCTGTTCTGGAGCGGCACGCTGTTGTCATACATCGCGCTGTTCCGCTGGCTGCATCCGCCCACCTATCTGGCTTCCAAGATTGCCATGCCGTTGGCGCAGATTCTGTTCTTCACGTTGCTGGGTACGTTCGCCACGGGGCGCGACAATGCCAGCTTCTACGTCATCGGTAACGCGGTGCAGATCGCGGCGGTGAGCGGCATTTACGGCGTGACCATGAGCATCGGCGGCGATCGCTGGGCGGGTACGCTGCCCTACCTGTTCGGCACGCCCGCCAACCGCCTGACGATGTTTTTGGGGCGGGCCTTTATGCACGTCATCGACGGGATGCTGGGCGTCGTCATCGGCCTGGCGTGGGGGGCGCTGCTGCTGGGGTTGGATTTCTCACGCACCAACTTCGGCGCGCTGGCGCTGGCGATCCTCGTCACCACTTTCAGCACGTCGGGGCTGGGTCTGTTGATGGGCTGCCTGAGCCTGATCACGCTCAACGTGATGTTCATCAACAACGCCGTGTATTTCTCACTGCTGATCTTCTCCGGCGCAAACATTCCCATCGCTTCGCTGCCGCCGATCATGCAGGCGATCTCGGCGGCGCTGCCGCTGACGCGCGGTATCCAGGCGGCGCGCGCCATCGTGGGCGGGGCCGGCTTCGATCAGGTGGGGCCGCTGATCGCCGGCGAGTTTCTCATCGGCGTGATCTACGTGCTGGCTGGCTATCTGCTGTTCCGCTGGTTCGAGATGAAGGCCAAACAAAAGGGCACGTTGGAGACCGTGTAAGATCGTCGGGGCCGGTCACTGGCCGGCCCCGATTTTCTACAGTTCCTTGGCGTACACGCGATGCGTCTTGTACAGCTGCCCGCCGATGTTGACCAGATCGGCGCGCATCTGCACGGCGGTGTCGGCCACCTGCGTCAGGTCCGCGTCCTCAAAGCCAAAGTCGCGGATGGTCTTGTCCATTTCGTTGTACAGCAGCGCATTGCCGCCGCGCCCCTGAAATTCCGGCAGAATCCCCGCGCCGTTCAGCGCCACCCATTTGGTGCGGCGCAGTTCCAGCAGCAGATCGATGAGGCCGAAGGGGAACAATCGGCCGTTGGCGCGCTGCAGCGCCGCCGACACGTCGTGGAAGCCGAACAGGAAGCCCACCACCTGATCGTCGTGGGTGATGATCTTGATCAGGCGCGGATCGGCGATGACGAGGATGTTATCGAGAATGAATTTGATCTCCCGTTCGGTCAGCGGATAATATTCCCAGTTGTTCACAAAGGCTCGATTGTAGGCTTCGCCGATGCGGGGCGCCCACGCCTTCAGTTCGGCTTTGCTCCGGAAGCGCTGGACCTTCAGCGTGCCGCGCTGCTCCACGCGCGCGGCGATGCTGCGGATCCGATCGGGCAGCCGATACCGATCGGCTTTGAGATGGCACGAGATAAAGTCCACCTCTTTTTCAAAGCCCAGCGCTTCGATCAACTTCGGATAATACGGGTAGTTGTAGTTCATCATCGTCATCATCTGGCGATGCTCAAACCCTTCAATCAGCAGCCCGTAGCCGTCGAGGGCGCCGAAGCCCTTGGGGCCGACGAGCCTGTTCAACCCGCGCGCTCTGGCCCAGTTGAACGCGGCTTCAAACAGCGCGCCGGCCGCTTCCCGATCGTCTTCGCACTCGAACAGGTAGAACTGCGCCTGCCGTGTGCCGTGGTAACGGTTGAACGGCTTGTTTTCCAGCGCGCCGATGCGACCCACCACGCGCCCGTCGCGCACGGCCACGAAGAAGCTCGCGTCGGAGTGTTCGTAAAACGGATGCTTCTGCGGGTTGAGCATCAGCTCTATGTCCATGCGCAGCGGTGGCACCCACTGCGGATGTTTGTGGTACAGCCGATAGGGCAGATCGACGAAGCGGCGGACGTGCGATTTGTCGGTGACATCAACGGGTTCGATGGTCGGCATGGCTCAACTCGCTAGGGTATAATGAGCCCGGTTATAACGCGTTTTCCCCAAATGCGCCAATCGGCCGGATGCCGCTTTGCCGGAAAAGTGGTAAACTGCTGGCACTATCGATTGCAGCCTGACTGGACAGGCGAACCGGAATGAACTGCCCCACGTGCGGATTCCACAACCCGGCTGACGCCGGAACCTGCGCGCAGTGCGGCGCCGACCTTGGCGGTGCAGCGGCCGACCTGGAACGGCAGCTGCATGACGCCCGGTTGGCCATTGAACGCCTGCGCCGCTATGTCCCCGCAGTGGTCGCCGAGGGCTTGCTGGGCGATCAGGATCGCCTGCGCGGCGAGCGGCGCGAAGTGACCGTGCTCTTTGCCGATGCCGTCAACTTCACCCATCTGTCCGTCTCACTCGACGCCGAGTCGGTTTTCAACCTCATCAATGATCTGCTCGGCCGGCTGGTCGAGTGCGTGCATCGCTATGACGGCATGGTGGACAAGTTTACGGGCGACGGCCTGATGGCCGTCTTCGGCGCCCCCAACGCGCACGAGAATGATCCAGAACTGGCCGTGCGGGCGGCATTGGACATGCAGCGCGCGGCCGCGGAATTTGAGCCGGTGGCGCGGGCGCAGCTGGGCGCGCCGTTGCAAATTCGCGTGGGGGTGCACAGCGGGCCGGCGGTGGCCGGCATCCTGGGCGCCTGGGAGCAGCAGGCGTATACCGTCATCGGCGAAACGGTCAATCTGGCCGCGCGATTGCAGGCGCTGGCGCGACCCGGCGGCGTGCTGGTCAGCGCCCGGGTTTACCAGCAGGCGCGCCCTTTCTTTAACTTTCAAGCGGCCGGCGCGGTGCAGATCAAGGGGTTCGATCAGCCTGTCGCGGTGTATGAAGTGCTGGGTGATCGCACGCAGCCACTGCCCACGCGCGGCATCGCCGGCGTCTCCAGCCTGTTTCTGGGCCATGACGCGGAATTGCAGCAGCTCCGCGCTTTGTCGGACGCGTTTGTCGCCGATCGGCGCGGACGCATCGCCATCATTCAGGGCGAAGCAGGCATGGGCAAATCGCGGCTGGTGCGCGAGTGGCTGGCCGGCGCGCTGCCCGAGTCGGCGGCGGTCTGGCATGGTTACGGGCTGCCCTACACAGAAGGCGTGGGCTATGCCGCCTTCCGTTCGCTGCTGCAGGACGCGCTGCGCGCCTATCAGGCTGGCGAAGCATGGGACGCGAATATCACGCCCGCGCTGCGCCCGTTTCTGCGGCAGCTGTTGGGCCGCCCCCTCAACCCCGAAGAGCAAAGAAGCCTGCGCAACCTGGAGCCGGAACGAGTGAAGCAGCTGACGACGCTGGCTTTTCGTGATTGGCTGTTGGGGCAGGCCCAGGCCCGACCGGTCGTTTTGATCTTCGACGACTTTCACTGGGCCGACGACCTCTCGCGCGAGCTGTTGCAATTCACCATGACGCTGGTTCAAGATGCGCCGATTCTGCTGTGTGTGATGGCGCGGCCGCAGCCTGACAAACCGCTGCGCGTCGATCCGGCGCTCGATGCTGCTGTGACGCCTCTGCGGATCGAACTGAAGCCTCTCTCGCCGGAACATAGTCGGGCGCTGCTGGGTCACCTGGTTGAACTGCGCGATCTGTCCGAAGCGCTCATCCACACCATTCTGGCCCGCGCCGAGGGCAATCCCTTTTACATCGAAGAATTCGTGCGCGTGTTGATTGAGAAGGATGTGCTGAAACCGGGCGAGGACAAATGGCGGGTCGCCTCGACGCTGGAGCTGCAGACCATCGACATTCCGACCAGCCTGGGCGGCTTGATGATGACGCGTTTTGACCGGCTGCCGCGAGACTTGCAGCAGGTGCTGCGCAGCGCCGCGGTGCTGGGCCTGCAATTCCCGGCGCGCCTGCTCGAAGAGGTGGAACGGCGGCTGCACGGCACGCCGTCGGCCCAGCCCTTTGTCGAGCGGTTGATCGACATGGGGATGCTGGATCGACGCGAGGAAGCGGCAGAGCCGTCTTACGCCTTCAGTCACGTGCTGGCGCAGGAAACGATCTACAACAGCCTGTTGCACAGTCAGCGGCCGGCGCTGCACCGCACGGTGGCGGAAAGCATCGAGTCTGTGTTTGCCGACGATCTGGCCAATCAGGCCGAAGCGCTGGCGTTGCACTACGATCGGGCGCGGCTGCGCGAGAAGGCGATGCGTTACGCCGTGCAGGCGGGCGATCGGGCGCGGGCGCGCTTTGCCAACAACGAAGCCATCGAGTACTACAGCCGCGCACTGCAGCTGGCTCAGCACCTGAGCGGCTATGAAGCGACCCGCTGGCGGGCCGCCATCGGCCTGGGCGAGGTGGAACTGCTGGTCGGCGAATACGAAGAGGCCATCGCGTTCTTCGAAGCAACGTTGGAAGAGTGGAGCGAGGCCAGCTCCGCCGATCGCGCCTACGCCATGCTGAAACTGGCGCAGGTGTGGGACAAGCGCGGCGACTTGCAGGAGACGCAGGATTGGTTGCAGAAGGCACTCGCCCAGCTCGATCGAGCGGCGGGCGCCTCGCCGGAACTGCGCGCTCAGATCTATTCGGATCTGGGCTGGCTCAATTTGCGCCGGGGCGACTTGACGGCGGCCAAGGAATGGCTGGAGCAGGGTCTGGCGCTGGTTTCGAATACGGAACATTACGGCGTGTTGTCTTCGATCTTGAATCGACTGGGAGCAGTGTATTACAATCGCAGCGAATTCAGGCAAGCGGCCGAATACGTCGAGCAAGCTCTGGAACTGCGCGATCGATTGGGCGATGTCGTGGGCTACGCGCGGTCGCTCAACAATCTGGGGATCTTGAAGTGGAGCAGCGGAGATTGGGACGGCGCACTGCTGGATTATCAACGCGCCGTAGAGATGCACGAGCGCAACGGCGAGGCGGAAGGGCTGGCCTTGTCATGCACCAATCTGGGAGTGCTGTATACCGATCGAGGGGATTGGTCACAAGCCGAGGCCAATCTGCAGCGCAGTCTCGCGATTGCTCAGCGCATTTCTCACCCGTATGAGCTGGCTCAGTCACACATGAACCTGGGGCGCTTATATTTGTTGCAGCGAATGTGGGCCGAGTGCGCCAAACAGCTGAATGCTGCCATAGCGCTGTTTCAGGAAGTAGGCGCTCACGCCAACCTGAATCTCAACGACGCGTATCATCTGCAGGCCCTATTACAACTCGAACAAGGTGACATTGCCGGTGCGGAGCAATGGGCGCGGCGTTGCTATGATCTATTGCGGGAGGCGTCTGGCGCCACTCAGGGCGAATCATTAGAGTGGGGGCGGTACGAATTTCTGGTCGGTCGAATTTCAATGGTGCGTCACGATATGACGGCGGCGCGAGAACACTTCGATCGCAGCGAGGTAATTCTGCGCGCCAGCGGCTCTTCGATCGAAGCCGCCAGAACCAGGTATTGGCGCGCCTTGCTTGCGCTGGATCAAAACGATACCGCGCAAGCACAACAGGAACTGGCAGCTGTTCGACAGATCTTCGAGCGCTTGGGCGCGGCGGATGATCTGCGACGGGTCGACCTGGGTTTCACGCGGCTGAAAAGTGCTTAGCTCTCAATAACGTCTGACCAGATCGAAGAGCGCCGACCCAATCGGGTCGGCGCTCTTCTTGCAGCTATCTTTCCCAACTCAGTCTTCCACGCTTAATCATCACCTACCCAGTTGTTGATGCCTACTGAGGACGTTCCCGACGGGACACTCTGCAATGTGGAGTAAGAAGCGGCGAAAGTGGGATCACCTGTATTCCCTGCCCACGAGGCGTAACCGCCCGCCCATGAAGCGTAGCCGCCGGCCCACGAGGCATAACCGCCCGCCCATGAAGCGTAGCCGCCGGCCCACGAGGCATAACCGCCCGCCCATGAAGCGTAGCCGCCGGCCCACGAGGCGTAACCGCCCGCCCATGAAGCGTAGCCGCCCGACCAGTTGGTGCCACCACCAGCCCACGAAGCGTAGCCGCCCGCCCACGAGGCATAACCACCGGCCCACGAGGCATAACCACCAGCCCATGAAGCATAGCCGTCGTCGCGAATCTTGAATTCCCCGGTCACAGGATCAAAAGTCGTAAAGCCCTCATAGTGCGTTGTGCCCGCCAGGTCGGCATTGATGTCCATGCCCTGATTGGCCGCGCCCTGAATGTTAGTCGAGACCGCTTCCGGCGCCCAGACGCGACCGGCCCCTTGCTGCCAGATGCTGTAGGCCATCTCACCCGTCTGCTCGCTGAACTGCGGGCGCGCCGTCATCGTCAGCCGGTACTTCACCTGATCGGGCGTGAGCTCTGGATGCGCTTTGAGCATCAGCGCCACGATGCCCGATACCACCGCCGCCGACATCGACGTGCCGCTCATCTTGAAGTAGTTGCCGATGATCTTGTTGTCAGGATAGGCCTGCGCCATCTCGGTGTTGTTGCGCATCAGCGAGGCAATATGCGCGCCAGGCGCGATGACGTCCGGCTTGACGAACGCATCCAACGTCGGGCCGGTGGCCGAGAACGGCGGCATGTAGTCGTCGCCGAAGTCACCGGGCGTGTAGTTGTCCGTGAAAGCGCCCACGGTGATGATGTAGGGTGTGTTGCCAGGGACGCCGATGCTCAGCGGCGCAGGACCGCCATTGCCGGCGCTGGCGACCACCACAATGCCTGCTTTCCAGGCGGCCATGACCGCCAGGTTGTACGGATCGGCCCAATATGGCGCCACCGGAGTGGCGTACATCGACATGTTGAGTACGCGGATATTGTAACGCGCCTTGTTCTGCACCACCCAGTTGAGGCCGCGCAGCACATCAGCATACGTGCCCATGCCGTTCTCGTCCAGCACGCGCACCGCCACCAAATTGGTTGCCGGCGCGATGCCCAGATACTGACCGTCGGCATAGGTGCTGTTGCCCACAATGCCGGCTACATGTGACCCGTGGCCGTTGGGATCCCGCGGCGAGCGCAATAGCTGTGGGGCCTCGTACAGCTTCTTGCCGATGGCGTCATAGTAAGCCAGCAGGCGATCCTGTGACGTGCCCGGCCCCACCCGCAGGCCGATAAAAGTCGGGTCGATGCCCGTGTCCAGCAGAGCCACGGTCACATTCTGCCCATAGTTGTTCGTATTCCACACGTTGTCGGCGCCGACAACTTCCGGGTATTTGAACAACAGGCGGTCATCGCGATTGAACCCGGCCACTTCGATTGTCCGATCGAGTGTGACCCGCACCACGCCGGGTGCGCGTGACAGCCGCGCCAGATTGGCCGCCGGCACATCAGCCACCACCGCCTGAATAATGTCGATATTGGAGGTGACCGTGCCGCCGTTGGACTGGACAGCGGCCGCTGCCTGCTCGAGGGTCTGGCCCTGAACGATCACGCGCTGCAGCGAGGGCGCCGGCGCGTAGCCCGGCAGCGTCCCGGCGCCGGACAGAAACATCATCGCGCCGATGACGACCACGGACAAGATTCGATGCAACCTCATTTGAGTCATCATAGGACACATCCTTTCCGACCATCACCTGTTTGGTCTGGTACTCGAAACATCTTTGCTATAAGCATACACAAATTTGCCGCTTTGAGTGTTGGCGTTTCGTTGGCGTTGTGTTGGGATTTCGTGTGGACGAGCGTTGGCGGGAAGTCGAGTATAATGAAGTCAGCGCAGGCAGTACTCTGGTACGGAGGTCGAAACATGCCCACTCATGCCCCCAACCGGCAATCACCCGGCTTCTGGACGGAATTGTTCAATTCATTCCGGCTGGCTTGGCAGCTCTTGCGCGATGATCAGGTTCCGCTGATTGTAAAGTTGGTGCCGTTTGCGGCGCTGCTTTACATTCTGTCGCCCATCGATTTCATTCCAGACGCCCTGTTGGGCCTGGGGCAGCTGGACGATCTGGCGATTCTGCTGCTGGGCCTCCAGCTATTTATCGCGTTGACACCCAGGCACGTCGTGCAGCGCTATCGCCGGGACGCTGCCGAGGCGGTGGGTAATAGTGGCTGGCGCGAAACCGGCCGCCGCCGCGACACGGGCAGTGGGGCTTCCCGGGAGATCATCGACGATTGATGCGCCGCGTCTTGCCCGGAGCGGGCCTGTTCGTTTTGCTGATTGCGGCCGTCGTCCAGCCGGGGCCGATATTGACCCGCGGCCCATATCTCCAGTCGGTGACGGCGACGAGCGCCATTATTGTCTGGCGCACCGCCGCTGCCGGCGACAGCCGGGTCGAATATGGCCGGGGGGAGTACTCACACTCGATTGATGATCCGACCCCGACGATCGAACACGTTGTCTCGCTGACGGACCTGCCCGCCGGGGCCGAGATCGCCTATCGGGTTTTGACGAACAACGCCCAACTTTACGCCGGTTCATTTCGCACCGCGCCCCGTGACGATCGCCCTTTTAGTTTTGGCGTCATCGGCGACAGCGGCACCGGCTCCAACGAGCAGTCCGCCGTGGCCGATCGGCTGGTGGCGTTCGATCCGGCTTTTGTCTTGCACACCGGCGACGTGATCTATCCCGTCGGACAGGCTGCCGGTTACGATCCCTTCTTCTTCCAGCCGTATCAGGCGCTGCTGCGGCGCGCGCCGATCTTCCCGACGCTGGGCAACCACGACTACGGCACGGCCGGCGGCCAGCCCTATCTGGACGCATTTTATCTGCCGCACAACAACCCGGCCAATACGGAACGTTACTATTCGTTTGACTGGGGCAACGCGCACTTTACCGCGCTCGATTTCAACGATGGGCCGGCGGCCGATCAGCTGGCGTGGCTCCGATCGGATCTGGCGGCCACCGACAAGACATGGAAGTTCGTGTTTTATCATCAGGCCATCTACAGTTCCGGGCCGCACGGTTATGAAGCGTACGTAATCGGCAAGCGCGCCGTTTTGGCGCCGATCTTCGCCGAGTACGGCGTGGACATCGTCTTCAACGGGCACGATCATGATTACGAGCGGACCGTGCCCATCAGCGATGTGGTGTACATCGTCAGCGGCGGCGGCGGTGCGAGCCTGTATCGGGTGAATCCGCAGCCGTTCAGCGCCTATGTCGAATCGGCCTTCCATGCGGTGCTGGTGCAGGTGAGCGGTTGCACGCTGCAACTGCAGGCGGTGAAGCCGAATGGTGACGTGCTGGACACGCTGACCTTAAGCAAGGATTGCCCGGTTGCCACGCCCACCGCGGCGCCCCCACCCACCTCCACGCTGAGCTTCGTGCCGCTGCGTGGGGTGTATCTGCCCATATACTATCTGCGATGACGATACCCGGCTGGATCGCTTTGCATGGCGGCGGCGAGTTTCAACGCGGGTCGGAGATTGGCGACCGGCGCCTGATTGTGGCCGCGGGCGGCGCCGATGCCAACGTGATGGTGGTGCCCACGGCGGCCGGCATTGACTATCCCGAAGCGGCGGCGCGCCATGGCGTGGCGTGGTTCAAGCGGCTGGGCGCGCGGGCCGACGCCGCCATGGTAGTGGATGCGGCTTCGGCCAATGAGCCAGCGGTGATCGCCCGGCTGGAAGAAGCCACACTAATCTATCTGCCCGGCGGCGATCCGATCTTTCTCGTGGAGGCGCTGCGCGGTTCGCGGGCGTGGCGGGCGCTGGTTGAAGCGCATCAGCGGGGCGTGATCGTCGGCGGCGCCAGCGCGGGCGCGATGGCATTAGGTGTTAAAATGTGGAACCCGCGCACCGGCGGCCTGGTTGACGGCCTGGGGCTGCTTCCGATTGTGACGCTGCCGCATTTTGGAGCCAGACAGATCGATCGGGCGCGCGACCTGCGCCGCCAACTTGATCCAGCACTGCGGTTGTTCGGCATCGCTGAGCGGACCTCGGCCATCTTCAACGGCGCGATGTGGGCGTGCTGGGGGCCGGGCGAGGTGGTGGAGTTTACGGTCGATGGCGTGATGACGTATCAATCGGGGGAGTCTTTCGAGTAGCTTATGACCAGGATCAACGTCCTGCACTTCGCCGATATTCACGTCGGCATGGAAAACTACGGTCACATCGATTCGAGCACCGGCATCAACAGCCGCGTGATCGATTTTCTACGCCGCTTCGACGAAGTGATCGATTATGGCTTGAGCCACGAGGTCGATCTGGTGATCTTTGCGGGCGACGCCTTCAAGACGCGCGATCCCAGCCCCACGCTGCAGCGCGAATTCGCACGCCGCGTCAAACGCGTGGTCGATGCGGGCGTACCCATCGTGATGCTGGTGGGCAATCACGATCTGCCCGCGATGGAGAAGAAGGCCAGCAGCATCGACATTTATCGCACGCTGGGCGTCCCCCACGTGATCGTCGGCTGGCAGGAAGAACTGCACGTCGTCGAAACGAAGCGCGGCCGAGTGCAGGTCGCCACCGCGCCGTATCCCATGCGGCATCGCCTGATGTCGCAGGCCGAGCACAAAGGCAAATCGATCGAAGAACTGGACAAGTCGCTGCAGAACATCGTCGGCGACAACATCCGCGCGTTGGCGGCCCAGCTTAACCCCGATTGGCCCGCCATCCTCACCGGCCACTTTACGGTCTCGGGCGCGGTGTACGGCTCGGAACGCAGCGTGATGATCGGGCGCGATGTGGCCGTGCTCAAGAGCGTGCTGGCCGACGGCGCGTGGGATTACGTGGCGCTGGGGCACATCCACAAGCACCAGGACCTGAACGAAGGCCGCTACCCGGCGATGGTGTATCCCGGCAGCCTGGAACGCATCGACTTCGGCGAGGAGAAAGAAACCAAGGGCTTCTGCTGGGTCGAAGTTGAAAAGGGCGCGACGACGTGGCGCTTTGTGCCGGTGAAGGCGCGGCCCTTTCTGACCATCAATGTCGACGTGCGCGAAGAAGACGATCCGACGCTGGCGGTGCAGGCCGCGGTGGCGTCGCATGACGTAAGCGATGCCATCGTGCGCGTCAATGTGCGGCTGCGCCCGGAGCAGGACGCGAGTCTGCGCGAGAAGGACATCCGCGCGGCGCTGCGCGCGGCCGACTACGTGGCGGCCGTCAACCGTCAGGCCGAGCGTGAAGTGCGTGAAAGGTTAGGCGGTCTGTCGCCGGAGGGCATGACGCCGAAGCAGTTATTGCACAAGTATCTGTTTGCGAAGAACGTCGCTGATGATCGGATTGATCTGCTGATGAAACATGCTGAGCTGTTGTTTGAAATGACAAATGACAAATGACAAATCGTCTTGCGGAGGTTCAGCGTGGCATAGCGGTCTCCGGTGGATATCCAGAAGCGGACTTTTGATTTTGGCGCGCGGATAATCCGGTTTACCATCATCACGAATGCCCGCAAGGCGCGCGGCTAATGTGTCATTTGTCATTTTTCATTGGTCATTTCGCATGATCCCACTTTATCTCAAACTCACCAACTTCATGCCCTATCGCGACGCCGGGCTGGATTTCAGCGGCATTCACATCGGCTGTCTGACGGGCGACAACGGCGCGGGCAAATCGTCGATCCTGGATGCAATCACCTGGGCGCTGTGGGGCCGCGCCCGATCGAAACGTGACGACGAACTGGTGCACCAGGGCCAGACGGAGATGCAGGTGGATTTTGCCTTCGCGCTGGGCGCCAACGCCTATCGCGTCGTGCGGGCGCGCAAAGCCGGCAAGAAGAGCGGCGCGGGCGCACTGGATTTTCAGGTTCGCGCGCTGGATGACGGTGATCAATGGCGGACGATTGCCGAGCCGCAGATGCCGGCCACGCAGCAGAAGATCATCGACACGCTGCGGCTGGACTACGACACCTTCATCAACTCGGCGTTTCTGCTGCAGGGCCGCGCTGACGAGTTCACCGTCAAGACGCCCACCGAACGCAAGAAGGTGCTGGCCGACATTCTGGGCCTGGACGTCTGGGATGAATACGAAGCGCGCGCCAAAGACAAGGTTGCGTCGATTGACAACGAACTGCGCGTGATCGATCTGCGCCTTGCCGAGATTGACGCCGAAGCGCAGCGCAAACCGCAGTTCGAGGCCGAAGTCGCCGCCGCGCAAAGAGCCGTAATCGAGCTGGGCGATCGATTGCACGCCGCCGAAGACAAGTATCGACAGGCGCAGGATGCCCAGCGCTCGTTGGGCGCGCTCGACGCTCAATTGAACGATCTCGCCAGGCGCATTGCGCAGGCCGAGCGCGAACTGGCGGCCGCCGAGCGCGAGCTGGACATTGCCCGCAGCCGGGCCGACGAGACGCCGCTGGTCAGGGAACTGGCTGACATACAGGCGAAACTGGCGGCGCTGGCCCAGCGCGAGCCGGTGCGCGATCAGTTGCGTGCGCAGCGCGCCGCTCTGCAGGAAGAAGCCGCGTCGCTGTCGGGGCAGAACAAACAGTTGATACCGGAAACCGAGCCGTTGAAGGCGCGCCTCGCGCTGCTGGAAACATCCACCGAGCCGCTGTGTCCCACCTGCGGCCAGCCGCTGACGCCCGATCACCGCGCGCAGGTGGTGGCCGGCCTCACTGCCGAGGTGCAGGCTCGCCGCAATTTGTATGCCGCCAATCAGGCGCGCTTGAAAGCCATCCAAAGTGAAGTGGCCGGTGTCGAGGCTGATCTGTCCAGAGTGGAGGCGGATCTGCGCGCGGTGCCGGCGTTGACCCGGCGCGAAGCCGAATTGACGGCGGCGATTCAGGCCGCGCGGGACGCCGCCCGATCGATCGAGAATCTGGCGAAGCGCCGATCGGATTGGCAGCAGGCGCTGGAAGCCGATCGCCAGAAGCAGGCCGAGATCGCAGCGCAGATCGGCGCAGCGCGGGCCGGCCTGGGCGATCTGGCGCAGATTCAGGCCGTTTACGAGCAGGCGCGGCGCGAGGAGGCCTATGCACGCAAGGCGCTGGGCGCGGCCGAGCAAAAACTGGCCGCGTGCGAGGCCATGATCGAACAGCGCGCGGTGAAACTGGCGGAGCGCAAAGACCGATCAGGGGAAAAGGGGATTTACGAGGAATTGCGGTTGGCATTTGGCAAGAAGGGCGTGCCGGCCATGATTATCGAAGCGGCCATCCCGGAGATCGAAGACGAGGCCAACGCGCTGCTGACCAAAATCACCGGCGGGCGCCTGCACCTGCGCTTTGACACGCAGCGCGAGACGGTGAAGGGCGACACGGTGGAAACGCTGGACATCAAAATTGCCGATGAGCTGGGCACACGCCCTTATGAGAACTATTCCGGCGGCGAGCAATTCCGCGTGAATTTTGCCATCCGCATCGCGCTGAGCAAGCTGCTGGCGCGACGGGCCGGCGCGCAGCTGCAGACGCTGGTCATCGACGAGGGCTTTGGCGCGCTGGACAGCACCGGCCGCGATAAATTGGTGGAAGCCATCAATGCGATTCAAGACGATTTCCAGCGGATTCTGGTCGTCACGCACCTGGATGAACTTAAGGACGCCTTTCCAGCGCGGATCGAAATTACTAAGACCGGACAAGGCTCGCAGATCACCATCGCTTGAGCGGCAGGGTTTTATGGCTCTCGGGCCGCTCGATGATTTAAATGATACGTTAGAATCTTTGACATGACCTGCTGGCTGTGCTAAAATTAACAAAGTTACTCCGATGACGCTCCTCTGCGTCAAGGGCCTGAGGGAGTCACATGCTAGTCGAATACATCCCCATTGCGATCTTGTTTATCGTGGCTTCAGCTGTCTGTTTGCTCATCATGGGGCTGGGCGTGATGTTTGGCCCGCGCCGCAAATCGTTCCGCAAGATGTCGCCCTATGAATCGGGCATGCAGCCCATCGGGCCGGGCACGCGCCGCATGCCGGTCCGGTTCTACTTAGTGGCGGTGCTGTTCATTCTGTTTGACGTGGAAGTCATCTTCTTCTACCCGTGGGCGGTCAACTTCCGGGCGCTGGGTCTGTTCGGGTTTATCGAAATGCTCATCTTTGCCGGTATCCTGATAGTGGGTTACGTTTACGTGTGGAAGAAAGGGGCGTTGGAATGGGACTAGAATCAAAACTGGGCAACATGGGCGTGGTCACCACTCGATTGGAAGATCTCATCAATTGGGGACGCACCAACGCCATGTGGCCGCTGGGCTTTGGGCTGGCCTGCTGCGCCATCGAGATGATGTCGGCGCAGGCAGCCAATTACGACCTGTCGCGCTTCGGCATGGAGCTGATGCGCGCCAGCCCCCGCCAGAGCGACTTGATGATCGTAGCCGGGCGCGTGACGCGCAAGATGGCGCCGGTGCTGCGCCGGTTGTACGATCAGATGCCGGATCCCAAGTGGGTGCTGTCGATGGGCGACTGCGCGTCGTGCGGCGGCGTGTTCAACAACTACGCCATCGTGCAGGGCGTGGACGAGATCGTGCCGGTGGATGTGTACGTGGCCGGCTGCCCGCCGCGCCCCGAGGCGCTGATCGACGGCATCATCAAGCTCCACGAGAAGATCCGGCGGAGCCATCCGCTAAAGGATTCCGAACCGATCCGGGTTTGACCCGGCAGTCAATGGATCGGCGGCGCGGCGGGCAGCCCGTCGGCCGATCCATTTTGTATGCGTGAGCGTCGTATGATCGATTTGATAAAGAGCCGATTGCCTGAAGCAGTGCTGGATGTGATCGAATTTCGCGGCGAAACGACGGTGGTCGTGGCGCCCAATCGGTTGATCGAGGTCGGCACGTTCCTGCGCGACGAGCCGGCGCTGCACTTCGATCTGCTGTCGGATGTCAGCGCGGTCGATCGCTATCCGGAGCATCCGCGCTTTGAGGTGAACTACCACCTCCACGCGCTGGAGAACAATCTCAGCCTGCGGTTGAAAGTGCGGCTGGACGGCGAAACGCCCAGCGTGCCCAGCGTGACCGGCATCTGGCCGGGCGCCAACTGGCACGAGCGCGAAGTGTGGGATCTGATGGGCATCCGCTTTGAAGGCCATCCTGATCCGCGCCGCATCTTCATGCCCGACGATTTTCTGGGGCATCCGCTGCGCAAGGACGCCGCGCAATTCTACGAAGAGCCGCAGTTCACGCACAACTTCGACGAGATCGAGCGGCAGAAGCCGTATGCGAAAGAGTAAGATGTAAAACGTGAAGCGTGAAACGTAAAGGTTGCGCTTCACGCTTTGTTGGGAGTCAGAGTATGTCGGCGACAGCCTCTCAAGTCATGGAACTATCGGTTGACGATCTCAAGGATCTGCGCGGCCTCGTCTCCGAACGCGCGCTGACCGGCGAGACCGTCCTGTTGAACATGGGGCCGCAGCACCCGTCCACGCACGGCGTGCTGCGGTTGTTATTGGAGATCGAGGGCGAGAACGTGATCTCGTGCGTGCCCGATGTGGGCTTCCTGCACACTGGCATCGAGAAGACGGCGGAAGAGAAGACCTACATGAAGGTCATCCCGCTGACCGATCGCATGGACTACCTCTCGCCGATGTCGAACAACCTGGGCTACGTCATGGCGGTGGAGAAGCTGATGGACGTGGAAGTGCCGCTGCGCGCGCAGTACGTCCGCGTGATCCTGTGCGAGCTGCAGCGGTTGGCCAGCCATCTGGTGTGGCTGGGCACGCACGCCATGGACCTGGCCGCGATGAGCCTGTTTCTCTATTGCTTTCGCGAGCGCGAGAAGATCTTGGACATCTTCGAGATGGTGTCCGGCCAGCGCATGATGGTGTCGTACTTCCGGCCGGGCGGCCTGTGGCGCGATTTGCCCGCCGGGTTTGAAGAAGCCGTTCGGGCGTTTATTGAGGCGCTGCCCGCCCAGATCGACGAGTACGAGGGGCTGCTCAAGAAGAACCCGCTGTGGATCGATCGCACCCATGGCGTGGGCGTCATTTCCGCGCAGGACGCGGTGGCGTGGGGCGTCACCGGTTCCAGCCTGCGCGGTTCCGGCGTCAACTGGGACATCCGCAAGGCGATCCCGTATTCGTCTTACGATCACTTTGAGTTTGACGTGCCGCTGCATCAGGATGGCGACGTGTACGCGCGCTTCTGGGTGCGCGTGCAAGAGATGCGCCAGTCGCTGCGCATCATCGATCAGGCGTTGAAGAAGCTGCCCAAAGGGCCGTTTATTACGGGCAATCGCAAGGTGGCGCCGCCGCCCAAGGAAGAACTGGCCTATTCGATGGAGTCGCTCATCCACCACTTCAAGCTGTGGACCGAGGGCTTCAGCCCGCCGCCGGGCGAAGTGTATGTGCGCGTCGAATCACCGCGCGGCGAGTTTGGCTGCTACCTGTGCAGCGACGGCTCGCCCAAACCGCGCCGCGTGCACTTCCGCACGCCGTCGTTTGCCAACCTGAGCGCCATGCCCATCATGACTAAGGGCGTGTTCATCGCCGATCTGGTGGCCATCATCGGCTCCATCGACATCGTGCTGGGCGACGTGGATCGTTGATTGCCGACTGCGAAGTGCTGAATGCCAATTGCCGGATGCTGATTGCCGGCTGATCAACCGCCCGATCGATCACTTCATCCCAATGAGACAGCTATGAGTGTACTTCTTGACAAACACGCCGCCGAGATCGAAAGAATCCTGAGCAAGTACCCGCCCGAACGGAAACGTTCGGCGGTGCTGCCGCTGCTGTACATCGCCCAGCAGGAGTACGGCTACTGCACGCCGGAGGCGATCCGCGAAGTGGCCGGCATCGCCGGCGTGTCGCCGACCGAAGTCGAATCGGTCGTCGGCTTTTACACGTTGTTCTACGACAAGCCGATCGGCCGGCACGTCGTCCAGATCTGCAACGATCTGCCGTGCGCGCTGCGCGGCTCGGATCAGTTCTTGGATCACGCCTGCCGGAAGCTGGGCGTGGACAAGCACAAGGTGGAGCACGGCGGCGATACGACCGCCGACGGTGAATTCACGCTGGAGTCGGTGGTGTGCCTGGCGGCCTGCGACAAAGCGCCGATGATGCAGATCGATCTGGAATACTTCGAGCGGCTGAGCAACGAGGACTTCGATCGGTTGATCGAGGAATACCGCTTGAAGGCGGCTGAGCCGACGGCGTCATGAATCCGAGCGTGCCCGCACAGCGTCGCTTGACAATCGAAGATTACGACGCCGTGATCGCCTTGTGGCAGCGATCGGGTCTGACCAGCCTCCGCCCCGCGGGCCGTGACAGCCGCGAGGCGTTTGCGAAGCAGCTGGCCGGGGGGCAGATCGCGATCGGGCTGGAGGAAGCCGATCGGTTGATCGGGGTGGTCGTCGCCACGCACGATACGCGCAAGGGCTGGATCAACCGCCTGGCGATCGACCCCGATTTTCGACGGCGCGGATACGCGCAGCGGCTGGTGGAGGCCGCCGAAGCTGCGCTGCGTGAGTCAGGTCTGACGCTGATCGCGGCGCTGATCGAGGATGACAACGACGCGTCGCTGGCGCTGTTCAAGCGGCTGGGTTACGCGGTGCATACCGACATTTATTACGTGAGCAAGCGCGATTCGAGTGAAGCGTGACGCGTAACGAGTAATGAGTAACGACTCGTCGCGTTCGAGAGATTACGCACGACGGTGAGATATGGCTAAATTCGTTTTGCTGCGCCATCGAGATACGCCCGACATTCATCGGTTGTCGGTCTACGGCGAATACGCCGCCTTGAAGAAGGCCGTCACGTCGCTGACGCCCGATCAGGTCATCAACGAGGTGAAGGCGGCGGGTCTGCGCGGGCGCGGCGGCGCGGGTTTCCCCACGGGCGTCAAGTGGTCGTTTGTGCCCAAGGATCGCCTGCCGCATTACGTGACCGTCAACGGCGACGAGTCTGAGCCGGGCACGTTCAAAGACCGCGAGCTGATGGAGTTCAATCCGCACCAGGTGATCGAAGGCGCGGCGATCGCGGCTTACGCCGTGGGCGCGACGCGCGTCTATCACTATCTGCGGGGCGAGTTCAAGCCGGTGGCGCGCCGGATGCAGGCCGCGCTGGACGAGGCGTATGCGGCCGGTTATTTGGGCAAGAACGTCTTTGGCACCGGCGTTGAAATTCAGATGTTCCTGCATCTGGGCGCGGGCGCGTACATCTGCGGTGAGGAGTCGGCGCTGCTCGAGTCGCTGGAAGGCAAGATGGGCCAGCCGCGACTGCGCCCGCCGTTTCCGGCGGTGGTGGGCCTGTATGGTCAGCCCACTGTTATTAATAATACTGAGACGATGGCGAATGTGCCGTACATCATCACTCACGGCGCGGCCGCGTACAAAC
>CAZKBQ010000065.1:0-27189 GCA_964550855.1 uncultured Anaerolineae bacterium
TTTGATACGTTGTACGGGCGCGGTTACCGCGCCCCTACGCACCTCGCCCCGGACGCGGCGGGGTTTGGCACGTTGTACGGGCGCGATTTGGTATGTTGTACGGGCGCGGTTTGATACGTTGTACGGGCGCGGTTGCCTCGCCCCTACGCACCTCCCCCCGGACGCGGCGCGGTTTGGTATGTTGTACGGGCGCGGTTACCGCGCCCCTACGCACCACGCCCCTACGCGTCGCTCCCTCCATCTCACGTTTTACTCATTACGTTTCACTCCCCACTCATCACCTTGCCTCTTACATCCCCGCATGGTATCATCGCGCCGCGTTGGATGATCGCGCCGCGAAAGGTGATCGATGACGACCCAGACAGAACGCTTGCACGCCGTGGTGCGCGGGCGCGTGCAGGGTGTCAGTTTCCGCTTCTACACGCAGAGCCAGGCCGTGGCGCTGGGCCTTACGGGCTGGGTGGCCAATCGGTCTGACGGCTCCGTGGAAGTGGTGGCCGAAGGGCCGCGGCCCGCGCTCCATCGCCTGCTGGACTGGCTGCGGCAGGGGCCGCCTCTGGCCCGTGTTGACGATGTGCTGCCCCAGTTTTCACCGGCCACGCGCGAATTCAGCCAGTTCACGATCGAACTCTGACGCCCGGCGGGAGTGTTCCTGCCGGGTCCGAACCGACCAACATGCGCCGCAACCCCGAACGACTGGCCTGGACCGTCCTCACCATTTCACTCGTCATCTGTGTGGGCCTGGCGATCTCAGTGCCGCTGCTGATCCGCAGCGTGATTAACGACACAACGGAGACCGCGCTGCTCACGCTGGAAGTGCAGCAAGGCACGGCGCTGGTCACCCGCGCCGAGCAGACCGAGCCGATCGGCGTGACAATCCAGATCGGCAACCTGCCGGAAGGCACCTCGATCCGCGCCGATGAGAATGTGCAGGCGCTGCTGACGGTGCACACTCCTGATGACAAGGCCACGCTGGCGACGGTGCAGATCTTTGGCAGCACCAGCCTCAAGGTGGAAACCGCGCACTCGCCGCGCTTCAGCCAGAGCACCCAGCCCAATCAGTTCCAGATCAAGATCGACGGCGGCCGCGTGCGGGTGACCGTGCCCGGTGAATCGCCGCGTCCCAGCGAGGTGATCGTCAACACGCCGCAGGCGGTCACGCGGCTGGCCGACGGCGCGTACGCCTTTGAAGTGACCAACGATGAGACGCAGACCACCGTGCGCGAAGGCCGCGCCGAAGTCAGCGCGGCTGGCTCGGTGCTGGCGCTGGGCCCGTCGCAGCGCACCGTGGTCAAGTTAGGTGGTCGACCGGCCGGCATCCTTTCGCCTGAACGCAATCTGGTCGTCAACGGCAACTTCCGTCTGCCGCTGGATGGCACTTGGACGGTGACCAACGATCTGCAACAGCCCAGCGAGTCGCCCGGCACGGTGACGATTCAATCGATCGGCGGACGGCCGGCGGCGGTGTTTGAACGGAACGGCGTCTATCACGCGGAGACGGCGATGACTCAGGCCATCGACCGGGATGTGCGTGATTTTCAGGCGCTGCGACTGCACCTGGTGGTGCAAATCAACTCGCAGGACGTGCCGGTCTGCGGTCAGGCCGGTAGCGAATGCCCCATGATGTTGAAGTTGGATTACAAGGACGCCGTCGGCACCGATCGGAGTTTGCTGCAGGGCTTTTACTGGCTGCTCGATTCGAACGGGGTGAATCCCACGTATAACACCACGTCCGGCAGCCGCACCGAGCATCTGCAGGTGCCGCGCAACGTTCCGTTTACGTTTGAGACGGACAATCTGATGGAATCGCTCAAGCCCACGCAGATCACGGCCATCACGCTGTACGCGTCCGGCCACAGCTGGCGCGCGTCCGTCTCGGAGATCGAACTGCTGGGCGAGCAGTAAGGCGCCATCGTCAGCCAAACGCCAGGCCGCGTTCTTTCAGGCTGACGTAGCGCTGATGGCCGATGACGAGGTGATCGAGCACGTCGATGTCCAGCAGCTTGCCGGCCTCGATGATGGCGCGGGTGATGGACACGTCTTCCGGCGACGGCGACGGATCGCCGCTGGGGTGGTTGTGAGCGACGATGATGGCGGCGGCGCCGCGCCGGATCGCTTCGCGGAACAGCTCGGCCACGCGGACTTGCGTGGTGTTCAGGCTGCCCTGATAGATCATCTTCATCTCGATGACGCGATTGCGCGTGTCCAGCAGCATCACGCGCATCTGCTCCTGCTCCAGCGCGCTCATCTCGCCCATCAGCAAGTTAGCCGCGTCGTCCGGGGTGCGAATTTGAAGGCGATCGTCGGGTGAGGCGACGGTGAGGCGGCGGCCCAGCTCAAAGGCCGCTTTCAACGTGATGACTTTGGCTTCGCCCAGACCATACTCCTGCTGCAGATCGCTGATCGGGGCGCGGGCCAGGCCGCCCAGGCCGCCGTACTTCGCCAGCAGCCGATTGGAAACGGCCAGCACGTTCTCGCCCACGGCGCCCACTCGAAAGATGATTGCCAGCAGCTCGGCGGTGGATAAGGCCGTGGCTCCTTCGCGCAGCAGTCGTTCGCGGGGACGCTCGCCTTGCGGCATATCGTGAATGGTCAGGTGATACTCTCGATCGCCGTTGTCGCTCATCGGTTCGCCTCAAATTTGCCATTGATCATTGGTCATTTGCCGGTGTTCATTGTATAATACCGCCCGCTTCACTGGACGATTAAACTGGAGTGATTTACATGGATCTGGTTACGGTTTTGCTGGCAGTGCTGGCCCTTATCGGCGCGATGGTGGCGGCGTTCTGGCTGGCGCTCATCATCTGGACGTTCCGCGATATGCGTTCGCGTTCGCGCGACATCTTTGCGCAGATTCTGGCCGCGCTGCTGGTGGCGATCCTGTTTCTGCCCGGGCTGTTGATTTACATCATGCTGCGGCCCAAAGAGACACTGGCCGAAGCCTACGAGCGCTCGCTGGAAGAAGAAGCGCTGCTGCAGGGCATCGAAGAAGCGCAGGTCTGCCCCGGCTGCGGCACGCGCGTTCAAAGTGATTTTGTGGTCTGCCCGCAGTGCCACACCAAGTTAAAGAAGAACTGCACGCACTGCGGCCGCGCCTTGAACTTGCGCTGGAGTGTATGTCCGTACTGCGCCACGCCCGTGGTCGGCGGGGTGCAGCTGCAGCCTGCCGATGGCGCCCAGGTCACACGCCGGGTCGCTCAACGTGCGGCGGAAGCGGTGGAGCCTGCGCCGGAATCGCCGCCCGAACAGGCGGGCGTGTGACGAGGTGGTAATCAGACTTCGGAGAGTAGTGCGATCTCCGAAGTCTTTTTATTGCCCATCCTGATCGCCGATGGCGTGCACGTGCAGCATGTTGGTGCGGCTCCGGCCGGTCATGGGAATGCTGGCCGTGATGACCACCGTGTCGCCGCGCCGCGCGCTGCCGCTCTCCACACACAGCCGCGCCGCGGTGCGAATCATTTCGTCGGTGGTCTCGTGCTCAGGCGCGAGCATGGGCCGCACGCCCCACACCAGCGCCAGGCGGCGCTGCGTTACCTCCGAGGGTGTGGTGGCGATGATGGGCGTGCGCGGCCGAAAGCGCGCCACCAGCCGCGCCGTTTGCCCTGACAGGGTGGAGGTGACGATGGCTTTGGCGCCGATTTCCTCCGCAATTTCAACCGTGGCCAGCCCGATCGCTTCCACGCTGCCCCGCTGATCCACCGCCTTGGACGGCAGCCAGTTTTCATACGGAATCGACTGCTCGGTGATCGCGCAAATGCGCGCCATCATCTGCGCGGCCTCCACAGGATATTGCCCGCTGGCCGTTTCGCCGGACAGCATCACGGCGTCGGTGCCGTCGTAGATGGCGTTGGCCACGTCGCTGGCTTCGGCGCGGGTGGGGCGCGGCGCAGTCATCATCGACTGCAGCATCTGCGTGGCGGTGATGACGGGCACGCCGCGCGCATTGCACAGGCGGATGAGGCGCTTCTGCGCCACCGGCACGCTCTCCGGCGGCGTCTCCACGCCCAGGTCGCCGCGCGCGATCATGATGGCGTCGCTGCACGAGAGAATGTCTTCGAAGTTTTCCAGCGCCTCCACTTGTTCGATCTTGGTGACGATGGGAATCTCTGCCCGATGACTCTGCAGCACGTTGCGCAGTTCACACACATCATTGCCGGTGCGGGCGAAGGACAGCGCCACAAAGTCCACGCGCTGCTCCACCGCAAACGCGATGTCGGCGTGGTCTTTTTCGGTGAGCGCCGACAGCGACAGATTGGCCCCCGGCGCACTGACGCCCTTGTTGGAACCCAGTGGCCCGCCGGTGATGACGCGGCATTGCAGATCTGTGTCGGTGACGGCGGTCACCACAAATTCCAGCTGACCGTCGTCCAGCAGCAGCCGCTGCCCCGGCTTCACTTCGTGCACCAGCTCAGGGTGCGGCAGGTTCACTTCAGTCGCGTCGCCGGGCACGTCGCGGAGCGTGAGCGTAATCGACCGATCGGGTTGTGTCTCAACCGCGCCGCCCGCGATCTTGCCCACGCGCAGCTTAGGCCCCTGCAGATCGCCCAGGATCGCCACCAGCGCATTTTCCTCAGCCGCCAGCCGGCGCACCTGTTCGATGCGCTGACGGTGCGTGGCATGATCGCCGTGCGAAAAGTTGATGCGCGCCACCGACATGCCGGCGCGGATTAACGCCCGCAGCCGCTCTTCATCGTCCACGGCCGGGCCAAGCGTAAACACCATCTTGGTGCGATTCATGCTGCGCAGTCCTTGAATCATCTTTCCACGAACAGACCAAACCCCAGCGCATTGGGGCCGGTGTGCGCCGACACGGCCGGACTCATGCTGTAGATCGGGCACTCGCTCAAGTGATATTGCGTCTGGAGCTCAGCGGCAAAGGCCGCGGCCAGATCGCTGGCGCCGGTGTACAGCACGCACATCTGCGCCTTCGATTTGCCCTGCATCAGCTCGGCCACCAGCGTGCGCAGCCGGGCGTGCGCCTTGGCCTTGGTGCGGATCCGTTCCGCCCCTTCCACCAGCCCATCGCGAATCTCCAGAATCGGCTTCATCTGCAGCACGGAACCGATGAACGCCTGCGCGTTGCCCACGCGCCCGCCTTTGGCCAGATACTCCAGCGTGTCCAGCACGAAGTACAGCTTCATGTGATCGCGCATCAACTCCAACCGGGGGAGGATGTCTGCCACCGATCGGCCCGCCTGCGCCAGACGGGCGGCCTCGATCAACATCATCGCTTCGCCGGCGGCCACGCTCAGCGTGTCGAACACCGTCACGTGTTCGTCGCCCAACTGCTGCCGGGCGGTATTGGCCGACAGCCACGTGCCGCTGAGCTTGTTGGACAGCACCACACACAACACATCGTGGCCTTCGGCGCGGAACTGCTGGTAGAGCGACAGAAAGTCCCCGGCGGGCGGCTGCGATGTCGTCGGAAAAATCTTCGATCGAGCCAGTCGCGCCAGAAACTCGTCTTTGCTGATGTCCACGCCGTCGCGCAGTGTCTCGGTTCCAAAATTGACGCGCAATGGCACGATGGTGATGCCGTATTTCTCGGCGTCGGCCGGTTCCAGCCCCGACGAAGTGATGCCGATGATCTTAACGGTCATGGATTCTCCCCTGGCAGCTTGATGTGTAAAACAATAACCCCGAAAGTTGACGGATGGTACGGAATCGAGTCGCGGCCGCCACGATCGTTTCTACAGCAACCCGATCGGTTCCAGCGCGGCCTTCACGGCCTTCAAATCCGGTTCGATGATGTTGGGCTGGCCGGCGGCCTTGATGGCGCTGTTAACGTCCTTCAGGCCGTTGCCGGTGATCACCACGACCACGCTTTCATCGGCGCCCACCCGACCGGCTTTCACCGCCTTTACCAGCCCGGCCACGGCCGTGCCCGCCGCCGGTTCGCAGAAGATCGCGGTCTCGCGCGCCAGCAGCCGCATCGCGTCCAGGATCTCGTCATCGGTGACGGTGGACGCCTCGCCGCCGGTCTGCCGGATGGCGCGCACGGCGCGCCGCCCGTCGCGCGGCAGATCGACGTTGATGCTGTCGGCGATGGTGTGGCCGCTCACCGGCGTGATCTCGTCCCGGCCGTCGCGCCACGCATTGTACACGGCCGCCGAACCTTCGGCCTGAACACCCATCAGCTTGGGCATGGCGTCGATCCAGCCCAGATGGCGCAGATCGACCAGACCTTTGTGCAGCCCGGAGATGATGTTGCCGTCGCCGACGCTGACGAAGATCCGATCGGGTGTGGCCCACCGATCGATAAACCCGCCCTTTGCCAGTGTCAATTGCTCGCAAATCTCCAACGAGGCCGTCTTCTTGCCTTCGACTGTGATGGGGTTGTAACCGGTGTTGCGACAGTACCAGCCGAATTCCTTCGAGGCCTGGAGGCACAGATCGAAGGCCATGTCGTAGTTGCCCTTGACCAGAAAGACGTGCGAGCCATAGATGAGCAGCTGCGCCACTTTGGCCTGCGGCGCGGTCTGCGGCACAAAGATCACCGCGGGCAGCTTGATCGAGCCGGCCATGCCCGCCAGCGCCGCGCCCGCGTTGCCGCTGGACGCCGTGGTGATCAGGTCGCGCTTCAACTCGACCGCTTTCATCACCGTGATCGAACTGGCGCGATCTTTGAATGACGCGGTGGGCATGCGGCCGTCGTCTTTGATCCACACTTCGCGCAGGCCCAGCAGCTTCTCCAGGCGCGGCGCGCGATACAGCGGCGTCCAGCCCACGTGCAGCGGCAGGTCGGGCACACTGCTATCCACCGGCAGCAGCGGCCGGTAGCGGAAGAGGTTGAGTTCGGCCGCCGATTGATGTTGCGCGTACCAGGCCGGACTGACCTGCGCATTGATGGCGTCGTAATCGTAGAGGGCGTCCAATACGCCGTCGTCGCCGTGTTTGGGGCATACATATTCCACGTCGTGTGGGCCGTACTCCTGCCCGCAGATGCTGCATTTATAGCCGATCAGATGATTCACGGAACGCTCCTTGAGGAGAGGATGAGATATACACAGCGGGAAAAACGGCGCGGTTCACCGGCCGCTCAACGGCCTAGCCGCCCAGCCGCAGCTGGCTCAGGCCGATCATCGCCAGGATGGGATTGACCTTGAGCGCCATCAACAGGCTGTAAATGCCGCCCCAAAACACGCCGTTGATCTGTGGCGACGACCACAGCAGCAGGAACACGGCCATCATCCCCAGCATGCCAAAGCTGGATAGCGTGGCGCGCAGATTGGGGCTGAGCCACGGCGCGATGATGCCAAAGCCGTCGAGCGGCGGGATGGGCAGCAGATTGAGCACGATGGCGGCGACGTTGAGCAGCACCACGGCGGCCAGCGCGCCCCAGAAGCCCACCGATTGCGTCACCGCCGTTTGCAGATCGACGATGCCCAGCAGAAATGGTGAGGCGAAGAGTCCGGTGGCCACCAGCGTGCCGATCGGGCCGGCGGCTGACACCGCGCTGTCCCATTTGGGGCCGCGCAGTCGGCTGTGATCGACATAGACCGCGCCGCCCGGCAGGCCAATGCCGCCCATCAGCACAAAGAGCAGCGGCAGCACAATGCTGAGAAAGACGTGCGTGTACTTGAGCGGGTTGAAACTCAGGTAGCCGTTTTCGCGCACGCTATGATCGCCGCCCAGGTCAGCCACCAGCGCGTGCGAGAATTCATGCAGCGACAGGCTGACGATCCAGCCGCCCACCACAAAGACAATGACGCCGATCTGCGCGGTAGCCGGCGTCGCGGCCAGCACTCCGCCCACGATCAAGATGCCCAGCAGCGCCGCCACTGCCAGCCAGTTAATCAATCGGGGCAGGGCTTGGCGCAGCGGTACATCGTCGCGCAGCTCAGGATGGCGCGGCGCGGCTTTGACCACTGGCGGCGTGGCCGCTTGCGGCCGAATCACGGCCTGCGGATGCTGCTTCATCCAGAACCGCAGCGTGCGCGCATCGAGGCCGCGCTGCCTCAACAGCTGCGCCGCCGCGCCGCCTTCATCCAGCAGACCCAGCAGCAAATGCGGCGTATCGATCTGCAGGCTGCGCGCGCGCGTCGCTTCGTCATTGGCTTCGGTCAGCACACGTCGTGTGCGATAACTCAACGGCGGTGCATCGGTGCCGCCACCGCCCTCAGGTGTCTCGGTCAGGGCCGCGGTCAGCGCCTGGCGCAGCTTGCCCGGATCGCCCACCATCGCCGTGAGCCAGCTCCAGACCACGCCGGACGCAGGCGATAGCAAGCCCAGCAGCACGTGTTCCGGCTGGAGTTCCGCGGCCTTCAGCGCCGTCGCTTCCTGCGCGGCGTTCACCAGGCTGTTTTGCGCGGCTGCCGTATAGTCAGTAAAGGAAATATCCATTTGGATCAACCCGATCAAGGCATGTTCAAGCGTGACGAAGACTGCACACCCAATCTCAGAGAACCCGATTGTAACACAACTCTAACCGGCGATGTTCTGCTGCACCAAAGCCGTCATCTCGGCCTGCAGCGCGGGCAGCGTCGGCAGCAGTTCGATCATGGCGCCGGGGGCAGTCTCAACCGGCTCGACGACCTCCAGCTGCTTCACGTAGGCCAACCGATCTTTGATGCTGGGATGGCTGTCGTAAGGCGAAGTCGGCCGATTGATCTCCGCGTGGTATTTCGGCTCGATGTCGGGACGCGACAACTCTTCATCAGGCGCGGGCAGCGAGTACAGATCGTTGATCGGCCGCGCGGCTTTGAGCGCCGTATTCACTTCGTAATTGACCTGCCAGCTGAAGATGATACTCTGCCGCACCACGTGCAGCAGCCCGTCGGCGAAGTTGCGCACGCCATATGCCATGGCCGCGTAGCGATCGGCCAGAATTTCCTGCAGACGCGACGCGCCCAGCGTGACGCGCATGAACAACCGGTAGAAACCGTTGACGAACAGCCAGGCCGGATTGTAAAACCGGGCCTGGCCGCTGCTGGCCAGGCCATAAACCAGCCGCATCAGCGACACCTGCACCTGCCGTGCCAGGTTGCCGCCGGCCGTGTCACGATTGTTGAAGTGTCCATATTCGTGCGCCAGAATCGCTTCGAATTGGCCCTGCGACATGCCCGGCAGCACACCCAACCCCAGGATCAGACAACGTTGGCCCTGCCCGCGCAATTTTTGGATCAATTGACCGCGCTCGGTCACGGCGATGTCGGTCCCCGGCGTGATGTAGATCGCCTCGATAGGGCGCGTGCTCACGCGCTGGGCCACGCGCTCGGCCATGGCCCACAAATCGGGTGCTTCCTCGCGCAGCAACGGCCGGCCCGGCTCAACGTCGCGCACGCGCGTGAACACGCTGCGGATGATGGCGATCAGCGTGTAGAGCACCGCCGCGCCGACGGCCGCCACCAGCTGAATCGGGATGCGGCCCACCGTGAAGAATAGATACACCAAACCCGCGCCGCTGCCCACCACCAGCAGGATCAACACCGGAATGGACACGTAAAAATAGATGACGGCGAAGGTGATGACCACGCGATATAACCCGCGCACGATCGCCTCGCCGCGCCCCACGTCATATTGGCGCTGGCGTTGATGGCGCTGCACGGCGGCCACGATTAACCGGCTGAGGACGGTGCCCGCCGCGAACAGCACCACGCCGGCCGCGAACCAGCCGATGACGCTGTAGATTCCGCCGTTTAGGAGCCGCCGCTGATTGGCCTGCTCGGAAATGTGATACTCGGTCAGCACCCGCTGCACTTCGGCGGCGTCCAGTCCCTGCGCCTGTGCGGTCAGCAGTTCCGCCTCGGCCGTCTCCCATCGTTCGTCCTGTGCCGCCAGCAGCCCGGCAAAATAATGCCCCGCCGCATAATCAGGCGCGACGATCAGCAGCTTGTTCACCGCCTGGCGCACCGATGTCAGATCGTTGTTGTAGATCGCCGCCAGCAGCAGCGCCTGATTGGTGGAGGCATCGTCGGGCGCGCCGGCCACGCCCTTTTTAGCTTCAGCCAGAGCCTCGGCCACTTTGTCACGATTGGTGGAATTGGCCAGCACCACCGCCAGCGTGGCGTGATTGAGCGGCGAAGCGTCATCGGCGGCCACCGCTTTGCGGGCGTGCAATTCGGCTTGCGTCAGGTCGTCCAGCTGCAGGTAGATTTGCGCCAACCGGCGTTCGGCATCAGGAAAGCCGGGCGCCAGCTGCAGCACCTGTTCAAAGCCCTGGCGGGCAACCTGAAGATCACCGCTGTCCAGAGCGCGGGTGGCGGCTTCGAAGACGGGCACGGCCTCGGGATTGATCTGCTTCAGCCGATCGAGCACGGTCTGCTCAAAGACCTGATCGCGCTGACGGTGGCCGTCTTGCTGGGCAAGGACCGATCGGGCGCATAACCAGCCCGCGACACCGACGACGATGATGATCGCAACAATCAAACGGCGCATGGTCATGGCTCCATGGACGGTCACGCCGCTCGCCTCCATGCCCCGCCATGATCGCGAGCAGCCCGGCGTATCACGCTAGCTTTGTTCGAAGTGGGTGCCCAGCGCCGACGGCGGATCCGATCGCAGCAGGCCGCGCAGCCGCGGCGCCCGATCGAGCAGCTTGCCCAGCCGGTCGCTGTATACGATCAACAGCGCGAAGATCATCAAGGGAAACGGCATAATCGGCAGCACCTGCGCCAGATTGGGCATCACCGATTGCAGTTTCAGCGCCAGAATTTGCAGCGCACCGAAGAGATACGTGCCAAACGCCACCCGGTATGGATGCCAGCCGCCGAAGATCACGATGGCCAGCGCGATCCAGCCGAACCCCGACGTGTGATGGTACGACCAGCCCAGCTTGATATCCAGCGAATAGGCAGCGCCGCCGATGCCGACCAGCGCGCCGCCCAGCGCCGCGTAGAAATAGCGCAGCCGGTTGACGTTGACGCCGCGCGAGAACGCGCCTTCCGGCCGCTCACCGATGCCCTGCAAAATGAGCCCGCGCCGCGTCCTGAACATGAACCAGTACGTCGCGAAGATCAAGACCAGGCTGGCATAAACGATCAGGTCCTGGTTGAATAGAGCGAGGCCGATCACGGGGATGTCTTTCAAGATGGGGATGGGCAGGTGCGGAACCGACGGCCCCTGGATGCGCACGAAGGGATTGCCCAGAAACGTGCTGAGGTCGGTGCACAGCAGCGTCAGCACAAAACCGACCGCCACCTGGTTGAGCCGCAGCGCGATGCTGGAGTAGGCAATCAGCAGCGCCACTAACATCGACACCAGCGCCGCCGCCAGAAAGCCCAGCCACAGGCTGCCGGTCTGATAGGCCACCGCAAAGCCCGCCATGGCCGACAACATGATGCTGCCGTCGAGCGACAGGTTGATGACGCCCGCTTTCTCCGTGATGGCTTCGCCGATGGTGGCAAAGATCAGCGGGGCCGAGAAGAACAAAATTGAAGCGAGCGTTTCTGCCATGTGTCTGCTCCTGCGCGCCGCGGGCCGCCCCGCGCGCTAAAGAGATTGTGCCGGATCAGTCTTCGTCGTCATCCGCGGCGAGATGGAAGCGGTGCAGCAGGCGGTGCACCAGCGGCGTGGCGATGATGCCGAACGAGATCAGCAGTACCAGGCCGCAGTACAGCGCGTACAGTCCCGCAAACACTTTGCCGGCGTCGGTCTGCAGCGGATTGACCGGCCCCATGCCGCCCATCAACATGGCGGCGTTGACAAAGGCGTCCACCCACGACAGGCCTTCGAACACCCGATAGCCGATCATGCCCAGCAGCAGCGATACTGCGATGAGGCCCAGCGCCAGCAACGTAAAAGCCGCCTGCCGCCGCATGAACGCGGCGCGCGGCAGCAGCTCGTCTCGATGGTGCTCCAGCCGTTTCATGGCTCACCGCTTAAATGACCAGCACTTTGCCGCCGCGCACGTGACCGCGCTTCAATTCTGCCAGGGCGCGGTTCGCATCGGCCAGCGGATAGGTCTGGACTTCCGGCGTCAACTTCATCTCCGCCGCGACCTGCAAAAACTCGCGCACGTCGCGGCGCGTGACGTTGGCCACCGACTTGATCTCTTTTTCCTGCCACAGATGCGTCGAATAATCCAGCCGTTGCAGGACCTCTCGATCGGCGTTTTCTTTGCGGATGGCATTGATGACCAGCCGTCCGCCCGCCGCCAGGTTGTTCAGCGCTTCCACCACGGGTGTCCACACCGGCGTGGTGTCAATGATGGCCGCGCAGCGATCGGGCGCGGGGTCGGCGGTGTCGCCGGCCCAGGCCGCGCCCAGCTCCAGCGCAAATTCGCGCTCACGCGGGCTGCGCGCAAAGACAAATACGGGTGAATGCGGATAACGATGGCGGGCCAGTTGCAGCACCAGATGTCCTGATGCGCCGAAACCGGTCAGCCCCAGCGGCTGCCCGTCCGACAGGTTGGTCAACGCCAGCGAGCGGTAGCCCACGGCGCCCGCGCACAACAGCGGCGCAGCTTCGACATCGCTGAACTCATCGGGAATGGGATAAACGAAAGCGGCGCGCACGATCAGATATTCGGCGTAGCCGCCGTTGGCGTCGCGGCCGGTCGCTCTGAAATTGGCGCACAAATTCTCGCGGCCCGATCGGCAGTCGGCGCATTCGCCGCACGCCGAATAGATCCACGCCACGCCCACCCGATCGTCGATCTTCAAGCCCGATCGATCGCCCGGCCCAAACGCGACCACCCGCCCCACCACCTGATGCCCCGGCACCACCGGCAAATGCGGCGGCGTGCGCCCTTCAATCTCGTCGAGTTCGGTGTGACACACGCCGCAGGCCGCGACGCGGATCAGCACCTCGCCGTCGCCGGGCACCGGCTCGGGCAGGGTGGCCGATCGGAGCGGCGCGGGATTGTCGGCCAGATTCGTGATCTGAGTTAAGAGCATGGCTTGCATCGATCACCTTCAAAAGCGGCGAGGCGTCCGAACCTCGCCCATGACACGGCGTGGAAAGCCGTCACTGCTTGATCGCTCCGAAGGCGGCAAAGACGCTGTGTTTGTGCAGCACGTCCACCGTCTTAAAGCCGACCTCCTGCAACAAATGCAGTTGATACTGGAGTGAGCGTGGCGTATCCTCCTGTGCGATGTAGCCGAAGACCTGATCGCGATAGGCCTCGCCCTTCAACTGCGCCAGATAGTCGCCGTAGCGCCGCCACATCACGGCCTGGACGGCGGGCGAATCGTGTTCGATCAGATCGCTGATCCAGATCGAGCCGCCCGGCTTGAGCGCCGCGCAGCACTTCGCAAACACCTCGCGCCATTCAGCATCGCCGCGCAGATGGTGAAAGACCGCCGCCGCCAGGATGATGTCAAACGACTCGGGTTCCAGTTCCAGATCGCGGATGTCGCCCTGCCGCGCCGTGATCGGCTGCGAGGTAAGCGCGCCGAGACGCATCACGGCCCGTTCTAGCATCGGCGCGCTCAGATCGATCAACGTGATTTCAAGATCGGGCAGCCGTTCCAATAGTTTGAGCGTGTAATTGCCTGCCCCGCAGCCGATGTCGAGCACGCGCCGCGCCTGCGGATTCGCTGCCGCCGCGGCCGTCGCGATCAAGTCCAGCACCAAGGGCGCATCGATCGTCGCCGATTGCCCCGTCTCCAGATTGGAGAAGCGTTCCACGTCGGCGTCAAAACGCCGCCGGATTTGATCGACGGTGGATTTAAGCAGGTATCGACTCGTGTCCAATTATTCGACCTGCCTGAGCGAGTCAGCCATCAATGATATCTTGTGGCCGCCCCGAAGCCAATTTGGATGCGACCAAATCTATGCGTGAGATGAACAGCACCGTCACCCCATCGAAATCGGCTTCCACGCGGCGCGCCCATGCTTCGTCGAACACCAGGCCCGGAATGGACATCAGGATGTCAACTCGCACTGGAGGTACGCCCATCTGATAGAAGTAGCCCTCGTGAGCGAAGTCATCCGCCGTCATACCGGCCAGCGGCGCGCCAAACGCACGCAGCGCCTGAAACACCGCCGCTGCATTGTCAGGATCAGCCCGAATCCACAGATCGGGGCCCTTCGTGTAGCGAGGTTCCGTATATTTGATGACGGCGTAACCGCCGATGATCAAATACTTAACCTGGTAGTCGTTGAAAAGTCTCAACAGATCTTTGAAGTCTGAGCTGACTGACATCTTTGCCCTTTATCTTGTACGCGGTGATGACCAGTTCCCATGCGGCTTCAAAACGTGCCGTGTCGGTCTGGGCCTGCCAGAATTCCAGATCGAACGAGCGATCGAGGTCTTCGATTCGGCCTTTGCGTTCCATGGACCGTAATACGCGTGTGCTGGTTTGTTCTTCGTAATTCTCTGGCGACTTCATCCTTCAGCCTTTCGTCTTCACAACCCTGTGCCTGCTACTCGCTTGCCGCAACGCGCCGCCGCCGTTCCTGCCAGCCCTGCACCAGCAGCACAAAGAGCACCAGCATGCCCTGCAGGATGCCGCCCAGCGACGAGTCCAGATTCAGTCGCAATTGCAGCTGCGTGCTGCCGACGGTGATCATGGCGAAGAACAACGCGATGGGCGCGATCCACGAGGCGCGAAAGCCGGAGAGCATCGCGACGAGAATGGCCAGATAACCGTAGCCGCCCGATACGGCCGGCACCAGTTTGTGATGAAAGCCGGTGGCCTGAATGGCGCCGGCCAGCCCGGCAAAGACCCCGCACAGACCGAAGGCGGTGAGCATGTAGCGGCCGGTGGGCACGTCCAGCAGGAAAGCCGATCGCATATTGCGTCCCACCGCTTTGAGGCGCAGCCCGAAGAACGTGCCGCGCAACAGCACATACACGATGACAACGGCGATGACGGCCAGCACGATGGCGAACGGCGCAAGCCGCGTGCCGCCGATGGTGGGCAGCCAGGCGTCGCGCACAAAGGTATCGGTGCCGCTGGTGGAGGCGATGCCGGCGCGCGCCCATGGCCCGATGATCAGGTAAATGGTAAAACCGGTCGCCACGAAGTTGAGCCCCAGCCCACCGAAGATCTCGCTGACCTTGCCGTACGTTCGCAGCAGGCCCACCAGCAGTCCCCACAGCAGACCGCCGATCATGCCGCCCAGCATGGTCAAGGGCACCAGCAGTTCGGTCGGCAGTGTGACTTCGCGCGCCACCCACGCCGCCGCGATGGCGCCCATGATGATCTGGCCTTCCACGCCGATGTTCCACAGCCCGGCCGCATAGGTGATGAGCAGCCCGGCCGCGCACAGCACCAGCGGCACCCAGGCCATCAACGTATCGGCGATCTTCTGATCGGCGCCAAACGCGCCTTCGACCAGCTGGCTAAAGGCATCCAGCGGCGACGCGCCCACCAGCAGCAGCAGGATGGTCGAGAAGATCAACGCCAGCGCAACCGGGATCAAGCCAAGACCGATGCGTTTTGCGATTGCCATAAGGGACTCCGTAACAAATAAACGAGTAACGAGTAACGAGTAACGAGTAACGAGTAAACAGCGCTTATGGCGCAACCCGTGTTTCACTCATCGCTCACCGCTAATCACTCACCATTTCCGGCGTCTGCTTGCCGCCGATGAGGAAGCCGAGCTGATCGACGTTGGTTTCCTTGGCGTTCAGCACGGCCAGCACGCGCCCGGCGAAGAACACCATGATCCGATCGCTATACTGCAGCAGCTCGTCCAGGTCGGCAGACGCGAAGATGATGGCGGTGCCCTGCTCGCGGCGCTTCAGAATCTGCTCCCAGACCCAGTTGGCTGACTCGATATCCAGACCGCGCGTGGGATGCTCCATGAGCAACAGCTTCAGTTTTTCGGGAAACATCGCCAGCAGCAGGCGCTGTTGATTGCCGCCCGACAGCGATTCGGCCGTGGATCCCGGCCGCCCTTTGATGGAGTAATGCTGAATGTGGGCCGCGGCCGCCTGCTCGGCTGCTTTCCAATCGATAAAGAAGCGCCGATCGGTACCGCTCAACACGAAGTGCTCGGTGATGGTCATGCCCTGCACCAGCCCTTCTTCCAGGCGGCCGGCGGGCAGATAGTGTACGCCGTCGGTCAGGAACTTGTGATAGGAGCGGTGCGTGAGTTTTTGCCGCTTCAGCCACACTTCACCTTCATCGCAATCCAGCAGGCCCACGCAGGCCCGCAACAGCAACCGCTGGCCGCTGCCCTCCAGCCCGGCCAGGCCGATGACTTCACCTTCATGCACCGTCAGCGACAGGTTCTCGATCTGCAGCAGGCTTTCTTTGAGCGACACTTTGTCCAGCTGCAAAACCGGCTCGCCCAGCGGCACATCGGGGCGCGCGCCGATGGTGATGACCTGCCCGAACATCATTTCGACCAATTTGGTGGCCGGCACGGGCATGTCGGCCTCGCCGACGACCCGGCCGCGCCGAATGACGGTGACGCGCCCGCACAGCTCTTCCACTTCTTCCAGCTTGTGCGAGACGAAGATCACACTCATGCCCTGCTGCGCCAGCGTGCGCAGCGTCTCAAACAGCTTGATGCGCTGCGGGGCGCTGATGCCGGTCGTTGGCTCGTCCAGGATCAATACTTTGGCGCCCAGCCACAACAGCCGCACAATCTCCAGCTGCTGCCGTTCGCCCACGGTCAACGAGCGCGCCGGCGCCTCAGGATCGAGGCTGAAGCCGAACTGATCGCAAAACTGGCGCAGCGCCTGACGCGCCGCCGCATAATCCAGCCGGGTTGGGCCGGGGCTGCCCAGCAGGAAATTGTCGATGACCTTGAACGGCAGAAAGACCAATGGATCCTGGTGCAGCATGCCAATGCCGTAGCGAATGGCATCGGCAGGCGAGTTGATGTCGGCTTTTTGCCCGTCGAGGATGATGTCGCCGCTGTCGGCTTTGATGAAGCCGGACAGCACCTTCATCAGCGTGGACTTGCCCGCGCCGTTCTCGCCCAGCAGGCCGTGCAGCGTGCCGGATTCGATCGTGAAGCTGATCCCGTCGTTGGCGTGGAGCTTGCCGTAGTGCTTGTGGATGTCGCGCAGTTCAAGTCGCATAGGCCCTCACCGGATCAGATGCTGCGGTTAAGCACGGATAGCCGATAGCGATGCTACCGGCTATCCGTTTACAAACTTGCGGCGACGTGCGGCGGCTTACTTGGGAGCCTGGCTCGCGCCGACCATGCCCTCCAGCAGCTGCGGCATGTACCAGATCTGCAGATCGGTGGCGGTCTCGCCGTCCTTCAGGAAGACGCTGCCGTCCTGGTAGTTCAGCGGGCCCTTGAACAAATTGATCGAGCCGTCGCCCAACCCGGCGATGAACTTGTCGAGCGTGGCCGAGTTGTCGGCCGACAGCGCCGGCCCTTTCTCAAAGCCCACCGCGCTGGTGTCGGGATTGTTGATGTCCTTCCAGTCGGGGCCGTTCCACTCGAAGTAGGCGCTGAACTTGCCATCCATGGCCGCCTGCACGGCCTTCACGTAAGCCGGCCCCCAGTTGAAGTACGGCACGCCCAGACAGATCTTGGGCGACTGATCGCAGGCGCTCTTGTAGTCATAGGGGATGGCCCAGACTTTATCGCCCTTGTCGGCGCGCTGCCCGGCCACCACAATGGCCTCGGTGGTGTCGATGCCGCTGATCACCACATCCGCGCCGGTGTCAAAGAATTCATTCGCCACCTGCGTCGGGTCCAGCGTGACGCCGGGGATGTTGAACCAGAAGCCGATCCATTTCACCTCGAACTTCAGGCTGCCGGCGGGCTGCTGGCGATAAGTCTCCCAGCAGTACTTGGCGCCCAGATAGGCCGAGGCGGTGAGGCGTCGCGTCTCGTCGTTGATCAGCGGGCCGAGATAACCGATCGAGCCTTTTTCGCTGGTCAGCGCCGCGGCGCAGCCCGCTATCATCTTGCCATATTCCATCTTGCCCATGATGTTGGCCAGGTTGGACAGATTGCCGTGATAGTCCTTGCCGTCCTTCCAGGCCGTGTCACCGGACGTGAAGACCATCGGGATATTGGGGTTCTTCTCGGCGGCGAGCAGCGCGCCGTCTTTCATGTCGTCCGAGGTCATAAACACCATCTGCGCGCCCTGCGCGATCATGTCGGCGGCCACCTGATCGACGGTGGTGCCCGGCCGATCGGCCGTGTTCACTTTGTCGATCACGATCATCTTGACGCCCAGCTTCTCTTCGACGTATTTGCCGCCGTCGTAGTTGGCCTGGCTCCAGCCCTTGTCGTTCTGCGGGCCAACCAGGATCATGCCGATGGTGAACGCTTTGGGCGCGGCCGGCTGAGTGGGTTGCGCGGGCTGTGTCGGTTCAGTTGGCGCTTGCGTCGGCGCGGGCGTCGCCGCCGGCGTGCAGGCCGAAATCAGCAGGGCGATAACCATGCCGACGGCCAGAATGGACCACAACTTCTTGGACATGTCTTACTCCTCCTGAGAATGTGTGAATCTGCAGTCACGATGAAACGTTGCCTGAGTCTTCTGCGTGTTGGCCTCCTTTTCATTTCGCCCGGCGCGTCACGGGCTGGCGGAAGATCGAGACGTACACTTTACAAACCCAATGTCGGTTTCAGATGATGGGCCGCACTTTCAGCCCGATAGTTTCGGTGGCGTCATGGCCGCTGCCGCTCACCTCCACCCGATCGATCCCGCTGCGGCCCGCGGGCCGGGTCACACCATCGGGTGAGAAGCGCCGCGTTGAGGCCGAGGTAATCAGGGTTAAGGCAGCGGCGCGCCTGTCAGTAGCTCAACAACACAACTGGCCGTCGTCTTCACGAAGGGCATTCGTGCGTCCGACGGCCAGCCGACTTTCACGCTGCACTGGCGACGTCGAAATCGCCTCTAGTCCGTGCGTGATGCTGTAGCGAGTTGCCGCAACGATTGTAAAACAGTTCAGGGCTTTTGCCAACCACTGGCGCGTAATTGATGACGAGTGAAACGGTTGCGACGATGTCAAATATCACCCGGCACTTGTCAGTCTGCAAAGAGCGGGATCTTCTCAAATTTCGTCACATCCACCAGCCCCTGATCGGTGATCTTCAGTTCCGGGATCACAGCCAGCGCCACGAACGACATCGCCATGAACGGATCGTGCAGGTGCGAGCCGAGTTCGTGCGCGGCGGCCAACGCCTCGTCCATCTGCCGTCGCACCGTCTCGATGGGCTGGTCGGACATCAGGCCGGCGATGGGCAGCGGCACGCGCGCCAGCACCTCTTGCTTGTGCGCCACCGCCAGCCCGCCGTGCATCTTGCCCACCGCCCGCGCCGCCGTCAGCATCGATTCGTCGTCCGCGCCCACCACCACCAGATTGTGGTGATCGTGCGCGATGGACGAGGCAATGGCGCCGCGCAGCAGGCCGATGCCCTTGATGAAGCCCACCGTGTGCGCGCCGCTGTGGGTGTGCCGCTCGATCACGGCGATCTTCAGCAGGTCAAGGCCGGGGTCCTGTACCGCCTCGCCGTTTTCGATGGTGAGGTTTTCGATCAAATGCTCGGTGACGATTTGATCGGGAATCACCCCGATCACATGCGCCCGGCGGCCCTTCGCCTCCACCCGAAAGTTGATCTTGTCCCAATCGACGTTCATGGAACTGCGCACGCGGATGTCGCGCGGCGGCTTGTCATAGGGCAGCAGCGCCCCGTCGCGCGCCACCACCGCCCCGCCGCGCAGCACCAGCTTCGTCGTCACGTTGCGCAGATTGTCCAGCACCACCAGATCGGCGCGGCGGCCGGGCGCGATGGCGCCCCGATCGTGCAGGCCGAAGTAGTTGGCCGGATTGATCGTGCCGATCTGGATCGCCGTGACGGGATCGATGCCCAATCGGATGGCGCGCCGGATCAGATAGTCAATGCCGCCCTGATCGAGCAGATCGGCCGGCTGTCGATCGTCCGTGCACCAGCAGATGCGCGCCGAAGTGGCCGGCGTGATCAGCGGCAGCAGCGCTTCCAGGTTGTGGGCGGTGGTCGCCTCGCGGATGAAGATCGTCAGGCCCAGCCGCAGCTTCTCGCGCGCCTCGTCCACCGTGGTGCACTCGTGATCAGATGCGATGCCGGCGGCCGCGTAGGCGTTGAGCGCCCGCCCCGACAGGCCCGGCGCGTGGCCGTCCAGCACCTTGCCTTTGAACGTGTTGATCTTCGCCAGTACTTCAGGGTCGCCGTTGATGACGCCCGGATAATTCATCATTTCTGCCAGGCCCAGCACCCACGGGTTGTCGCGGAAGGTCTCGATGTCGTAGGAGCGCAGCGTCGCGCCGGACGTTTCCATGCTGGTGGCGGGCACGCACGACGGCGCCATGACGAACATGCTGAGCGGGTTGTACTTGGCCGCGTCGAACATGTAGCGGATGCCGTCCAGCCCCAGCACGTTGCCGATCTCGTGCGGGTCGGTGATGACCGTCGTCGTGCCGCGCGGCACCACCGCGCGGGCGAATTCCGGCGGCGGGGCCATGCTGCTCTCGATGTGGACGTGCGCGTCGATGAAGCCCGGCGCCACCACCTGGCCTGTCACGTCGATGACTTCTTTCGCGGCATAGCCGCTGCCGATGGCGACAATCTTCCCCTCGGCGATGGCTACGTCGGCCTGGTGTACTTCGCCGCTGAAGACGTTGACGATCTGTCCGCCCCGCAGCAGCAGATCGGCGGGTTCGTCCCCGCGCGCGATGGTGATGATCTGGTTGAGTTCCATTCTTTCCTCGTTGTTGGGCACAGCCAACCGCGCATGAATTCGCGGCTGCTAATGGACACAGGCTGAAGCATGTTCAGCCAAATCTGTGCCATCGGTATATATCGGCGTCCCGGGTGCTTTAGCCGTTGATCAACTTCCTGGAAATCTTGTTGTGCTGTTCGGCCAGCTTGTGCACATCCATCGTCAGCAATTCACCGTCTTCCACCACGATGCGCCCGTTGATGACGGACAGATCGACGCGCTGCGGCGCGCAGAAGACCAGCGCCGCCTGCGGATCGTGCTGCGCGCCCGCGTAGTCCAGGCGGTTCAGGTTGAAGCCGATGAAGTCCGCGCACTTGCCCGGCTCGATCGAGCCGATGTCGTCGCGGCCCAGCACCCTGGCGCCGCCCAGCGTGGCAAGTTCCAGCGCTTCCAGCCCGGTCAGGCCCGACGGATTGCCCATGACTCTTTGCAGCAGCATCGCCTGCCGCGCCTCGGCCAGCATGTGACTGCCGTCGTTGCTGGCGCTGCCATCGACGCCCAGCCCCACCGGCACGCCCGCCTCGATCATGGCGCGGACGGGCGCGATGCCGGAGGCGAGGCGCATGTTGCTGCTGGGGCAGTGGGCGGCGCCGGTCTGCGTGCGCGCCATCAGCTCGATGTCCTGTTGGCGCACGTGCACACTGTGCGCGTACCACACATCATCGCCCAGCCAGTTGACGCGCTCGGCGTAGTCCACCGGCAGCACGCCAAACATCTGCCGGCAGAAATCATCCTCGTCAAAGGTCTCGGCCAGATGTGTGTGCAGCTGCACACCATACTGCCGCGCCAGCACCGCCGCTTCGCGCATCAAGTCCTGCGTCACCGAGAAGGGCGAACACGGCGCGACAACCACGCGGATCAGCGCGCCCGGTTTGGGGTCGTGAAATTCTTCGATGACGCGCGCGCAATCTTTCAAGATGGCCGCTTCGTCTTCGACGACGCTGTCGGGCGGCAGACCGCCTTTGCTTTCGCCCAGCGACATCGAGCCGCGCGCGGCGTGGAAGCGCAAGCCGATCTCCAGCGCGGCGCGAATCTCGTCGTCCAATTTTGCGCCGTTGGGGAATAGATACAGGTGATCGCTGGACGTGGTGCAGCCGCTCAGCATCAACTCGGCCATGCCGGTCAGGGCGCTGACATACACCGCTTCGCCGTCCATGCGCGCCCAGATGGGATACAGCGTCTTGAGCCAGTGGAACAGGCCCGAATCGACGGCGAGGCAGCGCGTCAACGTCTGATACAGGTGATGATGCGTGTTGACCAGGCCGGGCATCACCACCAGGTCGCGCCCGTCGATCACGCGGTCGGCGGTAAGCCGATCGGGCGGCAGATCGGCCGTCGGGCCGACGTAGCCGATCGTGTGGCCGTCAACCGAGATCGCCGCGTCTGTGATCTGGGCGCGCTGCGGATTCATCGTGATCAAATGCTGGATGTCGCGGATGAGTAAGGTGGGCATGGTATCGATCCATCTCAAGAGGATTTAGAGATTGGGCAGACGGGCGCGGCGGTTGAAGCGCCGCCACGCCAAACTATACAACACACTCTGAGGCTGCGACAAATCGGCGGACCGCACCCGATCGATCCAGCGGCGCCCGGCGGCCCCGGCCTCGGCAAAGCACTGCGCCGAAAACGCAGCTCGATCGAGCGTTTGAAAGGCGCCGCTTACAAAGCGCTGTTCCAGTTCGTCGCGCTCGCGTCGATAGAGATCGAGGCGGGCGGCATAATCGCGCAGCGTGGCGCGATGCAGCACTTCGTGCTGCCAGAAGAGCGCGGCTTCGTCGTAAACGCCGGTCGGCGCCGGGCCGGTATCGGGCAGATCGCCGCCGAGCCAGACCGGCTTGAAGACGCTGGTGCACGGCGCGGACGTGCCGGTGACGAAGTGCGTCGGCGCGCCGGGCGCCAGCTGCGAGACCATGGAGCCGACGGACTGCGAATGGCGGATGGGGCCGAAGCCGGCGTGCCAGCACACGCTGACCGTGTTCAGCCCGCGCGCCGGCGTCCATTGCCCGTTGGTGCCCGGGCCGTGATCGCGCAGGATGTTCATGATGGTTTGCACGGTGATCCGGCCGGCCTGTTGTTTGAGCAGCTCGGTGGTGCGGCACTGCCGATCGCGGCAGTAGCTGAAGTTGGTGTAGATAAGATCGGAATAGCACCGGCCGAAGTGAAAATCATCGCGGCCCTTGCACCACTTCTGATCGATCGCGTATTTCACCAGATCGGCCGAGGCCAGGTCCCACTCAGACCCGATCGTAATCCCATTCGAGATCGTGCGGATGTCCCTGACGCGCTCCGCCGCCCACTGCCGGCCGGCCGTTTCCAGCACCCAGGCCTCAGCGGCATCGGCGATGATGAAGCTGTTGTGATAGTACAGCGGTTGATCAAAGCCGCAGTTGCCGCCCTGGCCGTGCTGCTCCAGCAGCTGCGTGATCGTATCCAGGGCGGCGCGCGCCGTGCTCGATCGCTCCAGCGCCAGCCGCAGCAAGTCCATGCCGATCAAGCCCGGCCCTTTGTCATAGGGCACTTTTGTGAAGACGGCCTCGTTGCCAATCGTCACGCCGTGCTCGTTGGCGCCCATCTCCGCGCCCCAGATCCAAAACGGCCTGGCCAGCAGCACTTCGTAGGTGTGCGCGACCTGCGGCACTTCGATATAGGTGCATTTGACTGTGCTGCCCGGCAGATGATCGGCGGCAGGCAGGCGCAGCAGGTGATGGGCCTCGTTCGGTGCTCGATCGGAGTTCTTGCCAAACAGGGTGACGCCGTCGGCGGTGACGGTGCCCAGGGCGACGACCGTATCACACATGCGCCGGCTCCTTCACGATGATCCAGTTTGCAGCTGCGTCCGCAGCCGATCGCACAACGCCGCCATCTCGTCCGGGCCGCCGTGCGGGGCGTCCGGCCACTCGTCCACGTGCACGCCCCAAAACTCGCGCGGCGCCTGCGGATAGCGCGGCACGACGTGAAAGTGAACGTGCAGCACCCCGTCGCCGATGACGAAGACGTACACGTGCTCGGCGCGCTCACTGTCGCGCAGGGCGCGGCTGAGCCGGGCGATCATCAGACCGATGGCCTGCGCTTCCTCATCGGTCAGATCGAACAGACGCGGCGCATGCCGCTTCGGTTCGACCATCAAATAGCCCAGGTAAGCCGTCGTCTGGCCGTCGCGGATCTGCGCGTGCCCGACGTAGATCAGATCGTCTTCGTAGATCGCGCCGCCGGGGATGGTGACTTCGCCGCGCTGCTTGCGGCAGATGAAGCAGTCGTCGCTCATGATGGCGCTGCCTTTACGCGGCTCTGGGCAGCACGTACAAGATCACCAGCACGCACAGTGCCCACAGCGCCAGATCGATCTGCAGCGGCCGATCTTTGAGCGCCACCTCATCGGGCGGGGCGATCTCGCCGCGCACGTGCACCAGGTACAGATAGCGGAAGATGCCGTACAACACAAAGGGAATGGTCAGCATCATGGTGTGATTGGGCGGCAGCCCCTCGGCCAGGAAGGTGTAGAGCGAATAGGCGATCACGGTGCAGGCCATGACCACGTTCAGCATACTGTCCAGAAAGGCCAGGTTGTATTCTTCCAGGATGGCGCGCGAACCGATGGCGCCGTCGTTCAGCAGCACAATTTCCTGTCGCCGCTTGGCAAAACCCAGGAATAACGCCAGCAGCGCCATGCACATGTACAACCAGGGCGAGAAGCGCACCACGTTGACCAGCGCCACGCCGGCCGCCACGCGCAGCACAAAGCCCGCCGCCACGATCAGCACGTCGACGATGACGATGTGCTTGAGCCTGAACGAGTAGGCCAGATTGATAACGGCGTAGATCACGACGATCCAGCCGAAGGTGGCATTCAGCGCGAACGACGCGACGAGCGTCAACAACCCGATCGCGATCGCCGCGCCCCACGCGATCGAGAGGGGCAGCTGACCGGACGGGATGGGGCGAGACTTTTTCTTCGGATGTCGCCGGTCGGCCTCAACGTCGGCGATGTCGTTGATGATGTAGATCGTACTGGAGATCAGGCACAGCAGCCCAAAACCGATGATCGTCCGGCCCAGCGGCCGCTCAAAGAGCGGGCCGGACACAAACAACTTGGAGTCGAACACGACGGCGGCGAAGATGAAGATGTTCTTGGTCAACCACTGCTTGGGCCGCATGGTGCGGAGGAGGGCGATGAGCGTGGACATACGCGGATTATAAATGAACAAGGCGCAATGAGCAATGGACGGTGACGAGTGAAGAGCGACGCGTGAACAATGCCAAGTGATGGCGCAATTGGCTATAATGCGCCTGATTCGGCCGCGGGAGGCGATTCGTGACCATCACCAAAACCTGTCCCGATTGCGGCGCCGTGCTGCCGAAGTTCGACGGGCCGACGCATCGCTACCTGGGCGCTTCGGCCAGCTGCTGGACGATGTAGGGACAGGCCGGACGTCTCCTTTGCCCCTCGCCTCCATCTGACCTATAATCGGTGTCATTCCGTATCGAGTGACACCGATTGGCTATGCCCACTCCCGAACAACTAGCCCGCAAAAACATTGATGACCTGCTCGACAAGTGCGGCTGGATCGTGCAGTCGCGCCAGGAGATGAACCTGGGCGCGGGACGCGGCGTGGCCGTGCGCGAGTTCCCGTTGAAGACGGGCTATGCCGATTATCTGTTGTTCGTCGATCGGCGGGCGATTGGGGCGATTGAGGCAAAGGCCGAAGGGGCGACGCTGACCGGCGTGGAGGCGCAGGCCGAGAAATATAGTAGGGGCGTGGTTACCACGCCCAACGTCGCCGCGCACCAGGGCGAGGGAACCTCGCCCCTACCGTTCCTCTACGAAAGCACGGGCGTCGAGACGTTCTTCACCAATGGTCTCGATCCCGATCCGCGCAGCCGCTGGACGTTCGCGTTTCATCGACCAGAGACGCTGGCCGGTTGGGCGGAAATGGGCGCGGCAACCGCGCCCGTACGTAGGGGCGAGGTCGCCTCGCCCGCATCCGCGACATTGCGGGCGCGCTTACGCAACATGCCGCCGTTGAACACGAACGGTTTGTGGTCGGCGCAGATCGAAGCGATCGAGAACCTGGAACGATCGTTGGCGCAGGATCGACCACGGGCGCTGATCCAGATGGCGACGGGCAGCGGCAAGACGTTCACGGCGGTGTCGTTCATCTATCGGCTGATCAAGTTCGCGGGCGCGCGGCGCGTGCTGTTCCTCGTCGATCGCAGCAATCTGGGGCGGCAGACGCTGAAGGAGTTTCAACAGTACGTCACGCCCGACGACGGCCGCAAGTTCACCGAACTGTACAACGTGCAGCATTTGCAATCCAACACGCTCGACGCGGTGAGCCGTGTGTGCATCACGACGATTCAACGCCTGTATTCGATGCTGTCCGGCGAGGCGGAGTTCGATCCTGAATTGGAAGAGGGATCGTTGTTCGACGCGGACGCGCGCGATCGGCTGGGAGAACAACCGAAGGACGTGCGCTATAATCCGGCGATCCCGATCGAGTATTTCGACTTCATCGTGACCGACGAATGCCACAGGTCGATCTATCATCTGTGGCGGCAAGTGCTGGAATACTTCGATGCGTCCATCATCGGGCTGACGGCCACGCCCTCCAAACAGACGCTGGGCTTCTTCAATCAGAATCTGGTCATGGAATATTCGCGGCCGCGCGCGGTGGCCGATGGCGTCAACGTCGATGGGCAGGTGTATCGCATCCGCACGGCCATCACCGAACGCGGCAGCACCGTCGAGGCGGGCTACTACGTCGATAAGCGTGATCGACAGACGCGCAAAGTGCGCTGGGAGTCGCTGGACGAAGACCTGACCTACGACGCTGCGCAACTCGATCGGACGGTGGTGGCCGAAGATCAAATCCGCACGATTATTCGCACGTACCGCGACAAGTTGTTCACCGATTTGTTTCCGGGTCGATCGGAAGTGCCCAAGACGTTGATCTTCGCCAAAGACGACAGCCACGCGGAAGACATCGTGCGGATTGTGCGCGAGGAGTTCGGCAAGGGCAACGAGTTCTGCCAGAAGATCACGTATCGCACCACCGGCGTGAAGCCCGAAGAGTTGATCGCGTCGTTCCGCAACAGTTATCATCCGCGCATCGCCGTGACGGTGGATATGATCGCCACCGGCACCGACATCAAACCGCTGGAAGTGCTGCTGTTCATGCGGCCCGTCAAATCGCGGGTGCTGTTTGAGCAGATGCTGGGGCGCGGCACGCGCGTCATCAACCCGACCGATCTGATCGCCGTGACGCCCGATGCGGCGCGCAAGACGCACTTCGTCATCGTCGATGCGATCGGCGTGGTGGAGCAGGAAAAGGTCGAGACGCAGACGCTGGAACGCAAACGCTCGATCGGGTTCGATAAATTGCTGGAAGCGGTGGCGCTGGGCGCGCGCGATGACGATACGTTGTCGTCGCTGGCCGGACGATTGGCGCGGCTTGAGCGATCGATGACGGAGCAGGATCGATACAACCTCAACGCCATCATCAATCGTAGGGGCGAGGTCTCCTCGCCCTGGCCCGTGGTTTCCTCGCCCATTGATGCGGAACAGGGCGTGGCGACCGGGGGCGCGGCGCCCGGGGGCGTGGCGACTGGGAGCGCGGCGACTGGGG
>CAZKBQ010000066.1:0-26468 GCA_964550855.1 uncultured Anaerolineae bacterium
GCACCGGCCCCCGCAGCGACCACCGCGCCAGCCCCCGCGGCGACCACGGCGCCGGCCCCCACGGCGGCTCCGGTGGCGACCAAGGAACCGGCCGGCAGCAAGTCGAAGGATCCCACGGTTTTGAATTACTACACCTTCGGTGATCCCGACACGCTCGACCCGCACATCGACTACGAAACCGCGGGCGGCGGCATCCTGTACAACATCTACGAAGGCTTGGTCACCTTCGACGGCCCCGATCCGGCCAAGTTCAAGCCCGTTCTGGCCGAAGCCATCCCCGATCCGGTCAAGAACGCTGACGGCAGCGTGACCTACGTCTGGAACATCATCAAGAACGTCAAGTTCGCCAATGGCGACGAGCTGACCGCCGAAGACGTGGCCTTCTCGTTCTGGCGCAGCCTGATGCTGGGCGACCCGAACGCGCCGACGTTCCTGATGACCGAGTCGTTCTTCACCAACCCCGAAACCGGTAACGTGGTGGACGACCCGACCGAGCTGGTCGATCCCTCCGGCAAATTGGTGGGTGATCCTGAGGCGCTGAAGGCTGCGCCCGCCGCCAAGCTGGAAGCGGCCTGCCAGATGGTCAAAGACGCCATCACCTTCGATGAGACTGCCCGCACCGTGACCATGAAGCTCGATCACCCGTGGGGGCCGTTCATCGCCACCATCGCCCAGCGCTGGGCGGGCGTGATGGACAAGAAATGGCTCATCGAGCAGGGTGACTGGGACGGCGACTGCAAGACGTGGCAGAACTTCTACGGCATCCCGACCGAGTCCGGCATCGTGCGCGACAAGGTCAACGGCACCGGCCCGTACACGCTGGATCACTGGACGCCCAACGAAGAGATCGTGCTGGTGGCCAACCCCAACTGGCGCGGTGAAGCTCCCAAGATTCAGCGCGTGGTCATCAAGAACGTGACCGAGTTCGGCACCCGCTTCGCGGCCCTGCAGGCCGGCGACGCCGACCTCATCTCGCTCGGCTCAGTGGCCGATCGTGCCCAGATGGACACCCTGGTGGGCGAGGAATGCGACTGGAACACCGGCGAGTGCAAGGAAGTCAATCCCGACGGCATCCTGCGCGCTTATCCCAAGGGCCCCAGCCTGAGCCGCACCGACGTGTACTTCAACTTCGACACCGGCACGAGCAGCCCCTACATCGGCAGTGGCAAGCTGGACGGGCAGGGTGTGCCGCCCACCTTCTTCACCGATGTGCACGTGCGCCGCGCCTTCAACTACTGCTTTGACTACGACACCTACAACAAGGACGTGCTCCTCAACGACGCCACCCGCGCCATGGCGGTAACGCTGCCCGGCCAGCTGGGTTACGAAGGCCAGAAGTGGTACGACTATGACCTGGCCAAGTGCGAAGAAGAGTTCAAGGCGTCCACGTGGAAGACCGAAGACGGCAAGTCGCTGTGGGACGCCGGCTTCTACATGCAGATCACCTACAACGCGGGCAACACCGGCCGCCAGGCCATCGCCGAAATCCTGGCCGGCAGCCTGCAGCAGGTGAACCCCAACTTCTTCATCTCGCCGTTGACCCTGCCGTGGCCGACGTTCCTGCGCGAACTGCGCGGCGGGACGCTGCCGTTGGCGACCAGCGGCTGGCAGGAAGACATCCACGACCCGCACAACTGGTACGTGCCTTACCTGCTGACGACCTACGCGTCGCGCTTCCATGTGCCGGCCGAGTTGACGGACAAGTACCGGCCGCTCATCGACTCGGGCGCCAAGGAAATCGACAATACCAAGCGTGCGGCCATCTACACCGAGTTGAACAACCTGATCAACCAGGATGCGCCGTTCATCCTGCTGTCGGTGGCCAATGCCAAGCGTTATGAGCCGCGCTACCTGAAGGGCTGGTGGGGCGGTCAGTCGCAGAACCCGTTGGTGTCTCCTCCGGGCGATGTCTACTCGCTCTCGAAGGACTAAGGACTAACGGTTGAAGTGAGCATTGCAGGGGCCGGGCAACCGGCCCCTGCCAGACGGTCAGCCCGCAAGCCCGATCGGTTTGTGGGCTGACCCTCTGGCCTGAGCGGCAAAAATAACGAGCCAATTCAACCTTTTAGCCAGGCTGAAGGTATTTCTATAATGTAACCCGGTGAGCAGTCAGGAGGCCCCATGTACGCTTACGTCGTCCGGCGCTTGTTAATCATTCCGTTGCTGCTGTTTGGCGTGACCATGTTGATCTTCGGGATGATCAGCTTGCTGGACCCCAACGAACGCCTGGCGTTGTACCTGCGCGACGTGCCCAAAAGCGAAGCCCAGGCCCAGACGCTGATCCGCAAGTATGGCCTGGACGAACCTTTCTTTGTGCAATATGGCAACTGGCTGTTCGGCCGTGAGGTTGAGGATCCCAGCACGGGCAACAAGGTGATCAGCGGCGGCATCCTGCGCGGCGATTTTGGCTGGTCCAAGACCGGCTCAGACACCATCGCCAACGTGATCGCCCGGCGCTTCCCAGCCACGGTGGAACTGGCGCTGTGGGCCATCATCCCCATCGTCGGCGTCGGCATCTGGATGGGCGTGGTGGCAGCCGTCAACCACAACAAGCTGCCCGACCAGATCTTGCGTGTCTTCGCCATCGTCGGTTACTCCTTCCCCTCTTTTGTCTTCGGCCTGCTGGTGCTGATGCTCTTCTATGCCAAACTGCAGTGGTTCCCGCCCGGCAACCTATCCGATTGGGCCAAACAGGTGGTGAGCAGCAGCGCCTTCGTGCGGTACACCAGCATGAACACTTTCGACGCGCTGCTCAACGGCCGGTTGGACATCTTCTTCGACGCGCTGCGCCACCTGGTCTTGCCCATCCTGACGCTGGCCTACATTCAATGGGCGCTGTTGCTCAAGGTCACCCGCTCGTCGATGCTTGAAGCCCTGCGCCAGGACTACGTGACCACGGCGCGCGCCAAGGGCCTGCGCGAAAAGCTGGTCATCAACCGCCACGCCCGCCCCAACGCCATGATCCCGGTGGTTACGGTGGGCGGCTTCACGATTGTGGGCCTGCTCAATGGCGTGGTGATCACTGAAACGATCTTCAATTACCCCGGCATTGGTTCGGTGGCAGCCCAGGCGGCCGGCCAGTTGGACGTGTTGACGGTGCTGGGTTTCACCCTGTTCAACGGCATCATCCTGCTGGTAGCCAACCTGGTGGTCGATGTGCTGTATGCCGTCGTCGACCCCCGCGTGCGACTGAGCTAGTGCGAGGAGCGAGTTTATGGCCAGTGTAAGCGTGCCCATCGATCAACCCCTGGACGTGGAAGAATTGCCGCCCGGCCGCAAGCCACCCAGCATTGCGCGGCAGATGCTGTCCAACCGCCTATCGGTGTCGGGCTTCATCCTGCTGGGACTGTTTGCCTTCATCGCGATTTTTGCGCCGGTGCTGGCGCCGCCGCTGCCTAACGCCCGCGACCCCATGAAGATTCCGCGCGACGGCTTCGGCACCGTGCCGCAGCCACCGGGCACAGAATGGCAGCGCAATGCGCCGCCGCTGCCGTTCTGGTGGCAGCCGCTAACCGGGCTGGATCACTGGACGCATCCCTTTGGCCTGGCTTCCGGCGGTTGGGACATTTACTACGGCGTGATCTGGGGCACCCGCACGGCCTTCGCCGCGGGCATCATCATCACGTTCGTCACACTGTTCATCGGTGTCTTGATCGGCTCGTTCTCAGCCTACTACGGCGGTGTGATCGATCTGGTGCTGCAGCGCATCACGGAAGTCTTTATGACTTTCCCGTTCCTGATGGCGGCGCTGACGGCAGCCACGATTCTGCAGCCGATCATCGGCGGCAAAGCCGGCATTGGCGGCGCCGGCTTGGTCACGGCCGGGATCGCCATCATCATCTTCGGCTGGATGCAGTACTCGCGCATCATTCGCGGCGACATCCTGTCCGTGCGCGAGCGCGATTACGTGATGGCCGCCCGTGCCGTCGGCTCGCGCGACTTCCGCATCATGCTGCGGCACATCATTCCCAACGCCGTCTTCCCCACGTTGGTGGTGGCCTCGCTCGACATCGGGACATACGTCATCACTTTTGCCGCGCTCTCCTTCCTGGGCCTGGGCGCGGAAATCGGCTACGCCGACTGGGGCCAGCTGCTGGCCTTTGCCCGCAACTGGATCACCACGCTGGATCAGTACTGGTATATCGTGTTCTTCCCCGGCCTGACGCTGGTGCTGTTTGTCATGGGCTGGAACCTGGTGGGCGATGCGGCGCGCGACATTCTGGACCCGCGCTCCCGCAAGACCCGCTAAACCGATCGGATAGCCGACTGGCCTCTCGCTCGGTTGAGGAGAGGCCAGTTGCATTTAAGCGGATTGGATCGCTTTCGGTGACTGGCGGATCGGATCAGCTGCACAGGGTACAGCGCCGGCTGGCCGGCGCGTCGCTGCTGGCCATTGGCTTAGGGCTCTTGCTGATTTTTCAGCCGGCCGGCGCCGCGCCCGATCGATTGGGCGACCTGACGCCCACCCCGTTGTATAACCCGTCGGCCACGCCGCCCACCCAGGGCGGACACGGCGCCGACGTGTTCTACGTGTACTGCATGCCGTGCCACGGCGACACCGGCCAGGGCCTGACCGACGAATTTCGCCTGCGGCAATACCCGCCCGAAGACACCAACTGCTGGCTGTCGGGCTGCCACGGCCCCAAACCCTACGACAATGGCTTTACGCTGCCCAAGACTGTGCCGGCGCTCATTGGCCCCAACGCGCTGACCAAATTCAAAACCGCGCAGGACTTGTACGGCTTCATCAGCCGGGCCATGCCGTTCAACCAACCCGGCTCGCTCAGTCAGGAACAATACTTATACCTGACCGCCTTCCTGCTGGAGCGCAATCGCCTGATGCCGGTCGGCAGCGTCCTCAGCCTTAATACGCTGGCGGGCATCACCCTGCCGGGCAGCGCCGCTTCCTCGCCCGATCAGGCCACCACACCCGGCGCGGCCGCTGCGCCGGTTGCCACGTCGGACAATTCCGGGTTATACTTGGGCCTGGCCGCCTTTCTCGTGATCGCCGTTATCCTGTCCATCATCACACGGCCCAGGCGCCGACCCGGCTAATCGACCGATCGCCATGCCCTTCATTCCCGTCAATGGTATTTCGCTCTATTACGAAGCCTTTGGCGTCGATCAACCCGGCCGCGCGCCGGTGGTCCTGATCCACGGCAGCACCCTCACCGGTCACGCCGACTGGCAGACGGTCGCTCCCCTGCTCGCCACCCGCTACCGCGTCATCGTGCCCGACTGCCGCGGTCACGGTCGGAGCGAAGGCACTCACACCTACACCTTCCGTGAGCTCGCCGCCGATACCGCTGCTCTCATTCGCGCCCTGGGTTACCAGCGCGCCCACCTCATCGGCCACAGCAACGGCGGCAACGTCGTCCTCGTCACTCTGCTCGAACATCCCGATGTGGTGCAAACCTGCATTCCGCAGGCCGCCAACGCTTACGTCAGCCAGGATCTCATCGATAAAGAGCCGGCCCTCTTCGACCCCGATCGCGTGGCGCGCGAAGCGCCCGCGTGGCGCGACGAAATGATTGAGCTGCACGGCGCGACCCACGGCGCCGATTACTGGCGCGAACTGCTCAAACTGACAGTCGATGAGATCATTCGCGCGCCCAACTATTCGCCCGATCAGCTGGCCCAGGTTCAACGGCCCGTCCTGGTCATTCAGGGCGAACTCGATCGGGTCAATGCGCCGATGCGGCACGCACAGTTCATCGCGCAGCATATCCCGCAGGCCGAGCTGTGGATGCCACCCGGCATCGGCCACAACGTGCATCTCGAGGCGCCACTCGATTGGCTGGCGCGCGTGTTCGACTTTCTCGAGCGGCGCGGCGACGACGTCAACGACGCCCTGCAGCGTCTGAAGCAGCAGCGCTATGCTGATGCGCGTCTGACGCTCTTCGATGTGCGCTACGATGCCGCTTCTCAGATTACCACCGGCGATGTGCTTACCCCCGATCAGCGTCGGGCTGCCCGTCGGATACTGCCCGCCGACAGTCGCGATCAGATCCGCGTGCTGCTGACCGCCGACACGCCATGGGCGCTGGTCAACCGCCCCGTGGCCGACGTGCGCCGTGAGCCGCACAGCGGCGCCGAACAGATCACGCAGCTGCTCATGGGCGAGGCGGTGCGCGTGCTGCGCGAGCGCGACGGCTGGGCGCAGGTACACATGGAGCGCGACGGCTATCTTGGCTGGGCACGCGCCAACTCACTGCTGCAGCTGGATCAGCTCCGCGCGAGGCAATATCAGAAGGCAGCCTCCCACCTGATTGCCGTGCCGCTCGCACAAGCCCATGATCGCCCGTCGCCGCGCGCCGCGCTGATCGGCCAGTTGCCCTTTACCGTCAGCCTGCCGCTGATCGATGTGCATGGCCAGTTCGTCGCGCTGCGCCTGCCCGGCGAGCGGGTGTGGTGGGTCAAAGCCGCCGCTGTCTTAAGCCGCGCCCAACGGCCCAGACCGACCAGGTCCGGCATACAAGCCGCCCTCGATCGAATCAAACAGTTGATCGACGTGCCGTACTTGTGGGGCGGCTGCAGCCCGTTTGGCTATGACTGCTCCGGGCTGGCGCAGGCGTTTTATCGCTTCATGGGCGTCTCCATCCCGCGCGACGCCGATCAGCAATATGTCGCCGGTATGCCCGTGACCGGCACGCCGCAGCCCGGCGATCTGCTGTTCTTCAGCGGCGACGATGACGAGCTGATCGATCCGCGCCATGCTCACATCACACACGTCGCCATCTCACTGGGCGGCGACGATCTCATTCACGCCAACGGCCACACCTGGAGCATTGCCTGTAACAGCCTGAACCCGGCCAGCCCGAGCTATCGCGCGTGGTTGAAAGACCATCTCGCCGGCGTAAGACGGTTCCGATAGCCGGGCCGGCGTCAATTACGCCCCGGCCATTACTCAGTATGCTTACTTATCAACCCATTACCCTGAATCTGCGCACGCCGTTCCGCATCGCGCACGGCGTCAGCGAGCAGCGCCACAACGTCATCGTGCGCATCGATGACGCCCTGGGCGAAGCCGCGGCGGTGGCCTATCACGGCGAAACCCCGTCGAAGATCATGGACTATCTGGCCGCCGCCGCCGATCGGGTGGGGGCCGATCCCTTCGCGCTGGAAGACACGCTTGACGCTTTGCCCGTCGGCTCGCAAGCCGCGCGCGCCGCAATCGACATCGCCTTGCACGATCGCTGGGGGCGGGCGCTGGGCCAACCGTTATTCCGCTTGTTCGGGTTGAATCCCGAACGGCTGCCGTTGACCTCGTTTACGATTGCGATGGACGAGCCGGCAGTGATGGCGCAGCGTGCGCGCGCGTCGAACCTGCCGATCATCAAGATCAAGCTGGGTGGCGGCGACGATGAAGCGATGGTGCGTGCCATCCGATCGGCCACCACGGCGAAACTGCGCGTGGATGCCAACGCCGGCTGGTCGCGCGAGCAGGCCGCGCAGTTGATTCCGCGCCTGGCGCAGTACGATCTGGAATTTGTGGAGCAACCGTTGCCGGTGGGCGACGTGGACGGGTTGCGCTGGCTGCGGGCGCAGAAGATCGGCGTGCCGATCTTTGCCGATGAGTCGATCAAAACCGCGCGCGATGTGGCCGCGCACGCGGGCGCGGTGGACGGCGTGGTGATCAAGCTGATGAAGACCGGCGGCCTGCGTGAAGCGTGGCGCGCTATTGCGACGGCGCGCGCGTTGGACATGCAGGTGATGATCGGCTGCATGGTGGAGACCTCCATCGGCGTGACGGCGGCCGCCCACCTGGCGGCGCTGTGTGACTACGCCGATCTGGACGGGCCGCTGCTCATCGGCAACGACCCGTATGCGGGCGTGCGTTACGACGGCGCGCGGCTGATCTTGCCGACGCGGCCGGGTCTGGGGATCACAGATCGGGCTGAGTGAGTGGGCTTTACTCAGCATTGGTCACTCTTCCACGCAGGAGGTGCTTAGCGACCCAAATATCCATTGCCTCACCTCGCGCCGGTTGTATGTCGCAGCTCATCGCCCATGTCGTTCAACTCACCAGGAGGAAGGTCCATGTCTCGCAGCAAGCGCTGGTTGACGATTTTGAGCCTGTTGGCGGTGATCAGCCTGATTGCCTCGGCTTGCACGCCGCCTGCCACGCCCACCGCCGCCCCCGAAGTGAAGCCCACCGAAGCGCCGCAGGCGGCGCCGACCACGGCGCCCGAAGTCAAACCGACCGAAGCGCCGCCACCACCGCCCACCGCTGAGCCGGCCGGATTGAAGTCCAAAGATCCCACCGTCTTCAACTATTTGAAGTTTGGTGATCCCGAAACGCTGGACCCGCATATCGATTACGAAAGCGCGGGCATCGGCATCCTGTTCAATATTTACGAAGGGCTGATCGTGTACGACGGCAAAGAGCCGCTCAAGTTCGTGCCGCAGCTCGCCAAGTCCATTCCCGATCCGGTGCCGACCGACGACGGCGGCGTGACCTACACGTGGGAGATCATCGACGGCGTGAAGTTTCACAACGGCGACGATCTGACCACCGAAGACGTGGCCTACTCGTTCTGGCGCAGCATGCTGTTGGGCGATCCCAACACGCCGGCCTTCCTGCTCACGCAGGCGTTCTTCGACATTGACGATCCCACGCAGCTGGTGGACGCCGAAGGCAACCTGGTTGGCGACCCTGAGGCCCTGAAGAAAGCCAAGGCCACTGATCTGGAAGCGGCCTGTCAAAAAGTGAAGGACGCCGTCACCTTCGACGAATCCACCCGCACCGTGACCATGAAGCTGGTGCATCCGTGGGGGCCGTTCCTGCCCACCCTGGCCGGCGGCGCCTGGGCCTCCGTGATGGACAAGAAGTGGAATGTCAGCAACGGAGACTGGGACGGCGACTGCAAGACGTGGCAGAACTTCTACGGCATCCCCAGCGAAAGCGGCATTCTGCGCGACAAGACCAACGGCACCGGTCCTTACATGCTGGACAAATGGGCGCCCGAAGAAGAAGTGGTGCTGGTGGTCAACCCCAACTATCGCAAGGGTGAAGCCAAGATCAAGCGCGCCGTCTACAAAAACGTGCAGGAATTCGGTACGCGCTTCGCCTCGCTGCAGGCCGGCGATGCCGACGCGATCGACCTCGGCTCGGTGGCCGATCGGGTGCAGATGGATACGCTGGTCGCCGAAAACTGCGACATCAATACCAATGAATGCACGCCCACCGGCAACGCCAACGGCATTCTGCGCGCCTACAAAGGCCGCCTGCCGCTGACCCGCACCGACATCCTGTTCATCTTCGACACGGGCGCCAGCAGTCCCTACATTGGCAGCGGCAAGCTGGACGGGCAGGGCATTCCGCCCACCTTCTTCAGCGATGTGCACGTGCGCCGCGCCTTCAACTACTGCTTCGATTACAACACCTACATCAACGACGTGCAGCTGGGCGAGGGCGTGCGCTCGCTGGCGCTGACGCTGCCCGGTCAACCCGGTTACGACGGCTCGCCCATCTACGAATATGACCTGGCCAAGTGCGAAGAGGAATTCAAGGCCTCCACGTGGAAGTCCGAAGACGGCAAACCGCTGTGGGACACCGGCTTCTACATGCAGATCGGTTACAACGCGGGCAACACCGGCCGCCAGGCCATTTCGGAAATCCTGGCGCAGAACATCGGGCAGGTCAACAGCAGCTTCTTCATCTCGCCGCTGGCGCTGCCGTGGCCGCTGTTCCTGCGCACCCGCCAGCAGTTTGGCATGTTCACCAGCGGCTGGATCGAGGACATCCACGATCCGCACAACTGGTATGTGCCGTTCCTGTCGCCCAGCGGCACCTACGCCTTCCGGGCCAAGATGCCCAAGGAACTTACCGATAAGTATGCGCCCTTAATCGCCGCCGGCGTGAAGGAGACCGACCCGACCAAGCGCGCCGCGATCTACAGCCAGCTCAACCAGCTGGTGCATGACGACGCGCCGGCCATCATCCTGTCGCTGGCGCCCGGCAAGCACTACGAGCCGCTGTACCTCAAGGGCTGGTTCGGCGGCTTGAACCAGAACCCGCTCGTCAATGAGTGGTACTTCTACGAATTCAGCAAAGACTAGCCCGCGGCTGTCTCACCCCGATCGGCTGCCCGGGCCGATCGGGTACGGCTGAACCCACGAGGCCGAATCCAATTGGATTCGGCCTCGACTTGTTCTATAATTTGCCCGTGACCACCGAGCGCCCCACCATCCTCATCGTCGACGACGACAAAATGATCGCCGGCTTCCTGAGCGAGCTGCTCACGGCGGCCGGCTTCAATGCGCGCGTGGCGCGCGGCGGGCAAGAGGCGCTGGAGCGGCTCAACTCCGACGAGCGCGATGAGATCGATCTGATCCTGCTCGACGTGATGATGCCCGACCTGGACGGCTTCACCGTGTGCCGGCGGCTGCGCGCTTCGCCCCGCACCGAGCGCTTGCTCATCATCATGGTCACCGGCCGCGACCAGCCCGCCGAAAAAGTGCGCGGCCTGGAAGCCGGCGCCGACGACTACATCGCCAAGCCGTTCGATGCCACCGAACTGCTGGCGCGCGTCAATGCCATGCTGCGCCTGCACCACGCCGAGCACAGCCTGTGGCTGCGCAACCAGGCGCTGGCCGCGCTGAACGCCGTCTCACAGACCATCGGCCGCGCGGTGGAACTGCCCGATGTGCTGAGTTCCGCCCTGGATCAGGTGCTGGCCTCGCTTGATCTGATCGCGGGCCTCATCACGCTGCGCTCGCCCGCCGGCCGGCAGGTGGTGGCCGTGCAGCGCTGGCAGAGCACCGATCTGGCGCGCGATCTGACCGTGGCCGAGCAGGTGGCCCACAGCGGGCAGCCGGTGACGTTTCGGCGCACGCCGCCGGCGCTGACGGATCTCATCGATACCTCGATCGAATATCTTGCGGCCTGCGTGCCGTTGATCAGCCGCAATCACGTGCTGGGGACGCTGCTGGTGGTTGGCTTGCGCAATGACACGCCGGACACGCTCAATTTGCTGTCGTCCATCGGCAGCCAGATCGGCGCGGCGGTGGAACGCGCCAAGCTGTACCACGAGGCCCAGCAGCGCAGCGAAGACCTGGCCGTGCTCAACGAGATCACACGCGCGGTCACGTCGTCGCTGGAACTGGATCGCGTGCTGACCACATCGCTGTACAGCATGCGGCAGTTCCTGCACGTGCAGGCCGGTTCGCTGATTTTGCTCGACGCCGATTCGGGCGAGCTGCGTTTCCGAAATACGTTGAACGACGTGGAGACCTGGGCCCGGGCCGAAGCCGCTCGCTCGGACGGCGGCATCATCGGCCGGGTGCTGCGTTCGCGCGACCCGCTGATCTTGAACGAGTCGCAATTGGATGCCGGTCGGGGGGGCGCGGGTGATCCGTCGCCGGAATTGATCATCCGCAATCTGCTGGCGGTCCCGCTCGTCGTCAAGAACCGTGCCCTGGGTGCCATCGTCGTCATCAACCGCGCGGACGGGCCGTTTACCAGCGACGATGTGGAACTGCTGCAATTCCTGGCGGCGGCGGTGGCCGTGGCTGCGGAGAACGCGCGCCTGTACGGCGAATTGGCAGACTTTGCCCGCGAGCTGGAACGTTCGCAGGCGCAGCTCATCCAGGCTGAAAAGCTGGCGGCCACGGGGCGGCTGGCTGCGTCCATCGCGCACGAGGTCAACAATCCGCTGCAGGCCATTCATAACTGCCTGTTTCTGGCCCTGAACCGGCCGCTGACCGATGAGAAAAAACAGCACTATCTGTCGCTGGCGCAGGAAGAAGTGGAACGCCTGATCACGCTGGTGCAGCGCACGCTGGAATTTTACCGGCCGTCCAAAGGCCGATCGGTCTCGACTGATCTCAACCGGCTTATCGACAATGTGTTGGCGCTGTCCAGCAAGCGGCTGGAACACGGCCGTGTCACGGTGCGCGCGGAATTGCAGCCCGATCTACCGCCCATCGAGGCCGTGCCGGATCAGCTGACCCAGGTGCTGTTGAACCTGGTGATCAACGCCATCGAAGCCATGCCAGACGGCGGTGAACTGCTGATCCGTTCGACCACGGCCGACGGACAGCTGCGCATCATCGTCCGCGACACCGGGGCGGGCCTCAGCCCCGACGAGGCCGCCAAGATCTTTGAGCCGTTTTACACCACCAAAGCCGACGGCACCGGTTTAGGCCTGGCCGTGAGCTATGGTATCATCCAACGACACGGCGGGCAGATCAGCGTGGTCGGCCAGCCGGGGCAGGGCACCACGTTTACGATTACGCTGCCGTTGGATCGCCAGACAGTGGATGAGTGACCGATGACCGACAATGCCATTCCACACATTCTCGTAGTCGATGACGAGCCGGCCATGCGCGAGACCCTGCAGGAGATTCTGGCGCAAGAAGGGTTGCAAATCTCGCAGGCCGATAGCGGCGAGGCGGCCCTGGCGATACTGCAACAGACCCCGATCGATCTGATGCTGCTCGATCTGAAGATGAAAGGCATGGACGGCATTCAGGTGACCGAAGCGGCCAAGCAGTTGTCGCCGGAAACCGTCATCATCATGCTCACGGCGCACGGCACGCTGGAGAGCGCCATCGCGGCCATGCGACGCGGCGCGTTCGATTACCTGCTCAAACCGGCGCCGGTGGGCGACATTGTGGCCAGCGTTCAGCGCGGCCTCAATCACCGCTCGCAGATGCTGCGCCAGCGCGATCTGGTGGGTCTGATGCAGCGGGCCATTTCAGAGCTGCAGCCGCCGCCCGGTTTGGGCAGCAGCGGGCTGACAACCGATCGCCAGCTGAGTCGCCGTGGCATTTCGCTCGATCTTCAACGGCACGTAGCCACGGCCAACGAGCAATTGCTGGACCTCACGCTGACTGAATTCAAAATGCTGGCCTATTTGATGGAGCGGCCCGATCAAGTGATTTCGCCGCGTGAATTGGTCGCCGCCGTGCAGGGCTATGACGCCGACGAGCACGAGGCGCGCGCCATCGTGCGCGTGCACATTCGCCGCCTGCGCCAGAAGATCGAGCCGGACCCCGATCAGCCCGTGTTTGTCCTCAACGTGCGCGGCGTGGGCTACTTATTCTCCTCGTCCGATACGCCGCCGGCCTGATCGTCGTTCCACTTGCGGCAGCAGGTTCGCGGCCCGATTGATCCGTAGCGCTCTAGAGCGAATTCCTGAATGGCTTGTGCCTGACGCCACATCGTCAGGCCCGAACACATGCGGTGCAGTGCTCCCGTGTGTCTATCGGGCAGCCAGTTTGACCGTCGTGCTGGATTCCCGCTTGAAACGTGCGGGAATGACACCGGCGTAGATCAAAACGGAAACCGCCCTAGAATAACGCTCTTCGTCACGCAACCGTAACCCGATAGAAACGTGACCGGTTGCTGTTCCGTGTTATCCTATCGCTGGACAACCTGCGGCGGGAGCGCGCGGTGGCGAAGCATATCCTGATTGTCGACGACGAGCCAAAAGTCGGTTACTTCCTCAAAGAAACCCTGGAGTCGCTGGGGCCGGATTACACGGTGGCCAGCGTGACATCGGCGGAAGATGCGCTGACGGCGCTGGCGCGCGCGCCGTTTGATCTGATGGTAACCGATCTGCGCATGCCGGGCCTGAACGGGCTGGAGCTGATCGGTCGGGCGCGCCGCGATCAACCCCGGCTGCCCGCGATCCTGATCACCGCGTTCGGTTCCGACGATGTCGCTGCGGCGGCGCGGCGCTTGCAAGCGGCGTATTACTTCACCAAACCGTTCCCCATTGAAGCGTTTTTGAAAGCAGTGCAGGATTCGCTGGAACCGCCGCGCCTGCCCGACTCGCGTCAGCTGGAACCACTGGCCGAACGGTTGCAGGACCTGCGGCTGGAGGTGGGCGCACAGGGTGCTATGTTGGCCCGGCTGCAGGGCGAAGTGCTGGCCGAAGTCGGCGTCTTTGAAGGTCTGGAGCGCGAGCCGCTGCTGGCCGTCCTCGGCCAGAGCCTGGCTGCAGGTCAGACGATCAGTACGCTACTGCGCGAAGACCGATCGTTCAACGTGATCTACCACGAGGGTACGCGGTTCGACGTTTATGCGGTCAATTTGGACGCAGACCTGTTTATTGGGTTGGTATTCGATCGGCGGTTGGGGCTGAATCGCGTCGGCGTGGTGTGGTTATACTTGAAACGCGCCGCGCAGGAGATGCAGAGCATCCTCGCGCGGGCGGACGATAACCTGCCGTCGGTTTCGAGCTGGGACGCCCCGATCAACCGCTAAGCAAGTTCGAGATCAGTCCGGCGCGCGGATCTCCCAGGCTGCTAAGAAGGCGATAACATCTGGCGTAGAATTGATTTAGGCCGTCCACCCCTCCCCACTCGCGCACCTGACCAACCGGCAAAACGTTGTACACCGCGTTGCCGAGAACCTCATCCACTAGTGCCCTGGCCTGAGCCGCATCGCTTCTGTTGAGGCACGCTTCAGCCAGCCCCAACAGCGGTTCGGCCAGCAAGCGCGGCTGCCCCAACTCTTGGCGTAAGTTGACGGCGAGTTGATAGGCTTGGCCGGCTTCGTCCCAACGTTCCAAATCCGCCCAGATGTGCCCTAACTGCGTCAGATTATAAGCATGGGTCGGCCGCGCCCCAATGCGCTCGGCGAGGTGCACTGCCTGACAGCCGTAATCGATCGCACCCTGTGCGTCGCCCAGCTGAAGCCGCACCCGCCCCAGATCGGCCAGCGCCTTGCTTTCGCCGCGCAAAAAGCCCACACTGCGCCGGATGTGCAGGGCTTGCTCAAGTAGATCTCTGGCCGCTTCGTAATTACCGCGCTTGCGGTGCATCTGCCCCAGGCTGAAGATCGCCTGGGCTTCGCCCTTGACGCACTCGATCTGGCGGAAGATCGATCGGGCCAGCTCAAACCGATCGAAGGCGGCATCTTCGCCGCCTGACTCGTTGTCAATCAGTCCAAGATTGTGGATGCAGAAGCCCTGTCCCATCCAGTCGCCGATCTCGCTCAAGTCCCGGAGGGCGTCGGTGAAGGCCGCTCTGGCTGTTTGAGCGTGTCCTAGCTGCCGATGGATCCGGCCCAGCTGATAGATGATCCAGCCTTGGCCGCGCCGATCACCAACCTCACGGTAGATCTGCAGGCAACGCTGAGATTGAGCCTCGGCTTCGGCAAAGTTGCCTGTGGCGAGCTCGACCGTGCCGAGATGAAAGTGCGCCCAACCCTCGGCCCGCCGCTGGCCGTTCTCGCGGGCGGCGGACAAAGCTTGCTCGAGACAGGCAGTGGCGGTGGGGTAGTCGCATAACTCCTCGTACGCATAGCCCAACGCGTCCAGCACGAGGCATTCACAGGCACGATAATCAGCCTGGCGCGCCAGTTGCAAGGCCTGGTGCAGGTATAAGGGTTTCCCCTGAGCAAGCAGCGGGTCGCCCGCGTAAGAGCAGGCCAGGCCAAGATTCAGCAGGGCCTCTGCTTCCAGCCGGCCGGCTTGCGTCGCTTTCGCCAGCTCAATGCTCTCCCGCAAATGAGCCTGCGCCAGGCGAAACTGCCCGCGTTTGATGGCCAAATCGCCCAGTCCCTGCAGAAAGGTCGCCCGGCTGACGGCGTCGCCGACCGCTTCGGCCAGCGCGCTACCCTGGTGAAGAAACTGTTCGGTCGGCTGGTACAGTCCCCGCATCTCGAGAAACGGATATAGCGCTTTGATGAGACGGATCGCTTCGGCATGCCGCTGAAGTTTTAAGGTCACCTCGACTGCCGGCAGAATATTACCGAATTCCATCTCCAATGCCGGAAAATTGGAGGCGTTTGTTTCCACATATTGCACACAGTAATCAATCAGACGCCTGGTCGCCGTTTGATCTGTACATTGTAGGGCGGCGTAATCGGCGATGGTTTGATGGAGAGTGTAGCGATCGGGCTCGATCGCTTCAAGCAGGCCCTGTTCGACCAGCTGATCGAGGATGAGGGGCGGCGCGGCAGTTACGGCCAGAGCTGCCTCTTCTGAGAAGGAGTTGGGCTTGGGCGAGAAAACGGCCAAGTCGATCAAGGCTTGATGCGCGGCGGCGTCCAGCGCGGCATCGCTAAGCCCGATCACGATCTGCAGCGACAACGGCGTGCCGGGCGGCAGATCGGGGTGAGTATCCAGCAGCGGATTCGGCACATCCAGCTGCAGGCGAGTGCGTGAAGTGCGCAGGTTCGCCAACGCTTGGCGCAAGCGACGGGCTGGTGCGTTGTAGCTTTGCTTCCGCAGGTAATGTCCCATCAGAATCAGCGCCAATGGTAGACCGCCGACCGATTGGACCAGGGTGCGAGCCTCGGTAGGCGCCAGTTCAACGGCGCGCGGCGACAACTGTGCCAACAAATTCAAGCCGTCTTCTTGGTCCAGTTCGCATACACGGATGGCTTGATCGCCCGCCAGGCTGCCGGCCACATCCGCCAGGCGCGTGGTGACCAGCTGCGCGCAGTGCGGTCCGCCTACTCCAAAGGCTAGCAGATCCTCCACCTGCCAGGCATCATCAACGATAAGGAGCAGCCGGCGCAGGCCAATCGCAGCGTGAACGACAGTGGCAAGTTCGGCCACCGTTGCCCGGCTGGCAATCACTTCTGACGGGACTCCGAGCGCTGCCGCCCAGCTGCCCAGCATTGCCCACACGTCGGGCTGGCGGCCGAGGCCCGCCCACAAGACGCCGTCTTGAAAGTGAGTCAGCACCTCCGGGTCGTGCGCGAGTTCAATGGCGAGTGTGGACTTGCCGACGCCTGGCAAGCCGCTTAGCACGACCCACCCGCGGCCGCTACCGTTTAACAGGCGCTGTTTAATCGCGCCGAACAGCCGATCACGCCCGAGCAGTATTTGAGCCGGGCGTGGGGGCGCCATAAACGGGATTGGCGCGACTGTTCCGGGATGCAGGGCCGGGATGGCGTTCTCACTCTCCCGACTATGGCGATGCTCTGCTTCCTGACGTTGAAGCACGCTGGCCAGCATTTCCAGAGCGCGCTGCTGTTCATCGTAATAAGTGCCTCGGGAAATGTGCAATTGCTGCTGCACCCAATCGGGGTTGCGGCCGTGCACGAATTGTTCGATCAAGATGAAATAAGGCCGGCTGTGTTTTTCCAGTTGCGGCGCATAGTCATTACCAGGTTTGAGGGTGTTTAGTGCCGACTGAAGTACTTCGCGCAGCGCCAGGCCGCGCCCTAGCGCGGTGGCCGAATAGCCCGCCGCCTGCTGACGGACCTTGACGATGTTCCAGTCGGCCAATGGGTGTTCGCCCAAAGCTTTGAGCAAATCCCAGTCTCTCAGGACTTTTCGCAGTTCCTTTGGAGTCAACGTCCGGTCAGGAGTCTGGTACAGGGTCTCAGATTCGATTTGCGTGGACATGCCTTCAGCCGATGAGATATTTTTGTGACAGCATGGCAGGCCTACTTTTTTCGGACTTTTGCCGAACTTTGTGCGGCGCGATGTGCGTATGATAGACGCGAGGCTTCACGGCAGGGGCCTGGAATCGTGCCCGGTGCCCAGGCTCTTGCGTCCTCCGAGACGCCATGTAGAGACGCTAGTCACTGCGCGTCTCTACATGGGGTGGATGCCGTTTGCCCAGTCCGGTTTCATTAGCTGCGCGCGCATTATAACCCGGTTTCAACAAATTGAACGGCAAAGGAGGCTGAACATCTACGTGAAACCCGCATGATTTTTCAATGCGCCTGGATTTTGTCGAAATGCCGCACAATCGAAATCTCATCTTGGAGGAAAAGAAATGTTCCTGGCAGAAATGCTCGGCACGATGACGCTGATCGTCTTGGGCGACGGCGTAGTGGCCAACGTGCTTCTCAGCAAGTCGAAAGGCCAAAACAGCGGCTGGATTGTGATTACCGCCGGTTGGATGATTGCGGTTGCAATGGGCGTCTTTGTGTCGACTGCACTGGGCGGCCCTGGCAGCCTGAATCCGGCCGGTATCATTGCTGGTTTCCTTGCGCCCAACGCCGACATTGGCACAGGCGTGCAGGCGATTCTCGGCCAGTTCGTCGGCGCTTTTGTAGGCGCAGTGATCGTGTGGCTGATCTATCTGCCGCACTGGGCGGTGACCGAGGATAAGGCTTTGAAACTCGGCGTCTTCTCGACCGCCCCAAACATCCGCAGCCCGTGGTCGAACCTGCTCACCGAAATTCTGGCGACTTTCATGCTGATTTTTGTGGCGGGTGCCATTTTCTCATCCACGATCGGCATTGGCGACACCCGGGGGCTTGGCCCGATTGCCATCGGCGCGCTGATCTGGGGGCTGGGCCTCTCACTCGGCGGCCCGACCGGCTACGCGCTGAACCCGGCGCGCGATCTTGGCCCGCGCATTGCTCATTTCGTTCTGCCCATTGCCGGCAAGGGGAGTAGTGATTGGGGTTACTCGTGGATTCCTGTAGTCGGCCCCATCGTCGGCGCGTGCCTCGCCATGGTGGTGCGCATGGCGATCGGTCTCTAATCGGACGGCTGGGCTGCCGAGCTGCGGGCGTGGTTGAAGACTTCTGCGGTGAGTAGCTGCCATCGCTCTCGTTTACTATGAAACCTGCCGGGCTTTTCAAGGCCCGGCAGGTGCATTTAACCCCCGATTTGCGACATCACCCGCCCCAGCGGAATGACGCCGTCGGGCAGGCCGTGGCCCCAGGGCTTGCGCCAGATCAAGTTGCGGATCTGATTCTCCAGTTCCACGTCGCTGGCGCCACGCCGCAGCGGGGTGAGCAGATCGCCTTCGTCGTCGCGCAGCAGACACAGCCGCAGCTTGCCGTCGGCGGTCAGGCGCACGCGCGAGCACGACGCGCAGAACGGATTAGTAACGGTACTGATAAAGCCGATGGGCGCCTGCGCGCCGGGCAGCCGGAAGAGGCGCGCTTCCCCGTCGAGTTTGCCGCCATCCACCGGCGACAGCGGCCCCAGGGCGGCCTCGATGCGCTGCACAATTTCCTGTTGAGACACCACTGCCTGCTGGGCAAAGCTGGCCACCTCGCCAAAGGGCATCATCTCAATGAAGCGCACCTGCCACGGCTGCTGCAGGGTGAGGCGCGCCAGGTCCACCACGTCATCTTCGTTGAAGCCGCGCGCCACCACGGTGTTAATCTTCAGCGGCGTCAGACCGGCGGCCTGGGCGGCGTGGATGCCGTCCAGCACTTTATCCAGCCGGCCCCAGCGCGTCACGCGCTGGAAGCGCTCGGGGTCGAGCGTATCGACGCTGACGTTGACGCGCTCCAGCCCCGCGTATTTGAGCGGTCGGGCCAGTTCGGCCAATCGGAGGCCGTTGGTCGTCATGGAGATGCGGTTGATGCCGGTCGCACGGATGCCGCGCACGATCGCCGTCAAATCAGGGTGAATACTGGGTTCGCCGCCGGTCAGACGGACCTTGTCCACGCCGAGGCGCGCCAGAATGCCCACCAGCCTCAGCAGTTCAGGCGTAGTCATCAGCTCGTCATTGGGCATAAAGACCATGTCTTCGGCCATGCAATAGACACAGCGCATGTTACACTTGTCGGTAAGCGAAATGCGCAGATAATGGATATTGCGGCCGTAAGCGTCGAGCGGCATGGCGGACGTCCTCAACAGTCTGTTTCGGGTTCGTTAATCTCGCCGGGGATAACGGTCAAATTTTAACATGCGCACTTAGGACTGTCAATGTGGCCGTCCATGGCTCGGGGCGGGTCGATCGGTTGACGCGCGGCCCGTTCGCCGGTACAACTATCACATGATCGATTACACGCTTCGCGCGGCACGCGCTGACGATGCAGCTGTCATCCGATCGATGATCCGCGCCGAACGGCTCGATCCGACCAATGTGCACTGGGTGAACTTTCTGGTGGCGCAGACGGCCGACGGCCGCGTGGCGGCGTGCGGGCAGATCAAGCCGTATCGCGGCGCGCGCGAGCTGGGCTCGCTGGTGGTGCTGAAGGAGTACCGGCGCAGCGGCCTGGGCGCGGCCCTCATCAACGCGCTGATTGAGCGCGAGCAGGCGCGCGGCCAAACTGTGCTCTTTCTGTTTTGCCTGGCGTTCAGAGCGCCTTACTACGGCAAATTCGGCTTTGTGCGCGTGGGCTTGAGAGACCTGCCTTTGTCGCTCAAGATGAAGTATGCGCTGGGCACGTTCTTTACGCGGCTGGCGCGCTATCGACTGATTGCCATGCGTCGGGGGTAACGCCGACGATCATTTGCCAGAATGTTCACGCGCGGCTATACTCGTTCGCAGGAGTGAGTCTGGCCCCATGCAACCCGTTCAATACCCCATTGATTTTCATCGGTTGTACGGCAGCTGGCGCAAATACGTGGATACCGGCGTGCTGGACACGACGCTCGATCCGCTGGTGGCCATGTCGTGGCGGCGATGTGTGCCCAAGAATAACCCGTACACGGCGGGCGACCTGCCCGGCCTGTCCGATCAAGCGCTGCAATCGCACCGCATCAAACTCTTCGAACTCATCGCTTTGGCTCGCCCGCTTATGGAGGACATCTATCAGCTGGTCGAAGGGTCCGGCTACATCGTGGTGCTGCTGGACGCCTCGGCCTGTGTGCTGGAAGTGCTGGGTGACGCGACGGTGCAGGCGCAGGCCGAAGGGTTGGGCCTGCGCCCCGGCGCGTATTGGGACGAGGGACACGCGGGCACCAATGCGTTTGGCCTGGCCTTGTGGGAGCGCAGTCCGCAGCAGGTGGTGGGCGCCGAACATTTCTTTCTGCGCTTCCACGCGCTGACCACCTCGGCGGCGCCAATCTTCAATGCGGAAGGACATCCAATCGGGATTCTGGGCATGGCCGGATTGGTGCGCAACAACGATGTGTATCCGGTGGCGATTGTGCATGCCGCCGCCCGCGCGATCGAGAATCAGCTGCAGGCCGACAAGCTCTTCGGCGAGTTGAACGCTCAGCGTACCCAGCTGACGGCCACGCTGGAAGCCATCTCGGACGGGCTGATCGTGTGTGACGAGGCAGGGCTGATCACCCACATGAACACCCAGGCGGCGCAAATCCTCAACCTGAAGTTTGAGGCAGCCGTGGGCCGGCCGCTGAGCGATTCGGTGGAGCTGCCCGAGGCGGTGGAGGCGGCGCGCGGCAGCCACGAGTTGATCTCGGAAATGGAAGTGACCTTCAAGGTCAAAGGTCTCGAAATCGGGTGTCTAATCAGCCTGATTCCCGTCCATCGCCAGGGCGATCGAGCGGCCGATTACGCCGGCTGCATCATGACACTGCGCCGGATTGAGCAGGTGCATCGGTTGGTGCAGCGCATGGTGGGGACGCGATCGACTTTCACGCTGACGGATTTTGTGGGTGAGTCAAGTGTGATCAATCAGGTGCGCCGCCAGGCGCAAGTGGCGGCGCGCAGCCGCACCCCCATCTTGCTCACGGGCGAGAGCGGCACCGGCAAGGGCGTGGTGGCGCGCGCCATTCACAACGAGAGTGCCCGCGCCGAAGCTGCCTTTGTAACGGTCAATTGCCGCGTTCTGCCGCGTGATTTAATCGTCGGCGAATTTCTGGGTTATGAGGGCGGCGTGTTTCGTGGCGGCAGCGCGCAGGGCCATCCCAGCAAGTTTGAGCTGGCGCACGGCGGTACATTGCATCTGGAAGAGATCGATGCGCTGCCGCTGGAGATGCAGGCGGCGCTGCTGCGCGTCATCGACACGGGCGAGGTGATGCGGCTGGGGGGACAGCGCGTGATTCCGGTGGATGTGCGGTTCATCGCCACGACCTCGGTCGATCTGGATCGCCTGGTGATTAGCGGCGATTTCCGCGCCGATCTGTATTACGCGCTTAGCCGAATTGCCATTCGGCTGCCGCCCTTGCGCGATCGATTGGCAGACCTGCCGCTGCTCGTCAACAGCGTCATGGATCGGTTGCGACGCCAAAGCGGGCGGCGCGTGGAGGTGTCCAGCGAGGCGCTTCAGGTGATGCGGCGCTATCGGTGGCCGGGCAATGTGCGCGAACTGGAGAACGCATTGGAGCGGGCGGCCGCGTTGGCCGATCGCGGGGTGATTGAAGTACGTCATTTGCCGGATGCCATCCGGGGTCGCAGTTCGGCGCGGGGCGAACCCAGTGAGCGCGTGCCCGCCTTGCGCGAAGCTGAATATGAGGCCATTATTCGCGCCGGCTGGGCCTGCCAGGGCAATCTGACGAAAATGGCTGAGGTGTTAGGCATAGGCCGGACGACATTGTGGCGCAAAATGAAGTCTGCCGGCATGCAGCTTGAGGATTTCAGGAGCACAGGAACATCCATCCCTAAAACCTAACCCTGTTTGTTGTTACATAATTCACCCCTTGCTTGCTGTACAATTCTTCACGTTCCAAAGTGAAACGCTGTCGTCAGCGAAAGTGTTTCACTTCGGAACTTTTTTCATCTGCTTTATTGACATCGTAGGACTATTGGGCTATATTAGCGGTGTTGCGTCCGCTGACGTGAATTTTTCAGTAGCGGGAGTGAGGGCGTATGATGCAAGTTGACATAGCAGCACTGCGATGTCGGCGTATTGAAGTTGGCGTTCATATGCCTTGGTGCGGTTTTTGGTTTGTTGTCGCGGGTTGAAGCGCTGTCGGGAGTTCGTTCCTGTCAGCGCTTTTTTGTCGTTATTGACCATCAAAATTACCTGGTCGGCATTCACTGGCAGAGCAGCCTGATGAGTTGACCAGGCCAGAAGGAGGGATCCGCGCCGCGATTCGAGAAGTCCAGTTTCAGCCTCAAGTTGCTTCACCGCCGTGATTTCGTAGCGCAACGCAGTTCAATCCTAAACCACTTCCTCGGAGGAAAATGACATGTCGATTCTCGTGGCTGAAATCGTGGGCACGATGCTGCTGATCTTGCTGGGTGATGGTGTGGTCGCCAACGTGGTTCTGAGCAAGACCAAGGGCAACAGCAGCGGTTGGATTGTCATTACCACAGCGTGGGCCATGGCCGTGTTCGTAGGCGCCTACTCAGTGGCCAGCATCAGCGGTGCGCACCTGAACCCGGCCGTGACACTTGGCCTGGCGATCAACGGCAACATTCAGTGGGGACAGGTTCCTGAATACTGGGCCGGCGAAATGATCGGCGCGTTCATCGGCGCAGTGCTGGTGTTCCTGCACTACTATCCGCACTGGGCTGAGACGAAGGATCCGGGCCTGAAGTTGGCGGTGTTCTCGACCGGCCCGGCCATTCGCAATACTGTATGGAACTTCGTCAGCGAAGTGATCGGCACGTTTGCGCTGATGTTTGGCATCTTCGCCATCAAGGGCGCGACGATGGACTCCGGTGGCTCGGCGGTCCCGATCAGCATGGGCGCGCTGGGCATCATCCCGGTGGCCTTCCTGGTCTGGGTCATCGGCTTGGCGTTGGGCGGCACCACGGGCTATGCCATCAACCCGGCCCGCGACCTCGGTCCGCGCATCGCGCATGCCATCCTCCCGATCCCCGGCAAGGGCAGCAGCGATTGGGGCTATTCGTGGATTCCGGTGGTCGGGCCGCTGGTCGGCGCGGCGATCGCGGCGCTGCTGTACGGCGCGCTGGGGAAGTTCTAAGCCGCTCGGAAAATGGAGGTCAGAGCCAGAGATCAAGGCGTTTGGACAGCTTCTGACCTCCAATTTCCAGTTTTTACAGGAGACTCACCATGAAGAAATTGATCAACAAGCCTGAAGACGTCGTCGTCGAGGAGTTGAAGGGCATCGAGTATGCCCATTCCGATCTGGTCAAGGTCCACTACGATCCCAATTTCATCGTGCGCGCCGATGCGCCGGTAAAGGGCAAAGTAGCCATCGTGTCGGGCGGCGGCTCCGGGCACGAGCCGATGCACGGCGGCTTTGTGGGCATGGGCATGCTGGATGCGGCCTGCCCGGGCGCGGTCTTCACCAGCCCCACCCCCGATCAGATGCTGGAAGCGACCAAGGCTGTCAACGGCGGCGCAGGCGTGCTGCACATCGTCAAGAACTACACCGGCGACATCATGAACTTCGAGATGGCCGCGGACCTGGCGCGCGCCGAAGGCATCGAAGTGGAAGCCGTCGTGACCAATGACGATGTGGCCGTGCAGGACTCGCTGTACACCGCCGGCCGCCGCGGCGTGGGCATCACCGTCATCGCCGAGAAGATCTGCGGCGCCGCTGCCGAAGCCGGCCGCCCCCTCAAGGATGTGGCCGACATCTGCCGCAAGGTCAATGGCTGGGGCCGTAGCATGGGCATGGCGCTGACCAGCTGCACCGTGCCGCACGCGGGCAAGCCCACCTTCGATCTGCCGGAAGACGAGATGGAGATTGGCATCGGCATTCACGGCGAACCGGGCCGCACGCGCATGAAGTTGAAGCCTGCCGACGAGATCACGGCCATGCTGATGGAACCCATCATCGGCGATCTGCCATACAAGGCGGGCGATGAAGTGTTGTTGTTTGTCAACAGCATGGGCGGCACGCCGCTCGTCGAGTTGTACATCATCTACCGCAAGGCCTACGAAATTGCAACCAAGGCAGGTCTGAAGGTCGTCCGCAATCTGATCGGGCCGTACATCACCTCGCTGGAGATGGCCGGCTGCTCGATCACGATGCTGAAGATGGATGACGACCTGGTCAAGCTGTGGGATGCGCCGGTGAAGACCCCAGGCCTTCGCTGGGGAGTGTAACGAAATGCCCATCACCCGCGACGATGTGATCAGCTGGCTGAACGCGTGCGGCCAGACTCTGGCAGACAACAAGGACTATCTGACGCAGCTGGACTCGGACATTGGCGACGCCGATCATGGGGTCAACATGGACCGCGGCTTCAAGGCGGCGCTGAGCAAGCTGCCCACCGTGGCTGACAAGGATATTGGCACGCTCTTCAAATCAGTCGGCATGACCCTGGTGCAGACAGTGGGCGGCGCGGGTGGCCCGCTGTATGGCACGTTCTTCATGCAGGCCGGCACGTCAACCGCCAATAAGATGGAAATGTCCACCGCCGACTGGGCAGCCGCTGTGGAAGCGGCCCTCAACGGCGTGATGGCGCGCGGCAAAGCCAACCTGGGCGACAAGACGATGGTGGATGCGCTGGCGCCGGCGCTGGCCGCGCTCAAGCAAGCCGTGGCCGACGGTGTTGATCAGAGCGAAGCGCTGCGCCGGTGCGCGGCCGCGGCTGAGCAGGGCATGAAGGACACCATTCCGTTGGTCGCCCGGAAGGGACGCGCCTCATACCTGGGTGAACGCAGCGCCGGCCATCAAGACCCGGGCGCCACGTCGTCTTACCTGATTCTCAAAGCAGCGGCCGACGTCTGGGCCAAATGAACGTCGAACCTACCCCCAATACCTAGGAGCAACTAACATGGCAAAGTATGCAGCAGCAGTCGATCAGGGCACGACCAGTACCCGTTTCATGATTTTTGATCACGCCGGTCGTGTGGTGGGTGTTGACCAGAAGGAACATGCGCAGATTTATCCCAAGCCCGGCTGGGTGGAGCACAACCCGATGGAAATCTGGGAGCGCACGCAAGAAGTCATTGCGGGCGCGCTGCGCAAATCGGGCGTTGATCCCAAGGACATCGCCGCAGTGGGCGTGACCAATCAGCGCGAAACCACGGTCGTGTGGGAGAAAGCCACCGGCAAGCCTGTCTACAACGCCATCGTGTGGCAGGACACCCGCACCGATCAAATCTGCAACGAACTCGCCAAGAACGGCGGCCAAGATCGCTTCCGCCCCAAGGTCGGCCTGCCGCTGGCCACCTACTTCTCCGGCCCCAAGATCAAATGGATCCTGGACAACGTTGAGGGAGTGCGCGCCAAAGCCGAGAAGGGCGAAGTGCTGTTCGGCAACATCGACACCTGGGTCATCTGGAACCTGACCGGCGGCCCGAATGGCGGCGTGCATGTCACCGATGTGTCCAATGCCAGCCGCACCATGCTGATGAATCTCGAGACCCTCGACTGGGACGACGAGATTCTGGGCCTGATGGGCGTGCCCAAGGCCATGCTGCCCAAGGTCATGCCGTCGGCGGCGGTCTATGGCACAGCCGTCGGCGCGCTGGCCGGCATCCCCGTGGCGGGCGACCTGGGCGACCAGCAGGCTGCGCTGTTCGGCCAGACCTGCTTCAGCACCGGCGAAGCCAAGAACACCTACGGCACGGGCTGCTTCATGCTGCTCAACACCGGCACCAAGCCCGTTCAGTCCAATAACGGCCTGCTCACGACGCTGGGCTACAAGATCGGCGATCAGGCAGCCGTCTACTGCCTGGAAGGCTCCATCGCCATCACCGGCGCGCTGGTGCAGTGGCTGCGCGACAACCTCAAGATGTTCGATTTCTCCAAGCACATCGAGGACTACGCCAAGGCCGTTGAGGACAGCGGCGGCATCTACTTCGTGCCCGCCTTCTCCGGCCTGTTCGCGCCGTACTGGAAGAGCAACGCCCGTGGCGCCATCGTCGGCCTGACCCGCTACATCACCCGCGAGCACATCGCCCGCGCCGCGCTGGAAGCCACCGCGTATCAGACCCGCGAAGTGCTGGACGCGATGAACAAAGATTCGGGCGTGGCCCTGACCGCCCTCAAGGTGGACGGCGGCATGGTCTTCAACGACACGCTGATGCA
>CAZKBQ010000067.1:0-26354 GCA_964550855.1 uncultured Anaerolineae bacterium
GACTCGATGGAACTGTATGGCAGCCGCCTGCGCGAACTGACCGCCGAGCGCGGCGAATACACTGCCCGCGACGCCGCCGTGTCGTACCATCAATACCTCATGGGCCAGGACGTGGCCTATATGGAGGAGCTCACTTACCCGGCGGCCAAGCGCGTCCACAATCTCAAGTATTACACGTGGGTGGAGCAGCAGGGCAAGACCTACGAAGAGATTCAGGCGCAGTGGTATCAGAAGGATTACTGGACCAGCCTCCACGGCCAGATCGATCAGATCGACGCACTGATCGAAGCGTTCAACGCCGAAGTCGGGCTGCTGTAGCCGCACCGCCCAATCGGATTGCCGCCACGGGCGATGGGCAGAGGCTCATCGCCCGTGGTTTTTGTCACAAGCGCTTTTGCGATTGGCTCCCCGCTTGTGCTACAATCGAATTGATCCTGGGCCGGTGAAGGTGGCATGTCCGAAGCGCGTCCGTTTGTGAAGTGGCCCGGCGGCAAAGGCCAGCTGCTCGATCGGCTGGTGCCCCTGATGCCGGACAAGTTCAACCGCTACATCGAGCCGTTTGCCGGCGCGGGCGCGGTGTTCTTTCGCCTGTTCAATCTGGGCCGCATCGGCGCCAACCGCCGCAGCCGCGCCGTGCCCGCCATCCTCAACGACCTCAACCCCGAACTGATGAACGTTTACCAGGTCGTGCGCGATCGGGTGGATGAATTGATCGACGAGCTGGCCCGCCATCAGCTGCACATCGGCGATGCCGCGTACTACTACTACGTCCGCAATCTCGATCGGGAACCAGACTTTGCGCAGGCTTCGCCGGTCAGCCGCGCCGCCCGAACGATTTTTCTCAACAAAACGGGCTACAACGGTTTATATCGGGTCAATTCCAAAGGCCTGTTCAACGTGCCGTTCGGGCAGCACCGCCAGCCGGCGGTGCTCGATCGCGCGCTGCTGAAGGCGGCGCATCACGCCTTGCAGTGCGTCGATCTCATGAGCAGCGATTTTGCCCAGCCCATGCGGCTGGCGCGCCGACACGATTTTGTGTACATCGATCCGCCGTACCAGCCGCTGAGCCGCACCGCCAATTTTGTGGCCTACACCCGCGACGGCTTTGGCTGGCCCGAGCAGGAACGCCTGATCACGTGGATCGTGCGGCTGGCCCGGCGCGGCTGCTACGTGCTGGTCAACAACGCCGACACGCCCGACATCCGGACATTGTACGAGACGACCCTCGCGGCGCACGGTTTTGATTTCAACATCCGGTCGTTTGAAACGACCCGCAGCATCAACCGCGATCCCGCGCAGCGGCGCGGCGCGAAGGAATTGACCCTGTGGAATTACTGACGACCGGCAGCGCCTGAGCGCTGAGATAAGGACAACTGATGATTGAACTGCACATTCCCGGGCACGCGGATTTTCAACTGAGCCATGTGGTCTTCGATGTGAACGGCACACTGGCGACCGACGGCGTGTTGATCGACGGTGTGACCGATCGGATCGCGCAGCTGGCCGATCGGGTGACGGTGCACCTACTGACCGCCGATACGCACGGCAGGCAGGCCGAGATCGATCGGCAGCTGGGGCTGATCGCCGGCCGGTTGAAGCCGGGCGGTTTGGAGCGCGAACAAAAAGGGGATTTCGTGCGCGGGCTGGGCGCCAACCAGGTGGTCGCCATTGGCAACGGCGGCAATGATGTGGACATGCTGCGGGCCGCCGCCATCGGCATTGCCGTGATCGGGCGCGAAGGCCTGTCGGGCGAGGCGCTGGCCGCCGCCGATGTGGTCGTGCTCAGCATTCACGATGCCATCGATCTGCTGCTGAACCCCAAACGTCTGATCGCCACGCTGCGCCGATGAGAACGGCCGAATTCATGCGCGCCCTGCCCACTGCAGTGCGTCCCCTCCTGCCGTCACCGCTGCAGAGCTTCAAGACGAATTTGCGCCCGTGGCTGGTGCAGTTTTATTACGCGGATCCGCTGGTGCACTACGAAGTGGCGACGCTGGGCGAGCGGCGCGGCGTGCTGGAAATCGGTCTGCACTTTGAAAACCGCGAGGCAGCCGTGAATGCTCGCTGGCTGGAATGGATGCTGGCGCATTTGTTTGAGATCAAGGCGGAGCTGGGCGATCAGGTCGAGGCGGAGAAATGGGATAAAGGCTGGACAAAGGTGTACGAAACGATCGCGCTGGAGCCGATGACTGAGGCCTACCTCAACCGGACGGCAGAACGACTGGCCAGGCTGATGGTGGCATTGCAGCCGATTTTGACGGCGTGGCGGCCGCGACCTTAGCTCGCGGTCGGTTCTTCCCCGGCCTGCGCCAGACGCTCCTCGCGCATGAGCCACAGCCAGACGGCGCCGGAGACGGCGCCGATGACCAGGCCGGTCACGCCGCGGCCGATCAGCCCCACCCACAGATCGGGCAGGCCGCCGGCCGCCAGCTGCTGACCGATCCAGCCGCCGGCCATGTAGCCCACCGGCCAGATCAGCGCGCTGGTGGTGGGCCACCAGCCGGCTTTGTAGTAATACTTATTCAGCAGCCACCACTGGGCGATGCCCACGCCCAGCCCCATCAGCGCGATGCTCGTCCACGTGCCCAGCGTAAAGCCCAGCGTCGTCAGCCCGATCCACCACGCGGCGCCGGGCAGCTGTCGGCGCAGCACCAGCCACTGCGCCACGCCGATGGGCAGACCCACCCCCACCAGCACGATCAGTCCGCCCAGCGCCAACGTCGTTTCGTCGGGCGCGGCAGCACCGGTCGCGTTCAGGTTGAGTGCCGCGGCCAGCCACAAATTCGCCAGGTGGCCGATGAGCCAGCCGGCGGCGGTGACCAGCAGCCAGGCCAACCAGTATCGAACCTGCGGAAATGCAGCCTGATCGGCCGGAGGGGAACTAACCATGCGGCATCGATTCCTCGCGCAACATCATGCTGAATTCGCTCAGGATCATCGCGGTGGCGCCCCAGACTTTGTGCGGCCCGATCTGATAAAACGGCACTTCCACTTCGGCGCCGCGCAGTGTCCATAGCTCGCGCCGGATCACGTCGGGATCAAACAACACGTTCAGCGGCGTTTCGATCAATTCGGCCACTTCGTGCGGATCACATTTGAAGTCGGGGCGGGCCGCCACCCACCCCACGCTGGGCGTAACCAGGAAGTTGCTGGGCGGGATGTAGATCGTGCTGAGCGTGCCCAGTATCTCCACCCCGCTGCAGGCCGCGCCGATTTCTTCGCAGGCTTCGCGCAGGGCCGTGTCACGCAGCGATTCGCCGCGCTCTTGCGAACCGCCGGGCAACGAGATTTGGCCGCCATGTGTCAGGCCGTTTTCCACGCGCTTCATCAGCGGGAAGTGCCATTCGTCATGCTGCGGATACAACAGGATCAGCACGCCCGCGCGCCGCGCATCGGCCGGCGGATCAGATCGCAGGCTGGTCAGGCGATACTCCGGCGCCAGCCGGATCTGCGCGGCCAGCCCCGGCCGCGGACGCTGCAGTGCTGCTCGAATCTGATCAAGTGTGAAGTCGTGCATGTGCCTGATCTCAATTGAGGGCAGATCGTCAGCCCTCAGCCTTCCGCCTTTAACCGACCAGCTTGTAACCTATGCCTGTGACTGTTTCGATCTGCGCGGTGCTGTGATTGATCTTTTTGCGGAGGTGCGCCACGTGGACGTCCACGGTGCGCGTTTGCCCGGCGAAGTCATAGCCCCACGCCAGCTCCAACAGTTTCTCCCGGCTCAGCACGATGCCTTTGTGTTCGACGAGGCACAGCAGACAGTCGAACTCTTTGGCGCGAAGATCGATCGGCTGGCCGGCCACCGTCACCTCACGCCGCGCGGGATCGACGGTCAGATCGCCCAACCGATGGATCTTCGCGGGCGACGCGGCCCGATCGGTGCGGCGCAAAATCGCCTTGACACGCGCCACCAGCTCGCGCGGATTAAAGGGCTTGGTCAGGTAATCGTCCGCGCCCAGCTCCAGCCCCACGATCTTGTCGATATCCTCGTCGCGCGCGGTCAGCATGATGATGGGCAGGTTGCTGTCCGGCCCGCCGTTGCCGGCGCGGATGCGGCGGCACACCTCCCAACCGTCGATCTCAGGCAGCATCAGGTCCAGCACCATCAGCGCGGGCGCGTCGCGCCTGACCCGATCGAGCGCCACCCGGCCCGAATCGGCCGCGATCACCTTGAAGCCGTCCTGCTCCAGATATAACCGCGCCAGCTCGACGATGTTTGGTTCGTCGTCGACGACGAGGATGGTTTCCTTGGTCATGGTGGATGGTGGGTGTCTGCTCGTTGATTGTCGCCAACCAATTAGCAATCACAATCAACTATCGACCGTCAGAAATCACTCCAGCGCGATGCACTCAATCTCGACCAGCGCGCCCAGCGGCAGCGCGGCCACCGCGATGGTCGAGCGGGCGGGCGGATGCTCGGCGAAGAACTCGGCGTACACCGCGTTCATCGCTTTGAAGTTGGCCATGTCTGTGATGAACACGGTGGTCTTGATCACTTTGCTCAGTGACGTGCCGGCCGCCTCCAAAATCGCGCTCAGGTTCTGTAGCACGCGCCGCGTCTGCGCGGCAATGTCGCCGGAGATGAGCTGACCCGTGGCCGGATCGATGGGCGTCTGGCCGGCGCACAGAACCAGGCCGTTGGCGCGAATGCCCTGCGAATACGGCCCGATCGCTTTGGGCGCGAGGTCGGTGGCGATGACCGTGCGTTTGGTGGCGCGGGGTGCTTTCGCCGCAGACGGCTTGCCTGCCGCCTTCTTCGTCACAGCTTTCTTCGTCGTCTTCGCTGTTCGTTTGACAGCCATGCTCACACTCCTGAAAAGATTGATCTCGTTACTCGGCCAGCACATCGGCCGGCCCGCACACCGCGCCCACGCAGCCCGGCCCGGTATGCACGCCCAATACCGGCACGATCTGGCCGAAGGTGAAACGCGCCTCGGGCAGCCGCGCCTTGATCAACTCGCCCAACCGCTGCGCCATGTCCGGCGAATTGGTGTGCAGCACATGCACCCAGGCCGGCACCTGCTTCATCTTCTCCGCCACCTGCTCGGCGATCAGCGTGATCGACTTGAGCATGCTGCGCCCCTTGGCGATTGTGATATACGTGCCCGGCCCTTTATCCACCGTGATCACCGGCTTCAAGTTCAACAACGCGCCGGCCATGGCTTGCACCCGGCCGATGCGCCCGCCTTTCTGCAGGTAATGCAGCGTGTCCAGCGTGAAGAAAATCTCGGTCTGTTCCGCCACCTGCCTGATGCGCGCCAGTATCCGGTCCAGCGGCCAGCCGCGCCGGATGCCCTGCGCCGCCGCCACGATCTGGAAACCCTCCGCCGCCGACAGCGTCTTGGTATCGACGTGCGTAATGTTCAGATCGGGGCACTGTTTGGCGGCCTGCATCGCCGAATTGAGGGTGCCGCTCAGGCCCGACGAAATATGGATCGACAAGATGTCCTTGTCCACCGCGCCCACTTTGCGGTAAAGGTCCACAAACTCGCCCGGCGACGGCTGCGACGTGGTGGGCAAGTCGTCGCCGCTGGCGGCCAGCCGCCGATAAAACTCCTCCGGGCCGATGTCGATCCCGCTGCGCAGCATCTCCCGGCCAAACGCAATCATCAACGGCATGCGCTCAATCCCGTAGGCGTCAAACATCTCCTCGGGCAGATCGACCGCACTATCAGTCACAATTTTCATGCTCGCTCTTTTCGTGCTTCAGAATGACGGTATTGTACCTCAGTTATAATACCCGTATGGCCTCTGCCTTAGCCGACTTAATCCATCACACCCGCGCCGGCCCGGCCGGCGGGCCGCTGCTGGTGACCCTGCACGGCCTGGGCGGCGATGAGCGCGTCATGAGCATCTTCGATCGCGCCGTGCCGCCCGAATTCACCATCGTCAGCCCGCGCGCCCCGATCGAAATTCAACCCGATGGCGGCTTCCCGGCCTATGTCGATCGCGGCTACAGCTGGCTGCCGCCGCAGCCGTCACTGGAAATTGATCGATCCGAATTCGAGCCGCCGGTTGATCAAGTCACCCGATTGATCCGTGCTGCGATCGAACAGTATCAGATCGATCCGGCCCGCGTTTTCCTCATGGGTTTCAGCCAGGGCGCGGCCCTAAGCTACGCAGTGTCCCTGATGCACCCCGACCTGATCGCGGGCGTCATCGCGCTGGCCGGTTTTTTGCCGGCGGGCGAGTGGCCGGCCGCGAGCCCGCCCTATCCCCGGCGCGGCTATCTCATCATCCACGGCACTGCCGATCAGCACGTGCCCGTGCTGTACGCGCATCGCGCCCGCGACTTTCTGCGGGGGCTGGGCGCACCCGTCGAATACCACGCCTATCCGGTCGGGCACAAAGTGGCGCCGCCGGGCCTGCGCGACATTCAACGCTGGCTCAGCCCGGCCGATGGCTGATCGTCATTCGCGGCCGGCCACCAGCGGCACGCTCTGCGTGCGATCGTAGTAATACACGCGCCGGCCGGGATACGCCTGACGGATCGCTGCGTTGATGACCGGCCCGTAGTCGTACGCAAACAACACCGGGCTGGCGTCCAACCCCGGCGCATTCTGCCAGGCCAGACTGGCGTAGTCTGTCCAGTAATTGGCGCGCACAAAGACCAGCGCCTGCTGCAAGTGCGCCGCGTCGATGCGATCCACATCCACGCGCAGGCGCGCGTAGCGATCAAACCCCTCGATAAAGCGCGGCTCGATCACGAACACCGCGCTGAACACGATGAGCAGCGGCAGGGCCACAAAGATCAATCGGCGCGGCCACCGGGCCGCCGAGACTTTGATCAAGCCGCGCGCCGCAACGATCCACAGGAACGGCAGGCCTTCGGCATAATAACGCGGCCCGTACAGACTGTCGCCGCGCGCCCAGTAGGCCAGGTGCGCAATGATCAACAGCACGGGCAGCAGCAGCAGCAGCCAGTCGCGCCGGTCGTGCGGCGCGACGAATAACCCCAGCAGCACCGGCAGCCACGACAGGGCAAAGCCCGCCATCACCGGCCAGCCAAACAAAGTCACCCCCAGATCGGGAAAATCCAGCTCAAAGTTGAGCCGCGCCTTGTCCAAGGTGTGGCCGTCGTCGCCGCGGCCGACGCCCGGCCCAAAGCCGATCGAGTCGTAAGGCCACCACAGCCGATAAGTGTTGGTCACCGGCGAACCGGTGGCCAGCGTGTTATAGATCGGCAGGATCGACGCGACGGCCAGCGCCACTATCAGCATCAACCCGTAGATGCGCACGTGCCGGCGCGGATGATCGAACAGATCGCGCAGGGCGACCAGCGCGAAGGGCACGCCGATCGCCACGGCCGTCCACGGGCGCGTGATCAGCGCCCACCCGATCGTCACGCCGGCCAGCGCGGCCAGGCTCGCCCGGTGCCGTTCCGCCGAACGACGGGCGCGCACGAACGCCCACGCAAAGATCGTCAGTTCGGCCAGCGTGGTGGTATGGGCCAGCAGCGAGCCGTTGAGCAGCACGAACATCGGCGAAATGGCGCCCAGCGCGGCCGCCAGCAGACCGGTATCCGCGTTGAAGAGATCACGGCCCAGCAGGTACACGCCAAACACGGCCACGGCGGCGGCCAGCGCGTTGATGATCCACGGTTGGCCGATGAGCACGCCAGCCGTCAGCAGCAGCGGGTAACCGGGCGGATATTTGCCAAACAAGCGGCCCTGATCGTTGATGATGAAGGGAATGAAAAACGCTTCGGGGTGAACGCGCGGCGCGGGGGCGGTGACGTGCAGACTGGCAAACACCCTGGCCTGAAAATAGTTGGCGTGCTCGTCTTCCAACTGCGGCATGGCCCCAAAGACGCCCCAGGCCACGGCCGTCGCCAGCAGAAAGGCCGCCACTGCCAGTATCAAGGCTTGCACCGTTCGTCGGCTCATCGGCGCGTATTATACAGCAGTCGCCGTGCCGGCGGTTGACTTTACCGCGCCACTCAGTGTATAACCGTTGTTAGCCGCTCAGCACACCGCCGCGCTGAGCTGTTGTTCATTCGAAAGGACCCAACCATGCCTCAGCGCAACTTTGTCACGCCCAGGGCCGGCGCCGGCTACCTGAACCTTCGCAGCGAAGCGCGCATCGACGCCGCCAATGTGGTGGGCGCGTTATACGAGAATGTGCGTCTGGAGTATGTCGAGCAAACCGGCGGCTGGTATGGCTGCCGCGTGTTCGTGTCCACGCTGGCGGCCAACGCCAACGACGGCCAGTTTGTGCGCCTGAACCCCGGCGGCGACTTTGCCAACATCCGGCTGGCGCCGCGCGTTGAACCGGCCACCGATGTGGGCGACCTCAAGGCCAATCAACGTCTGAAATTTCTGGGCGTCACCGGCGACTGGCTGATGGGCGAAGTCTACGTCTCGGCCGAATGGAGCACGCTCGTTACCGACGGTGAACCTGCGCCGGACGTGCCCATCGCCGACGGGCTGGATGCGCCGATCGGGACCGCCGTCGAGCGCGCCTCGGCGCAGGTCTGGCCGGGCGCGTGGCTCGACGTGAATCCGTGGGGCACTTTCTACGAAGTCACGCCCGGCCGCTGGGCCTATCACACCGGCGCCGATCTTAACCTGCCCGCCGACGCCGACGCACATTCGCCCTGTTACGCGCCGGGGGCCGGCGTGGTGCGCGCCGCCCAATCGCTGCCGGTGTGGGGCAATCTCGTCGTCATCGAACACAAGTTGAGCGACGGCACGCGCGTGTGGTCGCGGCTGGCGCATCTGGAAGACATGGCTGTGCAGGTCAACCAGGTCGTGCAGCGCGGCCAGCTGATCGGACACGTGGGCAACGCCGACGGCCTGTTTGCCTATCACTTGCATTACGATCTGGCCAAGCTCGATCTGGGCCAATCGCCCGGCGACTGGCCCGGCAGCGATCTGACGCGGCTGCAGCGCGATTATTACGAGCCCAAATCGTTTACCCGCACCCATCGTCCGCCCGCCGTGCGGCCGCCGCTCAAGCTGCTCATCGGCTTGCACGATCGCGAGGGCGGCGACTGGATGAAGAACAAGCGCATCAAAGGGGTGTGCCTGGTGCTGGCCGATGTGCAGACGCAGGCGGTGCCGCTCAACTTTACCGATCTGGAAGACGCCGGCATCACCGTCCTGTTACGCATCGGCTACGGCTATGCCGACGGCACCGGCACGCTGCCCCGGCCCGATCGGCTGGCGGCCTTTGAAAAAGCCGTGGCCGACACCCTCAACACCGCCAAAGGCGTCACCGCCACGCACTACGGCAACGAGATCAACAACGCGTCCGAAGCGCCCGGCTGGGATCCGCGCACCGGTCAGCCCGGCCCCAACTATTTTCCGTTGACGCCCGATTATTACATCGCCTCGTACAACCGGCTCTGGTTCAGGATTCGTACTGATGTCAAACTCGGTCCGGCGCCGCTCGATCCGTACTTCGGGCCGCCCTTCCCCTACCTCGCTTACACCTCCGACAATCGCGAGTGGTGGCGCGCCATCCTGCGCGGCATCGCCGGCGCCGACGCGCTATTTCTGCACAGCAAGACGCAGACCAATAATCACGCCGAGATCCGATCGGGCGACAAGTTCACCAACGATCCGCTGCGCTGGCAGTATCTGCACTTCCGCTCGATGGAATCGTACCTGGCCGAGGTGCCCGATCGCTTCAAGAGCCTGCCCGTGTATCTGACCGAGGTCAATCCGCAGCGCAAGATCAACGGCGCGCTGGGCTGGGAAGACAGCAGCACGCTGTGGATCACCGAATGCATCAACTACTTGTCGGACTGGAACGCCCGGATCGGCAACCAGGCCATCGCAGGCGCGATCTTTTACCGCTGGACGCACGACGAATGGGCACTGGCCGGCCGCACCATGCTGCTCAACCGGATCGCCGGCGAGGCGCAGCAACTGGGCTTGATGTGACGCTCATTTGAGACGCTCATTTGAGACGCTCACTTGATCGGCGCTTCAATGCGCGGGGCGCTGTCGAAGGCATGATACGTGGACGACACGTGCAGATCAGCGCCGTCGATGGTGAGACGCACGATGCGATGCGTCTCAGCGTCGATCCACACGCGAAACTCAAAATCGTTGTAGCGGAAGACAACCTTCGAGGCCGGCTGCCCCCCGATCGTATCTGTCCCGTCCAATCGGGCGCTCTGCGCCACCCGGGCGTAGAAGAAATTGGGCCACGCAAACGCCGTGCCGCGCGCATTCTCATACCACGATCCATCGGGCGCCGGCTGATAGTCGGCCGCGCCGATCTGGATTGAGCGCGGCCCGCCCTTCACCTGATACTGCATCCGATCAGGCGCGTTGAAATCGAACTGCACGATCAGCTGCTGACCCGTGTCGTCGCGCACCTGCTGATCCTCCGACATCGAAGTCAGCGCGTTCATCGCGGCATCCGATTGAGCCAACAGGCCCAACGCTTGGATCTCGCCGGTCGGCGTAATCGGCCCCGTCGCGCCATGCTGATCGGCGATGAACGACGGCGGCGTGTACGGCTGCAGCACCGTCGGCGGCAGAGACAGATCGGTGGGTGATTGGCTGGCTGGTGAGCCGGTCGATGGGCTGCCGGCTTCATTGCGCAGGCGGCGCACGTAATTCACCAGATGCCAGATCTGATCGTCGCTCAGTTTGCCCTTAAAGGCCGGCATCGGCGACGTGGGCGACAAACCGTTCTGAATCCAGTAAAATACGTCGCCGTCCGTATGAATGTCCAGATGGCCGTTGCCAAAGTCCGGCGGCTTGAGGCTGAGCCCGGCGGCCGCCGGGCCATTGCCGCGGCCCTGCTCGCCGTGACAGACCGCGCAGTTCTGCGCGAACAACTCCTGCCCGATCTTCAACGAAGCCTCGTCGGGCAAAAATGGATTCGTCAGGGTCAGGCCCGGCGTCGCCTCATTGACAAACGTCACCACCGACCAGATGCCGATGGGCACGGCCAGCAGCACCGGGATCATCAACAGCGCCTGCGACAACGTGTTGCGCGCGGCCTTAAAGCCGATGACGATCCAGATCAAGCCCAGACCAATGGCCACCACGCCGCCAAACGCCAGGCCGTAGATCGACAGCCAGCGCACCAGTTGATCGAACAACCCCTCCTCGCCCGCCGGCACGATGCGCCCGTCCAGATCGATCTTGACCCGATACGCCGCGAACGCATCAAACGCACCCGGCCGCCGCACCGCCACCTCGATCTGCCATTCGCCCGGCAGCGACAGATACGCGCCGTTGGCCGTGTACGCGCCGTCGCCATCGGGGGCGGCCGCTGCCTGCTGCGTGCCGAGGCCGCGCGTGAGATACGTGAAGCGCAACGACACATTCGCCGCAGCGCCGATGGGCTGACCGTTCTCGTCGGCGCGCACCACGTACTTCGCTGCGCCTGAGCGCGCCGGATCGATCGTGAGGGCCACGTCCAGATTATCGGCGCGCGTTGTCAACGTCAATGGCGCGGCTGCTGTCACCGGCTGCGGATCGATCGAGCGCGGCAGATCGGTCAGCACGCCGGCCGCCGCCAGCACCAGCGCGCCGAACAGCGCTTCCACCGCCACCGTGCGCCGGAAACGCCGCTGCACGCGCGGCCCGATCTCTGGCTCGTCGATCGCCCGATCAAGCCGCGGCTTGATCACCAGCAGGTTGAACGCCCCGGCCAGCATCGCCGCCGCCGCCAGCGCCAGTTTGAACAACAGCGCGCGGCCATACGCCGTGGTGATCAGCGCGCTCCAGCTGCCCACGTGCAAGAACGATAAGTATGTGCCCGTAATCAAGATCACACCCAGGGCCAGCGCGGCCACCGTCGAAAAATACACCACCACCTTCAGCCACAGCCAGGTCCGATCGTCCTCGGCGGCCCGACGGGCCACGCGCGGCACTATCACCGCCAGCGACACCAGACCGCCCACCCAGACGGAGGTGGCGATCAAATGCGCAAAGTCCGCCACAAACGGCCAGAGCGGCGGGCTGGTCACGGCCGCGCTGTGACTGGTGAGCGTGGTGAGGAACAGCACCTGTCCAGACAGCCAGACTACGGCCAGATTCGTAATCAACCGGCCGCGCCCCGCCGCTGCAAAATCCTCGGACAAGACTGCGATGGCGATCAACGTCGTCACGCGGCCAATCCATACGCGCCCCACGCGCGTGCCCAGCCAATCGGGAATGGTGGTAGCGTTTAACGACACCTGTGACACCAGAGCGATGGCGGCGCCCACGCCGGCCAGCCCCAGCGCCACCCACAGCAGACGCTGATTCAAGTGGACGGCGTGATCGTCCACATCATCGCCCAGCTGCGCGGATTGGAGCGCGGGCCGCCACACCAGCCAGCGGAAAGCCACCAGCCCGGCGATGAGCGCCTGCCCCACAAACGTCAACGCGCGGGCCAGCATATCGATCGGCGAAGTGACCGCGCCGCCGCTGTCCGCACCCACAGTTTGATTGATGGGCTTGCCGACCGAAAAGACATACGCACCCGAGGTGATGTGCCCGTCGACGGCGCTGAGCACGCGCCACGACACGACGTACGTGCCCTGGCGCGCCTCCTTCAAACTCACGCTCAGCTGTTTGGGATCGACCGGGGAGACGGTGCTGTCGCCATTATCGGCCGCCTGGCCGTCTTCAAACAACACAGTGATCTTGGAAAACGCCGGTTCGATCGCTTCCGAAAAATCGAGCGTGATCCGATCGGGCGCAGCTGCCAGCGTGGCATTGGCCGCCGGGTCCGAACGCACCAGATCGGCGTGAGCCGACGCCAGGCCGGTGATCAGCAGCGTGGCAATGAGGGCAATAATCAATGAACGTCGTAGCATGGCGAACGCAATCGTATCACACAATGCCCGGGGCGGTCGCGCGGCTGCCCCGGGCATCTTTGCTGAAATTGAACGCGGCCTGGCGAAACGAAGCCGGCTATGTCTTGCGCAGCAACAGCAGAGCGCCGCCCCCGATGACGATCAGCGCACCGATCAGCGCCGCGATCAGCAGTGCTGCTTCGTTGTTGGACGCGCTGCCCGCGCTTAACGACTGCACGGTCACGATGATCCGGTGCGTGGCGTTGAGTTCCTGATGCTGTTCATTGGATAGCACGGCTTCCAGCGTGTTCGCCCCGACCAACAGATCGCGCGCCTGCAGCGCGGGGTTGCGGCCCTGCGACATAGCCTGCGCCTGGCCGTTGACGTACAGATGCCAGTGCCGGCCTTCGTCCAGCGGCCAGTTGACCGTCTCAACTCGCACGATGACCGAGGTTTCAGTCAGCGTCGCGCCGTCGGCGGGCGACACGATGCGCACTGCCGCATCGCCGGCGTCCAGACGCGCGCTGCCGGTGTCTTCGCCGTGCAGGTGCGCGGCTTCGGGCGTGGGTGTGCCGTCAGCGTGCGCCAGCGGTGCGGCCAGCATCAGCAGCACCACGGCAGCCGCCGCCGTCAACCAACCGGGTCGAAACATGCCGTGATTGTCCTCTCCACCATCAGCGCGCCAACTGCGCCCGGTCATCCCCGCTTCCGGCCAAGGGCCACGCCGGCCAGCACCAGCCCGATGGCGCCGAGTGCGGCCCCGGCCACTGCGAAGGTGCGCGTGGTGCTCAATTCCGCGCTGAGGTTAGCCAGAGCCTGCTGCGTGTCGCCGCCCAATGGTTCTGGAAAGGTGAGGCTATCCGGGCTGGTGACTTCTTCGATCTCGTTGCTCAGATCGATCGGCTGGCCGTTGACGGTGCCGCCCAGCTTCAAAGTGTACGTGCCGCGCCGGGTGGGAATGAAGTCGGCGGCGTACGAGCCGGGCGTTTCTTCCAGCGGGCGCAGCACCAGTTCCTTGCTGGCGCCGCCCATTTGAATCTGGACAGTCAGCGTGGCTTCCGCGCCGGTCACCGGTTGATTATCGGCGGCAGTGGCCACTTCCACCAGGGCCGCATTCTTCAACCCCACAATCGGCGGCTCGTCCAGCCAGCCCAGCGTAAAGGCATACTCCCCCTGAACCACCCGCTCGTGCGCCAGCGCCGCGCCGTTGAGCGTCAGCAGCGCGATCAGCCCGGCCATGATCATCAGCCCGCGTCGTCTCATTCGTCTCATCATGTCTCCTTATCCCATCGGCGGTTCCAGCGTCATCTCGTCGCGCAGCCGGCACAGCGCCGCGTCAAAGTCCAGCAGCTGCCCGCCAAAGCCGCGCTGAAAGCGCCGGGCGTCCTCAACCTGATGAAAGGCCAGCGTGGTGGGCGCGCAGCAAATGCTCAACGCCGGGCCGACGAGATAGGTGGCCGTTCGGGCGTTGATGATCCGCCCAAACAGGAAATCGGTCACCAGCACCGTCGTGACCTGATCGCCCAGGCCGGGCACGGCCAGCAGGCCGCAGTGCGGACAGCAGGCGTGCTGATGCGTGCCGTCGGCCCGGTACAGCGTGACCTTGGTGCGCGAGTCCGGCGCGATCTGGCCGTGACAAAACGTGCAACGCCCTTCGCCGCTCGGTTCCAATTCTTCCGGCAGCGCCACACCGCCGCGCACTTTGCGCACGCGCCGTTCGGCTGCCAGCGCGTCCAGATCGCGGTGGACCGTCATTTTGGAAACGCGCAGCAGTTTGCCCAGCGTCTCGATGGACATCTGGCCGCCCTCGGCTAAGGCGGCCATGATGCGGTTCTGACGTTCGGTGGCGCTTAACGCTTTCGTTCGCGGCATCTGGTTATTGATCCCGGATCTCGGCCTCCACAGTCTTTTCGCCCGACTGCGCAAAGGTCAGCGTAATCGAATACTTGTCGCCCGCTTTGAAATCGGCTTTCTTCATCATGCACATCACGTGCATGCCGCCCGGCTTCAGTTCCACCGAGCCGCCGGCGGGAATCTCGATGCGCTGGCCGGCGATGGGCTGCATCTTCATCATGCCGCCATCACCCGCCACCGTTTCGTGCAGCTCCGCCATGCCGCACGCCGAAGACTTGGCGCCGATCAGTTGGTCGGCCGCTGAGCCGGTGTTTTTGATCACCAGGTAAAACGCACCTGCATCGGCCACGGCCGGCGATGGACGCCCCCACACGCCTTCCACGCTGATCTGCGGCCCGCTGGCCGCCGGCTGGCAGGCGGCCAGCCCCAACACCAGCGCCAGCAATGAGACCCACCACCATTTCTTCACACCCAACCTCCTCAAAGAATGCAGATTTCAAACGCGGCCTGCACAGTGCAGGCCCGGCTTGACAATGATGGTACATCTTGTGATTAATAACAATATGTATCACCATTATAGAGGGAGATCGGATGCCTGTCAACAGAGAAATTAACAATCGCGGCGGGGCAAGTGCGCCTGCTACCGCTCAGTCCGAATGGACACAACGCCGGCTGAGACGGTCAGGTCGATCGTGCCGTGATCGGTCAGATCGATCACGCGCGCATCGGAGATGACGGGCGTCCACGTCAAGATCATCTGCGGTCGTTCCGGCAGCCGATCGGCCAGCTGCCCGATCAGGTTGATCTGTGCCCGATCGCTGATCCCGGCGGCAAGGGTGACATTGCCGGCGTCAATTATCGGCGTCGCGTTGTCAAACCACACACTGACGCCCGGCTCGATGTCCGCGGCCTGCAATTTCACCGGCGTTTTCCCCTGCCGGCCCAACATCGCCCACCACTCGCGTGCGGCGCGGTTGTCACTGCCGATGTCGGCCGTCATGATCTGCCCGATTTTATAGCGATCCAGCACGGCCAGCAGGCTGTTGAGCTGATCCGCCCGGGCTGCCGGCACGATCATCAGATCGATGTCTCGCTCCCAGAAGGGCAGCAGCCCGCCGAGCGCGCTCAACAGCGCCGACGGGCTGCTCGAACCACCGATCAGGATTTGCCGGCCCGACGGCGTGCGCACCAGCACCGGGTGTCCGTCCACATCCAGCGCCGCCACGTGCAGCCAGCCATCGCCCTGCCAGGACAGCGCCACGCCCAGCAAAATTGCGCCCAGTCCACTGCCAAAGACAACCCGTTGGCGGGTGAACAAGGCGCTTATACGATTGGGACGCTGCGTCGGCGGTCGGCTCAGATACCACGTCACGGCCGCCAGCAAGACATAGTAAACAATCAGCCAGGATTCGGCGACGTAGCCCAGCTCAACGGCCGCGCCCGGCACGCCTGCAAAGACGTGAATCACGCCCAGCGTCCACGCCAGGAACGGCCACACCAGCCAGGCCAGCACCTGCCCGAGCGGGACAAACAACAGGCCGCCGCCCAGCGCCAGCAGGCCAAAGACCATGACGCCGGTCTGCGCCGGCAGCACCAGCGGATTGACAATCAGTGAAACTACTGATAACTGTCGGAAGTAATAGACCAGCAGGGGCAGCGTGATGACCTGCGCGGCCAGCGTCACCAGCAGCGCATCGTTGATGAGGCCCACGACCTGCCGCGCCACAGCGCTGCTGAACAACCGCGTCAGCCCGCGCTGCGCCGCCTGCGCGAACGGCCGCGCGTAGATCATCAGGCCCAGCGTGGCGACAAAGCTCAGCTGAAAGCCCACGTCAAACAGCGTGTTGGGATCGAGCGCGGTCATGATCAAGCCGGCGGCAAATAGCGAGTTCGGCGCGGCGTATGGCCGGCCCAGGTGATCGGCCCACAGCATCAGCACGCCCATCAACGTGGCGCGCACCACCGACGCCGAACCGCCTACCAGCACCGCGTAGGCAAACAGGCCGGCAACGATCACGTAGAAGGCGCGCCGCCGCCCCATGAGGCCGAAGGTGATGGTGGAGATCAACCCCACCAGCACCGTAATGTTGTAGCCGCTGATGGCGATGATGTGCGTGGTCCCCGTGCGCCGGAATTCATCCTGCACGCTCGACGGCAGGCCGGCATCGTCGCCCAGCAGGATGCCGGTCAACAACGAGGCCGGCGGTTCCGGCAGCAGCTGGGCAATGACGGCGCGTGCCCGGCCGCGAAAGGCGTAAATGGCGGCCAGTAAGGGATTGCCCTGATCGCGCGCCAGCACGCTGAGGCGCGGCCGATCGATCAGCGAATACACGCCCTGCCGCGCCAGGAAATCGGCGTAATCGAAGGTGGCAAACTCCGGTGGTGCAATCAGCGCGCCGGTCACCCGTACCCGATCGCCATAATGAAACTCGGCGGGACGTGAAGGCCGAACAAGGACAATTCCCTCGATCGGGCGAGAAGATCGATCGGGCAGCGTCAGCCGTTCGGCGTTGACGCGCAGGTTGATGTACGTATCGCGCACATCGGGATCGGCGGCGATCACGCCGTCGATGGTGACTTCGCCGATCCCGTTGTAAGTGGCAAGGGAATTCTGATCGAAACGCGGCAGACGAACGGTAAACCAGACCGCGCCGCTGATGGCGAAGAGAACGCTGAGCCAGATCAGCCGGGCCCGGTGATCGGCCCGCCAGAGGAAGAAGCCGACAACCGGAATGAGAACGGCGGGGAGCAGAAGTTCGATCGGCAGGCGCAGCGCCGAGGCAAGCGCGATGCCGATGAACCAACCAGTGCCAAGATAGACGAGGGGCATAGTCGTGCCGATCCTCGCCTAATTATACTCGCACAGGACAAGCGCCGATCTGGTGCATCTCTGGCCCGGCGAGATCGCATGCCTGACTTTAGCGCTGCCTCACTTTTCTTCAACAGTGTCACCGCTCTTCACTCAGCATCTGCCCCAGATAGGCCTCGAGATCAGGGCCGTTCGGATTCGCCAGCACGCACTCGATCCACGCCTGCCGCTCAAACCCGATGACAGCCAGGTCCCACACGCAGGCGATCAGCCCGCTCGGCGTTACGTACTCCAACTGCATTGGCTGGTCCTTTGACGCGACGTAGACGTGATGGTGCAGCTCGTTCTCATCGGTCCAGAAATCGATGAAGACGAAGATCGCGCCGCGCCCGTCGTGTACGCCGACAAAGCCGACGCCATAGTGATGCTGTCCCGCGATCAACTGTGGGAGTTCGCGCAGTGCCAGTTCGTATGCCGCGTCGATGACGGCCGGGCGAGGCTGCGCGAGCTGATAGGCGATGCCGTGGACTTTCAGGCGCATCCCGGCCACCAGCCACTGCCCGAGTGGGCGAATCGGTCGCGGCGCATAGGGTTCGATGAGATCTATCATGCCGGTCCTTTGCCAGACGTTGCCGCAATTACGCTGCTTCACCAGCGGCTTGCCTGATGCTTATCATACCATTATCGAGTTGATCTTCCGCGTCGAAAACGCGACAGACCGCTGCGGAGAGCGGTCTGTCAATGGTCAAGGAGCGGAATTCATTCAAAGTGCACGCCCTCGATTTGATCGCCATTCTCTTTGATGACTAACGCCAGCTTGCCCTGCGTTTTCTCGAAGTTGACGGTGAACGTCCAGCGGATGTAGCCCTGCGTCTGCGCCGGGAGTCTCTCGACTTTCTCGATGGACACAAACTTGCCGGCGACACTCGCCAATTGATCGCGCAACTCCTTGAACGCCGACTCTGACACGACGGATTTCATCATGCCGGAGAAATGCCGGGTGTACGCCGTATAATCGCCCGTGTTCAGCGCAGTGAGCGCGTCGTCCGCAATCTGGGTCACCTGCTCTTGCGTCAATGGGCTGCCGCTACCGCTGCTTGTGCTTCCGCAAGCCGTCGCGGCGACGAGTAACAAGATCGCGATGAAGATGCTGGTACGGAATTGGAACGCAGACATGGCCTTTTCCTTTCGCGATGATCGTGAGTGTTATATCTTCTTTCAGTGTCTCGGTTAGCCGCTGTTGCCGCGCGCAGCTTCAACCACCTGCCGAATCGCGGCAACGACCTGCTCAGGTCGATCGTGATGAATCATGTGGCCTGCGCCTTCGACTAACAATTGTTGCCCGTTGCTCGACTGCGCCGCCAATTCGATCTGCATTTGCTGCCACGCCGCTTCGTAAGCGCGATTGACTTCATCGGGCAAACCGGGGATCGCTTGCGGAATACCATGACTCAACACGATCAGCGGGATGTCGCCCAGACCCCGATCGCGCGCGGTGCGCACCTGCGCTCGACTTTCCTCCAGCGCGGCCAGCTCGGCGATCATGGTATCGAGGCGCGTGGCGTCTTCCGTGATGAGCGTCTGATACTTTTCGACGATGTCGGCGGGTAGCTGCGCCGGCGCCGGGAACATCGACGGCAAGGGGCCTTCTGCTGCGACCGTCGCGCGGCGCTGCTGAAGCATCTGGAGTTGCCCGTCAAACATGGGTTTCGCCATGGTGCGGATCGCTTCGGGATAGCGCTCGTCTTGATCTTCGTGTGCTGCATCGACCAGTATCAGTCCTGCCATCTCGTCAGGATAGGTGTAGGCGAAGAGTCGCACGAGCAGCCCGGCGAACGACTGCCCGACGAGGACGTAGGGCGGCTCGATCTGCGCGTGTTGCAGCAACGTATGCAGTTCTTCGACCATCGCTGCGGCGGTGCGTGGCTTCGGACTCGGATCGCTCCAGCCGAGGCCGCCGCGATCGTAGACAACCGCGCGGGCGAACTTAGCGACCTCAGGTTGAACCAGCGACCACGTCAGGCCAATATCCCAGATCGCCGCTTCCATGATCACAGCGGGGCTGCCCGTTCCCATGCTTTGCAGATGCAGCCGGTAACCATCAAGGTCAATCAATTCGCCAACGGGTGCAAGCTTCAAAGTCACTTCAGTCATCATCGTATTCATGCTCGCCCTCCTTGCTGAACATTCGTCAGTGATGCCATCATCTTAGGCGATTTCAGCGCCGGGCACATCGGCAGCATGACGGCAGTGGCCTCAAACATATGGCTGTTCTTGCGTGGTGAAGGCCAAGTCAAATGACGTAGGTGTTTACGTCTGCCTAATGGCTGGGAGCCGAGAGCCATTCTGGCGCAGTCGCCAGCGGCCCGCTCAACGTCTTGAGAAACGCAATCAATTGCTGCTGTTCTGTTTCGCTGAGATTCAACGGCTTGAGTTCGGTGTGACCGGCGGGCGCTTCAGGCGCGCGGCTGTAGTGATTCAATACGTCTTCGAGCGTCTTGAATTGACCCGCGTGCATGTAGGGTGCGCGCTCGGCGACATCGCGGAGCGAGGGCGGTTTGAACTGCCGCGTCAAATCGTGATCGTCGTCGGCCTTGATGAAGCGCAGCTCGGCGCAATCGGTTTGGCCCGCATCACTGTACCGGCTCAAACAGTTGAACTCATCGGCCAGCACTTGTTGGATGCCTTTGGCGCGACCGGTGTCTTCCGGCAGACTCGCCACGGCGGGCACGCCGGTGTTGTGAAAATCGTTGTTCGTGAACAGCGGGCCGTTGTGGCAGTCGGTGCAGTTGCCCCGGCCGATGAACAGGCGCAGGCCGGCGGCTTCGTCGGGCGTGTAGATCGATCGGGCGGCGGCGAGATCGTCGTTCAGGATCGCCTCGACGTAGCGATCAAACCTGGCCGGGCCGGGCATGATCTTGCGCTCATACGCCTCGATCGCTTTGCCCATGTTGGCGTAGATGCGCGAGACGTTGACGCGATCCGCTTCGGACATCACCTCCCACGCGGCCTTGACGGCAGGATCGTCGATCGGGCCGGCGTTGGCCGGCAAACCCGATAGATCCGGCAGCGGCCCGAAGATCGCTTCGTACTGGGCGCGATAGAATTGATCGATCAAGTGCGCGTACTGCGTGCGATTGCCGCCGTGCTCGACAGCACTCTCCATCGGCCCGGTGGCCTGCGCCCACAGGCTGTCTTTGCGCCCATCCCAGAACAACCACGGACTGTACGCCGTGCCGATGATGCTCATCGCGCGGCGGTGCGTTGTGCCGACGCCGACCGACAACGGCAGTCCATCCTGAAAGAGCTTGTCGGGTTGATGGCACGTGGCGCAGGCGACTTGGCCGTTGGCGCTGAAGCGCGTGTCGAAGAAAAGCTGCTGTCCCAGCTTCGCGGCGCGTTCGTCGTCGGCGTAGCGATTGGAGGGATCAGGTGGCAGCGGTTTCAGGCTCCCGATCCACAGGCCGCGCAGCATCTCTTTCTCGTCGGCGTTCCACTGATTCGGATCGCTCTGGCAGGCGGCAAGAAGGAGCACTGCCAGCAAAGTCAGTATGAAGATAACCCAGCGTGATTTCATCACAGTCCCCCGCAACTGGAAGTTGGAATATGAAGATTGGAGGCTGGCTGACCGACTCCAACCTCCAATCTTCCATGTCTATTTCTTCAACATCAGATTGAACGACACCTTGTCGCGCTGGCCGTTGGCGTCGATCGTGAAGTCGATGACCCACCAGCCGCCCATCTGGAACTTCATGCCTTCCACCAGATAATCGCCGTTGCCCAGATTTTGCGTGACTTGCGGCTTGGTCGGCATGCCGTGACCGTGCTGCGGCATATCGCCAAAGATCGTGATCGTGGCGCCATCGACGGGCTTACCGTCAGCAGTCTCGATGTGCAGCTGCCACGAGTGCAGTTGGTTCACGGGCACGGGCGTAGCGCTGCTGCGGTACGTGGCGCGATAGACGCCGTTGGCCGACAGGCGCGTGAGGGAATAATCGAGATCGGGTGGAACGTAGGACATTCTGGCAAACGTGACGCCGGCGAAACCCAGCACGATCACGACGAGAGCGGCGAGGCCGCCGATGATCAGCTGCTTCCGGCTGAAACGAACTGGCTTGCGTGGTGCAACTACGGTGGTCATTGGGTAATCCTCCCTTGATTGGATATTGTTACTCGGTCAAAGTCGATGAGGCGTCGAGCAGGCGCTCGATCGCACTGGCAATTTCGGCGGCGGATGTACCTTTGAGCAGCACCGCTCCGCCTTCGAACTGCGCCATCGCTTGTTGCTGTCGAACGGTATCCGTCAGCAACAGCAGGCGTGTGGCCGATGATACTTGTTTAATCTGCCTCACCACCATCCCGGTGGACTTATCGAGCAGATCAGCATCCAGCACGACGAGATCGGCGGGCGACTCGCTGAGCTGCCGGGCGACTTCAGTCACGTCGCCGGCAAATTCAATCGTGTGGCCGGGCGTGATGGCCGCCAGCAGCGCCAGCAAGCCATCGCGCAAAGAGATCGATCGGGTCGCAAGCAGTATCATCGGGCAGCCGTCGCGTTTCGCGTTGTTACAGACAGACAGGATACTCGAAAGCGCGGCGCGGCACATCGGACCGATGACGGCTGGCGCCTCCAACAAAAGTCCGATCGTGCCGTGTTTGCCGACGAGCAGAATGGCGGTGGGGGTAGGACAAATGACGTAGGCGGCGGCTCGTTCAATCGGCCATCCCCGGGCTGCGCGCCGCCCTATTGCACAATCCCCTCAAAATAGTGTAGACTAGACGGCAAACCCGCACCCTCTCCCAGAAAGGCCGCCCATGACCAGTCTGCTGCCGCGCCGCAACTTCACCACCATTGAGCGCCACATCCTGGATGAGCAGCGCACCCACCCCGAAGCCACCGGCACCCTGACCGGACTGCTGTACGACCTGGCGCTGGCTGGCAAAGCCATCGCCGACGAAATGACGCGCGCCGGCCTCATCGACATCCTGGGGCGCGCCGGCCACGTCAACGTACAGGGCGAAGAGCAGATGAAGGTCGATCTCATCGCCGATCAGATCATCCGCGCCGTCAACGTCTACAACGGACGGCTGGCCGCGCTGGTCTCTGAAGAAGAACCCGACTTGATTCCGATCCCCGACGGTTATTCTCAGGGCAAATACATATTGCTTTACGATCCGCTGGACGGCTCGTCCAACATCGACGTGAACGTCAGCGTGGGCACGGTCTTCGCCATCCATCAACGGCGCAGCGCCGACGGCCCCGGCACGCTGGCCGACTGTCTGCAGCCCGGCCGCCAGCTGGTGGCCGCCGGCTACTTCATCTACAGCCCCAGCACCATGCTGGTGTACAGCGCGGGCGACGGCGTCAACGGCTTCACGCTTGATCCCAATATCGGCGAATTCATCCTCACCCACCCCCGCATGCGCATCCCGGATAAGGGCGGCTACTACAGCGTCGATCACGGCTACGAGCCGCACTGGAGCGAGGGCGTGCGGCGCTTCACACACTACCTGCAAACCGACAGCACCGTCAAGTCCCAGCGGTACGTCGGATCGCTCGTCGCGGATTTCCATCGCACGCTCATGTCGGGCGGCCTGTATTACTATCCCGCCATCGCCGGCGATGCCACCCGCGCGCAGGGCAAGCTGCGGCTGCTGTACGAGGCTGCGCCCTTCGCCTTCCTGGCCGAACAGGCCGGCGGCTACGCCTCGGACGGGCGGCAGCGCATCCTCGACATTCAGCCCGCGGCGCTGCATCAGCGCACACCCTTATTTGTCGGCAATCGCACGCTGGTGGACAAAGCCGAAGCGTTCATCAGGCAATACGACTAATCTCGTCACAACCCAAACTTCACCCGGAGGCGATCTTCAGATGAGCGTACATCCGCTGGCCGGACAGCCTGCCCCCTTCGAGTTACTCGTCAACGTGCCGCGCTTGATGTCGGCGTATTACACCCGCCAACCCGATGGTACGGTGGCCGCCCAACGGGTCGCCTTTGGCACCTCGGGACATCGCGGCACCTCGTCCAAACAGTCCTTCAATGAAGCCCACGTGCTGGCCATCTGCCAGGCCATCTGCGAATATCGCCGCGCACAGGGCACCACCGGCCCGTTGTTCATGGGCATGGACACGCACGCGCTGAGCGAAGCCGCCTTTGCCACCGCCATCGAAGTCTTCGCGGCCAACGGCGTGGAATTGATGATCCAGTCAGGCTGGGGGTACACGCCTACGCCCGTCATCTCGCACGCCATCCTCACCGCCAATCGCGGGCGGGCCACTGGCCTCGCCGACGGCGTCGTCATCACGCCGTCGCACAACCCGCCCGACGACGGCGGCTTCAAATACAATCCCCCCTCGGGCGGCCCGGCCGACACGTCCACCACCCGCCTCATTCAAAACCGCGCCAACGACATCCTGGCCGACGGGCTGAAGGCGGTGAAGCGCCTGCCACTGGCAAGAGCGCTGGCCGCGCCGACGATGCACGAGCACGACTACGTTACGCCCTACGTGAACGATCTGAGCAATGTGATCGATCTGCCCGCCATTGCAAGAGCCGGCCTGAAGATCGGCGTCGATCCGCTGGGCGGATCGAGCGTGGGGTTCTGGGCGCCGATCGCGGAACGGTACGGCCTCAATCTCAACGTCGTCAACCGCCGCGTCGATCCGACCTTCTCGTTCATGACCGTCGATCACGACGGCAAGATTCGCATGGATTGTTCGTCGCCCTACGCCATGGCGAGCCTGATCCAGCTGAAGGATCAATTCGACATCGCCTTCGGCAACGATCCGGACGCCGATCGACACGGCATCGTCACGCGCAGCGCCGGTTTGCTGAACCCCAATCATTTCCTGGCCGTGGCCGTGTGGTATCTATTCCAGCATCGCCCCGGCTGGCGCGCTGACGCCGCCGTGGGCAAGACACTCGTGTCGAGCACGATGATCGATCGGGTGGCCGCGCACCTCAATCGCCGCCTCGCCGAAGTACCGGTCGGCTTCAAATGGTTTGTCGATGGCCTCATCGACGGTTCGTACGGTTTCGGCGGCGAGGAAAGCGCCGGCGCGTCGTTCCTGCGCACCGACGGCACCGTGTGGACCACCGACAAGGACGGCCTGATCATGGACCTGCTGGCGGCGGAGATCACCGCCGTGACCGGGCGTGATCCCGGCGAGCACTATCGCGCGCTGGAAGCGCAGTTTGGTCATTCCGACTATGAGCGTATGGATGCCGCCGCCACGCCCGAAGAGAAGACGGCGCTGGGCAATCTATCGCCGGAGATGGTGAAAGCGCAGGCGCTGGCCGGCGAGCCGATCGTGGCGCGCTTGACGCACGCGCCCGGCAACGGCGCGGCCATCGGCGGGTTGAAGGTGGTGACGCAGAACGGCTGGTTTGCGGCGCGGCCGTCCGGCACCGAGGACATCTACAAGATTTACGCGGAGAGCTTCAGGGGCAAGGATCACCTGCGCGCCATCCAGCGCGAAGCGCAGGAGATTGTGAGCGCGGCGCTGCACGCCTAGCGCGCCGGGCGGGTTGCTCACCGGCCAAATCCGGCCGGCGTCCGTCTCAGTAGATGTGCTGAGTCGCACCACCGCGCAACAGGCAGGCGCGTCAGGCCGCGTGCGCCGTCTCCACGGCGATCGCGTCGCCGCGGTCTGAGTTGAACACGGCCGCTTGCTCGCTCATCGCCCGCGATGCCGTTGCCGGGCCTTCTCGCGTTTAAGCTCACGCCGGCGAGCTTTTGCGGCCGCATGTTCCGCCTTCGTGCGTTTATGGTGTTCGTCCTTATTCTGCTCATGCTGCAACTTTAACGCGGCCTGGGCCTTGGTCGAAACGATCGGCTGGCGCATAATCTTCGCAGCTTCGCGCGCGGCGCGCTTGGGATGGCGGATGACTGTCACCCGGCGCTCGATCTCCACCCCGACGGTGGCGCGTGCCGCGACTTCGAGCAATTGATATTGCACGAACGCCAGCACTGCGATGTCGCCGGGTTCTGCGCCAAAGATGTGACGAGCGACGCGCAGGCGCGAGTCATCCACACACTCGATCAGACCCACCCAGAACTGTCCGTCGAAATAGATGGTGAGAAACACAAAATCCTCCCTGAGGAGCAAAACGCACACCGGACACCCGGGAGGGGAGGTTATTGACACCACTTGCGCCAATCCGTGATTGGGCAAGCGATGCGGCCGGACTACCAACCGACCTGTGTTTTTGCGCGCGCTGCGTGATGAATTGTTGACGCGATTATACCCGCGCTGAAGAAAGCGTCAACCTGCAGTCCGGGGCCAACCACGCCTTGATGCTACTTTCTACGCGTGGTCCGCGCCGGTTTGGGTGCCACAGCCGGCTGGCTGGCCGCGCTGCCGCGATAGCTGGGCACGATGATGGGGAAGATCATGCAGCGCGTCTCGTCCAGCAGGCGCGTGCGAATGCGGGGATCGAGATCGTCCGGCGAGACCGACGCAGTAATGACCGTGGGCAGGCGTCCCACGTAGCGGTGATTGATGATCTGATACAGTTTCTCGCGCGCCCAGGGCGTGGCGCTCTCCGTGCCCAGATCGTCCAACACCAGCAGCGGCGTGGTGCGCACTTCCTCAAAGCGCTGATCAAACGAGGTGCGCGCGTCCGGGCCAAACGTGGCGCGCAGGTGATCCAGCAGATCGGGCACCACCACAAACATCGCCGGGTAGCCGCGTTCGGCCTGATAGTTCGCAATGGCGGCTGCCAGGTGCGTCTTGCCGCAGCCATAGCCGCCGATGAACACCAGCCAGTCCTGCGGCGCTTTGGCGTAGTTCTTCGCCAGCTGCATCGCCTCCTTCAGATTGGCGTGAGCTTCACGCGGCAAGTCAGGGCGCAGGTTGAATGTCTCGAAGGTCTTGTCGTGATACAGCGCCAGACTGCTCATGCTGCTCTGCCCCTGCTCAAAGGCGCTGCGGCGAAAATC
>CAZKBQ010000068.1:0-25894 GCA_964550855.1 uncultured Anaerolineae bacterium
CAGTTTCTTTCACGCCGCCGGTCTGCGTGTCAAGCAACTTTGGTTAACCTGAATAGTATGGCGCGAATCTGATTCGCTATCACCGTTCATCTTGAACCCGGCGCGGACAGGGTGTCAACGAATTTTCTCGAATCAGCGAATGGGGCACGCGCGCATTCGAGATTCGATTCCATTCGGTGACACCGACACAGCAACGCGCAGACCTCGGAGGTTTTGTCCGACAGACAGGCGTGACAAGATGATCAGCGTGATCGGCCATCAGGCGCAGCAAGACAGCGGGTGAAAACCTCCGAGGTCTTTGGTTCCACGGCGTAATTACCATTTCAGTAGATTCGTATTGACATTGCGACACCAAATGGTTATACTTTCATCAAAAGGGGGTATACCACAATGGCCAATATCAAAACCGCAATTTCCATGCAAAAATCGCTCTTCGAGCAGGCCGAAGCGTTGGCTCGCGAAAAGAAGGTCTCGCGCAGTCGCCTGTTCGTGATGGCGCTGGAGGACTATCTGCGCCGCGAGGAAAATCGCAAACTCGCCAAGCAACTCACCGAAGTCTACGGCGAACCTGACCCAGAGCAAGAAGCCTTGCAGCGCAAGATGAAGCGTTATCATCGTCGCGTCGTCGAGGCTGAAAAATGATCCGGCAGGGCGATCTCTACTGGGCTGATTTCGACGAGCCGCGCGGTTCCGAACCGGGCTATCGTCATCCCGTGGTTGTCGTTCAAAACAACCTGTTTAACGACATCCCGATCAAGACCGTTGTGGTCTGCATGATCACATCGAATCAGAAATACGCCAAAGCGCCCGGCAACGTGGCACTAAGTAAGGGCGAGGGTGGCTTGACTCACCCCAGTGTCGTTAACGTCACGCAACTATACACCGTCAACAAAGCAGACTTGCTCGACTATATCGGGACCCTGACGCCCAGGCGCACGCGGGATGTTCTCAACGGCGTCAAGTTTGTGATCGAGCCGCGTGAAGCCGACTAGATTGCGCCAGTATCTTCCGCCCTCACCGTTCATCTTGCACCCGGCGCGGCAGGGTGCCTGGCGTCAACGGATGTGCTCGAATCCACGAATGGGCGCGGGCAGGAAGACTACAACCGATTGAGGATAAAGCGGATGGCGGCGGGCGCGGGAATCGATTGTTTCCTCAATCCGCTGTAGTGGGTGGGGCCGATCCGCCATCGCTGTTCATCTTGAATCCGGCGCGAGCGGAGCGGTGCAGACCTCGGAGGTTCTGATCGATTGGCAGGCACGGCAAGATCATCAGCGCGATCGGCTATCAGGCGTGGCTGCGGATGAATCTCGCAGCCTGTTACGCAAAACATGCTGAAGCATGTTAGGGAGGGTGGCGCGTGCTCAATCCGTTTTAACGGATTTGTGTTAGCAGACATCGAATTCATTCGATGGAACCACATCGATACAAGAACAGCATCGGAGTTGAGACGCTCATCGGACGTGGACTAAATGCGAAGTATCCGCGTTCATCTATGAAATCTGCGTGACATCTGCACTTGCAGGCAGGTGCAGGCGTCCGTGTCCCAAAATCTCTGCGACCTTCGCGATCTCTACAGTAAGTAACAGGAGTGAAATGACCACGGCCTTAATCCTAGTCGACATCCAGAACGACTATTTCCCCGGCGGCGGCGGCCCACTGCACGAACCCATTGCCGCCAGCCTGAAAGCGCGCGAACTGCTCGATCATTTCCGGCAGACCCACCAACCGATCGTGCACATCCAGCACGTGGCGATCAAGCCCGGCGCAAAAACGATGCTGCCCGGCTCAATCGGCGGGCAGATTCACGAGAACGTGCGCTCGCTCGATGGCGAAGTCGTCTTTCAGAAGCACTATCCCAACAGTTTCCGCGACACGCCGTTGCTCGATCACCTCAAGCAACACGGCGTGACCCGCGTCGTCATCTGCGGCATGCAGACCAACATGTGCGTCGATGCCACCACCCGCGCCGCCTTCGACTTCGGCTTCGAGTGCATCGTTGCGCACGATGCCTGTGCGGCTCGCGCGCTGGTGTTTCAGGGCGAGACCATTCCCGCGCCGCAGGTGCATGGCGCGTTCCTCGCGGCGTTGGGCGCATCATATGGCAAGGTGTTGAGCGTCGCAGAGATCATCGAACAGCTGCAAGCAACGTAGAGCATTCTCCTTCGCCCTTTGGGAGAGGGCGGCGCAAAGCGCCGGGTGAGGGTAAATCAGCGTTCGTCTGCGTCCCATAACTCTGGAGGCCCATTGACCGATCATCAATCATTGCTTGATGAGCTGCACCAACATCGCGCGCAGATTCAACAAGGCGGCGGCGCGGCGCGCATCGAGGCGCAGCACGCCAAGGGCAAACGCACCGCGCGCGAGCGCCTCGCCTGCCTGCTGGACGAAGGCACGTTCCAGGAGATCGATCCGTACATGGCGCATCGCCACAGCGACTTTGGCCTCGAACAACAGCAATATCCCGGCGACAGTGTCGTCGTCGGCTTTGGCAAGATCGACGGGCGCAAAGTGGCGGTGTACGCGCAGGACTTCACCGTGCTCGGCGGATCGTTCTCGGAAGTGCAGGGACAGAAGGTCGCCAAGATCATGGACATGGCGCTGGAAAGCGGCATGCCCGTCATCGGCCTCAACGACTCAGTAGGTGCACGTATTCAGGAAGGCGTCTATTCGCTGGCTGCTTACAGCGAACTCTTCTGGCGTAACACGCAGGCCAGCGGCGTCATCCCACAGATCAGCGTCATGCTCGGCCCATGCGCGGGCGGCTCGGTCTATTCGCCCGGCCTCACCGACTTCGTCATCATGACGCGTGGCCTCAGCCACATGTTCATCACCGGCCCGGACGTGATCAAGACCGTGACCGGCGAAGAAGTCGATGTCGAGACGTTGGGCGGCGCGGACGCACATAGCAGCAAGAGCGGCGTAACGCATTTTGTGGCCGATGACGAAGAAGAGGCGTGCGCACTCACTCGCCGATTGCTCAGTTATCTCCCATCGAACAATGCCGAATCTGCGCCTGTCCTCCGCCCGATCGGTGATCCGCGCCCAACGAACATCGATCTCAACACGATCGTCCCACACGACCCGACCGAAGCCTACGACATGAAAGTGGTGATCGATCAGGTCTTTGATCCCAATAGTTTCCTTGAAGTTCACGCCCACTTCGCGCAAAACGCCATCGTCGGTTTCGCACGACTCAACGGTGAAGTGATCGGCGTCGTCGCGCAGCAGCCGCTCGTGCTGGCGGGTGTGATCGATATCGACGCGTCGGACAAGATGGCGCGCTTCATCCGCTTCTGCGATGCGTTCAACATCCCGTTGATCACTTTTGTCGATTCGCCCGGGTTCCTGCCCGGCCTGAATCAAGAACACGGCGGCATCATTCGCCACGGCGCAAAGATCGTGTATGCGTATTCGGAAGCGACCGTGCCGAAGATCGCCGTGATCACGCGCAAGGCGTATGGCGGCGCGTACATCGTCATGAGCAGCAAGCACATCCGCACCGATTGGGTCTTCGCGTGGCCCACCGCCGAGATCGCCGTAATGGGCGCAGAAGGTGCGGTCGGCATTTTGTACGGCAAGGACTTGAAGAAGTTTGCGGGCGATGTCGCGCTTGCGCGTGCGGAACGCGCTCGGCTCGAGACCGAGTTCCGCGAGAAGTTCGGCAAGCCCTATTACGCGGCAGCCAGCGGCCACGTCGACGACATCATCGCACCGAACGAAACTCGCGCGCGCCTGATTGCCGCGATCGACTTTCTGCGCGACAAGGCCGTCACATCGCCGGCCAAAAAACACGGCAACATCCCATTGTAATGGCCGATTACTGATTGCTGATTCAACTCCGTGCGCTCTGTGTTCTCCGTGGTGAACTATACAAAGGAGCAAGCATTGACACTTAAGACCCTCATCAAGAAAAGCGAATACCACGACTCCGTGACGTTGATGCTGGTCGCCCGCGAGTTGACCAAATTTCCCGGCGTGATCGACGTGGGCGTGATCATGGCGACCGAAGCCAACAAAGCGCTACTCGACGAGGCGGGCCTGCTCACGCCCGACGCGCAGTCGGCCACTCCGAACGATCTCGTCATCGTCGTGAGTGCTAATAACGGCGCGGCGGACGCAGCCTTGCTCGAAGCCGAACGCTTGCTCAAGCAAAAGCGATCGGCAGATGAAGGCGCGGAGTTTCGCCCCAAGACCTTGCGTGGTGCGGTGAAGATGAATCCCAACGCCAACGTCGCCGTGATCTCGGTCGCGGGTCGTTACGCCGCCGACGAAGCGTGGGAGGCGCTGCGGCGCGGCCTGCACGTGCTGCTCTTCAGCGATAACGTCTCGCTTGAAGACGAGATCGGTTTGAAAAAGTACGCCCGCGATCACGGCCTGCTGTTGATGGGCCCCGGCGCGGGCACGGCGATTCTCAACGGCGTGGCGCTCGGTTTTGCCAACGTCGTGCCGAGCGGGCCGGTGGGCATCGTCTCGGCAGCGGGTACAGGCTTGCAGGAAGTGAGCACGCTGTTGGCGAAGCATGGCGTCGGCATTACGCAGGGCATTGGCACGGGCGGGCGCGATCTCAAAGAAGAGGTCGGCGGGATCATGATGCTCGAAGGGTTGAAGGCCTTGCAAGCCGATCCGGCGACGAAGGTCATCGCGCTCGTCAGCAAACCGCCCTCGCCGGGTGTGGCCGAAGCCATCCTCGATCAGGTAGCGCAGAGTGACAAACCCACTGTGGTCGGCTTCATGGGTGCGAACCCTGATCAATTCCGATCGATCCCCAATGCGACGATGGCGCGCACGTTGCGGGAAGCAGCCTTGCTTGCGGCCAATGCCGCCGGCGCAAACATCGATGTGGCCGAAGTCATTGCTGCTGAAGAAACGGCGTTGAAAGCGCAAGCCAAAGAACTGCGCGCCCTTCTCAAGCCCGATCAGAAATACCTGCGTGGCCTGTTCTCCGGCGGCACACTCTGCTACGAAGCGCAAGTCATCTGGCGCGACATGCTGAAGGAACCAGTGCTGTCCAATGCGCCCTTGCGCCACGAGAACCAACTCACCGATTCGTTACGCAGCGTCAAGCACACCTGCGTCGATCTGGGTGAGGAAGAATTCACCGTGGGCCGCCCGCACCCGATGATCGATAATGACCTGCGGATTCGGCGTCTGCTGCAAGAAGCGCGCGATCCCGAAGTGGCCGTGATCATGCTCGATGTTGTGATCGGCTACGGCGCGCATCCCGATCCGGCGGGTGAACTCGGCCTGGCGATCCGGCAGGCGAAGCAGTTACTTGACCGCGAACTCATCGTCGTCGCATCCGTCACCGGCACGGAACAAGATCCGCAGCGGCTCAGCGCGCAGGTGGCAGCGTTGCGGGCGGCCGGCGCGATCGTGTGTGACAGCAACGCGGCGGCGGCGAAGTTGGTTGCGGTAATTGTGCAGAACTAACCACGGAGTTCACAGAGAACACTGAGAAATTTAACGAACCACTCCGTGACCTCCGTGTTCTCTGTGGTTTTATTCTCCGGAGATTTACTATGCCCAAACTCAACGAACTCTTCAACCAGCCTCTCAACGTCGTCAATATCGGACTCGGCAGCATGGCGCAGTCGGTGAAGGAGCAAGGCGTGCCCGTGATCGATGTCGATTGGCAGCCGCCCGTCGATGGCGTGCCGCGTCTGCGCATGACCAAAACGGGCGTGGACATCGACGCCGCCAACGAAGAAGCGATCAAACGCATCAAGGCCGCGCGCCCGACGCTGGTGGGCATGGGCCTCGCGCGCGACGTGATCCCCGGCATGCACAACAAAATGATCTTGCATGCCGGTCCGCCCATCACATGGGAGCGCATGTGCGGTCCGCAGCGCGGCGCAGTGATGGGCGCGCTGATCTACGAAGGCCTGGCGCAGGATGAAGCCGAAGCGGAAAAGATCGCGGCGTCAGGCGAGATCGAATACTCGCCGTGCCACCATCATCACGCAGTCGGACCGATGGCGGGCATCGTCTCGCCGTCGATGCCGGTGTTCATCTTCGAGAACAAGACCTTCGGCAATCGTGCCTTCTGCACGCAGAACGAAGGTCTGGGCAAAGTACTGCGCTATGGCGGCATGGGGCCGGAAGTGATCGCGCGCCTCAAATGGATGGAAACCGATCTGTATCCCACGCTCGATCGGGCCTTGCAGTCCCTGCCGGATGGCATCGACGTGAAGGCGTTGATTGCTCAAGCGCTGCACATGGGCGATGAGGGGCACAATCGCAATCGGGCGGGCACCAGCCTGTTTTTGCGCGCTATTGGTCCGGCGCTCGCTCGCACCAATCGAGATAATGAAACGCTCGCCAGAGTGATCGAGTTCATCGATCGCAACGATCACTGGTTCCTCAATCTCAGCATGCCTGCTGGAAAATGCGCTGTCGAACCGGCGGAAGGCATTGAAGGCAGCAGCATCGTGATCGTGATGGCGCGCAATGGCACGGACTTTGGCATCAAGATCGCGGGCATGCCCGATCGGTGGTTCACCGCCCCGGCGGGCAAAGTGCAGGGGCTATACTTCCCCGGCTTCACCGCCGATGATGCGAATCCCGACATCGGCGACAGTACTATTACTGAGACAGCAGGCTACGGCGGATTTGCGATGGCGGCGGCTCCGGCGATTACGCAGTTCGTCGGCGGAACCCCGCAGATGGCGATCGATGCCACGCGCGAGATGTACGAGATCACTTTCAGTGAGCATGAGGGTTTCACCATCCCGATCTTGAATTTCCGCGGGACACCGCTGGGTATCGATGTGCGCAAAGTCATGGAGACGGGCATCCTGCCGCGCCTCAACACCGGTATCGCGCACAAGAAACCGGGCGTCGGCATGGTGGGCGCCGGCATCTTGCGCGCGCCGGAGAAGTGTTTTAGAGATGCGTTTGAAGCGTTGAAGGAACTGTGCTAAAAAACCTCACGCAAAGACGCTAAGGCGCAAAAAACTTGGCGTCTTTGTGGCTTAGCGTGAGACTAAACCCAACCTCAAGGAGAACCCATCATGAAGTTCATCGACCTCACCATCCCCCTCGGCATTGGCACGCCCGCGTGGCCGACGTATGAGCCGCTGCAAATCAAGTACTTCAAGCGGCTGGCGCCCAACGGCGCGAACGGTCAGGTGTTGACGCATTCCAATCATCTGGGTACGCACCTCGACGGCGAGATCCACTTCTACACGCCGGGCAAAGACATCGCCTCGCTGGATATGGATTACCTCGTACACGAGGCTGCCGTCGTCGATCTCAGCGATGCATGCGGGGACTATGACGTGTACACCAGCCAGATGGTGGAAGAGCGCGTCGAAGTGAAAGAGGGTGACATCCTAATCATTCACACCGGCTATCATCACTTCGGCTGGGATCAACCTACGGCGGATGAGATCCGCTACATGGTCAAGCATCCCGGCCCCGATCGTGAATTCGCCGAGTGGTGCAAGGCCAAGAAACTGCGCTGGCTGGCCGTCGATTGCGGCAGCGCCGATCATCCGATGAACACCATCATCCGCGATTGGATGCCGCGCCAAGCCCGCCAGGCCGAGAAACATTTCCAGAAGAAGTACGGCAAACCGCTGGCCGAGTTCTTCGACGACAGCAAGTATCAGCTGATGCACATCGAGATGTTCCCGTATGGCATCATTCACGGCGAGTGCTTCGGCGGCGACATCGATCTGCTGTGCAATCAGCGCGTGACGGTGGGCTTCTTCCCGTGGCGCTTCGTCGATGGCGAATCGTGCATTGGCCGCGCCGTGGCGATGGTGGACGACGATCGTTACGCCGAGTTGATGGCGAAGAAGGCCGCCATGCCCAAGACCAAATTCGGCGACGCGATCGATCCGAAGCACGTGGAACGCATCGAAGCGCTGAGCAAGTCCTAGCTTGGATTGGAAGGTATTCACCACGGAGAGCACGGAGCAGTTGTAAATCTTCTCCGTACCCTGTGTGTTCTCCGTGGTGTCAAGCTACACAGCGATTCCACGCTACTGTTGTGCGTCAGGTTATCTATACCACGGAGGGCACGGAGAACACAGAGAATACTGATATTCCTCCGTGCCCTCCGTGTTCTCCGTGGTGTTAAGCTATACGGAGATCACACGATGCTGTATGAAAAGGAACTCACGGACAAGATCATCGGTGCAGCGCTGGAAGTCCATCGCACTTTGGGGCCAGGGCTGCTTGAATCAGCCTACGCCGCGTGCCTGGCATATGAGTTGACCCTGCACGGCCTGCCATTTGAAAAAGAGAAGCCGCTGCCTGTCCGGTACAAGGATGTCTTGCTCGACTGTGGTTATCGCCTCGATTTCCTGGTTGATGGTAAAGTCATTCTCAAACTGAAATCAGTCGATCAACTCGCGCCGATTCATACAGCCCAATTGATGACTTATCTCCGCTTGACGGGTTGTCAGGTCGGATTGTTGATGAATTTCAACACCGAGAAACTGCGCGATGGAATTGTGCGCCGAGTAATCTAAACCACAGAGGGCGCAGAGAACACGGAGTTCTTGTATTTTCTCCGTGTCCTCCGTGTTCTCCGTGGTGTTAAGTTGTACGGGGATCACACGCTATTGTGTGTCAGGTCATCTTAACCACAGAGGACACAGAAACCACAGAGCAGTTGTTGGTTTTCTCCGTGTCCTCCGTGTTCTCCGTGGTGAATCTTAGGAGTGGAGCATGATCAAGTTTGCAGCCGCGTGCGCCCAGTTTGCGATTGCGCCGATGCAGGTGCGCGAGAATGTCGAAAGGACCGCGCATTGGATCGAACGCGCTGTGCGTGAGACCAACGCCCGATTGGTGATCGTGCCTGAGACGATCACGACCGGCTTCACGCCGAATGTGCCCGCCGATGACTTGTGGGACGCCATCGATACGCTGCCCGGCGCAAAGTGGCAATCGATCGCGGATACGGCGCGAAAACTGGGTGTTTTTGTGGTGTTTCCGACTTACGAGCGCGGCCCCGAGCGCGGCGTGGTTTATAACTCCGCCGCGTTGATCGATCCGCACGGCGAAGTGATCGGCGTGTACCGCAAGACGCACTTGTTTCCGACGGAGCGCAAGAGTGCGGGCGGCTGGAGCACGCCGGGGAACAAGCCGGTAGTCGTCGAAACGGAATTGGGCAACATCGGGCTGACGATTTGCTACGACGGTGACTTCCCCGAACTGTATCGCTGCGAGGCGATCATGGGCGCGGAGATGATCTGTCGTCCCAGCGCGTTGCTGCGCTCATTTGAAATCTGGGAGATGACGAACAAAGCGCGAGCCTATGACAATCACGTCTACCTGCTGGCGTGTAATGCGATCGGGCCGGACGCCAAACCGCACTATTACTTTGGCCACTCGATGATCGTCTCGCCCATCGCGCAGGTGCAGGCTTTGGCGCGCGGCACAGAAGAGATCATCGCCGTCGAACTTGATCCCGATCCCATCAAGCGCGTGACCTACGGCGCACAAACGCCGATGATCTTCGATCATCTGCAAGATCGCAATCTGGCCGCTTACGAAAACATTCTGACCAAAGCGCGCAGCCGCTTTGAACCGGCCCGACGTGTGGACTACTTGCAAGACTAAGGCACATTAACCTGAGGGAGAGACTGATATGTCCGCGAATGACATCGAAGTTCATGATCCGAAAATCCTGGCAAATGCGCGCGCCATCCTCGATGCGTGCCGGACTGCGGAAGAAATGCAGCAGGCAGTGTTGGCGGCCGTCGAGCGCAACGAAACCTGGCGCGGCCAACAGTGCATCAACCTGCTGGCGCCCGAAGCGCCAACCAGCCCCACCGTGCGTGCTCTGCTCGGTTCGGAGATCGGCACACGCGCGGCCGAAGGCCATATCGGCTCGGTGCAGCGCTGGTTCGCGGGCACGCAGTACATCGACGAAGTTGAGGCCCTGTGCGTGGAACTGCTCAAGCAAGCCTTTAAGTGTCGCTACGCCGATCATCGCTTGATGGGCAGCATGCTGGGCAACATGGCCGTCTACTACGCCCTGACCGAACCCGGCGACGTGATCATGACGGTGGCGCAGCCGTTCGGCGGTCATTCGAGCAATCGGTATGATGGGCCCGCCGGGCAGCGCGGTTTGAAGATCGTGGACGTGCCCTTTGATCCGATCGAGTTGACGGTCGATCTTGATCTATTCCGCAAGCTGGCGCCGTTGGTAAAGCCGAAGCTGGTCACACTGGGCCTCTCGATGACGTTGTTCCCGCTGCCCGTGCGTGAAATGAAAGAGGTGCTGCAAGAGTGGGGCGGCAAGTTATTCTTCGACGGCGCTCATCAGGCCGGCTTGATTGCGGGCGGGCAATTTCAGGATCCGCTGGCCGAAGGCGCGGATGTGCTCACTGGCTCGGCGGGCAAGACCTTTGGCGGGCCGCAGAGCGGCATGATCATGTGGAATGACGGCGCGTTGACCGAACCTATCACACACGCGATCTTCCCGGTGCTCGCCGCGACGCATCAGGTCAATCGGGTGGCGGCATTGGCCGTGGCCGCCGCGGAGATGATCGCATTTGGTCAGGAGTTCATGGCGCAAATCGTGCGCAATGCCCAGGCGCTGGCCGCCGCGCTCGATCGACGCGGCATTCCGGTGTTGGGCAAGCACAAGGGCTACACCACGACCCATCAAGTCATCGCCGATGTGGGCGCGCTGGGCGGCGGGTTGGCGGTGGCGCAGCTGCTGGCGCGCGCCAACCTGATCACCAACAAGAACCTGCTGCCGCGCGACAAGCCGGCCGATTGGGATCGGCCAAGCGGCCTGCGGCTGGGCACGATCGAGGTGACACGGCTTGGCATGAAGGAAACGCAGATGGATCAGATTGCGGACTTCATCGCGCGCGTGTTGATCGAAAAAGAGTCGCCCACAACTGTGGTGGAAGAGGTGGTCGAATTCCGGCAGGCGTACCAGACGTTGTATTACTGCTTCGATCACGGCTTGCCGGCGTGACGCGGGCGCGGCCTTAAGAAACGCTTCTTAAGTCGTAATGGCGAGCGCCATGCCGATCAGCGCATCAACGCCCGACGAGTTACCCCACGCGACAACGCAGCTGACGCAATCGTCAAGCGAGGGCCTGCCCGTCATGATCCCATCGACGACGGTGATCAGTCGTTCGTCGGCCTCGCCATTCGCCGCGCATTCGATGAGGTTGGCGCTGAGGGTGGTCGTCCTTCGATAAGCCTCAGTTACGAGTCGCGCTGCAACCTGCTTCAGCATGTTTTCCCTGTCAGGCCGCGAATTCATTCGCGGCGACATACGCGGCGGCGACGCGCGCTTCAACATCAGCCACAGCCCGATAATCACGTCGTCGCCCGACGGCGTGAGGCCGCGCCCCAGGCCGAGCAGTGGGACGAGAAGCGTGCTGAGTTGATTGGCTGGATTCCCGCCAGCAGCCTGCGGGAATGACGATACCGGGGCATGGTTTTTCAGGAAGAATCGCAGTTGGTTCAGCTGCGCCAGTAAGGCGGCGTCGGCAGCCGAAAGCACGGGTTTTTCAGGCAGATCGAGCAGGTGCGGCAACAAGCCGCCAAAGCCGTCGAGCGGCTTGCGTGTCCTGACGGCTTGAACGAGTTGTTTAAGTGTCTCGCGTTGGGCGACGATCGGCCGGATGATTGCCGGCGCAGCGGGCTGCCACACCTCCGCCGCCGAGAGATCAACCTCAACGGCCGGGAAGATCAATCGGGTTGGAGACAGCCGCACCCTTTCGCCGTTCGTGACAACGAGCGAGCGATCGAGGTTGATCGTCAACGGCCCGCGGTATCGTTCGGTCGTCAGAAAGATCACGCGTGAAGCGATCTGCACGAAGACGCCTCGCGAGGTGACGCCGATGATGCGACCGACAGCGGCGGCCTGCAGGCTGGCGGGTACGCGGTGTCCGATGACGACGGCTCGCGGCTTGACGTGGGTGGGATTCAATCCTAAAATCGCTCCCTATTGTGAGGTCCGGCCCGATGCCCGTCTATGCCGACAGTGAAGGTTTTTATGCCGTGGTCAAGGAAGTGTTTGAGCGGCTGCGCCGTGAATCGCCGGGCGCGCTGCAAGCCATGGCGCGTGCCCGGCTGGTGGTGCGGCTCAAGTTCACGCATCCACTGGCCGAAGTGACGCTGAACGGTCGGCGGCCGGAGGTGAGCGTCACTTACGGGGCGTCGCGGATGCTGGCGGATTTTGACGCGCATCTGACGGGCGACACGCTGCATCAGATCGCCACCGGGCAGTTGTCGTTGGCGCACGCCCTCAATACCGGCCAGCTGAAGGTGATTGGGCCAATTTACAAGATTGGCGCGCTGGCCGACCTCTTTGCGGCTGTCAAACAACATTATCCGCAAGTGATCAGAGACCGTGGGGTGATCTAGACCGGCCGCTTCATCACCACGCCCGTCGGCTCAGTCTCGGCGGCCTGATCGTCGGCTGCGGATCGCTGCCCGGCCAGCTGATCGAGGATCTTGTCCAGCCGGGCCAGCGTCTGATCGAGCTGCCTGAGCGAGTCGAGGCGCGCGGTGCGCGGCGCGGGCGTCGGGGTCGCCGCTGCCAGCACCCGCTTGATGACGGCCGGGTCGTAGCCCGACTGACGGATCTCGGCCAGCTCGGCGTCCACCAACCGCTGGTTCAGCACAATGCCGTGCCGGTTCAGTAGTTCTGCGTAGTAACGGTAGTTCTCCGCCAGTTTCAGCGTCACCGTCTCAAAGCCGTGCTGGGCCACCGTCAGCCGCGTGCTGTAGCGCATGATGTTGTCAAACGACATCTGGTAGTCTTTGGGGCTTGGCTCGATCAGCACGATGTCCACTTCGGGGTGCGTTTTGCGCAGCTGCTTGATGTGGTAGAGCAAGCCGGCATGCGTTTGGATGCGCGTCACCTGCGCGGCCACGGCCGACAGACCCTTTTCGCTGAGCAGGCTGCCGTCCGGCCCCAGAAACGGGATGCGGCTGCGCTCGCTGTTGTCGAACGGCACCAGCGGGTTAATGCAGATGACGAGTGTGGCGCCGTGCTCAATGGCCAGATCGAGGCTGGCGTTGCCGCGAATGCCGCCGTCGATGTAATCGTGATCGGCGATGCGCACCGGCTTGTACAGCAGCGGCACCGCAGTGGAGGCGGCCACGGCCAGCGAAATGGGCACGTCCTGATTGGACGTCTTGCTGAACACGGCGCGCTGCCCCGTGTCCACGTCCGTGGCGATGATGTGCAGGTCCTTTGGCAGCCCGCCAAACCGATTGGCGCCGCCATACGTGGTGATGGCATGCCGCACGTAGCGTTCCAGTGCGCGGCTGTCGTACATGCCGGCTGGCAGCGCCTCGGACAGCGACCACAGCAGGTCGAACAGGGTCATATCGCTGAGGTAACGCAGGTAGTGCGACCACGCGCCGATCAGGGTTTTGGGCAGTTTCAAGCCCAGTTTGAAAATGTCGCCGGGATTGAGGTAAAACAGGTCGCTGCGCTCGATGGCGCGCACGTCGGGGTGATTGCCGGACAGCGCCTGCAGCATGACTTCGGGCGTGATGCCGTTGGCCACCAGCGAGCCGACCAGCGCGCCGGCGCTGGTCCCGACGTAAATGTCGAAGTCGTTGACGGTGCGATCGGTCAGCAGGTCATTGATGGCGCGCAGCGCGCCGATCTCGTAGACCGCGCCGGTCAGGCCGCCGCCCGCCAGCACCAGCGCCGTCTTACTGCGATGATTCCTCTGCACAGGACGCATACGTTCCGCTTTCTGATTCGACTCAAGATGATTGTACAGCGAATTGCGCCGGCTGCCCAACAGCGCCTCACCGCGTGACCGGCGGCCAGTCGGCGCGAAACGGCGCCGCGTCGCCGGCATAGATGCGCTTGAGTATGCCAAGCTCGCGTTGTCTGATCGCGCCGCGAAAGTGACGCGAGCCGTGCATCCGCTTGAAGCTTTCGTAGCCGCGCCGCAAAAACTCATGGAGTTCGCCATAGCCGGCGGCGTGCAGCGGGCGGCGGGACATCGACAGGGTGGGGCCGGCGATCGGGTTGCGCACGATGCCGTCAATGCGCTCGCAGATGTCCTCAATCAGTTCGATCTGGTGCACGCGCTCGGCGTAGTTATCACACAACCGATAGGCCTCGGCGTACAACTCCGGCGTGATCTGATCGGTCACGCCCAGCCGATCGATCAACACGCCGATCAGGGCCTGATCCAGCGCTTCGGTCAGCTGGTGCAGTTCCACCGTCACCGCCACGGGCCGCAGCAGACTATCGGGTACGAAGCGGCGCGTAAACTCATACATGCGCTCGATGTCGCGATCGCGCTGGCTGAAATCGCGCGCCGCGTAGATGTCTTCCAGGAAGAACAGACAGGCGGGGCGATACCGATCCGCGGCCAGCAAATCGCTATAAGTGCCGGTCAGCCGCTGGGCCTGCCACGCTCGCAGCAGCGCCAGGGCTGGCGGCAGCGGCCGGAAGCCGATGGCTTCGCGTTTGATCTCGCCGAGGTTGCCGATCAATCCGCGCAGGCCGGAGTGTTTGCTCATGGTCGGAGAGGACATCCAGTCCGTCTTATACCGCAGGCAGTTGGGGCTGTCAATATCAAAATTCCGACCGTGCTTACCCGGCCCGGCGCAGGACTTCACGCAGTTCGTTGTCGGTCAGCGCCACGGGATTGCCCTTCATGCTGCTGGCCTGCTGCGCCTGCGTGACGATGGCCGGTATGTCGGCAGGGGTGATGCCGTAGTGCGATAACGCCGGCACATTCAGATCGGCGCAGAGATCGTGCAGCCACCCGATGGCGTCTTCCGGCCCGGCGGTCGATCGGCCGGTCAGCAGCTGTGCCACTTCAGCGTAGCGCTTTAACACGGGTGAATCGCCGGCGCGTGAGCGCAGCGCGTTGATGTTGGCCTCGATTACGAAAGGCAATAATCTCGCGCAGATCGCGCCGTGCGGCGCGGGGAACAGGCCGCCGATCGGCCCGGCAAAGCCATGCACCGCGCCGAGCCGGGCGTTGGCCAATGCCAGACCGCCAAACAACGCGGCGATGCTCATGTCTTCACGCGCCGCCGCATCGTCGCCGTGATGGTACGCGCGTTGCAAAGCACGCGCCGCGCGCCGCAGCCCTTCGCGGCAGATCGCGTCGGTCAACGGATTGGGCGCGTTGCACGTGTACGGCTCGATGAGCTGGGTCAGCGCGTCGAGGCCGGTGCTGGCCGTGATCGCCGGCGGCAGCGAGTACGTCAGTTCGGGATCGATCACGGCGAGGCGCGGCAGCATCAACGGGCTGCGCAGGCTCACCTTCACGTGGTGTTCGGGCGAGGCCAGCACCGCGTTGCGCGTGACCTCTGAACCTGTGCCGGCCGTCGTCGGAATGGCGATGAAGGGCGCGGCCTGATTTTTGAGGGCCTGTCCGCGCCCGATGACTTCCAGATAGTCCAGCGGCTCGCCGGGATTGGCGAGCAGGGCAGAGATCGCTTTACCGGTGTCCAGCGCGCTGCCGCCGCCCAACCCGACGATGACCTCGGCGCGGATCGATCGGGCGCGGTACACCCCGTCGAGTGCGGTGGTGATCTTCGGCTCGCCTTCGACGGCGAACGTATCCACTTCCAGATCAGTGGCGCGCAGTTGATCGATCAGTTGATCGACAAACGTTTGCGTGCTGCCGACAACCAACAGGACGCGCCGCCCGAACGAGCGGGCCAGCGCGGGCACTTCGCTGATCGTGCCGGGGCCAAAGAGGATGCGGGTGGCGGTGGCGAATTCAAAGCGCATGGCAATGACCTATGATGTGCGTCATGGGCAGGGCGCACCGACTCTGGTACGATGGCTCATCGAAAATTGGATTGACAGGGAGAACGATCATGTCTGACGGCCAGACCATTCCGCAGTGCGTCAATTGCCACCGTCCGGTGCAGCAGGTGCCGCTGCTGACGCTCACTCACCGCGACGGCGTGTCATACATCTGCCCGCAGTGCCTGCCCACGCTCATCCATGAGCCGCAGGCGCTGGTGGGCCGGCTTAGCGGCGCGGAGTCGCTGGCTCCGCACGAGCATTAGTTCACCAGCCGTTGTCGTCTGGAAAAACGTTGTCATACACGAGGCGCGTGCGCGGCTCGGCCAGCAGGGGTTCGCAGACTTCGCGCCAGCGATTGTAGTGCGCGGTCGCTTTGTGCTTCGCGGGATCGTCGGGTGTGCGATAGACCTCCACCAGCACGAAGCGGGTGGGATCGTCGGCCTGCTGGATCACGTCGAAGCGGGCGATGCCCGGCTCGTTGACGCTGTGCCGCGCGTTCTCAACCGTGGCCGCGACGAACTCCTCCAGATGCTCCGGTTTGACGTGGACAAAGACGTGGACGATATGCATGGCGACTCCTGCAGCAGCTAAGGATGTGGCTGAATTATACGTCAAAGCGGGACGTGCGGGTTGATGGTCGATCGGGCGCTGGCGGTGCGTCGTCATGGGTTGACGCGCGCCAGCGCCCAATCTATACTGTCGACGAAGTCAGCCAGGTGGATTTTCAGCGCATGACCAGTGCCAGGGAGGCAGAGCCATGAACACTCGCAGACTCATCGTTGCCCTTGGAGTAGTAGCTGTGGCGGCCGCGCTATTGGCGGTTTCGGCCCTTGCGTATGCGGCCGGTGAACAAAACGGTCAGGCTGCCGCGGCCGCGCCCCAGATGGTGGGGCCGAATATGCCCGCCCCTCCGCCGCCTTATCTGTCGGGCGATCGACTGCCAGCCGCGCCGGCGGCTTTGGCTTCCACGCTGAGCTATTACTTCATCAGCGGTAACACGTTCACGCCGAGTGGAGCCGTTGCCTATGCGCGCCAGGTGGTCGGATGTGTGAACCAGATGCCCCAGGGCATTGCGTTCTCCGCACCTGTGCATTTGCCGCAAGGCTCGCAGGTGGTGTCGATCACGCTCTACACGTATGATTCGGCGATCACCACGACCATCAGCACGGCCTATTTCATTCTCAACGACGGAATGGGCAACGGCGGCTATACAGTCTCGGCCGACAGTCCACCCAATACGAGTGGCTACCGTCAGATCAACAGCACCCAGAATAACCCGGTTACGATTGACAATCGGAACTACAATTACCTGGTTGAATGGCGCAAGCAGTTTGGCACGCCCGATTCGCCTCTCTTGAGTTTGTGCGGGGTGCGGGTGGCTTATTATGCGCCGTTGGGCGCCACCTATTTGCCCACGCTCCTCAGGTAGTCAGGCCTGACGCGGGCTAAGACGTGGCTAATGGGCGTGCGCGCTCCTGGCAGGTGGTGAGTCAGGCGTGATGGGTGACGAGTAATGAGTAATGAGTGACGAATAAGCGGCGCAGCGCAGTTCGTCATTCTCGTTACGCCGTCGCGTGTGAGAACGTCACGTCCAGTTTGAAATGGCGCGTTTCGCCGGGCGCAATCAGTTGCAGCGTGCCGCGCTCGCGCTCGCGCACGCGGCCCTCCACGTGACAATTGCCCGGCTCCACCCCCACCGCGTAGAAGCCGGCGCGCATCATCTTCCACTCCACCAGCACCGGGTAATCGGCTTTGGCATAGCGCCACGTCACGCCCAGTCCCTGCCCGCCGTTGAACGCCGGGTTGATCAGGCGCACCTCCACCTGTCCGCGCTCGTCGGCCTGCAGATCGTGGTAGAAGACCTGCTCCTGATAGCCGTCGACGGGCGCGCTGAATTCAGTATATGTGCTGAGGCCGGGCCGGGCGGCCTCGTCGCGCGCCTCGGCGGTGTGCGGCGGCAGGATCAGGCGCGCGGCGGCGTCCACCAGCGGGAAGCCCAGGTTAAAGTGCTGCAGCAGCATCAACGGGGCGGCTTCAAAGCCCTGATTCTCGATGCGATCGTCGATCCACAACTTGGCCTGATCGAAGGCGGCGCTGATGCGTCGGGTCATGACCAGGTTGACGCCGAACACCGACGTTTCGCGTATCACGCCCTGCACCCACAGGCCGTCGTCGGCGACGCCCCACTGCAGCTGCTGCGCGGGCAGATTCGACAGGCGGCCGTGGATGCCCAGCTCTTCGCCATTATCCACAGTGGGGCTGCCCACCTGTGTCAGGCCGCACGGCGTAAGGAAGCCGCCCGGCCACGTGCGCAGCCAGCCAAAGCCGGGCGGCTCGGCGTAGGCGGGATGCGTCACGCCGACCTGCGTGAGGAAGCCCAGCGGCACACCGTCGAAGCTCAGTTCATACAGCCCCAGGCCGCGATCGGCCAGGACGGTGAAATCCAGCCCGGCCGCATTGCGCACGCGCAGGGCGCGCACGCCGCGTTCCGCGCCGTCGGCGAACTCGAAGGGACGCACATCGGCCAGCTGGCGCCGATCGGCCGTGCGGGCATGCAGATCCGATCGGGTGTAAGACGAACCCCAGAGTGTGGGCATGGGTTAACTCCCGTAGTAACGTGAATATTCGTTGCACAGCGGATAGAGCGGTGCTTCGTCTTCGTCGATCGCGGCAAAGCGCGGCAAGGCTTCGTAGAAACGATTGTCGGTCTGGTCGTCGTTGACGGCCGACACTTCGCCCACCAGCACGGGGCTGTCTGCGCCCCAGAATTTGTGATACAGGCGCGGCGTCAGCGTGATGCTTTCGCCGGGCGCCAGCGTGACACAGTCGCCGGCCTTGACGATGCGGCGCACGCCGTCGACGCTCACGCTGACGTCGGTGTCGGCCAGCCGATCGTCCTCGGTGGCGTTATAGAGTTGAATCACCAGCCGGCCGCCGCCGCGGTTGATGATGTCTTCGGTCTTGTGCCAGTGGAAGTGCATGGGCGTGACCTGATCGACGTCAACCCGCATGATCTTTTCGGCGTAAGGCTTGCTGCGCGGATCGTCAACGCGGCCGTTGCGGAGGGTGAACAGCAGCAGGCCGATCCGCGCGAAGTCGTGACTGCCAAAATCGGTCACGTCCCAGCCCAGCTGCCGATCGACGATCTCGGCGACTTCGGCCCCTTTGCTGCGCCAGTCGTCGGGTGTCCAGTGGGCGAAGGGCGGCAGCTGGAAGCCGTGCGCGGCGATGAAGGCGTCGGCCTGGCGGATGAGGGCGTTGATGTCAGAGCGTTTCATGGCGGGACCTCCGGGTAATCATCAGGGTTAATACTAAGCGAAGATCAGCCGGGCGCGGCGGGCTGCGTCCACACGCGCAGACCATAACGGCTCAGGTAGACGGGAATGTTCCGGTACAGCGGATTGTCCTGCTCAATCTCGCGGATGAGGGCGCGTTTGGCCTGCGAACTATCGCCGCACAGCAGCGTGACCGAGCCGCCGTCGCCGCCCGCGCCGTTGACCTTCCAGCCCAGCGCGCCGTGCTCGCGCGCGATGTCGATGATGCGCTGGTGGGCGGGGCTGATCAGATCGGGATGCAGGCGGCGCTGCGCCTCGGTATTGTCGATCATGGCCGCGCCCAAGGCCGCAAAGTCGCCCGCGTACAGCGCGTCGCGCGAGCGGGGCGCGGTGCGGCGCAGGTCTTCGATCTGCGGGCACTCCGGCCCGGCGTCCTCCAGCCCGCGGATGACCATCTCATGCACGGCCGACGATTGGTGCGACTTGCCCAGATAGATCAGCGCCAGCCGCCGCTCCAGTTCCCACCAGGTGGCGTTGGGCACGACGATGGGCGAGACCGACGCATGCGGATACCGGTACATCTCGATGTAGTTGATGCCGCCGTAAGCGGCGCAGAGTTGATCCTGGATGCCGCACTGCTGGCCCAGCAGCTCGGTCTCGATGCGCTGCGCGGCCAGCGCCACTTCGTGCGGAGTCAGGCGGCCCGGCGTCAACGCATCAAGCGCGCCGATAAGCGCCACCGTCACCGCCGCCGAAGTGCCGGTGGACGCGCCGCCCGGCGCTTCGGAATAGATGGTGACCTCAAAGCACAGATTGGCGGGCAGGCGCATATATTCGATGGCCGCCTCCAGCAGCGGGTGCTTGTCCCAGTGGACTTCGGGTCGCACGGCGTAACGCTCGCCGTAGTTTTCGGCGTTGATGATGACGCGCTCATCGGGATCGCCGTTGGAGAAAACCGCGATCTGCACTTCGGCGTAGGGATACACGCCGATATTGAAGATGCGGCCATGGCCCGCAAACCAGGTGTCGGTCCAGCCGCCGTTATCGCACACCCGGATAGGCGCAACGCTGTTGATGAGGGTCAGGGGTCGACGGGTGGTCATGACAATCCAGTCAGGATGAGGTTGGCCCGATTATAACTCATTTGAATTTTGATCTTGATCAAACGCTCACAATGTGGTTATACTATAGACGCAGTGCGTCATAGCCGAACGCACCAACCCCACAGGAGGCCAGTCTGATGAGCGATTACCCGTTGCCCGCTGGCGTCGCCCTTCGCGGGGAGTGGCGACCCGAGTATGCCGCCGTTCTGACCCCGGCCGCGCTGGCGTTCCTCGCCGGGCTGCAGCGCACGTTTAATGCGCGCCGATTGGAGCTGCTGGCGAAACGCGTCGAGCGCCAGACGGCGATCGACGCCGGCACCCTGCCAGACTTTCTACCGGAGACCGCCCACATCCGATCGGATCGATCGTGGCGCGTCGCGCCGATCCCGGCTGACCTCCAGCGCCGCCACGTCGAAATCACCGGCCCCACTGACAAGAAGATGCTGATCAACGCGCTCAACTCCGGCGCCGATGTTTACATGGCCGATTTCGAGGACGCCAACTCGCCCACGTGGGACAACATGGTGCAGGGGCAGGCAAATCTCATCGAGGCCATCGAGCGCACGCTGACGCTGACAACGGCCGAGAAAGAGTATCGTCTCAACGACAAGGTGGCGCTGCTGCTCGTCCGACCGCGCGGCTGGCATCTGAACGAAAAGCACGTGCTGGTTGACGGGCAGCCGATGTCGGCCTCGTTGTTCGATTTTGGCCTGTACTTTTTCCACAACGCCAAACGCCTGTTGACCAAAGGCACCGGCCCCTATTTTTACCTGCCCAAACTTGAAAGTCATCTGGAAGCGCGGCTGTGGAACGAGGTCTTCAACTTTGCCCAAGACGAGCTGGACATCGCGCGCGGAACGATCAAAGTCACAGTCTTGATCGAAACGATCCTGGCCGCGTTTGAAATGGACGAGATTTTGTACGAGCTGCGCGATCACATCGCGGGGCTAAACGCGGGCCGCTGGGACTACATGTTCAGCATCATCAAAAAGTTCCGCAACCGCCCGGACTTCGCTTTCCCCGATCGCGCCCAGGTGACGATGACGGTGCCGTTTATGCGGGCCTACACCGAGCTGCTGGTGAAGACCTGCCATCAACGCGGCGCGCACGCCATCGGCGGCATGGCAGCATTTATTCCGAGCCGCAAAGATCCGATCGTGAACGAGAACGCGCTGAAGAAGGTGCGCGAAGACAAGCTGCGCGAATCGGGCGACGGCTTCGACGGCACGTGGGTGGCCCATCCCGATCTGGTGCCGGTGGCGAAGGAGATTTTCGACGGCGTGCTGGGCGACCGGCCGCACCAGAAGGAGCGCCTGCGCGAGGAGGTGAACGTGACGGCGGCACAGCTGATCGACTTCACCATCCCCGGCGGGCAGATTACAGAGGCGGGCCTGCGGCTGAACGTCAACGTGGCGCTGCAGTACGTCGAAGCGTGGCTGCGCGGCACAGGCGCCGTGGCCATCTACAACCTGATGGAAGACGCGGCCACGGCCGAGATTTCGCGCGCGCAGGTCTGGCAGTGGATCAACTCGCCCAACGGCGTGCTGGCCGACGGGCGCAAAGTCACGGTCGAGTTGGTGAAGGAACTGCTGCCGCAGGAGATCGAGAAAATCCGCGCGCTGTACGGCGAGGCCAACTTCGCCGCCAGCAAAATTCCGCAGGCCGCGCAGGTCTTTGAGCGCATTGTGACGGAGAAGCAGTTCGAAGATTTCCTGACGCTGGTGGCGTATGAATATTTGGAGTAGGGCGGCTTTCTTGCCCGCCGCGAAGGTGGCGGCTCAGACAGCCGCGTGACGCTCGCTATCGCACTATCCCACCATGATACGAAGAGGAGACTATCATGCACAACCGGGCACAAATCATCGAGTTGGAAAATGACTGGGTGACCAATCCGCGCTGGGAGGGCGTGACGCGCAAGTATCCGGCCAGTGAAGTGGTGCGGCTGCGCGGCTCCATCCAGCTGCACTACACGCTGGCCGACATGGGCGCCCGGCGCTTGTGGCACTTGCTGCACACCGAACCGTTCATCCGCGCGCTGGGGGCGCTGACGGGCAATCAGGCTGTGGAGATGGTGAGCGCGGGCCTGAAGGCCATCTACCTGTCGGGCTGGCAGGTGGCGGGCGACGCCAACGACGCGCTCCAGATGTACCCTGATCAATCGCTGTATCCCGTCAGCAGCGTGCCCAATGTGATCCGCAAACTCAACAATGCGCTGGTGCGCGCCGATCAGATTCAGCACATGCAGGGTCGCGACGACATCTACTGGTTCGCGCCCATCGTCGCCGACGCCGAGGCCGGCTTCGGCGGGCCGCTCAACACCTTCGAATTGATCAAGGCTATGATCGAAGCAGGCGCGGCCGCCGTGCATCTGGAAGATCAACTTTCGTCGCTCAAGAAGTGCGGCCACATGGGCGGCAAGGTGCTGGTCACCACCCACGAGTTCATCCCCAAACTCATTGCGGCGCGGCTGGCCGCCGATGTGCTGGGCGTGCCGACGATCATCATCGCCCGCACCGATTCGTTGGGCGCGCATCTCATTCGCGCCATCAATGACCCGGTGGACGAGAAGTTCGCCACGGGCGAGCAGACCGTGGAAGGCTACTGGGAAGTACGCGGCGGCATCGAGTATGCCATCGCCAAGGCCCGAGCGTACGCGCCGTATGCCGATATGTTGTGGTGCGAGACCGGCAAGCCCGACCTGGGCGAGGCGCGTGAGTTCGCGCAGGGCGTGCACGAAAAGTTCCCCGGCAAGATGCTGGCCTACAACTGCTCGCCGTCGTTCAACTGGAAGCGCAACCTCGACGACAAGGCGATGGCGACTTTCCAGGAGCAGCTGGCCGAACTTGGTTACAAATTCCAGTTCGTCACGCTGGCCGGTTTCCACACGCTGAACATGAGCATGTTTGAGCTGGCGCAGGCTTACAAATCGCAGGGCATGCTGGCCTACTCCAAGCTGGTGCAGGAGCGCGAGTTTGCGATGGAGCAGGACGGTTACCTGGCCACGAAGCACCAATCGTTTGTGGGCGCAGGTTACTTCGACGAAGTGCAGATCGCAGTGACCGGCGAGGGCGTTTCGACTACAGCGTTGAAGGGTTCAACGGAGGAGGAGCAGTTCGCGCCGGCGGTGCACTGATCACGCGCCGCCGCTCGTTCACCTCCACCGCACCAGCTTGCCTGCTGTGACCCGCCGCCCGTTGAGCCGCTCAACGGGCGGCGTCGTTGTATATGAACATCGGATGAGAGTTTGACCGGTTGACATCCAGCCGCGCCGCCAGCCCGTTATTGATGGTGGACATCCTTCACCGACAAGCGCTTGACAGACGGGATGTGCACGACATCGACTGCGGACGCCGCAACCATACGGCGTCTGGCAGATTTGTTGCTGAGCGGAGGAGACGACGATGTTAACACGCTTCGGTTTCAAGACGTTGGGAGTGTTGCTGCTCGTAGCCGTCAGTGCGGCGGCTTGCGCGCCGACGGCCGCGCCGGCCACGCAGGTGCCGGCGGTCGTCAGCGCGGGGACGACCAACACGTCGAACACGGCAAGTGCGACGCCGGCTGCCGGCGCGGTCGTCCTGCAAGTCATGGACAATGCCAAACTGGGCAAGCTGCTGGCCGACGGCAGCGGCATGACGTTGTATCTGTTCACCAAAGATACGCCGGGAGTCAGCAATTGCTACGATACGTGTGCCGCGACCTGGCCGCCACTGTTGCAGACCGGCCAGCCAGTTGTGAAGGATGGCGTGGATGCCACCCTGCTGGGCACGACCACGCGCAAGGACGGCACGATTCAGGTCACTTACCACGGCCAGCCGCTGTACACCTACTCCAAAGACAAGGCGCCCGGCGACGCAACCGGGCAGGGCGTCGGCGGCGTGTGGTACGTCGTCGCGCCCGATGGCACCGCGGTGAAGTAAGCACGGTCGCTACGGTCATAGAATGCCCGCCGGTCTTCGAGGGAAGACCGGCGGGCAACAGCTGGCCGATCGGGTTGTCTGAAACCCGCGTTTATTGGGCCGTATCCAACAGTTGGAAATTGCCCGCGATCAGGTCGTAGAACGCGGCCATGTCGAGGTGATCGGCCGGCGAGAACGTCAGATCGTAGAGCCGGGCGTTGTGGACGAAGAGCACGCGGCGCATCAAGTCCTGGCCGGGCACGTTATCCAGCATGACGGCCGGCTGCCCGCCGAAGTCGATGGTCGATGGCTTCACATCGAAGCCCGGCATTGATGCGATGATGTCGGCGGCGGCCTGCTCGGCAGTGCGCGCCCCCGCGCCCACCATCGAGATCGACAGGCGCGGCTCAGTCACGTTGAGCAACGACTCTTTGGCGAAGACGACTTCATTCGGATTGGTATCAAAGGCCGAGTAGGTCGTCGGGATCAGCAGGCAGAAACCGCGCCGCGCGTCGATGTGCAGTTGCAGGGCGTCGCTGCGCACCGCCGGACATTTGGCCAGTGCTTCGGGCGGCAGATTGGCGATCGCGGCCGCGTCCGACAGGCGGGCGTGCACCGCCGCCGCCCAGCCGTTTACTTCAGCCCGATCGGCTTCGCTCAGCTCGAGCGTGCCCTGTCCCGCGAGATAGTTGTTATCGACGGTCAGCGGCGCTCGCCGGTACAACCACTCGTCGAATTGCGCCAATTCCTCAGTTGTTAACCAGTCGCCGGTCGTCGTCAGCACGTCGCCGCCTTCACACATGATCTCTTCGGCATACGCATAACCGTAGTCCAGCACCGTCAGATGCAGGCACACGTTCTTCTGGCTGAAGTCCTGGCCCACGTACCAGCTCATGGCCGTGTTGATGGTGGCGCTGGTCCGGCCGGCAACCAGTTCGGCATGCCGCGCCCGCGCCCACGCCAGGATGGCGCGCTGCCAGGCTTCGCCGCTGATCAGGCCCATGCCGTCAAAGGTGATGGTCTCAGTCGGCGTCTCGTACACAAAAGGCGCAAAGTGATCGCGCAGGTATTCCCAATCGAGATAGGTGCGCTTGCCCATATCCTTGTCAGTCGCCGTGCCATCGCACGCGCCCAGCATGGCTTCAATCGGCGTGCCCAGCCGCAGCACCGCGCACTTCGACGTGTCGCTGCTGCCCATTTCGGCCGGGCCGCGATACTCCATGCCCGCCAGGCTTTCGCCGCCGGCTGCTTCCATGGTGACCTGCTGCGCCCAACGGGTCAACTGGCGCTGCTCATCGTCCGTGGCGGCTGCCGTCCCGCTGCCGGTGAAGATCAGGTGGCCGAATTCGTTGTCTGCTTCGAACGAGGCATACTTCTTGGCCAATTCGGCCAGTACTGCCTGCCGCGCTTCCGAGGCGAATTGGCCGCCAACCTTGGCCGGGCCGTAGCACAGGCCAAAGCCCACCCCGCCGTCGCCAATGACGGCTTCGACACAACTGCCGTTGTCAACCGTGCCACTCCACTGCATGATGGGCGCGCCTGTGACCGGCTCCGGCGCCGACACCACGCGGGTGCGGTAACCATCGCGATCGGTATGAATCAAGTACGTTTGCCCGTCCACTTCGAAGGTGATCTTGTAGCCCGGCGTGACGACGGCCGCGCACAGTTCATTGGCCAGGCCCGCGCCCAGGCATGCATCCGACCACTCCACCTGCTCGGCGCTGATCACGCGGATCGTCGCCGGATCGATGTGCAGCTGACGCGCCAGCAGGACGCGATTGTTTTCGACAGCAGGCGCTTTGGTTGGATCGCCCGCGGGTGTCACCGGTGCGGTCGGCTGCGGGGCCGCCGGTTCGGTGGTTGGGGCGGGCTGCGGCGCGGGCTGCGGCGTCG
>CAZKBQ010000069.1:0-25543 GCA_964550855.1 uncultured Anaerolineae bacterium
TGGTGGTGCCGTGGGGCGCGGGCAAATCGGCGCTTGTCAACTTGATCCCGCGCTTCTATGATCCCACGGCCGGTTCGATCTGCATCGACGGCATCGACCTGCGCAGCGTGCAGGTGAAGTCGCTGCGCGAGCAGATCGGGCTGGTGCCGCAGGAGACGCTGTTGTTCGGCGGCACCGTGCGCGAGAATATCGCGTACGGCAAGCTCGACGCCAGCGAGGCCGAGTTGATCAGCGCCGCGCAGTCGGCCAACGCGCACGAGTTTATCCAGCAGCTGCCCAGGGGCTACGATACCATCGTGGGCGAGCGCGGCGTGAAGCTGAGCGGGGGACAGCGCCAGCGCATCGCCATTGCGCGGGCGCTGCTGAAAGATCCGCGCATTTTGCTCCTGGATGAAGCGACCTCATCGCTGGACAGCGAAAGCGAAGGGCTGGTGCAGGAAGCGCTGGAGCGCTTGATGAAAGGCCGCACGTCGATCGTGATCGCGCACCGGCTGTCGACGGTGCACCACGCCGATCGGATTGCGGTGCTCGATCAAGGCCGTCTGGTGGAGCTGGGCACGCACGCCGAATTGATCGCGCAGGACGGCCTGTACGCGCGCCTGTACCACATGCAGTTCCGCGATCCGACCGTCGGGGCTGAAGAACCGATCGGGATGGAAGACCAGCCGCCCGCCGCGCCGAACCGATCGTTTAATTTGCTGGCGGGCCTGTCGCCGCGCTGATCGCCCGACCCTTGATCGCGGCTGATCGCCGTACGCACAAAGCGGTATAATCCGCGCGAAACCTGCTTTGAATAAGAGACTTATGGAAGCGCAGACTGACGTTCCGATCCAGACTGAAACTGTTTTTGCGCCCGCCACGACGCTGGAGGTGATCGCCTCGCTGCGCGCGGCACTGACGCAGGTGATGCGCATCGAGAATCACACCATCCATGAAACGCCGGTGGAGTTGATCGAGTTTACGGGCACGCTGCTCCGTCCGTCGGACGAGGCGTTTGAGCACATTTATCAGCGCTTTACGGCGCTGGGCTACACGCCAACGCTGACGCAGCGCGACGGCAAAGAGGTGGTCATTGCGCAGCACGGCATCGTGGAGCCGACGGCGAATAACAGCCGCTTGAACCTGGTGCTGCTGCTGCTGACCATCGCCAGCACGTGGTTCGTGGGCATCCAGTACGCGGGCGGCGAACAGCTGGCGCGGCTGCTGCCTCGCGATGCCGGACTGCTGGATCTGCTGCGCGTGTCGGTGACCACGCCCAGTTTGTGGCTGGCGGGGCTGCCTTACGTGCTGACGCTGTTGGGCATCCTGGGCGTGCACGAGATGGGCCATTATGTGGCCGCGCGACTGCACAAGGCCAGCGTGACGCTGCCGTTTTTCATCCCCATGCCGATCGGGCTGGGGACGATGGGCGCGGTGATCCGGCTGAAGTCGCCCATCAAGAACCGGCGGCAGCTGTTCGACATCGGGGTGGCGGGGCCGCTGGCCGGGCTGGCGATTGCGGTGCCGCTGCTGATCGTGGGGTTGATCACGTCGCCGGTGCAGCATATCGGCGCGCCGGTGCCCGGCTCGCAGGAAGGCAACTCGATCCTGTACGCGGTGTTGAAGTTCCTCACCAAGGGTCAATGGCTGCCCGGCAACGGCAACGATGTGATCGTCAACGCGATCGCGTTTCCGGCCTGGTTTGGCCTGCTGGTCACGATGATCAATCTGCTGCCCATCGGTCAGCTGGATGGCGGCCACGTCACCTATGCGTTGTTCGGCCGCCGACAGTGGCGCGTGGCCACGGTGGCGGTGTTTGGCCTGGTGGGGCTGGGCCTGTATCTGGTGGTGGCCGCCAATCAGATCTTCAATGTGTGGCTGTTGTGGGCGCTGCTGGCACAGGTCTTTGGCCTGCGCCATCCGCCGCCGCTGGACGATGTGACCCCGCTCGATCGCAAGCGCCGGATCATCGGTTACGCCACGATCGTCATCTTCATCCTCATCTTTACGCCGATCCCGTTTTCGTAGATCGGCGGCCGCGGGTTTGAACCTGCGGGGCGGGTTGAGTGTGATACCATTAGATCATGCTCAAGCCCGTCACTCTGCCGGTCGGCATCCAGCAGCCTGAGGCCCGCATCGTCGAACTGCAGCGCCAGCTGTGGGACGTGTTCGCGATTGCGGAGACGCGCGTGCTGCAGCCGCCCGATGAAGTGGTGGAGTTTCGCGGCACGCTGCAGCAGCCGTCCGACCGCGCGTACGAGGCCATCGGGCCGCGCTTCAAGGCGGCGGGCTACACCGCCCTGCTCTATCGCGATCAGCAGGGAGACGTGGTGCAGGCGCTGAAGGGCGTGGAGCAGGCGCAGCCGGGCCGGATGTGGGTCAACCTGGTGCTGCTGGCGCTCACCATCGTGACCACGCTGATGGCGGGCGCGCTGGTGGCCGGGGTGCGCGTGGCCTCGCTGGAAGTGTTTGCGCGCCGGCCCGAACTGCTGCTGGCGGGGCTGCCGTTTTCCTCAGCACTTCTACTGATTCTGGGCGTGCACGAAATGGGGCACTACGTCGCCGGCAAGGTCCATCGGGCGGCGGTGACACTGCCCTACTTCATTCCCATTCCGCCGTTTGGCGTGCTGCCGCTGGGCACGCTGGGCGCCTTCATCCAGCTGCGATCGCCCATTCGACATCGCCGCGCGTTGTTCGACATCGGGCTGGCGGGGCCGGCGGCGGGCCTGGTGGTGGCAGTGGCCGTCTTCGCCATCGGGGTGTCCATGAGCCGGCCGGTGCTGGCATCGGCGGGCAGCCAGACGCTGGGGCGATCGTTGTTCACCACCGCCGTCATCGGCCTGGTACAGCCGATGGCGGTGCGGCCGGGCATGGCGCTGGAACTCAACCCGCTGCTGCTGGCCGGCTGGCTGGGCCTGTTTGTAACAGTGATCAATCTGCTGCCCATCGGTCAGTTGGACGGCGGGCACATTTTGTACGCCGCCATCGGCCGCAACGCCCGGCTGATCGGGCTGGGCACCATCGGCGTGCTGCTGACGGTGGGCTATCTGACGGTGTCGCCGACGTGGATTTTATGGGGGTTGTTGGGGCTGTTCTTTGGCGTGCGCCACGCGCCGACGCTGGACGACATCACGCCGCTGGACCCGGCGCGGCGCGCGTTGGCCGTGGCGACGCTGATCGTGTTTGCGTTGATCTTCGTGCCGGTGCCGTTTAGATAGCGGTTGGATGTTGGCGGTGGGAATCGCCGCTGATGGCTGACATGACCCGCCGCCGCTAACGCCCCTTCTCCAGCCACCAGTTTATCGCCACTCTCTGAAGCCTTCACCCAGCACCTCGCTCGCGTCGGTGATGACGACGAAGGCGCGCGGATCGATCGACGCGATCAAGCGCTTAAGGATGCTGATCTCCGATCGGGCCACCACGCAGTACAGCACATCCAGCCCCCGATCGGTATAGCCGCCCCGACCGTTGAGCAACGTGACACCGCGCTCCAGCTCCTGCAGAATCGCCGCCGTAATGGCCTGGGCCTGGGCGCTGATGATGATGGCGGTGCGACTGTAATCGGCCTCACCCTGCACCACGTCCACCACGCGCGCCGCCACAAACGTCAGGATCAGCGCGTACATGGCCGGCGCCAGCCCGAAGGCGATCACGGCCAGGATCAGGATGGCGCCGTTGACCCACAAGATAGTCTGGCCCAGCGGCGTCCCGCGAAACTTGTTCAGCAGCCGCGCCACGATGTCGGTGCCGCCGGTGGTGCCCTGTCCGCGAAATACCAGCCCCATGCCGATGCCGTCGAGCAGGCCGCCGTACAACACGAACAGCAGCGGATCTGTGATGGGCGGAATCTGCGCGATGGCCGGCGCCAGCAGATCGGTGAGCACCGACATCAGCGTCGTGGCGTACACCGTGCGCACCGCAAAGCGCATCCCGCCCGCGAAGCGCACACCCAGCACAAACAGCGGAATATTGATGATCAGCACGATCAGACCGGTGGGCAGCCCGAACTGCACGTGCGCGATGGTGGCCAAGCCCGTGGCCCCGCCCGACACGATCTTGTTGGGCACCAGAAACAGATCGATGTTGATCGCCAGCAGCAGCGCGCCCGCCGTCAGCAGCGCGTAATCCAGCAGCGCGCGTCGCACTTTTCGCCAGTTGATTGATGATGGCATGTTGACCTCCAGCACAAAATCTCCCGCAGGTTGGCGGCCTGCGGGAGATCGAATTGATCCTATAGAAAAGGATTGCTCTGTCGTTCCTGTCCGATGGTGGTGGGCGGACCGTGGCCCGCATACACCTTGAAGTCATCCGGCAGCGTCAGCAGCTGATCGCGGATGCTCTGGATGAGCGTGTCGTAATCGCCGCCGGGCAGATCGGTGCGCCCGATCGATCCGGCAAACAGCACGTCGCCCGAAAACACAACATGCGCCGCGTGCTCCACAAACACGACGTGTCCGCGCGTATGACCGGGCGCATAGCGCGTCTCAAAATTCAGCGCGCCCACCGTCAACACCTGCCCGGCTTGCAGTTCAATATCGGGGTCGGCCACGGGCGTGATCTTCAGGCCAAACAGATCGGCGCCGCCGTTGGCGTACAGCCAGTCCTTCTCATCGGGTGACATCGCCACGGGCGCACCGGTCGCGGTGCGCAGCTCGGTCACCGCGCCGATGTGATCGAAATGACCGTGCGTCAGCAAGATCAGCTTAATCGTCAACCCCAGCTCATCGGCCTTGGCCAGCACCGATCGAGCCTCCCAGCCCGGATCGATCACGGCGGCCAGCCGGGTCTGTTCGCAGCCGGCCAGATAACAGTTGGTCTGTGCCGGGCCGCCCGTCAGCGTCTCGACGATCATTTTTGATCGGCCCGCGTGTTGATGACGCTGGCCGTCTCTTTGGCCCACACTTCCACCGCGCCCAGATCCACGTTCCATTGCGCGCACAGATCCTTGAACGCGGTGTAGCGCGCGCGCACGTCGGTGCGGTCGGTCAAATCATCAGGCTCATCCTCCAGCAGGATAAACTCCGCAAAGCGCGTCACCTGCCGCAGCTGCGCCCGGCTCATCTTCTGGGTCAGCATCATCAACTTATCGGAATCTTCCATAGACCACCTCTCGGTGGCGAAATTATAGCATAGCCGCGCGGCCCGATCGGGCTGGAAACCCGATCGGGCCGCGCACCTTGCCGACAATTGCCGGATCACCTGACCCGCCAATTGACACGGTCGGACCAGTCGGTGAATAGTTCTTGTAGTGACCCCACGATCTTGGACACCAAAATCGCGAAGTTTAGGGGATAACTGACGTGCCAGCCTGGGAGGCGCGCCACTGCGCCTCAAATTCGACCGGCGTCAGATAACCCAGCGACGAATAGCGCGGGAAATCGTGCGCGCTATTAGTCGTGCGCCGCTTTTTCGCCTTGATTTTCTGGGGCAAATCATCAACCGCATCAAGCGTTGGATGCGCTTGCGGTTCACCCGCCAGCCTTGGCGGCGCAGTTGGGCGGTCACCCGCCGATAGCCGTAGCGTGGCCACTGCCCCGCCATTTCGCGAATGGCCGCGCAGCGCGTCATCGGTCACTGGCTTCGCGGTGCGATAGTACGTGCTGCGCGGGTAGTCCAGGACGTCACACACCACGAGCACCGCGTACCCGTCACCCACCAACTTATCGATCACTGGCCGCCTCTGCTCACGGGCTGGCGCAACAACGTCGAGGCTTTTTTGGCCACCTCCAGTTCCAGCATCAGCCGGCCCACCAGCCGCTCCAACTCGGCGATCCGGGCTTGCTGCGGATCAACTCCTGTGTCGCGTTCAAAGACCTTCGCCGCATTGTCGAGAAACGCAGCTTTCCACTGGGAGAAGAGATCGGGCTTAATCTGATGTTCGCGGCATAGCTCGGCAGCGGTCTTACTGCCGCTGAGCACTGCGAGGACGGCTTGTGCTTTGAACTCAGGACTGAACGTGCGATGTTTCTTGGTCATGCGGAAACCCCTTTCCCGAACGGTGTTGTTTTACTACACTGTCCAAGATTTGGGGGTCATTACAGCCAGACCGCCATAAACATCAGCGCGCTAGGCAACTGGGAAGCACTAGCGCGCGAGTATCTTGAAGATGTGCGGGTCGGAATCGAAAGCTTAAACGATACGCCACAGTCCGATGATGAACGTCACGAGATCTTTGTCATCAAGCGGCAGTGGTTTGAACAACTTGTCGAACGGGTTGAGATCGACAAGGACCGCAATTTGCGAGTGATTATGCGGTTGGATGTGCTGGCGATTATTCAGCAGGCGCTACCGATCGAAATGGCCGGAACTTGTACCCGTAAACAATCGCGCCGCGATCGCCGTTGCTCTGCAGCACGCGCGTCGTCATCTCCACCGGCATGCCGATCTTCACGTCCTTGCGATCGACATCGGTGAGCTGCGCGGTGATCAGCGGCCCTTCTTCCAGCTTGACCAGCGCCACGGTGTAGGGGGCCTGCTCTTCGTGGCTGGCCGGCGCCTGAAACACCGTGCTGTACGAAAACACCTCGCCGCGACCGGAAAACGTAAACGGCTCTTTGGCCGGGCTGCCGCATTCCGGGCAGACATCGCGCGGCGGAAACAGCTTGGCATTGCAATGCGGACACACTTCGCCGACGAGGGCGTAGCGTTGTGACTTCAATCGCCAATGACGTGGAATATCCATGAAATACCTCCGATTCGTGGGTAATAACCCATTCAAAGTCTGTTGGTTGCTATGGCCAGTGCGTGATTCCGTACCGCGTAATTGACGCGTTACGCATCACGTATCAGGATGTGCGTCACCGCCGTCGCACCGGTCGCGCCCAGGTTCTGCGCCATGCCGATGCGGGCATTCTTGATCTGATTTGGGCCGGCCTGCTCGCGCAGCTGCTGCACGACCTCCACCAATTGATAAACGCCCGTCGCGCCGCCGGGATCGCCCCGCCCTTTCAGGCCGCCCAGCGTGCTGATCGGAATCTGTCCGTCACGGGTGATGCCGCCGCGCGCCGCAAACGTCACCCCGTGGCCGCGCGGCGCGAAGCCCGCCGCCTCCAGTGACATGGCCGCCAGGATCGTCGCGGAATCGTGCAATTCAAACAGGTTGATGTCGTTCGGCGACACGTTCGCCTGCTGATACGCCTTGCGCACCGATAACTCCGCCGCGCGCAGCCATAACGGATCATGCCGATCGTGAATGGCCAAAGCATCGGTCGCCACTGTCGAAGCCGCCACGCGAATCACCCCATCCGATCGGTGGGACCTGGCCCAATCGGTCGGGGCCAGGACAATCGCCGCGGCGCCGTCGGCCGCCGGCGCCGCATCAAACAAATTGATCGGCTCCGCAATCATCGCCGCTTTTACAAACGCCTCGGGCGTGATCTTGTTGTGATACATCGCGTTCGGATTCGTGGCCGAGTTGGCGTGCGCGTTCACGCTGAACGCGGCAAAATCCATCGGCACGGCATCGTATTCGTACATGTACCGGCGCATCAACATCGCCGCCGCCGATAAGGGCGTCACGCCATGCGAGGCTTCGTAATCGCTGTCGGTGGCCGTCATCTGCGCGGAGACCGCCGCGGAACCCAGCACATCCGATAGTTTTTCCACGCCGACGACGATGGCGAAGTCCATGGCGCCGCTCGCCACCGCCAGATAGGCCTGCCGCATCGCCGCCGCACCTGAAGCCGACGAAGCTTCAACCGTCACCGCCTCGATGCCGCGCAGGCCCACGATGTCGGCGATGAGCGCGCCCAGGTTGGTCTGGCCGCTAATCTGCGCCGCCGACATGTTGCCCACAAACAGGGCATCGGCGTGATCGATCTGCGCATCGACGGCCGCGTTGCGCACCGCTTCCAGCGCCAGATGCCGCAGCCCGATGTCCCAGTGTTCGCCGACGGGCGTCTGTCCCACTCCGATAATGCTAACGTCGCGCATGATTTCAGTGTACTCATGACCCGTTACCCATTACTTGTTACCCTGACGAGTAATGAGTAATGAGTAAAGTGCTTAGACCATCGTCAACTTCTTGCGGAAGCGCACGTATGTCGCGTAATCGATCGGCGTGCGACGATTCACGTAGTCGCGCGTCCGGGGGGCGCGCCCCTGTCGCTCGGTAATCCGATCGGTGATGCGCAGCGAAAACGCATCGCTGCCCGCGCCTGAGCCGAACGACACTTCCAGCACCCGATCGCCCGGTTTGGCGACATCGAGAATCGCCGTCAGCCCGATGAGGCTCGATCCCGCATAGGTGTTGCCGATCTCGTTGACCAGCAAGCCGACTTTGTATTGCTCCGGCTTGAAGCCCAGCATCTGCGCCGCGCGCTGCGGAAACTTCACGTTGGGCTGATGAAAGACCACATAGGTGTAATCTTCCGGCTTCACGCCCAGGTCTTCCATGATCTGCTCGGCGGCGGACGTGATGTGCTTGAAGTACGCGGGTTCACCCGTAAAGCGGCTGGCATGCTCAGGATAGTGCGCGTACTGCCGCCGCCAGAAATCGGGCGTGTCGGTCACGTAGGACAACGAGCCTTCGATCACGGCCAGCGCTTCATCGGCCTCGCCGACGATGTAGGCCGCGCCGCCCGCGCCCGCCGTGTACTCCAACGCATCGCCGGGGCGGCCCTGCGCGGTGTCCATCCCAATCGCCATCGCATACTTCGCCATGCCCGACCCGACGAAGCCCGTGGCGGCTTGCAGCGCCTCCGAGCCGGCCTTGCACGCGAACTGCCAGTCGGCGGCCTGCGTGAACGGCACCGCGCCAATGGCTTCCGCCACAATCGTCGAGGTGGGCTTTACCGCATACGGGTGGCTCTCACTGCCCACCCAGATCGCGCCCAAGTCCTGCGGATCGATCTGCGCGCGGGCGATGGCGCTGCGCGCTGCCTCGATCGACATCGTCGCCACATCTTCATCCAGCCCCGGCACTGCTTTCTCTTTGATGGGCGTGCCTTCTTCACCATCCGTCCACACGCGCGACACTTCTGTCGCGGGCAGGCGATAACGCGGCACATACGCCCCGTAACCGATAATCCCAACTGGGTTGCTCGACTTCATCAACGGCATGCTTCACCTGTATCAAACCGCGCAGACGCTCAGGATACGATTTATTCTTCGCGACTTTGCGGCAAATAGGATTTGATCTCTTCGACTAAAGCCTGCGCCCGATCGAGGCGCACTTGTTTTTCGCGCACCATTTGAGCCGAGATCTGTTCGATCAGATCGCCGGTGGCGCCCGCGGCCATGGCCAGCTGGCGCGCGTGCAGCGACATGTGCCCGCGCTGAATGCCTTCGGTGGCCAGCGCGCGAATCGCTGCGAAGTTCTGCGCCAGGCCGACGGACACGATGACTTCGGCCAACTCCCGCGCCGACTGGATGCCCATGATCTTCAGCGCGATCTGCGCGGTGGGATGCACCTTCGTCGCGCCGCCCACGATGCCCACCGCCATCGGCATTTCCAGCGTGCCGACGAGGTTGCCTTTGGCATCCTTGCCCCATTGCGACAGTGAGGTGTATTTACCCGAACGCGCGGCGTAAGCGTGCGCGCCCGCTTCGATGGCGCGCCAGTCGTTGCCGGTGGCGATGACGACCGCGTCGACGCCGTTCATGATGCCTTTGTTGTGCGTGGCGGCCCGATAGGGATCGGCGGCCGCAAAGGCATACGCTTCGATGATGCGATCGCGCACGTCTTCGCCGTCAAACTGATCGAAGGCCAGGGCACTCGTCGGGATGACACAGGTCGATCGGGCCAGGCGATGATCCGCCAGGTTACTCAAAATGCGCAGTGCCACCCGCCCGCCCGTGATCTCTTCGACCATGGGGCGCAGCGCCTCGGCGGCAGTGTTGACGGTGTTCGCGCCCATCGCGTCGCGGCAATCGTACAGCAGGTGCAGCACCAGCATCGCGCCGACAGGCGAATCCTCAATAACACGCACTTCAATGTTGCGGGGGCCGCCGCCAAACCGCGCAATGACCGGATCGGTGGTGGACGCAAACTCAAGGATGCGGGCCTTCTGGGCCAGGAGGGCCAATCGGGCGGCGTGCGGATTGACCAGGTCCAGAATTTGCATCTGGGCGATCATCACCGGCTCATCGCTGCTTGCCATAAAGCCGCCGCTTTCGCGGGCTAGGCGTGCCGCCAGCGACGCCCCGGCCACTACCGACGGCTCCTCAATCACCATCGGGACAAGAATCTCTTTATTGTTAACTCGAAAGTTGGTGGCAATCCCAAAGGGGAGGCTGTGCAGTCCGATCACATTCTCGATCATGTGATCGGCACCCTCAAGGCTGAGGCCGGCTGTAAAGGCAGCCAGTGCGTCCGGGGGCAGTCCGGCCTGTTCGGCAACTGCCTGCAACCGCTCTGTTTGGGTTCTATTGTAAAAACCGGGTAGTCGTGACGAAGTCGTCATAAGCCGCTCACACACAAACTTCCGAAGGGCACGAGTTGCTGTGCTGACTTCGGAAGCCGTAATCTGGCGAAAGTATATCAGCATCAATCTCTCAAAACCTATCGGGTTTGAGAAAGATAGCACCAGCCGCCATCAGGTTTTGAAGCTTATGTAGGGTCGCGATTGGCTAAAGGTTTAATGTGACAAGGCGTATCAAATGAGGTCAAAATCCGTTTCGCGGGTGATTCAGGCGCAGGAGGTTGACATAGGGTGGAAAACGTTACGGAAGGCTGATACCCATTGCCTTGGCAAAGCCGGTCAGTGAAGTCTGCCCGGAGATGCGCACGCGCGGCCAGATTAGAGCGTTGGTCAGGGTATGGCGACTTCCCGGCTGAGTGGTTACGGCCGCCCAAAAGTTATGTTTCTGCAGGAACTGCAGGACGGCGTCATCATACTTGCCCGAGGGGTAACTCATGAAGACCACCGGCTTGCCGGTGTGTCCCTCGATGGATTCTCGCCCCCCGATGATCTCCCACACCAGATAGTCGTAGTTGCGCTGACGCAGGTCCACGTGATCCTTGGCGTGCAGCTGGATGTCCATGCCTGCGTCGCTCATCGTCTTGATCATCGACCATGTCAGGTAGGCGGGATCGGCGGCGTCGGCCGGTGCGGTCAGCACAAAGAACGTGCCGCGCAATCCGTATTTTTGCAGAATCGGAAAGGCGTTCTCATAGTTGTCGCGATAGCCGTCGTCGAAGGACAGGATCACCGGTTTGTCGGGCAAAGGTTTGCCTGTCGCCAGATGATCGTACAGGTCGAACAACGTAACCGACGAGAAGCCCGACTCGGCCAGCAGCTTCATCTGCGCCTCGAACACGTCGGGCGCAACGGACAGGCCCACGCGCAGCTTGTCCGTCGGCGAAGGCGCCGCAGAGATGTAGTGATACATCAGGATCGGCACATCGGCCGATCGGGCCACCTGATCCCAATCGGGCGGCAGAATGGGCGCGGGGAAGACGACGGTGGCGGCGGGCCTGCGGGTCACTTCGCGCGTGGGGCGGGGTTCTTCTTCCACCGGAATCCTGAGTGGCTTCACGACGGGGACAGAATCGGCGGACGTGTTAGTGGAAACACTGACTGGCGTGCGCCCCGGCTGCGATGGCGTGAGTCGCGCCGGCGAGGCGGTGATCAGCACAGCGGTCGCCGACGGGCGCGCTTCCGCGACGGGGCCGGGTGTAAACGCCAAAACGCTCACAGCCATGGCTGTGAGCATCAGGCTCAAGATCAACGCGAGCCGCACCACCCAGCTGCGGCGCACCGGGCGCCCCATGCGCATCGATTGCATTGCGCGAAAGCATACCGCACTCGCCTCACGGTGTCAACTGGCCATCGCTGACCGCTGACAGGCGACTGGCGTACTAATGCAGAGTGCAGAGTGCGCGTCATTGTTTTGCCAACCGACTTCTCCGGCGAATGAATTCGCGTCTGGCGGGCGTGCCGCCGATCGTCGGCCTGCGCCGACGAGGCCCCGCCCACGTCGGTGGACGTTCAGCCCACGGCTCCACAGGCGCGATTTCAATCGCCAGCACCTGGCCGCTGCCTGACTTTGACGCGCACTCCTAACGCATGGGCATTTGACATTTGACTCTCTCGGCGGTATGCTAAGTTAACGTGGTTTAAGTCATTATCAGCTGAGCGTTTACCCCAAGGAGGCGGCATGTTTGACGATCTTCGCCAGAGCAGTGCGGCCATGCAGGAGGAAGAAGACGAACTGTCCAGCCGGCCGCTGATGGAGCGGATGCCCGTTTTCAAGGACCTTACGCCGCAACAGCGCTTGATTGTGGCACTGCTGCTCTTCATCAACGTCTTTGTGCTGGGCTTTGGCTGCCTGCTTGCTTCCGGCCGCATGATGCTCTAGTCGCCCCCATCGCCCCGGTTTTCTGGCCATGAGCGAGAAGATTCTCATCATCGAAGATGACCCCTTGCAGGCTGAAGTGGTCCGTCTGCTGCTGGAGCACAGCGGCTTCAGCGTGATCCACGCGCTCGACGGCGCCGAAGGCCTGCGCAAACTCTACGACACCCAGCCCGATCTGGTCGTGTTGGATCTGATGCTGCCGTCCATCGACGGCTGGGAAGTGTGCCGCCGCATCCGTGAAATGTCCACCGTGCCCATCATCATCATGACTTCGCGCCGCAGCGACGAGGAAAAGGTGAAGGGCCTGCGCATGGGGGCGGACGACTACGTGGTCAAGCCTTTCAATCCCAGCGAGCTGGCCGCGCGCATTCAGGCCGTGCTGCGCCGCACCCGCCTGCCGCCGCCGTCCAAGAATTCGGTCATGCGCTTTGCCGGCGGCGATCTCATCATCGATCCGGCCAGCCTCATCATCATTGTGAACGGCGGGCCGATCGAACTGACACAGACCGAGCACCGCATTTTGATCTATCTGGCCGAACATCCGGGCCAGGTCATCACCGTCGAAGATATCTTCACCGCCGTCTGGGGCTTTGATACCGATGTCAACGTCAACAACGTCAAATGGTACGTATGGCGACTGCGGCAGAAACTCGACGGACCTGACGGCACGCCGCGCTTCATCTTTACCGAGCGCGGTGCGGGCTACCGTTTCGTATCAGCCTGATAAGCCATGCAGACCATTCTGATCATTGACGACGATCCGGCCCAGGTCAAGATGATTGAGATGGCGCTGGTGGGGGCCAACTATTCGCCCATCAGCGCCTACAACGGCGAGGACGGACTGAAGGCGATTCGAACCCATCAGCCCGATCTGGTCATCCTGGATGTGATGATGCCGGGCATGGACGGCTGGGAAACGTGCTACCGCATCCGGCAGATCTCAACCGTCCCGATCATCTTCCTCACCGGCCGGCAGACCAGCGACGACAAGGTCTCTGGCCTCAAGCTCGGCGCCGATGATTATCTGGTCAAGCCCTTTTTGCCGGACGAGCTGCTGGCGCGTGTCGAAACCGTGATGCGCCGCACCTATCGCCCACCGCAGCCGCTTTCCAATATGCTGCGCGCCGGCCCCGACATTTTTATCAAGCGTGTTTCGCACGAAGTCTTCCGGCGCGGCGTGCCGGTGAGCTTGCAGCCGGCCGAATACACGCTGCTGGTGCTGCTGGCCGAGCGCAGCGGCGAGACGGTCAGTGCCAACACCATCGCCGAAGCGCTGGGCATTTCCGAGCGGGACCGGTATCGCGATCGGGTGAAGTGGCACGTGTGGAAGTTGCGCCAGGCGATCGAAGATGATCCCAAACATCCCCGTCTCATCATCACCGAGCCGGGCAGCGGCTACCGGTTGGAGTCTTGATCGGCGGACCCGCACGGCGCGCACCGCGCGATCACCGTAATATCAAAATTGCCTCGCCGGCTACATCGGCCGGCGAGGCCTCCTCATGCCGCTTCAGTGGCTGACTGTGTCAGGCGGTCTGCTTCAACGACAAATGCTGCCGCCGGCCCGTGCCTCCAGATTGCCCCATGTGCCGGCCACATTGTAGCGATTCAAGCCGCCCAGCCCCGACACCGTCAGCGCGTAGTCGCCCGATGTGTTCCCGGACAGGACGGCCGGCCAGCCGCCCGCCAGCGACGTTTGAGGCGTTTGGGCTGCGCAGTTGTAATACAACGTGCTGCTGACGCTGCCGCCTGTCGCGCCGACAATAGCCAGCGCCGAGCCTCGATTGGGCGGCGTGCGGAAGTAGTGCACGCCGCCGCCGTACAACTCCGGATCGATCACAAAGGAGAATGACGACTGCGTGGTGTACTCCCGGCCCGAGACACCACTCACCCCCAGTTCGATTACGAGATTGTACGTATACGGATCGGCCAGCACGCTCACCGGCCCGGTCCCGGCGCTCGACGTGATGCTCGGGCTGGCCGCCGGCCCCGGCGCCTCCACCGATTCGGCCGGGCGTGCGCGCGCGGCGCCAAAGCACACGGCCGGCAGATCATATACAAACCGGCTCACCGCTTCGTAGCGACGGCCGGTGACCGTGATGACAAACGTCTCGCCGTACCCGTTGGCATACGATCCCGCCGCTTGCACATACTGCTGATCGGTCGCCGTGCCAAATGGGCTGGCCGTCATAATCGGCGCACCGAACACCGCGTTGCCGCACACCGGCGCGGCCGGCGCGCTCACGTCGAAGTACGACCAGTTGGGATCGAACTGCGCCGGGCAGGCCGTCATCGCCGGCATGTTGATCCAGCGCGTGGCCGGGATCATCAGAAAATCGCCCGGCTGCACCTGACCATAAGGCGGCAACAGGTTCGCGGTCATGATCGCGCCGGGATCAACTTCATAAGCCGCGCCAATGCACGGCAGCGATTCGCCCGGCTGCACAATGTGTACGCCCAGCACCGGCGGAATGTCCACCGCCACGGGCTGCGCCGGCGGCTGATACACCGGCGCGTACACGGGAGGCTGAAAGACCGGCTGATAGATCGGCGGCGCATAGACCGGCGGCACGTAACCCGGTGGCAGATAGATCGATGTATCGGTCTGCGATTGATCCACCGGAGGCGGTGTCACTTGCGGCGCGACATTGCCATCGCCGCCCGTCGTGCCGTCTTTGGTTTGATCGGTCGGCACGAGCGTCACCGGCAGCTGATCAACAGGCTGCTGCACCTGCGGCGCTTGAATCACCGTGCGGGTTGGTACCTGCCCCTGAGCGATGGCGGATGGCGGAAAGCCGGCCCGCACGTACTCGTCAATCGACATCGGCGCGGGCGCAGGCTGCGCTGCTGCCGGCGACGTCACGGCCGCCGGGGCAGGATCGATCATCGGGGCCGCCGCGACCGGCGGCGCTGCCGGCGGCGCAGCCAGCGTTGCCGCCGAGGCCGTTCCGCCGCACGCCGATAATAATCCGGCGATCAACATCAAAGCGACCACTGCCGTAAGCTTGCTAAACATGACGTCCTCCTTGAGCTGCGGTTGGTTCGTTCAGGGGCTGAGCCGCCGCACCTACTTCACGTCCTGCGCACACCGAAAACCCAGTGCGCGATCGGTGGTGGTCGGCGGTATCGGATAAGCCCGCGTTATCCGTTGAAATTCGGAAGCCGGCGAGCCGCCGCGCGCTATCAACAGATCGGTCGTCGCCTCGCCCGCCCACTCTCCAATGCGTTCGTAGCTGCTCTGGTCGGCGGTCAAGCGGGCCAGCGTGCTCGTCCACTCATGCACATTCCCCGCCAGATTCAAGATGGGCGGATCATCAGTGGTGCGATCTTGATCCGCTGACGTGACAGGCACGAATTGTGGCTCCAGCGAACCGCCGGTCGTGCTGAAGCTCACTCGCCCCGGCGATGGCGCCAGGTTGCCCCACGGCCAGCTGCGCCCGTCCAGGCCGCGCGCGGCGCGTTCCCATTCCAACTCGTGCGGCAGCCGGCGGCCCAACCATTGGCAGTACGTCCACGCCTGCCTGGCGCTGACATCGGTAATGGGCTCGTTGAAAAAACGCTCATCGTTCAGCGGCGGATCGCGATCGGGTCGGTCGAGGCAGCGACCCGCTTCAACACACCATCCAAACTGCTGTCGCGAAACCTCGGTCGTTTCGATCTCAAATGTCCCGATCGATTTGATCGTTCTCGGCGCTTCATCCGCCGCCCGATTGGGATCATCGGTCCCGAAGATCAGCTCGCCGCCTTGCAGCCGTGTTACCTGACTGGCGTTCAGCGCTTGCTGACGCAGCCATTCCCTGTGAAGCGCCTGCACCGGAAAGATGACGATTAATGCCGTCACGATGACGGCCAGCGTTGCGCCCAGCGCCAGGCGCATCCGCCGACGGCGCGCTTGCTCGCGCTGTGCGGCGGCGCGGCTCAACTCAAGCAGGCGTTCCGCGTCGGGTGAGATCACCAGATCGGCGCGGAACTGATCGATCACGCGCAGCCGATCGCCGCTGATCAACGTCTGATACTGCCGGTTGGCGCGCAATTCCTGCTCCAGCAGCTCCTGCGCAGCCTTGCGCGCCTTCACCTGCGGATCGAGTTTGATTTTGTCCAACAGGTAATCGTGCGCCAGTTCGTAGGCAAGGCCGTGGTCGGTCTCCTCGGTCTTCACCAGCCGACTGTCGATCAGCTGCGTCAGGATCACATCCAGCGTGCCCGGCGTGATGTTGCGGGCGGACAATTCCGCCACCAGGTCCGCGCGCGTCCGAATCACCCGCTGCTGCTCGGACGTAATCAGCGACTCCAGCAGCCGCCGGGCCGCGTCGCGCTGATCGGGCCGCAGCTCCGTGCTCAGCACACGCTCAAGATAATTACTAAGAATGCCGGCCGCGCCGCCGGCCTGATCGTATGAAGCGTGCGTGATCAGCGTCTGGCCCGGCGGCGTCGCCCCGAAGAGCGCCCGGCACACCAGCTGTAATTGCGGCGGCGCAATGTCGGCCCCGCCCAGATCATCCAGCACGCGCTCGATCAGGCCGTCCTCAAAACGCACGCCGCGCCGCTCGAGGGGCCGCGTGATGACGACGCGCGCCTCCTCGCGGCTCAGCGCGTTGAGACGAAAATAGTTCTCATACGGATTGCGAAGGCGCGGCCGGAAGTTCGCCAGATTGCCAAAGTATTCGGCGCGCAGGGCCAGCACCCAGCGCACGTTCAAACTCGCGTCGTCCAGGCATTCGGCCAGCTCGCGCACAAAAGCATCTTGCTGCGGCTGATCGAGCCGCGTGAAAAACTCTTCAAACTGATCGATCAGCACGATCAAGGTTGATTGCGCGCCCAATACATCGCCGGCCTGCCGCAGGAAATCGCGCAGCGGGGCTTTACCCAACGGGGCCGCAGGCGTGAGATCAGACAGCAGCTCGCGCTTGAGCTTGAAGGCCGGATCTTCGTCGTAAGGGCGCAGGTAAATCGGCAGGTGGCCCTGATCGAGCAGGCGCGGCATCAACCCGGCCTGCAGCAGCGAAGTCTTGCCCGCGCCGCTTTCCGATTGCAGCACGGTCAACGCCGCGCGCGACAGATGATCGAGCAGCGCGGCGACGGCGGCCTCGCGCCCGAAGAACTGGTCGCTGTCGTTCAGCTCGTAGGGAAGCAAACCGCGATAGGGCGCGCCGCCGGCGGGCGAAGGGCGTTGAGCGCGCGATTGCAGGCGGCGGGCATACGCGCTCACGCCCTCGGCCAGCTGCTGACGTTCCAGCACCTGAGCGCGGGCCGCTTCCTCGGCGGCAGTCAGCGCGCGTTCGTAGATGTGCTGGATGTTCTGTACGATCTTGTCGCGGCCGACCACATCGCCGCCGATGGTCACATCGCGTGCGGCGCTGAAGTTGACGCCGGAGTCGCTGCGGTTGGTACTGTGATCGTCGGATTCGTTCGTCATTGGTGATTCCAGCATAGATCAAAGCAGCGGCCTAATCAATTTGAACATCCCAACTTTCTGCAACAATGGCCTAACCTGCCGTCGCTGATCCTCATCGTCAAGTACAGCATACTGCCGGCCTGTTTACGCAGCGTGTTTGCGGCAGCCGTCCGCGGCAGTGCTATAATCCGATCAATCTCGAAGGCGATTAAACTCTCGAAGGAAACCCAAATGACGCATTTGCGCTATCTGCAGGCCGAGGCCGCGCTAACCCCCGACGAACGGATTGAATCAGCAGCCATCCTGATCGAAGACGGCCTCATCCGCGCGCTGGCGCCGGCTGACGCCCTGCCCTGCCCGCCCGGCGCCGAGCGGGTGAACCTGCCCGGCGTGGCCGCCCCCGGCCTGATCGATCTGCAAATCAACGGCGCATTCGGCCACGATTTCACAGCCAACCCGGCCACCCTTTGGCAAGTGGCCGCCCGCCTGCCGCGTTACGGCGTGACGGCATTTCTGCCCACGATCATCACCTCGCCGCCCGGCGTGGTGGCTGAAGCGCAAACGGTAGTCACCCGCGCCCCGGCCGAAGCACATGGCGCGCAGCCGCTGGGCCTGCACGTCGAAGGGCCGTTTCTCAACCCGGCGCGGCGCGGCGCGCACAACCCCGAATATTTGCGTAAGCCCGATCCGGCCCTGATCGCCGAGTGGACGATCGAGCGCGGCGTGCGGCTGGTGACGCTCGCCCCGGAACTGCCGGGAGCGTTGGACATCATTCGGCGGTTGAGCGAGCGCGGCATCGCCGTCAGCGCGGGCCACAGCATCGCCGCGTTTGACGAAGCGCAGGCCGGTGTGCAGGCGGGTTTGACCTACGCCACGCATCTGTTCAACGCCATGCCGCCGCTCGATCATCGCGAACCGGGGCTGGTGGGCGCGGCATTAAGCGAGACGGCGATCACCACCGGCCTGATCGTCGACGGCATCCACGTGCACCCGTCGATGGTGGCGGTGGCCTACCGCAGCAAGGGGGCGGCGCGCTTTAGCCTGGTGACCGATGCGATGGCGGCGCTGGGCATGTCGCCGGGGCATTACGTGTTGGGCGATTTTGAGGTGACGGTGGATGAAACTTCGGCGCGGCTGGCCGATGGCCGCCTGGCCGGCAGCGTCTTGAGTCTCGATCAAGCGGTGCGCAACTTGATGGCGTTTACGGGCTGCTCATTAGCAGAGGCATTGGCGACGGTCACGACAACACCCGCTCGCTTACTTAATCTTTCGGATCGCGGGCGGTTGGCGCCGGGGTGCCGCGCCGACCTCGTGGTGCTGGACGCCGATCATCAAGTGGCCCAGACCATCATCGGCGGGGAAGTGGTTTACGCGGCGGCCGAATCGGCGCTCAACCGATAAGGCCGTGATCGCGCGGATACAGATCGGGGATGGCGACCGGCAGTCGTCCGCGAAACGGAATCTCGCCCCACAACGCCTGCGCCAACGCTCGCATCGATGGCTCAAGCACGCTGTACGTGCAGACGTAAGTGGACGCAGTCGGGAAGGCTGCTAGATCGTAGGGTAGGCGCAGCGCTGCGACGACGACGGGCGCACCGAGCTCCAGCAGCGCGTTCACCAGCGCCGCCTGCCCCGACGTGGCGTAGGCGTTCAACGTGCCGATCAGGATCAGATCGCAGTCGCGCACTTGATCGCACACGGCGGCAATCTCCGCCGCCGATGGGTCGTGCGGCACGATCAGATCGACGACGCGGGCGTGGAACGATCGCATCGCCTGCGCCAGCATCGGCGAGACGTAAGATGACGTATCGGCCGGAGTGAGATCGATCGGGCGCGGCGCGATGACGGCCATCGTCGCGTCCGGCGGCAGGCGGATCGGCAGCAGCTGCGCGTCGTCGCGCACCAGCGTAATCGACTGCCGGGCCACTTCTTCGGCCAGCGCCTGATGCTCGGCGCAGCCCACCACATCGAGCGAGGGCGGCACGGGCTGCGCGGCCAGCCATTGTTTGAGCGCCGCGATACGCGCCGCCGAAGCTTCGAGATCGGTCATGGGGATCAGGCCGCGCCGCGCGGCCTGCAGCAGCGTGGCGAAAAGGCCGGGCTGATCGAGAAAGCTGGTCAACAACAGCAGGTCGGCGCCGGCCAATGCCGCGCAAATCGCATCCACGTACAGCTCCGCCCCCTGCGAAATGGCGCGCATGTCCAGCGCGTCGGTGACGATCACCCCCTCAAACTTCAGCTCATCGCGCAGCACGCCGCGCAGGATGCGGGCCGACAGCGTCGCGGGACGATCGGGCTGATCGTCGAGCGCGGGCACGGCCACGTGCGCCGTCAGGATCAGCCGCACGCCCGCGTCGATGGCGGCCCGAAACGGCGGCAGATCGATCCGGCGCAGGGTGTCGATGTCATGCGTGACGACGGGCGTGCCGTGATGCGAATCGCTGGCGGTGTCGCCGTGTCCGGGGAAGTGCTTGGCCGTGGCGGCCACGCCCGCCGCCTGCAGGCCGCACACCAGCGCCGGGGTAAGGGTCGCCACTAAGTCCGGCGCTTCGCCAAAGGCCCGCGTGCCGATGACGGGATTGTGCGGATTGAGGTTGACATCGGCGGCGGGCGCGTAGTTGACGTTGACGCCCAGGGCGGCCAGCTCACGCCCGATGGCGAAGCCCACCCGTTGGGCCAGCTCAGCCGATCGGGCCGCGCCGAGCGCCATATTACCGGGAAAAGGCGTGGTCGCGTCGCCCAGCGCCAGCAGCTGGCCGCCTTCCTGATCGGCCGCGATCAGCAACGGCGGCAAATTCGCCTGCCGCGCCGTGGCTTGCAGTCGATCGGTCAATTCACGGATCTGTGCGGGCGACTGGACATTGAGTGATCGAAAGAGGGTGACGCCGCCGACGTGACCGCGCTGCACGGCCGCCAGGAATTCGGGCGGCGCGTCTTTGCCCTGAAAACTCCATAACAGTTTCTGCCCGATCAGATGTTCAAGCGCGGCCGTCATGATTTAACCTTTGACTGCGCCGGTAAGGCCGCGCACGAACTGCCGCTGTAACACGATGAAGAAGATGATGATGGGCACGACGGTGATGACCACGCCCGCCGCCACGCCGCGCGAGTCGGAGGCGAACATGCCCTGCAGCGCCACCAGCCCCACCTGCAGCGTCATGTTGGAGCGCGAATGCAGCATCAGCGACGGCCAGAAGAAGTCGTTCCACTGGTTGACAAAGGTGATGATGGCGGCGGTGGCCAGCGACGGCTTGACCACCGGCAGCAGGATGCTCCACCAGATGCGCAGCTCGCCCGCGCCGTCGATGCGGCCGGCGTCGATCAGATCGTCAGGCACGGTCCTGAAGGCCTGCCGCAGCAGGAAGATATTGAACACGGTGGCCAGACTGGGAAAGATCAGCGCCAGCAGCGAATCGTAGTATTTGAAGACGTTGACGGCCAGCACGAAGCCCGGAATATAAGTGAGCTGCGGCGGCACGATGAAGGTGGCCAGCAGCAGGTAGAAGATGGCGTCGCGCCCGCGGAACTTCATCTTGGCGAAGGGATAGGCCGCCAGTGAGGTGATCAGCAGGTTGAGGCCGACAGTCGCGGTGGCGACGATGACGCTGTTGGCGAAGAAGTTCGCCACCGGCAGTTGATTCCATACGCGCTCGTAATTGGCCAGCGTCGGCGCCTGCGGGATGAGCTGCGGCGGCACGGAATAGACGGGATCGGTGGGCCCCTTGAACGACGTGAAGAACACCCACACGAACGGGAAGGCCGTGATCACGGCGATCGCGATCAGGATGACGTACCAGAAGATCGTCTCAAGTGTTTGGCGGCGCGACAGACGGGCACGGGCCGCCGCGCCAGACGCCGGCTGAGTCAGGTTCATCATTCGGCCTCCGTGCCGCGTTCCAGCCGGCGGATGTTGAGGATTGAGAAGGCGAGCGTAATGACCAGCAGCACCATGGCGATGGCCGACGCATAGCCCGCGTGCTGCAGGCGGAAGGCCTGCCGCCAGAGGTAGAACACCAGCGTCACGCCGCTGTTCAGGATGCCGCCCAGCCCGCCGGTCAGGATGAAGACCTCATTGAAAACTTCCAGCGCGGCCAGACTGGAAATGACGGCCACAAACGTAATCTGCGGGCGCAGGCCGGGCAGGCTGACATGCCAGTGCTTTTGAAAATGATTGCAGCCGTCGATCAGCGCGGCGTCATACAACTCTTCCGGGATGTTCTGCAGGCCGGCCAGAAAGATCATCATGTAATAACCCAGCCCCATCCAGATCGTCAGCAGCATTGCGATCGGCAGAGTGAGCGACGGCTCGGCCAGCCACTGCACCGGTTCCTGGATGACGCCCAGCGCGATCAGCAGGCTGTTGAGCAGGCCGTTGGTGTCAAGCATCAAGCGCCAGGCGATGCCGACGGCGATGCTGCCGCTGATGACGGGAATGTAATACAGGGCGCGAAAGGCATTGATGCCGCGCAGCCGGCGATTGACGACGATGGCCAGCAGGATGCACAACACGATCAGCGTCGGCGTCACCAGCAGATAAATGAAGGAGTGCAACAAGGCCTGCCAGAAGATCGGGTCTTGAAACAGCCGCTCGTAATTGCCCAACCCCGTCCACACCGGCGGCGTGACGATGTCGTAGTTGGTGAAACTGTAATAGACCACGGCCACAATCGGGTACAACACAAAGATCCCGATCAGGATCAGCGCCGGCGCAAGGAACAGATAAGGGGTGAGCGAGAATTTTCGGGGCATGCGCGTTCTCCGATCGGTTTGTCCGCGCCCGACGGTGTGGGCCATCGGGCGCGGATCACAACCGATCAGCGGATGACCGGCCTACGGCAGCAGGGCATTGGCCTGCGCCACGGCATCGGTCAGTGCCTTCTGCGGATCGACGTTGTTAAACAACGCCTGCTGCACCGCCTGCAGCACGATCTCGTTGACGTCGGCCTTGTGCGGAATCGTCGGCACGATGTCGGCGTACTTGGAGACGATGTCCTTGGCGATGGGCTTGGCGCTGTCTTCAATGGCGACCGGCTTGGCGGCGAAGAACGGATCGTCGTAAGACGCCGGCGTCGAGGGATAGATCGCCACGATCTTGGAGAACTCCAGCATGCTCCTGGGATTGGTAAAGAACTGGGCCAGCGCGATGGAGGCGTTGGGGAACTTGGTGTCCTTCTTCACCGAGATCGACATCAGGCCCTTGCCCAGCACGCCCGATTTGCCGACCGGCGCGGGCACGGCGGCCAGATAACCATACAGGCCGGGATTGTTGGCGCGCACTTCGCGGATGAGGTTGGGCCCGGTTTGATAGAACGCCGCCTTGCCCGAGGTGAACAGATCGAGGCCGATGCGATCCTGATCCGTCACCAGCGCGGTGCGATCCACCGTGCCGTCCTTGACCATGCCCACGTACATCTGCAGCCAGGCCACGGCCTCCGGCGAGTCGAAGGTGAACTGCTTGCCGTCGTCGCTGATGACCTTGACGCCGCCTTCATAGACCATCTGCGACAGCAGGTCATTGACGGTCAGACGGATGTCGCACAGCGTGCCGGTCTTCTCTTTGATGGTCTTGCACAGCGCCGGCAGCCCGTCCACCGTCTTCGGAAAGTCTTCGAGCTTCAGGCCGGCCGCGCTGTACACCTGCGTGTTGATCAGCTCCACCTGGATGCCCTGATACCACGGGAACTGGTAGTTCACGCCGTTCACCAGCTGTTCCTTCCACAGGCCGGGGAAGTACATATCCTTCACCTTCTGCGGCACCACATCGTCCAGCGGCAGCAGCAGCCCCTTGGTCGCGTAGTCGCTGACCCAACCCTCGCTCACCGACAGGTTGATCACGTCGGGCGCATTGCCCGCGGCAAACGCATTGCGCAGATCGTCCTGGAAGGTGGCCTGATGATCTTCCCAGTTAACCTTTACGCCCGGATACGCTTCCTGGAAGCGGGCGATGGTGCTCTTGATGTAGTCATCAAACGTCGGCGACAAATAGAACGTCCAGAACGTGATCTCAGCATTCGGCTCAACGCCCTGGATCACCGCCTCGGGATTCGGGCCGGGCGTGGGCGTCACCACCACCTGCTCTTTGACGATTTGCGTGACCGGTACTTCCTTGGGCACTTCCACCGTTTCTTTGATGATCTGCGGTGTGGCCGGCGCGGCCGCCGGGGCGCAGGCCGCCAGCAGCAGCCCGACGATCACCAGCACATTGATCAAAGCGAACTTACGCATCTTGTTCTCTCCTTTAGGAATGGATGGTTATTGGCGACTGGGACAACGCAGCGGGCGGACAGCTGACTCACCTTCTCACGCACACCTCCTTGCCACCGGCCAGTGATGATTCAAATAGACGCGCGCCGCGCTCACAGGTGCGGGTTGCGCGATCGCCACTTGTTCAATAACGCTGCATTGTGCTCAGCCGCGCCCGGCAGATTGGAACTGACGTACACCGGCGCGTCGATCGCGCGGGCCTGCAGTTGAAACACAACCTCGGTGATCAGCGCGTTCCAGATCAGCGCGCCCACGATCGTCGAGCTCGGCCCCACCCGATAGGGCGTGCCTGCGATCGGGATCAGGCTGTCGCCCGGCTCGCCGCCGTTATCCAGCGTATAGTCGGCGGCTTCGTACAGCCGTTGGCCCGCGGCCGAGAGGGCGGCCTGCTGCGCGTAACGCAGCGAGCACACCGCGATCGTGATCAGGCCGCGTGCTCTGGCTGCCAGCGCCATTTCCACCGGCACGGCGTTCACACCGCTGTTGGAGAAGATGAAGATCACTTCGCCGGTCTGCGGCTGATAGCGATCGAGTAGCGCCGCCGCGATCCCCGGCTGTTTTTCCAGCTGCGCACTGCGGATCGCGCCTTCGTGCAGCATCAGGCCCGGCGACAGGATCGGCACGACGTTGGCCAGCCCGCCCGCGCGAAAGTGACCTTCTTCGGCCAGCAGGTGCGAGTGACCCGTGCCAAACAGAAACACACGGTGATCGCGCGTCACGACTTCGGCCAGCACGCCGGCGATCTGGATCAGCCTGTCGCGCTGGGCGTCCATGATTCGGCGCTGCAGCGCCAGAATCGCCGTCACATACTCATCGAGACCACTGCCCGATCGGGAAGCCGTATCAACGGCACCGGGTTCCACAGGTAAGGGTGTGTTCATCATGAATCGGTTTTACTCAGTGTATAGTTCGGCGCGGAAGACGTACTTGTCGCCGCGATAGAATGACTCAACTGTCTCGAACGGCCGTCCGTCGCGGCCGAATGTCAAACGGTGAATGTGCAGCACCGGACTGCCCCGGCGGATGCCCAGCAGCTTGGCTTCGGCCGCCGGGCAGGCCACCGCTTCCAGCTGCTGCTCGGCGCGAGTGGGATGAATGTTGTAGTTTTTCCGCAACAAATCGTAGAGTGATTTTCCGTCCAGCTTCTCTTTCACCAGACCGTGGCAGACGATCTCCGGCAGGTAGGCCGTTTCCACGGCCACCGGTTCGTTGTCGGCCAACCGCAGCCGCTTGAGCAGGATCACCGGCTCGCCGACTTTGAGCTGCAGCGCGCGAGCGATGTTGGGCAGCGCCGGCGCGCTTTCCAGCTGCAGTATCTGCGAGCCGGCCCGTTTGCCGCGCGACTGCATATCCTGCGTAAAGCCCGTGAGGCTGGTCAGGCGCTGCTCGATGCGGGGATGAGCGACGAAGGTGCCGCGCCCCTGTGTGCGGACGAGCCGCCCTTCGTTCACCAGATCGGCCAGCGCCAGCCGCACGGTGATGCGGCTGATCTGGAATTGCTCGCACAGCTCGCGCTCCGATGGCACCTGCGTGCCGGGCAGCCACTCGCCGGACGCGATGCGATCTTCGATGAGGCTCTTGAGCTGCTGATACAATGGCAGGGGATTGTGT
>CAZKBQ010000070.1:0-24985 GCA_964550855.1 uncultured Anaerolineae bacterium
TGTGCGCGCCATGTGGCTGATGCTGCAGCAGCCCGAACCCGACGACTACGTGGTCTCGACCGGCGAGACGCACTCGGTGCGGGAATTTTGCGAAGTGGCGTTTGATCACGTCAAGTTGAACTGGCAGGACTATGTGGTGCAGGACCCGGCCTTTATGCGCCCCGCCGAAGTCGATCACCTGATCGGCAATCCGGCCAAAGCCGGCGCGAAGTTGGGCTGGGAGCCGACGGTCTCATTTAGCGGCCTGGTCAGAATGATGGTCGACGCCGACCTGGCCGAACTCAAGAAGAACGGAGTGTAACGGATGAAAGAGCCGGTGATCGTCTTCGGCACCGACGGCTGGCGCGGCCAGATCGCGGACGACTACACTTTTGCCAGCGTGCGGCGCTGCGCGCAGGGCTTTGCCTCGTATTTGATCGACAAGGGGCTGGCGGATAAGGGCGTGGTGATCGGCTACGACAAGCGCTTCCATTCGGAGAACTTTGCGGCGGCCTGCGCTGAAGTGATGGCCGCCAACGGCATCCACGTCTGGCTGACCGACGGCCCGACGCCGACCCCGGTCATTTCATATGCGGCGGTGCATCATCAAGCCGGCGGCGCGATCAACATCACGGCCTCGCACAATCCGCCCACCGACAACGGCTTCAAGGTGCGCGATCCCAACGGCGGCGCGATCGATCCGGCAGGGTTGAAACAGATTGAAGCGCTGATCCCGTCGAGCGACGGGGTGAAAACCAAACCGATCGGGCAGGCGAAGGCCGAAGGCCTGGTCGAAGTGTTCGATGCTTCGCTGCCGTATATCGAACATCTCAAAAACCTGATCGATCTGCAACCGATCAAGGATGCCGGCCTGAAGATCGTCGTGGAGCCGATGTGGGGGAACGGGGCCGGGTGGTTTCCCCGATTGATCGGCGGCGGCAAAACGGAGATCGTGGAGATTCACAATACGCGCAATCCCGTCTTCCCGGAGATGTCGCGCCCGGAGCCGATCCGCCCGAACATCGATAAGGGGCTGGAGAAAACCGTCGAGATTGGGGCCGACGTCTGTCTCATTACCGACGGCGACGCCGACCGCATGGGCATCGGCGATGAGAATGGCCGCTTCGTCAATCAACTGGAAGTGTACGCGCTGCTGGCGCTGTACATGCTGGAAGTGCGCGGCGAGCGCGGCGCGATCGTCAAAACGCTGAGCACCACCTCGATGCTGGACAAGCTGGGCAAGCTGTACGACATTCCCGTATATGCCACCGGCGTGGGTTTCAAGTATGTGGCGCCCAAGATGATGGAGACCAATGCCATGCTCGGCGGCGAGGAATCCGGCGGCTTTGCGTTTCGTGGCAACGTGCCGGAGCGCGACGGCATCCTGGGCAACCTGTTCATGCTGGACTTCATGGTGAAGACGGGCAAGAAGCCCAGCCAGCTGCTGCAGCTGCTGTTCGACAAAGTGGGCGCCCACTACTACGATCGGATTGATACGCGCTGCACTCCGGCCGAGCGCGATGCGGTGAAGGCCAACGTGCTCAACGCGCGGCCGGCCACCATCGCCGGCCTGCCGGTCAGCGGGCTGGACACGACCGACGGCTTCAAGTTTCTGCTGGGCGACGCGGGCTGGGTGCTCATCCGCCTGTCGGGCACCGAGCCGATTGTAAGGGTTTATACCGAGACGACGCACCCGGACAAGGTGCAGGCCATTTTGCAGGACGGTTTGAAGATCGCCGGATTGAAGTGATGCAGCTGGTCGACACGCACTGTCATCTCGATTGGAACGCCTTTGAGCCCGATCGTGAGGCGGTGATTCAACGGGCGCTCGACGCGGGCGTAACGCGGCTGGTGACCATCGGCGTGGACGTGCCCAGCAGCCGCCGCGCCGTGGAACTGGCGCAGCAGTACGACGCGGTGTACGCCGCCGTGGGCGTGCACCCCAACGACTGCGCCGACTTCGACGGGGAACGGCTGGCCGAGATCCGCCGGTTGGCGCAGCAGCCCAAAGTGGTTGCCATCGGCGAGATCGGGCTGGACTACTACTGGCACAAGGTCGATCACGAGACGCAGGCCCGCGCTTTCTGGTCGCAATTGCAGCTGGCGGCGGAGTTGAACAAACCGGTGATCGTCCACAGCCGTGACGCCGCCGGGGACGTGCTGACGACCCTGGAAGCATTCACGGCGCAAGTGGCGCCCCTGCGAGGCACGCTGCACTCCTACTTTGACGATCCGGTGATCATGCAGCGCGCCTTCGACGCCGGTTTTTACTGCGGCGTCACGGGGCCGATTACGTTCAAGAAGTCTGACCGGGAGCGCGTGATCATCGGGCAGGCGCCGCTCGATCGGTTGTTGATCGAAACGGACGCGCCGTTTCTCACGCCGGTGCCGCATCGCGGACAGCGCAACGAGCCGGCCTACGTGCGCCATGTGGCGGAGGCCATTGCGCAGGCGCGCGGCATTTCAGTGGACGAGGTCGCCGCCGCGACGACGCATAATGCATTCCGGTTGCTGGGTTGGGTGACGAGTTGAGCAAGCTGGCAATTTTTGATCCGATACGCGACGATTTGCAGCAGGTGGAAGCCCGGCTGCGCGAAGCGTCGCCCGTGCGTGATGACGACTTCGATCTGGTGTCGGAGGCGCTGAATCATCTGCTGGGCAGCGGCGGCAAACGTGTGCGGCCCGCGTTATCGCTGCTAACGGGGCGGCTATACCCGTCGGACAAGGACAAGATCGTGTCGCTGGCCGCGGCGGTGGAGATGCTGCACACGGCCACGCTGGTGCACGATGACGTGGTGGACGGCTCGCTGCTGCGGCGCGGCAGCCCCACGCTGAATGCGCGCTGGTCGCCGGGCGCGACGATTTTGACGGGCGATTACGTCTTTGCCCGCGCCGCCGACCTGGCCGCGCAGACCGACAACGTGCGCGTCATGCGCATCTTCGCCCGCACGCTGATGACGATTGTCAGCGGCGAGCTGCGCCAGCAATTCAGCGACGCGCGCCTGCGCCAGACGCGCGAGGATTACTTCAAACGCATTTACGCCAAGACCGCGTCGATGTTTGAACTGGCCACCGAGGCAGCCGGCGTGCTGATCGGCGCATCAGAAGATCAGATCGCGGCGCTGCACGCCTTCGGGCACGATCTGGGCATCGCCTTTCAGATCATGGACGACGTGCTCGATCTGATCGGCGAGACGCAGCAGGTGGGCAAGCCGGTGGCCAACGATCTGCGGCAGGGCATCGTGACGCTGCCGGTGATTGATTACCTGGACAGCCGCCCGGGCGATCGGCGCGTGACCGATCTGCTGAGCAACGGCCGACGCACCGATGAGGTGGTGCTGCCCATCGTCGAAGCGGTACGCGCGTCGGGCGCAGTCGATCGGGCGTTGGATGAGGCGCGCGAATACGTGCGCCGCAGTCAGGCCGCGCTGGCTTCGCTGCCCGACAATGAAGCGCGCCAGGCCATGATCGATCTGGCCGATTATGTGGTGGCGCGCGATTACTAGCTTCTCCTCAAAGCGATTGATTGTCTCGATTTCCTCTTGAATGATTTCAGCTCAGGGCGTCAGAAACTGCCACTGCTGCACCCCGTGAGGGCCCACCGCGCCATAGGCCGCCAGGCTGATGAGACGCCCATCGGCGGCGCGCAGATACTGAAAATCGTAGCCGGGGCCGCTGCACGATCGAAACGAGCCATCGGCGTTTTGAATCAGGCACGTCTTCCAGCTGCGCTGATAGGCGCCTTCGAAGGCCTGCTCCGACCCGAGCGCCCAACCCAGCCCGTCGCGCACGACAGGATAGCTTCGCCAGACTTTGCCAAAACCGCGCACCGGTTGGTACAGGTCGGCCGGAGGAACCAGTGACGGATCACTTTCGGGTTCGCCCGGTTGCCACGTGTCGTCGAAGACGAGCCAACCATTGGGCGGCGTGCCCGGCGGAACGGGCTGACCGTCGCCAAACAGCACGTAGATTTTGCGCTGCGCCTGCAGCCAGATCATGCGTCCGCCTTCAAACAGCTGCTCGGCGGCCGGCGAGACCAGCGGGGCCGCCGCCGGGCAGGGCAGATCGGTGTGCGTCGTCGTCGCAAAGAAGTAGCGATCGGGGCACGGCAGCCGCACCTGCAGCGTCCGACTGTCGGAGCCGCCCTCACCGGACACGGTGAGAATGTAAGTGAAGGTATCGCGCGGGACGCCGACGTTCAACGTAAACGACACGCTGCCGTTGAGCGGTTGGGTGGTCAACGGACTGGCCGCGTAAGTGCAGCAGATCGGCTCAAGCAGCGTGGCCGTCGTCCCGCCGATGGACGTCCACGCGAGCGTGATGGTGTCGCCGGGCTGCGCCTCGACGCGGCTGGCCGTGAACGTTAGAATTTTCGGCACCCCTTGATGCAGTTGTTCTTCGCGCCAGAACCACGCGCCGGTTGAGAGCGCCGCGATGATCTGTCCGTCGGGCAGCGTCAGATAACAGGTCTGCCACGCGCGCCCGCCGGATGGAGTGGCGTCATCGCACTGATACGTCGCTGTGTAGCCTGCTTCCGGCTGCAGCGCCCAGCCGAGTCGATCGCGGAGAGCGGGCGATTGCTCAACATCACCGCGCCAGATCAGGCCGAAGCCGCTAACCGGCGCGAAGAGGCCGGCTGGCGGGCGGACGCTGCCTTCGGTGTTGCGCGTGATGCGCAACGGATCGTCGACGGTGGCGAGCGGCCGCCGAATATCGCCGGGCGCGACGTTTTGCGTCTCCAGCACAAAGTAGCGCCCCGGCGCTTTCAACCACACCATCAACCCGCGTTCAAACGGTTGAAAAGCTGCTTCCGTTGTAATGACCTGTTGCGGGCATACGCCGGCCTGTGGCTCATTGGAAAAGAACCAGGTTCGGGCGCAATACAACGCCACCGACGTTGTCTGCGCCATCGTGGTTGGGCCCGTCACCGTCAGAATGAATTCGATCGTTCGGTTGTTTTTCACGTCGGTCGGAATAGAAAATGAATACGTGCCGCTGAGGGGTACGTTGGCGCAGTCGGCGTCGGTAAACAGCGCATAGCGCGAACTGGGGCATACCACCGCCCGATCGCCCTGCGCGGCCCAACGCAGCGTCACCGTATCGCCGGGATGGGCGCTCGCCGGCTCAACATCGAAAGCGGTAATGCGGGTTGCGCGCGGAAGGTTGACTGGCGGGGGCATGCTCGTCGGCGGCGCAGTTGTCGGTTGGACGGCGGTCGGCGTGGGGGTGAAGGCGGGCGGTGCCGTGGCCCGATCGGTCGGATGCGGCCTGGCGGTCGATGTGGCCGGCGTGGTCACTTCGAGTGTCGGCGTCGGTGTGTCTGGCGCAGTGCGACACCCTGCCAGCATCATCGCCGCCGCCGCGACGGCGCAAATTACCAGAAAATGCCTCATCGCCTCGTCTCGCTGTGCCCGGACAATTCTGGTTGATGTTATTAAGACGCCGCCCGCCGCCGGCAAGTTCCATCGCGCGCCAGCCATTTGCCAGATTAGGCGCGGCGTGAGCCAAAACCGGAGAACGCCGGGAACGTCGCGCCAGAGCGTGCGTCAAAGTCTTGCCTGGCCTAAGGCCGGCGAATGGAATTCGCGCCTTGCGGGCTGTTCAGCCGAGCGTCGGCGCAGGCCGACGCGTTCCTGCACGCTCCGTCCACGCAGAGCCTGCCTTGAGCCTGCGAAGGGTGGACGGTCAGCCCACGGCTCCAAAGGCGCGATTTCAATTGCTGGCATGGCGTTGGCGCAAAATCTTGGCGCACACTCGTCGCACCAGCCGCGGTTGGCAGGCAGTTCAATCGGGGTTAAAATGAGCGGGCGTTCAACCCGACCTGTCTCACTTCACACCTGGCTTTGTCTGAATCAATCATGCGCATCGGACTGATCACCGGCGAATATCCACCCATGCAGGGCGGCGTGGGCGACTTTACGCGTGAACTGGCGCGCGAATTGGCTGTGTCGGCGCACGGGGTACACGTCATTACGGGCCGCGCCAACGGGCGTGCGCCCGACGATGTGCCTGCGGTTGCCGTCCACCGCGCCGTGGACAGCTGGGGGCTGCGCTGCTGGCGGCAGATCGCCACGATTACGCGCCGCCTCGATCTGCAGGTGTTGAACATCCAGTATGAACCGGCGGCTTACGGCATGCGGGTGGGCATCAATTTTCTGGCCAGCGGTTATGCACGCCGACTGGTCCGGCAGCCCATCGTCACCACCTTTCACGATCTGCTGATGCCGTATCTCTTCCCCAAGGCCGGGCCGCTGCGCTGGCAGGTGGTGGAATATCTGGCGCGGCGCAGTGATGCCGTGATTGTGACCAACGCCGAAGATCAGGCCAAGTTGCGCGCATACAAACTGCGCCGCGATCCGGCGCTGATCCCGATCGGCAGCAACATCGATCCCGCGCTGGCCGGCGAGTTCGATCGGGCCGCCGAACGCGCGCGCTGGGGGACTACGCCCGACGAGCTGCTTATCGGCTACTTCGGTTTTCTCAATTTAAGCAAGGGCGGCGAAGTCTTGATGCAGGCCGTTAAATTGCTCCGCGATCAGGCGCGCCCCGTGCGGCTGCTGCTCATCGGCGGACGCACCGGCACCAGCGATCCCACCAATGCCGCGTACGCCTCGCAGGTCGACGATTTGATCGCCGTGCTCAACCTGAAAGCGCATGTCACCGCCACCGGCTATCTGCCTTCGCCGGAAGTCTCGCGCGCGCTGCTGGCCTGCGATGTGATTGCGCTGCCATACGTGGATGGCGCATCGCTGCGGCGCGGCAGCCTGATGGCGGCGCTGGCACACGGCCGGCCCATCGTCACCACCGAGCCGCGTTATCCCATCGACGGGTTGACGCACGCACAGTCGGCCTGGTTTGTGCCGCACAACGATCCGGCCGCGCTGGCGAACGCGCTGGCACAGGTGCTGGCGAATGCGGAATTGCGCCTGCAGTTGGCGCGTGGCGCGGGCGAAGCGGCTCGCCGCTATACCTGGGAGCAAATCGCGGCGCAGACCCTCGACGTGTATCAATTGGTCGCGAGTCAGGCGTGAAGCGCACCAGTCTCGTCTGCCTGCTGCTCCTCCTGATCGCACTGACTGTTCGGGTCATCGACCTGGGCGGCCAAAGCGTGTGGTGGGACGAAGCCTTTACCTGGCAATCGGCCGGCCACGGCCTGACTCAGCTGTGGCAGACTCAGCTGGCCGGTGACCGCAATCCGCCGTTATATCCTCTCCTCGCCGCCCTGTGGGGCAGCCTCGCCGGGTGGAGCGAATTCAGCCTGCGTTTTCTGCCGCTCATGCTGATCAGCGTGGGGCTGGCGTTTGCGGCCAATCTGGCGCGACGCCTGTTCGGTTCGCGCGCCGCCGTCTGGACCCTGGCTTTGGCCGCGCTGTCGCCGCCGCTGATCGGCTACGCGCAGGAAGCCCGCGCCTACGCGCTCTTTTTTGCCGCCACAACCGCCACGCTGTATTTTGCCCTGAAAATCAGGGATTTCGGCTCGATCCGTCCGCGCTGTCTGTGGCTCGCCCTCCTGATGGCAGAAGCTGCGCTGCTGACGTCTCATTACTTTGCGCTACCGATCGTCGCGGCGCTGAACGTCTTCGTGTTGATCGATCTGATCCGGCGGCCTGCTCAAACCCGATCGATCCGGTGGTGGCTGATCGGCCAATTCGTAGCCGCGCTGCCGCTGGCGATCTGGGTCGCGATTGTGCTGACCACGCCCGGCACGCTGGCCCGTCCCGCCGAAGCACCGCCCGGGCCGGCCGCCTTCGCGCAGCAGGTGCTGGTCTTCTGGCTGGCCGGCGTGCGCGACCTGGGCCAATCCAACTCAGTATTGACACTGATTGGCGGCGGCTGGCTGCTGGCGTCAATCGCGGGGGCCTGGCAAATCGATCGGCGCCGGGCGCGGCTGGGGCTGGGCTTCGGCGGCCTCGCGTTGATCTTCGCCGCCGGCCTGACAGGCGTTGTCACCGCTTTTCATCCGCGCTACCTGCTGCCGTATGAGCTGCTGCTGTTGATTCCGGCGGGCGCGGCGATCTCGCTGGTGAGCGTGCCGCAGCGCCGCTGGCTGGGCGGGGCGGCGCTGCTCGTCGCGGCAGGCGCGCTGCTGGCCGGCTGGCGGGTGATGGGCGATCCGGTCTACGCCAAAGACGATGCGCGGGGCGTGGCCGCGTTCCTGCGCGCCAACGTGCGGCCGGACGAGGTGATCCTCGCGGAGGCCAACGATTTCACGCTGGACTATTACGATCACGGCGCGGCGGCGCTGGCGCGGATCACGGCGGCCGATGATGCAGCGGCCTTTCGGCAGTTGAGCGCGGCGGTCGCCGGCCACGATCGGGCGTGGTTGGTACACTGGCCAATCTCCACGCAGGACGCGCACGGTTACTGGCCGTTTCTGCTGGAACAATCGGGCGAATTGGAGAGCTGGACTTCATTTCACGGCTACGAAGTGTATGCCTATCGCCTGAAGTCGCCGCTCTTTCAGCCTGAGCCGGCGGACGCGCCGCAGTCGTTCGGGGCGTGGGCGATCACGCGCAGCGCGATCACGTCGGTGGACGGCGCGGCGACGGTCGTCGTCGACTGGCGGAGGACGGGCGAGGCCGGCCCGGCCTGGACGCGGGCGTCGATCGGGCTGGTCGATTTCAGCGGGCGGGCGCTGATACGCGTTGATTCGGATTTGCGCGAGGGGCGCAGCTACACCGTGCTGCCGGTTCCGCCGGGCACGCCGCCGCTGTCCCTGCGCGTGACGGTGAAGCTGTACGGGACGACGGCATCGGATGAGGTGACGCTGGGCACGCTGACGCCGCGCGCTTCGGGCGCAGCTGATCCGTATCGCACGCTGCGCGGTTACGCCTGGCGCGAAGTGGAACGGGCCATCGCGCCCGGGCTGCTGTTGGAGGCGGTGGCAGTGGGTGAGATGGCGCCCGCACCGCTGGCGCGCGTGGATGTGACGCTGCGCTGGCGCAAAACGGGCGACGCCTCGCACGCCGAGCCGCGCGTGAGGCTGGCACAGGCCGATCGGGTCTGGGCCGAAACGGCTTCCGCGTTGTTTGAAAACGAGTATCCTGTCGAAAATTGGGCCGCCAACGCGCTGATGATCGATCGACTGGCTGTGACGTTTCCGCCGGTGCGCGGCCCAATGCAGCTGCAAGTCGGTGTGGACGATCGCTGGTTCGATCTTGAGACGCTGACGCTGGATGAGTCTGACCTCAGGTTTGAGCCGCCGCGCATGGCGCATACGCAGGCGGCGCAGTTTGGCGATTTTGCCGAGTTGTTGGGCTACACGCCCGGCGCGGAATCCATCGCGGTCGATCGGCCGCTGCCGCTGACAGTGTACTGGCGGGCCGTCAATCCCGAGCCGATGACGGCGGCTTATACGGTCTTTGCGCAGCTGATCGCGCCGGACGGCCACCTGGTGGCGCAGCACGATGCCCCGCCGAATCCGCCGACAGCGGCCTGGGTGACCGGGCAGGTGGTGGTCAGTTCACACACGCTGACGGTGGTTGACCCTGCCTATCGCGGCCCGGCTGAGCTGATTGTCGGATGGTATAATTCGGCCTCGGTCGCGCGCGTGCCCGCTTCGACGGGCGGAGAGCTGGTGAAGCTGGACACGCCGGTCGAAGTTCAAGAGCGATAATGAGTCATGGGTAATGCGTAACGAGACTTCGAGGGCAGCGAGGCGCACTCGTTACCTGCCGCTCGTTATCGTGCTGGGGTTTGTGGTCCTGGCCGGCGTTTACAGTGTGGTCACGCCTCTGTTCGAAGGCCCGGACGAGATCTGGCATTTTGCTTTTGCGAATCATCTGGCGAACGGTGGCGGGCTGCCGGTGTTTGACGCGGCGCAGCCGGCCACTTTTTTGCGCAACGGCGCGCATCCGCCGCTGTACTATGTCTTAGTAGCGGCCCTGATCGCGCCGATCGACCGGTCGGATTTTCCGGCGGACTTTCATTTTAATCTGGCGAACCCGTTGATCACCAAAGGCGCGACGGGCACCTCGCCCGGCCTGATCATCCACACGGCGCGCGAAGACTGGCCGTGGCGCAACACGGCGCTCGCCGCGCATCTGGCGCGCTTCGTCTCGATCGTGTTGAATGCGCTGGCGCTGTGGGGCGTGTGGCTGATCGCCCGGCGCATACTGCGCGATGAGCGGCTCGCGGTGCTGGCGCTGACACTGGCGGCGTTTGTGCCGCAATTTGTGTATGGCGCGGCGATGATCAACAACGATGCGCTGGCGGCCGCGACGACGACGTGGCTGCTGTACGCGCTGCTGCGCTGGCTGGAGGCGCCAGCGCCGAAGTGGGCGGCCGTCGGCGGCGTCCTGCTGGGGCTGGTGCTGCTGTCTAAGATCGGCCTGATCGTGCTGCTGCCGGTGCCCGCGCTGGCGATCGGTTTGTATGCGCTGCGCCACCCGCGCGACGCGCGCCTGAACTGGCGGCGGCTGCTCGGGCAGCTGCTCGTTATCTACGGGTTGGCCCTAATCATCGCGGGCTGGTTCTACGCGCGCAACTGGCTGCTGTATGGCGATCCGCTGGCGTGGCGCGAATGGCAGGCGTTGACAGGTGCGGGCCGCGTGCCGCCGACGGTTGGCGACTTCCTCGGCGACATGCTGGGTTTGTTCGGCACGTTCTGGATCGATTTTTCGCTGCGCGTCGATCGGACGTGGTGGCCGGTCTTCGGCGGCATCGTGCTGCTGGCAGCGCTCGGCCTGGGACGGCGCGCGATCCGGCGTGAGTGGCCGCTCGATTGGCCGCAGCTGCTGATGGCGGTGAGCGTGTTCGTGCTGCTGCTGGCCTCGGCGGTGCGGTATTCGTTCAACATCTACAACATCCACGGGCGTTTGCTGTATCCGGCCCTGGCGGCCAGCGGCGTGCTGCTGGCGCTGGGGCTGTCGGCCTGGCAGCCGCGCGCGATGATCATTGGCCTGGGCGCGGTTCCTTTGGTTTTTACGGTAATTTCACCGTCGGCGATCATTCAACCGGCTTACGCGCGCCCGATTGTGCCGGCGCTGCCCGACGGGGTGACGTCGCTGGCGGCGCAGTTTGGCGAGGTGAAGCTGCTGGGCTATCGCGTGACGCGCGAGCGCGTGGGGGCGGGTGAGCCGATCGAGGTGGTGATGTACTGGCAGCGCGCGCGACCGGCTGATCCGAGCGATCAAATGACACTGCACGCCGTGATCAATCTCACTGCCGAGGGCACGGGAACCTCATTGGGGCGAGCCGAAGCCGTGCTGGGCGGCGATGCTTATCCAAGTTGGGCGTGGTCGCCGGACGACATCGTGATGACGCGCGTAACGCCTGTCACCGAGGCGGCCGGGCCGATTGTTGGCAACGTGCAATTGGGCGTGCGCGGCGACGGCGCGGCGCTGATCCCGTCGGGGCAGGGTGAGACGATCGGGCTGGGACGGATCGTCGTGAGTGCGCCTGCGGGCGCACCGCCAGCGTGCAACGAGCGCACTTCGGTGGATGTGACGTTTGGCGGATCGATCAAGCTGAGCGGTTATCGCCTGGAAACCGACGCGCTGGTGTTGTGCTGGCAATCGATTCGGCCGGTGTCGATCGATTACACGGTCTTTGTGCACGTCGCAGACGCGCAAGGGCAGGTGCAGGGCGCGGACGGGCCGCCGCGCGATGGAACGTATCCAACCTCGGCCTGGCTGCCGGGCGAGCAGATTGAAGACCGTCACGCGCTGCCGAATGGCACAGCCAAACAGATCACGGTCGGCTGGTATCGGCCCGATACGGGCGAGCGCCTGCCCATCGACGGCACAAACGAAACCGAATTTCAGATTCCCCTGGCGCGTTGACGCGCGGGCGATGAGCGATATTGGATGAGCGAATCAGCAATCGACAATCAGCCATCAACGATTAAAACCGTCGTCGTGATCGGCGGCGGGCCGGCCGGCCTGACGGCGGCGTATGAGCTGGCTAAGGCCGGCGTCAAGCCGATCGTGCTGGAGATGGGCGCGCGCGTGGGCGGCATCGCCCGCACCGAGGTTTTCGACGGGTATCGCATGGACATCGGCGGCCATCGTTTCTTTACCAAAGTGCCGGAAGTGGAAGCCTTCTGGCACGAAGTGCTGGGCGCCGATTTTCTGGTGCGCCCCCGCCTGAGCCGCATCTATTACAATCGCAAGTTCATCCTGTATCCGCTGCGCTTCGGCGACGCGCTGAGCAAACTGGGCGTGTGGCAGAGTTTTTTGGTGTTGATGAGCTATGTTCGCTCCAAGATTCTGCCGTATCGCACCGAGAATACTTTTGAAGAATGGGTGTCCAATCGGTTTGGCCGGCGGCTCTATCGCATCTTTTTCAAAACCTATACGGAAAAGGTCTGGGGCATTCCGTGCAATCAGCTCAGCGCGTTGTGGGCGGCGCAGCGCATCCAAAATCTGTCGCTGCCGCGCGCGGTGCTGGGGGCGATCTTCGGCGCGCGCAGCACGAAGAATGTGAAATCGCTGATCGAGGAGTTTCACTATCCGCGTTTGGGGCCGGGCATGTTGTGGGAGCGCACGCAACAGCTTGTGGAAGAACGCGGCGGCGAAGTGCGGCTGAATACCGAGGCCGTGAAGGTGCTGCATCGCGACGGGCGGGTCGTCGGGGTGATGGCGCGTTCGGCGGGGCGCGAAGAGCTAATCGCGGCAGACGCCGTGATCTCGACCATGCCCATCAGCGAACTGGTCGCCAAACTCGATCCGCCTGCGCCGGCCGACGTGCGCGACGGCGCGGCGCAACTAACCTATCGCGATTATTTCACGGTGGGCCTGATCGTCAATCGGGCGGAGCTGTTCCCCGACAACTGGATCTACATTCACGCGCCGGAAGTGAAAGTGGGGCGCATTCAGAACTTCAAGAATTGGAGTCCTGAGATGGTGCCCGATCAACGCAAGACGTTTTTGGGGCTGGAGTATTTCTGCAACGAGGGCGACGAATTGTGGCGGCAGAGCGACGCGGCGCTGATTGAGCTGGCCAAACGCGAACTGGAGATCATGGGGCTGGCGCGTGCCGCCGAAGTGGAACGCGGCTACGTGGTGCGCCAGCTGAAGACCTATCCGGTGTATACGGGCGAATACGAAGCCTATCTGGAGCGCATCCGCGGTTTTCTCGATTCGATTGCGAACCTGCAGACGGTCGGCCGCAACGGGCTGCACATGTACAATAATCAGGATCACTCGATGCTGACCGCGATGCTGGCCGTGAAGAACCTTTTGGGGCAGGGCCGCCATGACGTGTGGTCGGTTAACGTCGAGCGCGCCTATCACGAAGAAGTGCGGCTGCCGTCGGGTGCGGTGGACTGACGGTGTCAACTGACCTTTCGCCGGCTTCGCCGGCAAGACAAGATGACAAGATGACCTCGCGCAGCAGGCCGGACGTGATACGTTTGATCAACATCAGAACGATCCTCGTTCTCTTTGTTCTGCTGGCTTCGATCTACAGCGTCATCACCCCGATTTTTGAAGCCTCTGACGAGCTGTGGCACTATCCCATGGTGCAGTGGCTTTCCCGCGGCAATCCGCTGCCGGTACAGGACGCGCAGCACGTGGGGCCGTGGAAGCAGGAAGCCAGCCAGCCGCCGCTGTATTACTGGTTGATGGGTTGGGCCACGGCCGGCATCGAGACCGACGATCTGCCGCAGGTGCGGGTGGAAAATCCGCACGTCAACAACGGCGTCATCACGCCCGATGGCAACAACAACCTCGTCGTTCACGATCCGGCGCGCGAGGCGTTTCCGTGGCGCGGCACCGTGCTGGCTGTGCACGTGGCGCGTTTCCTCTCGGTGCTGATGGGCGCGATCACAGTGTGGCTGACGTACAAGATCGCGCTGGAATTGTTTCCCGATCGCGAATACCTGGCCCTGAGCGCCGCGGCGGTCAATGCCTTCACGCCCATGTTCATCTTCATCAGCGGCGCGGTCAACAACGACAATCTGACGATGACGTTGTGCTCGCTGGCGCTGTTGATGATGGTGAAGAGATTAAGGGAACAAGAAGCAGAGATCGGGGAGGCGGAAGCAGGGCGGCCGGCATTCGGGTTGATGGTTGGGAAGTGGCTGCCGCTGGGCGTGGTGCTGGGTCTGGGCGCTCTGACGAAGACGAGCGCGCTGGCGCTGTTGCCCATCACGGGCCTGGCGGTGACGGTTGTCGCCTGGCGCAAAGGTTCATGGCGTGAATTTTGGGCGGGCGCGCTGGCGACGGCGATCCCCGTGCTGCTGATCGCGGGCTGGTGGTATGTGCGCAACATTCAGCTTTATGGCGATCCGACTGGCATCAACGCCTTCATCGACGTGTTGGGCAGGCGCGCTGCGCCCGCCGATCTGGCGCAGCTGTGGGGCGAACGCTGGGGGTTCATGCTCAGCTACTGGGGCCTGTTCGGCGGCGTGAATGTGCCGCTGGACTACTGGGCCTATCACGCGCTCAACGCGCTGGCGATCGCGGCTGCCGCCGGCGTCGTCATCTATGTCGTCGTCATCACCGTGCGCTGGTTCCGCGCCGATCCGATCTTGAGTTGGCGCGATTTTGCCTATGAAATGCGGGATTTTGTGCAGGGCCGCGCGCCGCTCTTTCTCGTCGGCCTGTTCGGCGTGATCGTGGTGGCGCTGCTGACGCAGTGGGCGAGCGTGACGTGGTCGTCGCAGGGCCGACTGGTCTTCTCGGCGATCTCGACTTGGTCGATCTTTTTGGCGCTGGGGATCGCCACTGTAGCGACTTCACGCTTCGCCCGACCGATCCTCGCGGCGCTGGCGGCCTTCATGTTCGTCATCGCCGCCCTCGCGCCTTTCACGACGATTGCGCCGACCTACGCGCGATCTGCGCCGCTGACCTCGGCCGCCCCCCGGATTCCGCTGGAAGTGACGTTTGACGATCAATTGAAGTTGATCGGCGCGGACGTGACATCGGCGGTGGCGCAGCCGGGCGGCCAGATCGAGATTACGCTGTACTGGCAGGCGCTCAAGCCCATCGCGCGGGATTACAGCACTTTCGTCCATCTGCTCGACGCCAACGACATCATCGCCGCGCAGCGCGACATGTATCCGGGGCAGGGGCTGTGGCCCACGTCGCAGATGAAACCGGGCGAGATCATTGCCAGTCGATACGTGTTGAACATCGCGGCGACGGAGTACGCGCCCGACACGCTGACGTGGGAAGTGGGCGTGTACGACTACTTCACGCCCGGACAGCCGCGCCTGCCGGCCTCCACCGGCGGCGACAATGTGCGATTCGGCGCGTTGGGCCTGGCAGGCCGATCGGGTGACGTGCCGAACCCCATCAACGTAAACCTGGGGAATCAACTGGACTTGATTGGATACGCGCTCGATCGGCGGGCGGCCGCGCCCACGGAATCGATCCACCTGACCCTGTACTGGCGCGCGCGATCGACCATGCCGATCGATTACACGGTCTTTACGCACGTGCTTGAGCCGCCGGAGACGATCTGGGCGCAGCAGGATAAACCCTTAGATCCGCCGGCCACGCGCTGGACGGTCGGGCAGGTGGTCAGCCAGACGTATGAATTGACGATTCGGCCCGACGCCCCGCCGGGCGTGTATGACACCGAAGTGGGCGTGTACGATCCGCAGCGTTCTGAGCGGCTGCGCATCATCACCGACGACGGCCGCATCACCGAGAACTTCGTACTGCTCGCCAAGGTCCGGGTCAGGTAGGCGCACGTGCGGCGGTTGTTCGACATCAAAGTGATCGTGGCGGCCTACGTCGCGCTGGCCGCGGCGTACAGCCTGGCGAATCTGGCGTTTGAATCGCCCGACGAAATGGCGCATTTTGCCTACGTCAAGGCACTGGCCGACGGGCGCGGCTTCCCCGATCGGTTTGTGGTGGCCCACGATGCGCCCGGCCAGGAGAGCAGCCAGCCGCCGGTGTATTATGCGCTGGCCGCGCTGGCCGTCCGCGTGCTGGCGCCGGATACCGGCGATTTTGCCGCGGTGGCGCGCATCAACCCCGGTTTTCCATATACGGGAATCAGCGTAAGGAACGATAATCGCAACGTGGCGTTGCATCCGCAGCCTGAGGTTTTTCCGTTTGAAGGCGCGGTGCGCGGCGTGCACGCGGCGCGACTGATCGCCATTGTGTTTGGCGCAATCGCGGTGTGGGCGACGTACCGCCTGGGGCGGAGCGTGTTTCCCGAGCAGCCGGTCATAGCGAAGCTGGCCGCGGCTTCACTGGCCTTTACGCCGCAGTTCGTCTTCATCAGTTCCTCGGCCAGCAACGACAGCGCGGTGGTGGCGTTCTGCGCGCTGAGCCTGTGGGCGACGGCGGACGCGCTGCGGCATGGTCTGACGGCGCGGCGCGGCGCGGGGTTGGGCGTGCTGCTGGGGCTGGCCGCCCTGAGCAAAGCCAGCGCCGTCGCGCTGGCGCCGCTGGCGCTGCTGGCGGTGTTCGCCGTGGATGCCAGCGGGCGCACTCGCCCGTCGCAGCGGCTGCGCGCAGTCTTAGTGGCGCTGCTGATGCTGGCGCTGGTTGATGGGCCGTGGGCGCTGCACTCGCTGACCGTGTTTGGCGATGTGCTGGGCACGTCCACGCACCTGGCCATGCCGTGGGTGCGCCCGCAGCCGCTGCCCCTGTTTGACACGATCGCGCAGCTGCCCGATGTGCTGATCACGTTCTGGCTGGCCTTCGGCTGGGGCAATGTGGTGGCCGCCGACTGGGTGTACGCGCTCTTCAACGTCCTCGCGGTCATCGGCTTGATCGGCGCGGTCGCCTGGCTGGCCGGCCATCGCCGCCGCCGCGCCCTCGATCCGGCGCGGGCTACGTGGCAGACGGCCGCCCTGATCTTCATGATCGCGTGGGCGGTGGTGATGGCCGCTGGACTGGTGCGTTGGGTGCAACTGCTGGAGGCGCTGCTGGGTCGGCTGTTGTTTCCGGCGCTGCCCGCGCTGGCGTTGGTCGTCGCGGTGGGCGTCGTTCATCTTACGCGCCGCGCCTGGCTGGCCGCCGCGCTGCCCATCAGTCTGGCGGCAGTCTCAGTGCTGGCGCTGCCGCTGACGCTGCTGCCCGCTTACACACCGCCGCCGCTGCTGAGCGAGGCGGAAATCGCGCAGCAGGCGGGCACGGCGCAGGCGGTGCGCTTTGACGACACGGCCCGCCTGATCAAGGTGGCGGCGCCGTCCGCGCCGTGGCCGCAGCCCGGCCGCGATACGTGGATTGACGTATGCTGGGAGGCGCTGGCGCGCGACGACCGGCTGTTGATGACGCTGGTGCAGATCACGGCGCAGGATGATCGCGTGGTGGCGACGCGGCGCACGGTGCCGGGGCTGGGCGGCCGGCCGACGGAGTCGTGGCAGCCCGGCGCACGCTTTTGCGATCGGGTGGCGGTGAAGGTGGCGGCTGATGCGCCCGCGCCGGCGGTGTATCATGTGGAAGTGGCGCTGATCGATCACGCGACCGGACAGCGCCTGAGCGCCTTTGGACCGGACGGAGAGCGGCTGGATACGAATTTCGTCGAGGAGATCAAGCTGGCCCCGATCGCTTATGCCGTGCCCGCGGTGGATCATCCGCGCGAGGATCGCTTCGGCGATCAGATCGCCCTGATCGGCTACACGCTCGATCGGACGACGGCGCGGCCCGGCGAAGCCGTTCATGTGCGCCTGTACTGGCAGGCCCTGCGCCGGCCCGATCGGGCTTACACGGTCTTCGCGCAGCTGCGCGATGCGACGGGGCACATCGTGACGCAGGCGGACAGCCAGCCGCAAGCCGACCGTTACCCGACCTCGTTCTGGGATGCCGGTGAGGTGGTGATCGACGATCGGGTCTTGAATCTGCCGCCGGATGCGATCGGCATTCTGCATTTCTACGTCGGTTTGTACGTGCCCGATGAGGGACGGCTGCCGGTCGTCAACGGTGCTGCGCCCGACGAGGTGCAGCTGCCCGTCGAGTTGACGGTGATGCGATGAACGGATCGACGCGCGTCAGAACGTGGCTGGGACTGCTGGGGCTGCTGTGGGCGGCGTTTGCCCTGCGCGTCTATCATCTGGACGCGCAGAGCCTGTGGAGCGATGAGGGCCTGTCGCTCTATCGCGCGCGGCTGACGGTGGACGAGAATTTGAGCAACACCATTGTGGTGCCGCCGGGCGTGCCCACGCAGGACACCAACCCGCCGTTGTATTTTGTCCTCTTGAGCGGGCTGCGCGCGGTGGCCGGCGAAAGTGAATACGCGCTGCGGTTCTTGTCGGTGATGGCCGGCACGCTGCTGGTGGCGGTGATGTGGGCGGCCGGGCGGCGCTGGTTGTCGCCGGCCGGCGGCTGGTGGGCGGCTCTGTTGACGGCCGTCTCGCCGTTTCTGGTGTGGTATTCGCAGGAACTGCGCATGTACGCGCTGGCCGTGCTGTTTGGCACAGCGTCAATCTATTGGCTGCGGCGCGCGCTGGACGGCCGGGAGCAGCGGCCGCGCCGGGCCTGGCTGGCGTGGGCGATATGCGCGGCGGCGATGGTGTACACCCATTTTACGACATTTTTCGTGCTGGCCTTTGAGGCGCTGTTGATCGGCGGGTGGGTGCTGCGGACGCGCCGCCGGGCGGCGCTGCTGGTGCTGGCCGCGCTGTTGATCGCGGCGGGCCCGATTGGCCTGTACGCGCTGGGCCGGGCGCAAGGCAGCCTCAGCCCGGTCGAGGGCTTTCGGCCGCTGAACAGCATTGCCGAGGAGGTGCTGGGCACGGTGCTGGTGGGCCGCACCAACGCCGTGTTCCAGCCGTGGTGGGCGCTGGCGCCGGGCGGGCTGCTGCTGATCTTAGGGGTGATACTGATGGCGCGGCAGGCGCGCTCGCGCGGCTGGCTGATCGGCTATGCGCTGGCGCCCATGGCGCTGTTCTACGCCGCGGTCAGCCTGCGCCCGATTTACGCGGGGCCGCGCCACGTGATCTGGATCGCACCGGCACTGTACCTGCTGGTGGCGGGCGGGCTGACCGCGCTGTGGGGGCGCGCCAGACCGATCGGGGTGCTGGCCGGCCTGAGCGTGCTGGCGTTGATGGGCGGCTGGCTGGGCGTGCAGTATTTCGATCCCGCTTACATCAAAGGCGACATGCGATCGGCTGCGCGCGCCATCTCGGCCGGGGCCGCGCCCGACGATGTGGTCATCGTACACGATGCGATCAGTTCCTTTGTGTTTGATTACTACTATCACGGCGCGGCGCCGTGGCGTATCATTCCCGAGTATCCGTCAAAGGACGAGACGGCCGTGCTGGCGGAATTTCAGGCGGCCGGAGAGGGCGCGCAGCGTGTGTGGTTTGTGACGCGCCCGGCGCCGCTGAGCGGCTTCCCGCCGAATGTGCTGGACGAGTGGGCGCGCGGCCACTGGCTGCGGCTGGGTTGGGCGACGTATCCGGCGATCTGGCTGGGATCGGCATATCAACTTTACACCGCGCATTTTCCGATTGAGGACGCGCTGCCCGACGGAGTCACGCCGCGCGCCGAGACCTGGCCCGACGACGCGCTGGCGCTGGCAGCGAGCGGCCCGATTGAATACGCTGAAACTCAGATAACGGTGGCCGCCTACTGGCGCTTGAGCGCGCCCGGCCGACGCAACCTGGCGACGACCTTCACGGTGATCGATGCAGCCGGCGCGCCGGTGGCGGCTGCCGGCAACACCATCTTTGACAACTGGTCGGTGCGTGACTGGCCGGTGGGCCGCTACGTGCGGCAGGACGCGGTGGTGCCGCTGCCGACGCCGCTGCCGCCGGGCGAGTATCACGTGCTGCTGGCACTGGCCGAGCGGAGCTCGGGTAACGTGCTGCCCGCGGCCGACGGCGCAACCTCGATCGACCTGGGCGGGCTGACGATCGGGCCATGACGAAGATTCACGTACCGCTGTGGTTCATCGTGCTGATCTACCTGCTGCTGGGCGGGTTGTACAGCGTGGCGTCGCCCATCGGCGAAGCGTCCGATGAGGCGTGGCACTACGGCGTCATCCAGCATCTTGTTGACACCGGCGAGCTGCCCGTACAGCAGCCCGGCGTGCGTACGCCGTGGGAGCAGGAGGGCAGCCAACCGCCGCTGTATTACGTGCTGACGGCGGCCGTCACCCGCGCCTTCGACACGCGCGATGCGGCCGCGCGGCTGCAGCGCAACCCGCACGCGCAGCCCGGCGATCCATCGTTGGATGCGAACCGGAACTTGATCGTCCACTCGGCCGCCGAAGATTTCCCGTGGCGGGGCACGTCGCTGGCGATTCACGTGTTGCGATTGATCTCGATCGGCCTGGGCGCAATTACAATCGTGTGCGGCTATGTCTTGGCGCGCCGCATTTTTCCCGATCGGCCTTCCATCCCGATCGGCACGGCGGCGCTGATCGCCTTCAATCCGATGTTCTTGTTCATCTCGGCGTCGGTGAATAACGACAATCTGGTCATCGCGTTGACGAGCGCGGCGCTGGTGCTGACGGTGCAGTGCTGGCAGGAAACGGGCGACCGCCTTGATCGCAGCGGCTGGCTGAGGCGCGCGGCGCTGGGCGTGGTGCTGGGCGCGGCGGCGCTGACGAAGATCAGCGCGTTGACATTGACGCCGGTCGTGGGGTTGATGCTGACGGTGCGCCATCTGCGGCGGCGCGACTGGCGCGGCTGGCTGGCTTCGGGCGTGCTGCTCGTCGCGCTGATGGCCGCGCTTGCGGGCTGGTGGTATGCGCGCAACGTGCAGCTCTATGGCGATGCACTGGGCCTCGAAACGATGGCCGCCGTTGCGGGATCGCGCGCGCTGTCGTTGAGCGATCTGATCCCGGAGTTCGACGGCTTCCGCTACTCGTACTGGGCGCTGTTCGGCGCGGTCAACATTCTGACGTGGCCGGCTGCCTACGCCATGTTCGATGTGTTTACGCTGACGGCGCTGATCGGCTTTGGAGTGTGGCTGGCGCGAGGCCGCGCGTCGCGCGATCAGCGCGTGGTGCTGGGGATGCTGGCGTTGTATGGGCTATTGGTCTTCGCCGGCGTCGTGCGTTGGACGATGATGACGCCGGCCTCGCAGGGGCGGTTGATGTTCCCGGCTATCACAGCGATTTCGTTGATCTTGTGGCTGGGTTGGGAACAGATATTGGACATCGGCAGATGGCTGGCGCGCTGGCGTGTCGGTGTGAAGTGGGCGATGATCGTTTTTCTGTTGGGGATCGCGGCGATCTCGCCGGTGATCTACATCGCGCCGGTGTATGCGCGACCAAATCCGCCGGAAGCGTTCTCGGCAAACGTGCAGCGGGTGGATGTTGATTTCGGCGATGAATTGCGCCTGGTGGGCTACGAGGTCGATCCGCGGTCGGGCGCGGACGGCGTGGCGCGATTCACGCTATACTGGCGCTGCCTGCGCGTCCCCGACGCGGACTATAGCGTGTTCGTCATCGCGTACGGGCGCGATCTGCAGGAGATCGGCAAGCGCGATGCGTATCCGCAGCGGGGCTTGTTCGGCACGCGGCAGTGCGCGGCGGGTGAGTTCGTCACCGACGCATATCGGCTGCGGTTGAGCGCGGCGGCGCAGCGCCCCACGTTGATTCGGCTGCAGGTGGGCCTGAAGGACCGGCAGGCCCAATCGGAGCTGCAACCGACCGCCAACGGGCAGCCGTTGAGCAGCGTGATCTTTATCGGCGGGAAGCTGCCGCCGGGGCCGCCGGCTCGATCGCCGCAAATCAGCACGCGGTATCGACTGGGCCAATCGATCGAGTTGATCGGTTACGACGCGCCTCGGATCGATCAGGGTGTGATCACTTATGCGCTGTACTGGCAGGTTGCGTCAGATGCGGCTAAACTGGCAGACGATTACACGGTGTTTGCGCACGCGCTGGATGAGGCGGGGCAGCCGCTCGGGCAGGGGGATGGGCCGCCGTTGAACGGCGATTACCCCACCAGTGTCTGGGGCCGTGACGAAGTGATCGTGGACGAGCGGTCAATCCCGATGGCGGCGGCGGATGGGGCGCGCGCGACCGAAATCGCTGTGGGCTTGTACACGCTAAGCACCGGCGCGCGGCTGCCGGTGACGGACGAAACCGGCGCGCGCCGGCCGAACGACGAGATCAGGCTGCCGGTCCAGCGATGAACCTTTTGGCAGGCTGGCGAGTGAGTGTTGACATGGAAGCGGATCGACGTTGGAGCGATGTGTTTATATCCAATCGGCGCGGCGTGGCGCTGGCGGCCACACTGGCGCTGTGCGTGAGCGTGGCGGGGCTGGCCGGCCTCTTAGTGGCAATGCTAAGCGGGCTGTACGCGCTGGGGCTGGGGCTGGGGCTGATCGTGCTGGCGCTGATCCTGCGCGACATTGAGATGGGCTTCGCGGCGACGGTGGGGGTGATCACGCTGCTGCCCTTTGCGGCCGTGCCGCTCAACATCGGCTTCAAGCCCACCTTTCTGGACCTGGCGGTGGCGGCGCTGTTCGGCGTGTGGCTGCTGGAGCGCGCCACGGGCAAGCTGCCGCGGTTTGTGACCACGCCCCTGACGCTGCCGGTGCTGGTGTTTCTGGCCCTGACGCTGGCCTCGTTCATCGCGGGGTTGGGCAACGCGCCGCTGAATCAGACGGTGGCGCGGCATTTTGCCGAGATCGTCCTGAGCGTGCTGTTGTTCTTTTTGATTACGGACAGCGTGCGCGACGAGGCGCGCCTGACGCGCATCACGCGGGTGATCATCATCGGCGGGACGCTGGCTGCGCTCATCGCGATCGGCTTGTATTTGCTGCCCGATCAGACGGCGATGGACCTGTTGTCCCGGCTGCGCGTGTTTGGTTATCCCGAAGGGCCGGGCGTGCTGCGCTACATCCGTGATGACCCGACGCTGCCGCAACGCGCCACCGGCACGGCGATCGATCCCAATGCGCTGGGCGGACTGCTGATCATGACGCTGACACTGACTGCGCCGCAGCTGCTGGCGCGGCGGCCGATCTTGAAGCGGCGCTGGATAGTGTTGGCGCTGGCGGCGATGGGTTTGGCGCTGCTGCTGTCGTTTTCGCGCGGGTCGTTTGTGGGGGCCGGGGCGGCTCTGGTGGTGCTGGGGGTCATGCGCTACCGGCGGTTGCTGCTCATCGGCGCGGTGGCGCTGGCGTTGATCTTGGTGCTGCCGCAAACGCAAGGGTACGTGACACACTTCTTTGACGGCCTGCAGGTGTTGAGTGATGCGCAGGCCAGCGACCTGTCCACGCAGATGCGCGTGGGCGAGTATTCGGACGCGATTAAACTGATTGAGCGTTACCCGCTGTTTGGAGTGGGGTTTACCGGCACGCCCGACATCGACACGTATTTGAAGGTGGCAAATCTGTATTTGTTGATGGCGGGCGAGATGGGCCTGATCGGCTTGGCGTCGTTTGTAGTGGTGATGGCGGTGCTGTTTGTCGGCGCGTGGCGGGTGCGTCCGACCTGGACGCAGGGCGAAGAAGATCGGTCGGGGGTGGAGGCCATCTGGTGGGGGTTCCACATGGCGCTGGTGGGCGGGCTGATCGGCGGCCTGTTCGATCACTATTTCTTCAATCTGGACTTTCACCATTCGGTGACGCTGTTCTGGCTGTTTGTGGGCCTGGCCGCAGTCAGCACCCGACTGGCCAACCGGGCCGCGCGGCCTGCATCCGATTGAGCTGATCAGCCCGATCGGGCTGTCACTTGACGTTGTGCTTATGGTATAATCGCGGCGTTGCCCCTTGAAGCCAACCTTCATCATCGCGAGACGGAGGATGTAGATGAATATTGAGACGCGTGAACTGAAGCACGTGACCGTCGTCAAGGTGACTGGCCGCGTCGACAGTGCGACGGCTCCGGACCTGGAGCAGGCGCTGACCGACCTCATTAACTCAGATCGGAACCAGCTGGTGCTGGATTTGTCCGGCGTGGAATATATGAGTTCGGCCGGTTTGCGTGTGCTGGTGTCGATGTTGAAGGCGGCCAAGAAGGGTGGCGGCGATCTGCGGTTGGCGCAGCTGTCGCCACGCGTGGCCGAGGTGTTTGATCTGGCCGGTCTGACGCCGGTGTTTGGGATTCATGCGGACATCGTGGAAGCTGTCGGCTCGTTTTAGCGGGCGCGGAGCTAGACGGCGGCATGGGAGCCCAACAGCAGTTGACGGTGCCGGGCAGATTTGAGTACCTGGCGCAGATTGCGGAGTTCGTCACACACGTTGCCCGCGAGGCCGGCCTGACTGACGACGATGTGTTTCACGTCGAGATGGCCGTGGACGAGGCGTGTTCCAACATTATTGAGCACGCGTATGCTGAGACGACGGGCGATATTGAACTTGTCTGCCGCGTGCCCGAAGCCGGCCGGTTGGACATTGTCATCCGCGATCACGGCCGACCGTTTAAGCCCGAGGAAGTCCCCATGCCGCGCCTGACCAACGGCGCTACGCTGGATGAGATGCAGGAAGGCGGGCTGGGCCTGTATTTCATGCGCAAGCTGATGGACGAAGTGCGGTTTGAATTCTCGCCCGATCGCGGCAATACGCTGTACATGACGAAACGGAAACAGCTGTGAAGATTGTGCAGGAAGCGCTGGCCGGGGAAGTGTATCGCGTGGCCCCGGAGGGCCGGCTGGACGCGGTCACGGTGCCGGCGCTGGAAGCGGTCTTGACAGATCATCTTGCAGCCGGGCACACGCGCCTGGTGCTCGATCTGTCGCAGGTGTCGTATATGTCCAGCAGCGGCCTGCGGGCGCTGTTGCGGTCGCGCCGTGAAGCCCAGGCCGCGGCCGGCGATGTGGTGCTGTGCGGGTTGAACCCGCGCGTGCGCGAGATCTTCGACATGATCGGCTTTGCCAGCCTGTTTCCATTGTACGCGCAGGTGGCCGAGGCCGCTGCTGCATTTGACACGCCGACCGCCGCCTGACGGCAGTCGGCCGAGTTTGAGCCACCGCCGGCCAGCCACCGACGGCTGACCGTGAACTGGCCGAAAGGGGGTGATCGCCACACCCGATAACTTGCCGGTTTGCAATACCGTTCGCTGCGTTAACCGATAAGTATTTCTCTTTAAGGAGGAGAAACCATGTCTCACAGTCGAAAGCTCTGGGCGCTGTTGTCGCTCATGGTAATCGTCGCCATGCTGGCGGCGGCCTGCGCGCCGGCGGCGACGCCCGTTCCGCCCG
>CAZKBQ010000071.1:0-24617 GCA_964550855.1 uncultured Anaerolineae bacterium
CTCTTCAATCTCGAACAGCGCCGGCGACTCCTGCTCGCTCAGCACTTCCCCTAACAATTCACCCAGCAGATGGATGGTGGCGGAGAGGTCCATCACGTCAGCCCACCCTTCACGGCGATGGCCACCGCGCCCGCGCGGCTGCTCACCTGCAGTTTCTGCAGGATGTGATCGACGTGCTTCTTGACGGTGTTCGGCGTAATCCCCAGCCGTTCCGAAATTTCACGGTTGGTGTGGCCGGCCACCAGCTGCGCCAGCACATCGCGCTCGCGCTCGGTCAGGTCGCGCAGCAGCGCCGCACCTTCCGCATCGAGCGCGGCCTGTTCGGCCGCCAGCCGCTGCGTCGAACGGCGCGCCTCGTCCACCAGCCGCGCAAACGCCCGCCGATCAAAGCCCTCCTTCTCGATGAACGCGAACACGCCGTATTCCTCATACGCCCGATCGATGTCGCCCGGCTCACCCAGCGCGCTGCTCACAATCGTCGGCAGGCCGCGCTGCTGCGCGGCGCGCAGAAACCAGAAGCCGTCGCGGTTGTCGTCGGGCGCGGCCGAACTGAGCAGATGCAGGTCCACAATCGCCACCGCAAAATCGCCGCGCTGCAGCCGGCCGCGCGCCTCGGCGTAACTGGCCGCGTCCACCAGCACGTAGCCGGCATCGCTCAGAATGTCGGCGTAGATCGCCCGCCAGCGCGCTTCATCCTCCACCACCAGCACCTGCGGCCGCTCGGGCACGGGCAGCGCCGCCGCCTGCGCAATCAGACGGATCAGCTCTTCGCGCCGGAAGGCATCCTTGGTCAAATAGCCCAGCACGCGCGGCTGCCGCTCCGCCGCCGCAATCACCTCGGCGCGTGACAGCCCGGACAGCAGCACGCACGGCGTGCCCAGCGCCGTCAAGCGCTCCATCAGCGGCAGGCCGCTGCCGGGCGCGCCGGGCGACACATCCAGCACCGCGAGATCGTAGCCGACCAGATCATCGGGCGCGGCTGCCCCCGCTGTGATGCTCCAGCCCTGCCCGCTGACGATCTCCGCCAGGCTGGCACGCCAGCGCGGATCGTCATCCACGATCAAAGCGCGCCGTGATTGATCCAGGCCGGTCATCATGCCGTTGTCTCCGCGGGCGGCAGACGCACCGCAAACGCGCTGCCGCCGCCGGCATTGTCGCCCACCACGATGCTGCCGCCAAAGCGCTGCACCAGCGATTTGGTCCACCACAGCCCAAAGCCCAACTTCTTGATCGATCCCTTGGTCGAGAACTCCGGATCAAAAATTCGTTCGCGCATCTCCACCGGCACGCCCGGCCCGTCGTCGCTGACCGTGATCTCCACCCAGCGCTGGGCCCGATCCAGTGTATCGACGATCACCCGCCCGTTCACGGCAACTTGCCCGCCCCGATCGGCCAGCGCGTCGATGGCGTTCTCGATCAGGTTGAACAGCACCAGCCGCAGTTGCTCTTCGCCCGCGATGACCGACGGCAGCCCGTCCAGTCCGTCGGCTGAGAGGGTCACCATCGCCGGGATCGCCAATCGGGACAGCACCGCCCGGTAAGCGCCCGCCACCGAGGTGGGCTGCAGGCGCAGCGGCCGCAGATAGGCCATCGATTCGCGCGCGGCCGCCATCACTGCGCGCGCGCTGTCTTCGATCTCGCGCAGCGCCGCCGCCACGTATTCGTCATCGTTCAGCGCGGGCCGCTTGTCCATGACGCCCTGCACGTGCACGGGGATGACGCCCACCAGATTATTCACGCGGTGCAGCAGGTTGGCGGCGATGTCGCCCAGCACCGCAAACGTCTCCGCCACGGCCTGCCGCTCGCGCGCCCGCTGCAGCTGCGCCAGCGCCTCGGCCTGCTCGCGGGCGATGGCGGCGTAGTTGGCCAGACATACGAGCAGGCGCGTATCCCAGTCGGAGAAGGCGCGCGGCGCGGAGGTGTACACACTGAATACGCCGCGCGCGGCGCCGTCCGGCATCAGCAGCGGCACCGCCAGCGCCGACACCAACCCCATCCGCAGCACCAGATCGGGATGCAGCACGCGGTCGTCCAGCCGCAGATCCAAACTGATGGCGGGTCGGCCGCCGGCCGCCACCGCGCCCAGAAAACTGCCGGTCAGCGGCACCCGGTAGCGCGGCGGAATCGCTCCGCTGGAGGTGCGCAGCTGCAGCGCGTCTCCTTCCATTTCCCACAACGCGCCATGATCGGCATTGATCAGATCGCAGGCGCGCTCGATCAGCAGCGCAAACAACTCATCGGCCGAATAGTCGGTGAGATGGCCGGTTACTTCTTCGATGGCGTCCAGCAGCTTGGCCTGCTGAATGGCGATGACGGCCTGCGTCGCCAGCGCTTCCAGCACGCGCTGATGATCGGCGTCAAAGGCGCGCACGCGCGGACTTTCCACGTTGAGCACGCCCTCCAGCCCGCCGCCCGGCCCCAGCAGCGGCACCGCCAGTTCAGAGCGCAGTTCCACGCCCGTGTGCAGCGGCAGATAGATGTCGGCCCAGGGCGGCTCGCGCACATCGTCGATGCGGGCCGGCCGCCGCTGCTGCGCCACCCAGCCCATTACGCCACTGTGCGCGTTCACGTCAAAGCGATGCTCCAATTGCGCCTGATGTTCCGCGCCATGCTGCACGGCGCTCAGCCGCAGTCGGCCGGTGCGCTTGTCCAGCAAGCGGAATGAGCCGTGCTCAGCCTGAGTCAGATCAAGCGCCGTCCGCAAAATCTCGGATAGCGTATCGCCCAAGTGCAGGCGCGAACTGATCAATCGTTCGGCCTGCTGCAGGCGCTCCAATTCATCCACCTTGCGCTGCAGGGCGCGATTGATGCCTTCGAACTGGCGCGTATTGTGGATGGCGACGGCGGCCAGATGCACAAAGGTATCGAGCACCAATAATTCGGCGTCACTGAACCGCCGATCGGTTTTCAGATCGATATAGAGCGCGCCCACCGGCTGGCCGGCCACCAGCAGCGGATAGCAGCCCGCCGTGCGGATGCCGGCCTGATACTTGAGCGGGTGCAGTTCGATGCCGGGTTCTTCGTAAGAGAGCACGCGCGAGCGCCGCGCCAGCGCCGTCGCGCCCACGCCGTAACTGCGCGGCACATCGCCGTGCAGCGGCGCGCCGCCTTCGCCGGCTGAAACGCGCGAGCCGGGATCGAATTCGCCGCGCGCCGCGTCGTAGGTGTAAATGACCACGCGGGCTTCGTCGGCCTGACGAGCCTCGGGGCTGCCGCCGTCGATGAGCTGCACCGCCGTCGCCGCGATCAACTGCAGCGCTTCGGTCAGGGAGGTCTCCGGGCCGATGCGGTTGATCTCTGCGCCGGCATCGCGCACGATCAACAGCGCGCGCTGCACGTAGGCTTGATCGGCGGCAAGTGAAGGGTGAACCGATATCGATGGATTCATGCGTGCGCCTCGAAACGCCGGGGAGTGTAGCATCGGCGTTGAGGCGTGTCAATGCAGGTTGGCGCGTCCGCCGCGAAATCGTCAATCCTCACCAATTGTGCACGCGGCTGCCTGTGCACGTTGACGATGGCGAGGGGCAGGAGGCAAGAGGCGGGAGGCAATTCGTGGTGGCTCAGGCAGACGAGTGAATCAGATGATGCCGCGCGCCGCATTGAGCGCGTGTCGCAGCCGCGTGCGCACATCTGACCGCCCGTAGCGCGCCTGCAGCCAGTCGGCCTCCGGCCACAGGGTGCGAAACACCAGCCGTGCCGCATCCCGTCCGCGATCCACCATCAGCAGCAGGTACACATAGCGCCACCGACTCTTGCTCAGATCGCGCATCTCCACCAGCGCCTCGGCGTTGGCAAAGCGGCCGATCAACTTCTGTCGCAAGCGCGAGGGGGCCAGCGCTTTTACCGCCGCGGCCGCTTCGTCCAGGCCGCACAAATCCTGCGCCAGCGCCAGCACCAGCCAGGTCGCCGTCGCCAGCCGCCACTCACGCGCCCGCTGCACCACGGCGGCCCAATCGAGCGGTTGATGGCGAGCGAGCAGAGCGACATCAACGAGGCTGCGCAGCGGGGCCAGCGACATTTGGTGATTGACGGCATTGTGGACGGCGATCTGAATCAGATGGTCTTCCGGCGACAACGTCCACACCGGCGCGCCGGCGACTCTCACCGGTCGGCAGCGCGCGCGAGTGCCGACCTCATCGACGCCGCTCACCCGCCGCAGCCACACACCCGCAAAGACGCCGAAGTGCAGTTCCACCAGCCCGGCGGCGCTGTCCGGCCCGTACAGGCGGATTTCGCCGTTATGCATCGCCATCAGCGCGGGGGGCCGATCGGAGTTGAAGTTAAACCGGTAGCCGATGCCTTCCAGCGCCGCCCGCGCGCGCGGCATCTCATCGACCGCCAACCACACATCGAGATCGCCCATCGACCGGCAGGCGGGGTCAGGATAGACGGAGTAGGCCAGCGCCGCGCCTTTGAAGACGACGGGCCGCAGACCGGCGTTGTTAAGAGCCGTGAGCACGTTGACGAACTCGCGGCAGAGCAGCTCGGCATCGCCCACCGCCACATACCACGCGACCTGCAAGTCCAACATTACATCCGGCGGGCAGTCACTACAGCTGCGCCAGCGCTGCCAGCCCAACGCAGCCAGTTGGCCGCGACGCAGCCAACCGCCGCCCAGTTGCTGCAGCGCTTTGTAGAGCGAACCGGACCGTTCGGCGCCGCCGGTCAAAGCGCTCAAGGCGCGAGCCGCGGCCTCATGCTTTGAAGGCAGCCGCCACGCTTCAGCGTGAGACGGCCAGGCGGGACGCGCTTCGGAGCCGCTCACAGACATAGTCCACCTGATCTTCGGTCATCACGCCGGAAAAGGGCAGCGCCAGCGAGACGTCGCCCAGATATTCGGTCACGGGGAAGTCGCCGCGCTGGTAGCCAAATTTCTCCCGATAGAAGGGCTGCAAATGGATGGGGATGAAGTACGGTCGGCCGGGGATGCCGGCTTCGGCCAGATGTTTCATCACGACATCGCGCTGCGCGGGCGGTTTGATCCGCACGACGTACACAAACCAACTCATGCGGGTGGTGGTCGCGGCCACGTGCGGGACCTCGATCAGTTCTTCACCGGCCAATCGGGTGTTGTACCAACCCGCCACCCGTTCGCGCTTCGCCAGCAGTTCGTCAAGGCGCTGGATCTGACTCAACCCCAAAGCCGCGCTCATCTCGTCGAGCCGATAGTTATAGCCCAGCCGCGTGTGGTTGAGCCAGGCGTCGAAGACATCGCGCCCCTGGTTGCGCAGCGAGCGGAACAGCGCCGCCCACTCATCGTCGTTGGTCACAATCAGGCCGCCTTCGCCCGTCGTCATCTGTTTGTTGGGATAGAAGGCAAATACGCCCATGTCGCCCAGCGTGCCTGCCTTGCGCCCCTTGTACTCCGCGCCGATGGCCTCGCAGGCGTCCTCGATCACGCGCAAGTTATGCGTCCGCGCCACGTTCAGAATCGGATCCATGTCGCACGGCTGACCAAACGCGTGAACCGGAAGTATCGCCTTCAGCCTTCCGCCTTCATCCTTCATTCTTGTCTGCGCCGCTTCTGCGACCAGCGCCGGATCGATGTTGCCTGTGCGCGGATCGACATCCACAAACACCGGCACGCCGCGCTCGTACAGAATCGCATTCGCCGAGGCGATGAACGAGAAGGGCGTGGTGATCACGAGATCGCCCTGCTCCACTCCAGCGGCGATGACGCCCAGATGCAGGCCTGCCGTGCCAGAGTTGACGCCAATGCCGTACTTTGCGCCGACGGCGTTGGCCGCCGCCTGCTCAAAGGCGTCGATCTGCGGGCCGATGCTGAGGATGGGTGTTTGCAAGACGGCATTGACGGCGGCAATGTCATCGGCGGTGAGGTCGGGGGAGGACATGGGAACGATCATCGCTAGGGTTCCATTTGTTCCAGGGTAAGTTCGAGTTCATCCAATGTGGCAATCACGCGATCAGGCGCGTGCTCAACGCTTGGCGGAACGCGCGCGGCATACTCACCGTCTGATCGCAAGACCTGCACCGTCGCCAGTCCCGCTGCCCGGGCGCCCAGAAAATCTTTGACAGGATTATCCGCTACATAGACTGACTGTGCCGCAGCAACCTGCAGCCGCTCAAGCGCGATCTCAAACGGCCGGGGGCTGGGCTTCCAGGCAGTGCGTCCCCATTCATCTGAGAATACAACGGCATCAAAATACGGCGCCAGCGCCAGGGCGGTGATTTTGCGCTGCTGGACTTCAAGATAGCCATCGCTGACCAGCCCGATGCGGTAAGCACGTCGTAAGCGCGCCAGCAGATCCGGGACCTCAGGAAACGCTGCAATGCGCGGCTGATGCTCGCGATAGACCTTGATCAATTGCGGGACCAGCGGCTCCGGCTCGAGATTGTGCTGGACGAGCCAGCGATTGAAGGTGTCGCCGCGTATGCCCGCTTCAAAGTACGCCCGCAGTTCCGCCCAACCTTGTTCGGCCGGAATACCCAAGTGCGCTTCAGCCCATTCGGCGACGGCGTGAAAGCCGCTGAGCACATAGTCCCGTTCGGGATAAAGTGTATCGTCCAGATCAAAGATGACAGCTTGCCATTTGTTCACGTTCGTCAGCCGTCAAAAAGAATGATTCATCAAATCGCGTGAGATACAATCCGGTCTGATAAGTACCCAGCGGCGGCACGTTCACGGGCAAGCCCGCCGCTTTCGCCAATAGCCATTGGGGCGAATCAACTCCGGCGGCGATTCCCAGCGGCACACCGCCGCCCAGCCGGGCATTGATTTCGGTGAAGTGCGGCACGCCGTCTTTCAACATGCACTGCACCGTGATGGGGCCGACAGCCGGCAAGGCTTGCGCAACTTTAACGCACGCCCCGATGATTTCTGGAACATGGACTGTAACGCCCTTGGCCACTTCGCCCCAGCGCACTTCGATCCTCTGACGAGACACCACGCCCAACACCTCGGCATCCAGCCAGGCGATCACGTCGCTGGTGATCTCCGGGCCCGGCAGGTATTCTTCAATGATCGGATTCGGCACGTACTTTGAGAAGAAAGCCAGTTCCTGGGCATTAGTGACTTTGTAGGTGTGCTGCGCTGCGCTGCCACCGCGCGGCTTGATAAAAAGCGGAAATTCGACCTGCCGGACATCGATCTCATCTGGCAGCCAGGCCTGTGGCGCAGCCAATCCTAACTCCCGGAAAAACTGCGCCGTCTGCCATTTATCGTTGGTCAATGCCGCCGCCTGTGGCGAAACCACAGCTAACCGCGCGCCCGTGGCTTCCAGTTCCGAACGATGGCGAGCCAGCACTGGAATATCCGGATCGATCAGGGGGAACACCAGATCAATACGTTCTCGACGGCAAATTTCAACTAAGGCCGGAATGTACTCCGGCGCAGTCAGGCGCGGCACGAGGTACGGTTTGTCGGCCAGCCGCAATGCCGGTGCCAGCGGATCGATGTCGGTAGCGACAATGTGACCTGCCAGTCCCAGCGCTGTGTAGGCTTGACGAAAGGCCCGCACCAGTTCAACCCGGCGGCCGGCGCTTGGGAAAAGCACGTTAACGTTCGGAGCCAAAGAACTCCTCCATGGTGGCCTGCCCTCGTTGAGCAATGCCTTCGCGCTTGAGAACTTTTCCGATCGTCAACAGCAGAATCTTCAGATCAAGGCAGAAGGAAACATGATCCACGTACCACGTATCCAACTCAAATTTCTGCTCCCACGTCAGTGCATTGCGCCCGTTGATTTGTGCCCAACCGGTGAGGCCCGGTCGCACCTCATGCCGCCGCGCCTGTTCGGGCGTATAGCGATCAAGATACTGCATCAGTAACGGGCGCGGCCCCACCAGGCTCATCTCGCCCTTCAGCACATTGATCAGTTCCGGCAGTTCGTCCAGGCTGGTGCTGCGCAGAAAACGGCCAAACTTCGTCAGGCGCTCGGCGTCGGGCAGCAATTGTCCATTGGCATCGCGCACATCGGTCATGGTGCGGAATTTGTAAATCGTAAACACGCGGCCAGCCAGGCCCGGCCGCGCCTGTCGAAACAATACCGGACGGCCTACTTTCGCCCGAACCAGCACGGCCAGCACCAGTAGAATGGGCCAGAGCAGCAGCAAGCCGCCGCCTGCCGCGCTGAGATCGAATAGCCGCTTGCCAAATCGTCGATACATGCTCAAGTGGTTACACGCCGGAAAACCAGATCGATCAACCGGCGTCCATGATAATAGGGTAATAACCAGTCACGGCGGAAACCGTAGCGCTGCTGCATCCACTGTCGATCGGGAAACACACCGCGCCACAGGCCGCCCAGATCGTCGTAGAGCAGCGTCGTGAAGACGATGTAGCCCAGGCGGCTGAATTTTTTCTGCTGTGGGTTGAATATCCCTGCCCGTTGAATCCAGCGGCTAATCAGCCGTTCTTTCCAGGCACGCGGCTTGAGTTGTTCAAGCACCTCGTTGGGCACTGGCGTGTCAAACAGCGCCACGGGAATAGCCAGCGAGAAGTAGACCGCTGTCTTGACCCGCAAACGTCGCACTCGCCCGACGAAGATCTGCCAATCAATCACTTGTCGTCGCACGATGCGATCAACATCGGTGTGCAGTCGGAAGCCCGGCGCTCGCACGTACGAATGCTTGGCTGTGTGCAGCGCGACTTGCAGCAAATTGTCTTCCGGCGCCAGCAGCCGCACCGCAGTGTCAGGAATTGGCATGGAACGCGCCATCAGCTCTTCGGCTGAAGGTTCCTGGTCGGGGCGAATCCACCGCCCGGCTACCGGCCGCCACTGCAATTCCAGCCACATCTTCTCGCCGTTGGGCAGCATCTTCCAGTATTCGGCCCCGCCGCTTTCTTCAGCGGCTTTCAGATCAGTCTCTTCCAGCGGGCTGCGATATTCAAACCGGTAACCCTGATCAAGCAGGATGGCATGTGCCGCTCGGAAGTCTTTCTTCTCAACCAACACATCCAGATCGCCCATCGGACAACAGCCGGGACATGGATAGATGCCGCGTGCAATGCCGCCGTTTTTGAGAGCGACCAACAAGATGTCATGCTTCGCCAGAGTGACTGCAATGCTATCCAACTCGGACAGATAGGCGGCTAGCCGGGCGCGGGAGACTTCATGAATCTGTCGCCATGATTCGCCAGAGTCTGTACCCATGAGCCGATGGGCAACAATAGATACAACCTCGTTGGACTGCGCCAAATGCAATGCCGCCTGTTCCCCAATCGTTTTCAAGAACTCGTCGGCCGCCGCCTTGCCCACAACATCCGGCAGATCGGCCACTGCCGTGCACAGGTGTTTATATTCTGGTGGAAGGTTGTAGTCATACATACTTTGAATTGCTCTGAATCTGATCAAGCAGACTGGCGGCGATACTATCCCAGGTATACTTTTGAACGATTAATTCCTGGGCCTGCCCCCGCATCGCCTGACGCACAGGGTCACTCATCAAAGTCACCAACCCATCATATATGGCATCCACCTGGGCAGCCACCACCATGCCAGCACCCGTGTTCCTCACTTCCCCAGCCAGTCCCACCTGATCAGTAACCAGAGTCGGCAAGCCGGCATACAACGCTTCCAGCAATGCGATGCTTAATCCCTCGTAGCGCGAGGGCAATACAAAAACATCAGCATCTTGTAAGGCCGCCAGCTTTTCGCAACCGGTTATCATGCCGGTTAGGGTAATCGCTTGGCTCACCTGGCACTCATCGATTAGCGCTTTGATTTTTCGCCTATCTAAACCTTCGTCCGGCCCGGCCAGTACTAGATGTGCCTGGGGAAAAGTGCGTACCAATCTAGCAAAGGCCGGAATCAAGAGATCCAATCCCTTCTGCGTCACATCGAGCCGCCCAAGAAAAAGAAAAACTATCTTATCTTGTAGCACGGCATAACGCTGTCGAAACGAACCTGCTACCGGCCATGGTTCAAAATCCGTCACGTCGATTCCACTGGGAACCACTTGCCCAAGTTCGCCATACAGTGACAACCGTTTTTCCTCTGGCGCGTTGAATACTAGAAAAGATGCCTGACGAAAATTGCGCTCCTCTAACAGTTTCAGATAAACGCGTTTCACCCAACGCCGGCTGCTGGCGATACCCGCCTGATGTAAGCTGCCATGCACGAAGATCACATAGGGTTTTTGTGCATGCCGGGCCAGCCACGCCCCGGCCCAGTTGGCAAACTGAAAATGGGCGTGCACGAGAATGACGTCAACTTCAGGCAATTCATGCGCGATTCGCCGCCATAAGCGCGGAGAAAATCCCCAGTATCTAGATAAGATCGTTGGCTCATAGTAGACCGTCACTCCATCGACCATGATGGGAGCGTCACACACCACATCAAGGTTTCGGTCGCTATCGGCCAAGTTAGTCGTGCAGACCACTACATGATGCCCGGCTCGAATCAATGCCCGCGCTAGTGGATGTGCAACTCGTTGTGGACCGCCAAAGCGATGGGCGGGAATATAGTGAGGAACCACCTGCAACAAATTCATGTGTTCTAGGGTTCCTGGGTCATCAGCTTGCTTAATTCGATCTCAGCTTGACGTCGTACAGCCGCATCATCCGACTCGCGCGCTACGTTAAGGTGTGTGATCGCCTGCTGGATGTTGCCGCGGGCAGCTTCCAGAGCTGCCACATGGAGTCGAACCCAGCCATAAGTTGGCGCAAGTTGCATTGATTTTTGATAGGCTGCCCACGCATCTGGAAATCTAGATTGACCTTCATATGCCTGACCAAGATAGAAATAGAACACTCCGTTTTCCGGCTCTAGATGCAAGGCTTGCTGCAAAGCGACTATAGCCGCAACGTCATTGTCAGCTTGCAGGTAAGCCCGGCCCAGCAGCATCCAGTGAATGCCCCGGGACGAAACTTCAACCAGTTTCTGGCAAACGGGAACAGCTTTGTCAGGCAAGTTGGCTTCCCGGTAGACAATACACGCCTGGTTATAGAGAGCTACCCGTTCAATGACAGCGGGGGCGTCCAAAAGGGCGGTTACCACATCCAGCCGGGAGGCGGCCTGTTTTAATTCACCGGCAACATAATCACGTTCGGCCAGATAAAGCAAAAGCCGCCATGGATCCCCTAGCCTTGACTGCCAGATTTGTATAGCGAGATCAATGTGACCATCGGCAATCTCTGAAGCGGCATACGCTAGTGGTGCCGTAGAGATGGAAGTGGCATCTTCTGCGGCCGGTCGCAAGTATTCACGAGCACCAGCAACATCGCCGCAGGCTAGGTGTAATATCCCGGCCAGGTAAGTTTGCTTGGGCGTCACTGGCGCGACAACAGAGTCATACACTTCCATATGACACACATTGGCTTTGATCTTAAACGGCCAATCGGCTGGCTGTTGCAAGACCCCGAGCAAGGACTCGTGACTTACTTGAAGCGCATACTCGTTTGCCATCCAGGCAGGTTGTAACCTGAATCCAATTGCGGCGATCAAAACGAGATACGGTAGTAACAGACTGACACGCCGCATAATCAGGTACCCGATGAGTAACGCGCAAAACGGCGCGAGCGTGAACGATACAGATCAGCAACAGCACCAGCGCCTATATGGTAGAGACCGTACTTAATACCAAAGCGGAGACATTTCATTCCATACACACCGTAGGCTTTATAGGGAGGATATCCATAGCGAATCGAAATGCTCCGTACCTCGCGGAAGGTCCTGAAGGGATTTCGAGCATTCACTCCGGTAGTGCGAAAGGCAGCTAACGGATAGTCAACGTAGACAAACTCTGCGCCATTCACATAGAAGCGCAAGATCAAGTCGTAGTCCATGGCGAACAGATATTGCAGATCAAAGAGCCCGTACTTCTCATATGTGCGCCGCGCCACGAAGGTGGCAGCATGCTTCAGCGATTGGCGTTGCCAGATTGTTTTCAGTCCAATATCGGGCTTGATCACAAACTGCTTATCCGTTCGCGGATCGAGCACAACCGCGTTGCCGTAAATTACATCGGTGTCCGGCTGCTCGCCGTAAGTTTGGGCAACCCGTGTCAGAGCACCGGGCACCAGCCAATCATCAGCGCTGACGATGCCGATAACGTCGCCGGTTGCCAGAAGCAGCCCTTTGTTAAACGCATCAGAGATTCCTCTGTCAGGCTCTGAGACCCAGCGCGCCAGAGATGCTTGATAGCGGTGAATGATATCCAGCGTGCCGTCCGTCGAGCCGCCGTCAATGATAATATATTCGAGATTGGAATAGCCCTCTTCAATAACGCTACGAATAGTAGCTTCCACGGTGGCCGCATTATTTAAGACGGCTGTTATGATTGAAATTTTCACTGGCTCGGCCATGCTACTCCCGGCATCACATTTCAAATTTCGTCCCGATTACTTATCAGACATCAGTTGAGAGGCGGAGTTCCGATCGTTCATTTTACCTAAATCATAGGAATTCGAGTCAACTAGAGCGACCAAATAATAGATAATGACAACTGGCAGCACCGTGAAAAACAGGGCGCTAAAAACAACTGACACTTCGTTAGGAATGAATTTGACAACCGTAATAGCGACGACCACAAACACCCACAGTTGGATGACACTGTGCGAATTCCAGATTCGGACGCGCAGCCATCGAAAGAAATAGCCGAACAGACCAGACAACAGAACGAGCGAAATCGGGCCGAATTGCATGTAGAACTCGCCGGGATAAGAGGGGGGCACAGCCCACGAGTCGGTAATCTGACCAAAGCGCCAGAGAGAGATCTGGATGTTGGCCTGTTTGAACGCAGTATTCTGATTCCAGGACTCGCCTGTCATTTTCGCAAGAATGCTGGCGATTAGATTAGCTGGTCCGGCAATCAAGGACTCGCCATAGGTGTAGGCTCCGTCGAATCTGTTCATTTCAAGAATCAAGGCAATTGCTCCGGTCCGATTAAGATCGAGTAACGGCCCGGCAATTGAGCCCTTGTTGACGAGATAGGTTTCCGTCAGGTCCGCCAGGCTCAGAGAGGTGTTCACCGAAGCGCTGGCGGGGGTCAAGTTTCCTCGCACAAGCGTCATCATCGCGACGACACTCAGCGTCAGTATTCCTATGAGAATGATGTAGCGCTTGTTCAAAGCCAGTCCAAAAAATGCCAGTTGCATCAAGGCCCCAACGATCACAAATAGCGCGCTTAAGCGCGAGCCAAAGACTACCCCCGGAACTCCAGAAACAAAGATGATGCCTAACACCACCAGCAGAATGGGGATGCTCATCTTTTTGACCGATAGTCTTCGTAATCCAAGCCAGCCAATTAACCCCAAGGGCACGGCCGTCACTGCGATGTTCTGCAGAATAAAGTAGCGCCCCGATCCTTCTTCCAGAGCAGCAGCTTGAATGCTTCCCATGGATAACAATGAATCAATAAATGAATACTCCGACCACGCAGCCAGAAACCCGATGATTCCACCAAAAACTGCAAGCATGGCCGTTACCAGCGCAATTCGATACTCACGTCGGGAAGCAGGGATTCTGGTGCTCAAAGTCGCAAGCGGTAGAAAACGTCGATTCGTGATTAGCACAATCAGAGCAAAGACCAAGACCACCAGATGGGCCTCGGTTAATTTGGCAAGAATATCAGTTTCTGTCGCATTAAGAAAAATGTGGCTGCCATAGCTCACAGAATAACTGACATAGCCCGGCTCTAGCAGATAGGCCGGAACTATCGTACTAAACATCCCTAGCATGAGGATGAACAACCAGGTTAAGGGATCGTGCCACGCAATCTGCCGGCGCCAGGCGCCAACGAGCGGCATCAATAACACGATCATCAACAGCATATCGGAAGCAAAGAACAGCCAAAATTCCAGAGACGTGTTTACTTTCAGCGGAGAAAACATCAAGAGGAGCAGCAACACAACATGATAGACCAATGACAGGGCTAATGCGACAAGCCAATTCTTTGCACAAAGCAGGGACTCATGTACTGGCCCAGGTTGGGAATCCATCATATCGGGTCAATCAATCTTTCCGTCATACAGGCTACAGGCAGATGTGGTTAGCTGACTTCTTGAAACAACGTCAGATAGTTTTGAATTTGGTTTCGTAAGTCAAGCGTTGTCCGGGCATATTGCGCCGCCGCATGGCCCAACGCCGTACAGAGCTCCCGATTGGCCGCCAGATCGTGCAATTGATTGGCCATGGCGGTACTGTCTCCCTGAGGGATCAAATAACCCGTTTGACCGTTTTGAATCTGATTGGCAATTCCGCCGACGGCTGTAGCAATAACCGGTGTGCCGCAAGCCAAAGCTTCCAGCACTGTGCAGGGAAAATTGTCAGCACGTGCGGCGTGAATAAATACATCGGCCGCTCGATAATAATCAGCCATGAGCGCAGGGTCTATAATCCGACCAACCGTTCGGGTATTTACCGGCAGTTCAGCATATTGTGTGCCGCCTGCAAATATGCCGAGTGTCGTATCAGGCTGAGCCGCAAGAAATTTCCGACTCGCCGCAGCCACCGTGATAGAGTCTTTGTACGGATGTGCGGTGCTGGCAGCAGTTGTCGCGCTGAAGACAATGAATTTATCAAGTGGTAATGACAACCGCTTGCGCGCATTCTCACGCCCGTTTTCTTCTGTGCAAAATACGGATAAATTCACGCCATAAGGGATATGGTGCGACGTCAGGCACGGCAATGCTGCCTCCTTAACAAGATCATACAGCCACTGACTAGGGGTCACCACGTGCAGCTTGGAACATGCCGCTAGCCAGGCACGCTTTTCGGTAAAATTCTGCTGCGTACGATCGCGTGCAATTTTTGGGTAGCGCTTGAGATCGGGACAGTTTCCGCAGCCTATACGCCAACGTTCACAAGCAACAAAATAGGCACAATGCCCGGTCAGCAGCCAGGTATCATGTAGGGTCATGATGACGGGCGTCGTAGCCCCAAGAGACTTGAGGGCTTCCAGATCGAAGTACCCCCCATGAAGATTGTGAAGGTGGATCACATCTGGCTTCCAACAGTCGTTCCATTGTGCCAGCTCGCGGGTAAACGGATTGCGATAATTGTCCTTACCGGCCATTTGGTCAAATACACGTTGTGGCAGTGCCAGATTGGTCAGCCACTCGATCATCCGGTATCGACCCCGAAAGCTCGCCCGGGTCTGAAGATAGTTTACCACTTGTAACAAGAGTCGGCCCCACGCCCGCCTGTCATTAAAGCGCTTCATCGTATAGACGCTGGAAAAGCTAGCGCGTTGCTGCTTGACCACCAGGCGAGCGTCATGCCCAGCTGCCAAATAGCCTTGATGCAGATCAAGTGCGACTTTCTCTGCGCCGCTGCCGCGATCATACGTGGAGATCGACAAGATTCTCATGGGCAATGGTTCATCTGCGTAATTGAAAGCTGTTCTTTTCCACAATAGCCTTCAACGCAGTTGTAATAGTGCGGGTAAATCTTTCCCAGGTAAAGTGCTTTTCAACCAGTTGGCGAGCCGCGCTTGCTCGGTTAACGAGTTCAGCAGCTGGCGCAAACTGGAGCCAATTGAGCATGGCTTGATTATGCTGCATATCGGTAATACTCATTTGCACAATCTCAGGCATATTGTAATATCCCGATTGTGGGGTGCAACATACCGGAAAGCCCCATGCCATTGCTTCCAGAATCGTGGTAGGGTTGGCATCTGACACGCCCAGCGTGATAAAAAAGTCACATTCCTGAGCCAGTTGTGCCAAGTAGGAAACGGTAAAATCTGCACGCGGTCGTTGCTCGACATTTGGCACAGCCGGCCCACGCCCGATAGCAATACAGTGATGCTGTGGTGCAAGCCCAAACAGAATAGATAAGAGCTCAGTGCCCTTTTGTGCGCCCGACCAGCCTATATAAAAGAATTTTCTTAAACCAGGAGGATTAAAGGTTGTTTTGACGCGCGGGAAGTAGGCAATATCAAGCGCCATGTCAATCGGGACAATCTTATTTTTCCAGTGCGCTACCGCACTTTCTTCCCACGTGTCATACCAGTAAGGCCCCATAATCCCGAACAGAGCATCAACGATAGGAACATAGGGTTCTACTTGCCAGCAGTGCTCAATCATTCGGTGACTGAGCGGCAGCATCGCAATACGTGCTCCAAATTCGCCATGCAGGCAAGCGCGCTCCCACACGCCCCAATTATCAGATCGAAACGAAGGATGGCCAATCAAAACATCATTTGGGCCGCCACGAATTTGAATAGATTCCTTCCAGTCATACAACCGAACATCAGACAGCTGTTGGAAAGCTTGATAAGCATGGGCCGTAATGGTTAGTGGCGCCCTGTTTGGCCATGTCGTAATATCCTGCCGGTCACGTTTACCGAGATAGCTAATCGGGATCCCACGGTCTTGTAAGATGCGAATCGCTCGCTTAAAAACCTTGTGCACCTTAGTTTTGGCGGGCGGCGTCGCATACACAAAATGTATCGTCATGCTAAGGTCTTATTCTGTTGCAAGACGAGCCTCTATTTGAGGCGCGGCTGGCATTTTATGTTGCATAGATCTCAGCAGCCGAGGGATATAGAGGAATGATGGAATCAGCACAAAGATCAATTGGGCAATGGCCGAACCGTAGACCGGCCCGGGCAGGCCAATCCGCATGGTCAAAAAAATCGACAAGGCCAAATTTGACACAGCCATCAATAGCGCACACACCACTTCAAATGCAATTTTTCCGCTCGCATTAAAAAACATACTGAGCGCGCCGCCAACACTTCCCATGACGGTCCATATTCCCATGCCCAGCAGAAGGATCAAAGTGGGTTCAATCTGCGGGCCTACCCACAGGTTGATAATCTGTTTTCCAAATACGATCAAGAATGTCGCCGCCGGTAAAGTTACCGCTAATCCCAAAAGCAGCGAGCGCTTAAGTGTCCTCTTGACCCAGCGTATGTCGTGTCGGGCAATAGCTTCACCGTAAGCTGGCCATAATGGAACCAGTACAAATCCTAATATCACCGGTGCCAAAGCGAATAATTTCATTGGCACAGCATAGTTCGGCACCGCTGCCGGTCCCAGAATACGTGCGATGACAATGTTATCTGTTTGATAGCCAATTGCCGAGGCAATCTGTAAGGCAAAAAACAGGATTCCGATCCTTAAAAGGTATTTGACTGCTGGCGCGTTTAAGTCAGTCCAGCGCGGCCTTAACCAGGGACGTTGATGACCAAATAAGACGAGGCCATTCAATATGGTCGTCAAAATCGGCGTACCGGCTAATGCCAGAACCAGCCATGGTAAGCCGGCGCGCAGTCCGATAACGACAAGCACATTGACCAATCCGAGAACGTTACCCATTCCCAGCCAGATACTATTCTTAAAAGCCTCCTGATAGCCCATTTGTACTCGCTGCACGATGCCTAAGGGCATGTTTATCAGAAAGCACAGCATGAAGACAATCATCGCCGGCCCTGCTTCAGCGATGGCGAGCGGCGAAGAGATATTGAATATTTGTTGCCAGGAAAAACTCTGATACAGCAGCCCAAAAGACATGCCGAGCAGCAAAGCGATTGTCGCTAGCATGAACAACGCATTGGAAACATAGCGGCGGGCAGCCAAGCGATCGTCTTTTCCATTAGCTTCTGAGATGGCATTAATCAGGCCATTGCCCAGGCCTAGATCGGCAAAGCTTAAGATTCCCAGGAACGAGGTCATTATCAGCCACAGGCCATAGCGTTCAGCTCCCAGGTAATTTATCACCAACGGTACAGAAACTAGCGCCGTTAGGATGGAAATACCACGTGCTGCAACCGAAGCGATTGCCGAAAGAATGACGCGTCGATGTCGTTCTTGCGCTCTACCGTTCGGAGTCGTAGCATCAAATGGCTGCAGCCGAATTAGCTGTAATATTTTCTTCGTGTTTAACCACCATGTACTGGCTAACATGGATTCCACATATCCGTCTGCTGATCAGTTTCCCGAGCCTTGGTGCGCTGACCTATCTCCCCCCTCAGATAGACGGCTCGAGATGAGACTTGTGAGTATTGATGAATTCTTGCGAGAACCAACGGTTTCTGCAATTTCTCGCCCGTTTTTCTTCATCACGGCCAGTTCTGTTGGAGTGTCCAGCGCTCTTCTAATGATCTGCGAGAGAGTCAGTGCCCTGCCCGGTTGCACTATCCAACCGCATTTCGCCTGAGTTAATATCTCAACTAGTTCATTATCCTGCGAACAAATAGCCACTAGAGCCACGCCAGTTGCAAGTAGCGCAAATGTTTTGCTAGGAACCATTAGGCCTTCTGTACCCCGTTCAATCGATACCAGCGCAACATCAGCAGTTGTCATTGAGAAAGGTACAATCTCCTCTGCTTGCCAGGGTAACAAAGTTACATTTTTCAGATGATAAGCCTTAATCATATCAGCGACGAACTGCCATTTAGGTCCTGCGCCAATGAACATGAAATGAATCTCTGGTTGATCCTGCAATTGGCGAGCCGCTTCCAGCATCGTCTCAATATCATGGCCCAGACCCATATTGCCTGAGTACATGACCGTCAGTTTGCCCACCTGATTATATTTGTGTGCGAACCAGTTCTGTTCTTTAGGAATAGGTTTGATGGCGTCCGTATCCACCCAGGGATACACCACTTGCACCTGCCCGGCCGGTGTCTTGTTCGCATCAAACTGTTTAGCAAGGTTGGCGGCCATATATTCGCCCAGCGTCATCACCACCCGGGCGTGTTCATATGCGCGCCGATTCAGCGCCCGCCACAGCCGGGCCAGCCAATGATCGTTCGACAACTTGCCCAGCCCCACCAGCACATCGGGATAGATATCATGCACCATCACCGCATAGCGCTGCCCGCGCAGTTTGAACATCAGGTAGCCAAGCCAGCACAGGATCGGCGGATTGGAAAACAACAGCATCGGCACGCTGGCGGGCCAGCGCCACAACCACACTAATGCCTGCAGGCTATACAGCAGCCACGTCAAAACTCGCCGGGCGTAGCCGCTGCGCTGGTAGGCACTGGCCTTGAATAGGTAAACGCCCGCCGCGCTCTTCTTCAGCGTGTCGGGATGACCCGTAAGCAGGGCGACCGGCCCCATGGCTCTGCCCAGGTCCTCGGCCAGTTCCCACGTCATCGGCCCGGCCATCTGGTTCAAGATCAACAGATGTGGTTCAATCTGCTTATTCACGCCAACCCGCCTTCGTTTCGCAGTTCATGGAGCTCGGCGATGAGCGTCCGCAAACCGCCTCCGGCTTGCGTGAAGCAGGGATTGTCATTTTCAATTAGCTGTAGTTCCAACTCTTCCAGCAAAAAGAGCATGACCCGCCGGCGTCGCGCCTCAGTGGTTTGCTCGGCGTCCGGCCACAGTGTGCTCTCCAGTGCGTCAGGTCCACCATGTAGATATTGTCGCGCTCGATCGACCAACCCATGCGGAAAACGCGCTGCCAGACTAAACACCAGAGCGTCATATAGCACCTGACGTCGCTGCGAATATTCCCAGTCAATCAGCCAGTGCCCTGTCTGGTTGACCAGAATATTGGCCGGCTGAAAATCGCCGTGTGTGTGCGCCGTCATAAAATGTCTGCTGACTGCCACGCTTAGGTGGTCGAACTCGGTAAGAATCATATCGATGCTATCTGACAAGTTTCGCTTTGTTGTTGTCGTCAGCAAATGCTGTGTCCGAATCAAGTGCTTGAGCCGCTCTACCAGAGCCTCAGCATATTCGTCTGCCACACTATCGACAGCGCTATGCTCCAGAAACCGGCGCAAATCGCGTGCCGCACTCAGCGCGGCTTGTTGACTGGCCGCACCATCCGCCAGTCGATTGATGGGCTTGCCACTCACATACTGCTCGCTGAACCAGGTTTTATCTTCAGCCATTTCACACAACGGTGGTACGGGCAACTCAAGCGCCTGGGCCGTCTGGCGCGCTTCAATTTCTCGCCGCATAAAATCGGATTTGAAGCCATGCTTGAGAATGCCAAATACGCGTTGTTCGGCTCCATTCAATAATCGCAATTTGTGGTTGCCCGCCACCACCAGCATATGCTCGGCGTCGGCCAGCGCCGGTGAAACAGCAACCCCCGCCTGGGCCAGCCACTTGGCCGTCGGCCGTCGCGTTGCCAACGCCACATACGTCGCCTGAGCTGGACGCAACCACCAGCGACGGCTGTGGCCGAACTCCTGCTGAATCGGTAGAAAAATCTGCGGTCGTGCCTCCTGGACAAAGATGGCATTCAAAAAAATATTGCACAGCCAGAGTTGCTGCCCCTGCTGCCGCGCATCGGCTATGGCCGGCCGCTGGGAGTACCACTTAATTTCGTGCTCATCACCGGTCCGTGCTCTCAAAAATCCGGCCAACGTATTTTCCAGAATTGCGCCAAATGGTTCTCGTTGTAACAGCAGGCTGATCCGCATAATAGCTCAATTTGACAGATCGTCGAACCGGCCCGGTCTTGCAGCTCGGCGGCGCGCTTCCATCCCCCGAACCACGATATCTTGAATCTCACTGGCCAGATCAGCTATTGGACGCCGCCCGTCCAGGCTGTGCCAGTCATGGGTAATCGCCAACGCCTCATATTCACTCAAGCGTTGTGCCAACACGGGAGGTGCGTCTGGAAAAGGTTCACCCTTGAGCGCCGAACGGCGCATCGATTCTTCAACTGGAATCCACATCCAGAATATCACGTCAGGCACAGCAGCGATGCGCACCAGGCTGCGCCACAATAGCCACCGCTCCACACCCTCGTGGGGAAAATTCAGGCGAAAATCAATGAGTGTATCCCACACATAGCGATCACAAATCACGGCTTGACCGCGCCACTTCCACCAGCGCAGTTGCACACTGTACACCCATATCAAATCCAGGATCGCGAGGCTCAACCATAGCCGGCGGACCCAACTCTTGCCGAATGTTTGTGTTCGCTGCGCGCTGTGCCCGGACGGCGGCAACTTCCTCCGCAGCAAGCGCCGCGCCAGGCGCTTCAAGCCTTCCATTCCGGGGGTATAGCCGCCACGTGCCCAGACGGTCCTGGTAACATAGCCGCGCTGCTGCAAATCATTCTTCAGCCGTTCGATCTGTGTTGACTTGCCGGCGCCGTCCAGGCCGCTAAAGGTAATCAACAAACCTCGTCTGTTCACCATCTTCGTCTTCGCCATCCCAACGCTGAAGCGTCCGTCCCCCACTTCCGCCGCGCCATTCCAACCCATCTCTCACACAACAAGTCTTTTCTGCCTGCTCCTTCCTGATATCCGGCGCTAACTATTCAAGATCAGACAGGCCGGAGACTCCGTATCTCCGGCCCAATCCAAACCGGTAGCCGTGCTTCGATCATGAATCCTGCTCAGCAATTGCGACTTCATCAAGTGCTCCGATTGAAGTTTCCCCGCGCCGCCGGGCAGATTCCTTATCCGCTCGGCGATTTCGTCTTAGCGCCCATGCGCTTTATCGCCGACCCGACCAGCCAACCACCCGCCCAAGTACCCAACTATAATCTCCCGGCCGCCCGCCGTCAATCCGGGTTTCCCCTGATTTTCAGCGCCAAACTCACCATTCATCCGCGCCCAGCCTCCAGCCTCCAACTTCCACCTTCCATCCTCGCCATTCTAGCCCATCTCCTCTCACGCACAACTGCTGGGCGCGTTGCATCTCAAACTTTCCGCCAACCGGCGCCGCCGAACCGGCGCGCTAGCCGGCCTACTTTGCCCTCACCGCCGCCTCAGCCAGCGCCGCCGTCGATGTCCGTGCTCGTCGGCCCGGGCCCGTTCCGGTTGAGCCTGCTGCTCCACCGCCTTCACCGCCGTTCTGTCCACCGTTGGTCGACGCCTCGTCCACCGGATAATACTGGTGATAGTAGTAATAGCCGTAGCCGTTCCGGCCGGTCGGCGCCATGTTGATCACCACGCCCAGCACCCGCGCTCCAGCCTGGTGCAGCTGCGCCAGCGCCTGCTGCGCAGCCTTCAGATGCGTGCGGCCGTGTTCCACCACCAGGATCACGCCGTCGGCCTGCGGCGCCAGCACCAGCGCGTCGGCCACCGGCAGCAGCGGCGGCGTGTCCACCACCACCACGTCGTTGGTCTCCTTCAGCCGCGCCAGAAATTCCTGCATCCGTTTGGAGCCCAGCAGTTCCGACGGATTGGGCGGCAGCGCCCCGCTGGGCACCGTCATCAGGTCGTTGACGGCGGTGGGCATCAACGCCGTGAACCAGTCGCGGTTCTTGTCCAGCAGCGCCCCGGTCAGCCCGCCGTGATTGCTCTGGGAGAACAGCCGGTGGATCATCGGCCGGCGCAGGTCGGCATCCACCAGCGTCACCGCCCGGCCCGCCTGCGACATCACCACCGCCAGGTTGGCGGCCACTGTCGATTTGCCCTCGCCGGGGCTGGGGCTGGTGATTAGCAGCGTCTTGATCGGGTGATCCACCCCGGCGATCTGCACGTTGGTGCGCAGGGTGCGGAACGCTTCGGCCGCGGGCGAGCGCGGAGCCTTCACGGCCACCAGTCTGGCTGCGTGCTCGGTGCCGGTCGTCTCCACCGCGTCGGCCTGCTTGTGCCGGGTCACGCCGTTCAGGCGCGCCACAATCCCGATCACCGGCGCCTTCAACACCGCATCCACCTGCTCCGGCGTGCGCACCGTATTATCCAGATACTCGATCAAAAAGACGAGGCCCGTCGCCAGCATCAGGCCCACCAGCCCCGCCAGCAGTGCGTCGCGCACCGGGCGGGGACGCATCGGCTCCGTGGGCGGCTGGGCAGCCTCGGTCACCACGATATTGCTGCTCGACTGCGCCTGGGCCAACCGAATATTTTGCAGGTTCTCGCTCAGCCGATCGTACACCTGCCGCCGCTGGGTCAACTCCGACTGCAGACGCAGCAGGTCCAGATCACGGGTGGGCGCCGCCGAGGCTGTGGCCGCGTTCAGGTCATGTTGAGTCTGCTCGATCTGCGCGGTGGCCTCTTGCATCTGCCGTTCGAGGTTGGCCTTGGCGTCGGCATAGCGCGCCGCCTGCATGGCCTCATTCTGCCTGCCGAACACTTCCGGGATGGTATTGGCCAGCGCCGCCGCCCGCTGCGGATCTTCATCCTGTACTTCCAGCTGGAGCAATTGCGTGTCCCGGATCGGCGTCACCGTTACGTGCCGGGCCAACTGGTCGGGCGTCAGCGGAATCTCCAGCTGGTCGATGGCCTCTTGCAGCACCGGCCACTGGGTCATCATGCTGGCATAGGTGCGTGCCAGGCGTTCGCTCTTGATCACGATCGACGCCGGATCAACCTGACTGGCGGTGGGTGCTTCGTTGACCAGCAGGGTGGCGGTGGCCGCGTAGATCGGCGTCGTCAGCCGACCGGCCGCAAACGCCGCCGCGGCTGCCAGCCCTGAGCCCAGCACCAGCAGCCAGGCCCGACGCCATAACAAATTGGCATATTTGATTAGAGATTCGTCTATCATATTACCCGCCTCAGCTGTCATGTTCTGCCCCCGCCGCCTACACCCGATTATCTTACTGCCGAATTCATGTCGTGTAAATACGTGTTTTTACTTATTTTTAGTGGCCTGTTACACGTTTTGACAAAACTCTTACCAACTAGATCAACCAACTTTCCGCCAACCGGCGCCCCGCCCCCGACCTGTTCCCGTCAAGCGGGCCGGAGAGTGCGCACTCTCCGGCCCGCTGAGGTTTGCACGACCCGCTCCCGATCGGACCCGCCTCGCCTGCGCGCGCCCGTCGTCGGCGACCCAGAGTTTGGCCGCGTCGGCCGTCTGGCCGCTATTCAGTTGTCGGCCGGGTACCCGGCATTTTGTGTAGCCGGCTTCACTTCTATGCCTGCCCGTTAAACCGCTTGCCTGACTGCCCAATCCGCCATCCACCCAACCATCTGTTCGTCCAACCCAGCCCACTCCCTGCTGACGACGGGCTACCGGGCGGCCTGCAGGCTGCCGACGTTGCCCGCCCGGTCTGTGGCCGTGGCCGTCACCGTCACGGGCAGGCCGGTCGCCGTCGTGGTGGTGTACTCCCACTCGCCGCTGCCGGGCGCCGTTTCCGTCGCCTCGCCTTGCTCAAGGGTCGTCCCCTCGTTCGCCACCGTCACGTGCACCTTCAACACCTGCCCTTCATCGCGCGTGTACACGCGGATGATCTCTCCGACCTGGCCGTGGTAGGCGCTCAGGTCCATGCCGGTCACCACCGGCTTGTTGAAGAAGTCGGCCACCGTCAGCGCGAACAGCGGCAGGTTGAGGGTCTGCGCCCGGGCCAGGTACTCCGCCCGCAGCGCCGGATCCGCCAGCGCCTGCTTGCCGTAGGCCGCTGCCTGGCGGAACCGCTCCTGGTGCGCCAGCTGCGCCGCCGACGGGGTGCGGGTGGTCGGGTCGGCCAGCCGCGTCATCACCGTGTCGCCGCCATACTGCTTCAGCACCAGGTCGCCGATCTTGCCGTGCACGGCGTCGAAAATGGGGTTCAGTTCAACTTTTGCCATTTGCTCATTTCCTCATCCGAATGTGTAAGTGTTGCTCCGTTCCAACTGCTTGTCCATTGCCCCGCCCGATCATCTGTGTCCGTCTCTTCCCCGGGCGACCTGCCGCGCCGCGCACTGCTCTCGTTTCTCTGTCCTACCCGATAGATTTCATGCCGCCTCCTTTCACCTGTTCCAGCGTTTCGGCCCGGGCCGCGCTAAGGGGGGCTGCTGATACGGCGGGCGGCCCCGCCCGGCGACCGGCCGCCCGTCACCTGTCGGCCCGCGGCAGCCCGGCCACC
>CAZKBQ010000072.1:0-24245 GCA_964550855.1 uncultured Anaerolineae bacterium
CCCTGCGCCGCACCTGCGCCGGCCTCAACGACCTCTACGACAAGCGCGAGCACCTGCTGCTCGGATCGATCTAAGACAAAGGAAGGGGATTACCATGCCACGCATCATAGACGTTGTCGAATTCATCGACGAAACCGGCCGCGAGATCGTCCATCGCATTCCCGAGCGCGGTTCCGGCGATTTCCGGCTTGGCTCGCAGGTGATCGTTCGTGAGCAGCAGGCCGCCGTCTTCTTCCGTGACGGCAAAGCCATGGATGTTTTTCAGGCGGGCCGGCACACCATCACCACGGCCAACCTGCCCATCCTCAGCGGCCTCATCGGGCTGGCTACCAGCGGCAAAACGCCTTTCACCGCCGAGGTGTACTACGTGGCGCTGCGTACTTTCCTGGACATGGGCTGGGGCACGCCCGAGCCGGTGACGCTGCGTGACGCCGATCTGGGCATGGTGCGCTTGCGCGCCAACGGCGTGTACTCGTTTGAGATCGAAGACCCGGCGCTGTTCGTCAACAAGATCGTCGGCACGCAGGGCATCTACGAAACGCCGCAGATCGAAAACATGCTGCGCGGCATCATCATCAGCAAGTTCAGCGATCTGCTGGGCGAGATCAAGATTCCGTTCCTGGATCTGCCCGCCAAGTACGACGAGATTGGCGCGGGCACGCGCGCCAAAGTCGCCGACGACTTCAAGTTGTTGGGCATCGCGCTGAAGACCCTCTACGTCCGATCGATCAGCCCGACCGAAGAGACCGCCAAGGCCATCGACGAGCGCGCGCAGATGGGCGCCATCGGCGATATGCAGAAATACCTGCAGTTCCAGGCCGCGCGCGGCATCCGCGACGCAGCGCAGAATCCCAGCGGCGGCGTGGCCGGCGCGGGCGTGGGCCTGGGCGCGGGGCTGGGCATGGGGCAGATGATGGCCGGCGCTTTCTCGCAGGCCATGCAGCCGCCGCAGCAACCTCCGGCAGCCGCGCAGCCCGCCTCAACGCCCACCGGCGGCGGGCCTGCTCCCGATGTGATGTCTCCGGCCGAAGCCGCCGCCTACCTCAAGGTCACCGAAGCCGACATCCAGGCGATGATCGAAGGCGGTCAGATCAAAGCCAAGCAGATCGGCACGCAGTTCCGCATCAGCAAGAAGACGCTGGATGACTTCTTGAACAGCTGATTCGGCACTGTTTGCTCATCGCCCAAAAAAAGACCGGCCCTCACCCGAGGGCCGGTCTTTGTATTGCCGCGCGCGCCCGATCGATGGCCGGCGTCCGATCGGCTGATCAACCGATCGGGCGCGGCCCACCGCTTCAGGGCAGCTGCTTCACCGTGATGTTGTCAAAGCGGATCTTGAGCGGATTGTTGTTGTTGTTGAGCGCGCGGCTGTGCAGGTCCACGCCGAATTTACGCTCGCCGGTAAACGTGCCGTCGTTCAGGTTGATCGCCGGCCAGCCGTTGACGTACACCTGGATGTTGTTGTTCTGCCGCACCACGCGGATGGTGTTCCACTGGCCCAGGCCGCGCACCACGCCGCCCGGAAAATCGGTGCCGCTCTGCAGGTTGGTGGCCGAGCCGTTGTCGTAGCGCTGCAGCCGATACGACTTGATCACCGTCTCATTCGCGGGATCGATGTTCAGATCAAACTTGTAGTAGTTGCGGCTCGGATCCATGATCACATCATCGCCGCTGGTGTAGAACGTGGCCAGGCTGGCGCCGAAGATGAAGCCAAAGCGCGCGTCGGCCTTGCCCTCCACCAGCATGAAATCGCCGCTGAGCTCAAAGTTGGATGGTATGGTGTGGTTGGGTGACGTGCCCACGATGGTATCCAGGCCGCCCATTGAGAAGTTGATCGCCCCGTTGGGATTGCCGTTGGAACTGATGTCTTGAATCACCGTGCAGTCCGTGCCGCAGCTGTAGTTCATCTTGCCGCCCCACGTCAGGAATTGCGGATCGGTGGACAGGGCGGTGGTGAAGGTGTACTGGTACAAAAACAGCGACGGCGTGGGGGTCAACGTGGGCGTCGGCGTCGGCGTCGGATCGAACCGCATTATGGGCAGAAAGACCTTGTACAGCGGCTTGGCGCGCACCACCACGTCCTCAATGAACGCGCCCAACCCCAGTTGATTGTCGTTGTTCGACTCGAAGTAGAACGCCACCCACACCGGTGTCTTGCGCGCGATGGCCGCCAGGTTCACGTACACGGTGCGCCGCTGCGTCAGCGTTGGATCGGAGCTGTTATCCTCCGCCGTCAGCGCGTAGAAGTTGGCGCCATCCACCGAGTAGGCCGCGCCGAAGAAATCGCCCGGCGACGAATCCAGCCGGTAAGTAAAACTCATGACCGCCGTGCCGTAATTGCTCAAGTCCAGCGGGCCGTACACCAGCAGGGCGTTCATGCTGTTGGTATACGGGCCGCCCGGCACCAGCTCTGGCAGGGTGGTGGGGAAGCGCGTCGACGCCACCCAGACCGAATCGGTAATCGGCGCGCCGACGACGCGCCCCCAGGTGTAGCCGTTGACCGTGAGGTTGTAGTTGACGGTGTGCCAGCCTGTGCCGGCCAGCGACGGCAGGGGCACAAAGCTGCTGCCAAACGTCTCGCTCAACACGATCGGTTCGGTGAAGGGCAGCGGCGGCACACCCGTGTCGGGCCGCTCTGCGCCGGCACGGTGCAGCTTGAACGGCGGTTTCAATTCGGGGGGCGTGTCCTGAGCGCGGGCCGGCTGAAAGATCAGCGTGGTCAGCGCGATCAGCACCAGCCCGATAAGCGCGGCGGCGCCCAGGCGGCGCGGTGTGATCGAGACGTCAGTCGATTGAGTAGGCATATTCCTTGTCTCCTGAGATGTGAGTGGGTCTACAGGTGCCGCGGCAGATTGGCCCGGTAGTAATCTAGCGAACGCTGCAGGCCCTCGGCCAGCGGCACACGTGGCCGCCAACCCAGTTCGCCGTGAATCTTGCGGTAGTCGGCATAGTAGTCGCCAATGTCGATGGCTTTGCGATCGGGCGGAAACGGGATCAAACGATAGTCGCCGTGGCCGTGAATGCGCACCAGCAGTCGCGCCAGCTCCAGCAGGCTAATCGGCGGCTCGGCGCTGCCCAGGTTGTACACCTGCCCATCGGCGCGCGGATCAACCGCCGCCAGCAGCAGCGCCTCAATCACATCATCCACGTAATTAAAGTCGCGCAGCTGCCGGCCGTCACCATACACCAGAATCGGCTCGCCGCTCAAAATCTGCTTCAGCCACACGCCCAGAAACGTCTGCCGTGCGTCCTTGACGCGCATGCGCGGCCCGTAGGTGTTGGTCAACCGCAGGCTGACCGCGCGAATGCCATGCACGTTATTATAAACGATGTGATACCACTCCCCTGCCATTTTGTTGATGCCGTTCACATCGGTCGGGTGCAGCCGGTGCCGCTCGTCCACCGGCAGATAATCGGGCTTGCCGTAAAACTGCCGCGTGCTGGCATACACAATCTTGATCGACGGGTTATGCTTGCGGCACGCTTCCAGAATGGACAGCTGGCTGCGGACGTTGATCTCCAGATCGACGTAGGGATTCTGCATCGAATCCAGATGGCTGGTCTGCCCGGCCAGGTTAAACAGCAGGTCCTGACCCTGCACCAGATAGTCCATGCTGTACTCGTCGCGCACGTCGGCGATGTTGACGGTCACGCGGTCGGCGTAGCCGTCGATGTTGAACAGATTGCCGCCGTAGTCCGGGATGAGCGAGTCCACCAGCACCAGTCGCGCGCCGGCATCGGCCAGGCGCCGCGCCAGGTTGCTGCCGATGAAGCCCAGCCCGCCCGTGATCAACACGCGCTTGCCGGCAAACTGCTGATCGAGTTCGGTCATGGTTGAACCTGAGCGTGTGGAATGTGGAGCCGCCCGCTCCCGATCGGTTGGTGCTGCCCACCGCGCTGTCGGCGTCCGGCGCGATTATACCAACAAGCGGCGAGACACGGTCGGGCTGATGGAATCATCGGGTTGGCAAGCCGGCGCGCCGATTGACCGGGCGGACAGATCGATCTGCCTTTCAGGATCGGCGCAGATGTTCCTTCTTCACGACCAGCCGCCACCACCAGCCGATTAACGCAAGGAGGGTGCGCCCCACGCGGGGCAAGTTGAAGAACTGCGACTGTCCGTACTGCCGGTACCAATGATGGACCGGCACCTCCACGATGGTGTAGCCCGCATCCTGGATCTTCTTGACCATCTCAAACGTGATGGTGCCCGTGGTCGATTCCAGCGTGATGTGATTGAAGATGTCACGCCGCATCAGACGGAAGTCGCAGTCCACGTCACGGATGATCAGCCCGAAGGCAAGTTTGACGAAGTACTGGTAGGCCAGGCCGATGATGATACGGTGGAGCGGATCGCGCCGCTTGATCTTGTAACCGTTGACCATGTCGATGCCGTCGGTCACCTGGTCGGCGAGCAACTTCAATTCGCGCGCATCGTACTGGGCGTCGCCGTCCGTGTAAAACACCCAGTCTTTGGTGGCGGCCGCAAAGCCGCCGCGCAGCACGCCGCCGTAGCCGCTGGGCCGGTCGCGGTGAATGACGCGCAGCTGCGGATAAACGCGCGTCAGTTCGTTCAGCACTTGCGCCGAATCGTCCTGGCTGCCGTCGTTGATGACGATCACTTCATAGTCGTCGGTAATCTGCGGCAGCGTCTGCAGGACGCGCAGGATCATGGTGGGGATGGTGCCGGCGTCGTTGTAGCAGGGGAAGAAGGCCGTAACGCTGGTCAGTTTCATGGCAGGCGGCGGTGTCATCGTGAAGAATACTTATTGCGTCAGGGTTTGCGCGCCAGCGCCACCACCGTCAGGCCGAACGGCAGCCCCACCGAGCGAACCAGCGGCGCTTCGGCGCTGAGAATGCCGCGCAGCAGCCGATTGAACGGGCCGGGGTCGAGTGTGAGATCGGAGCCGGTCTGATGTCGGGCGGTGAACCGCTCGCTGAGGCGCTTGGCGGCCGCGATGGGAAACAGGAAGGTGTTGGCGTAGCTCAGTCGCTCGGGCGGCAGACCGGCGCGCCGCAGCTTCGCGCCGATCTCGCTGCGCCGATAGCGATGCGAAACCAGCACGGCCTCGTCGTGCTTGCCGCGCATTCGGGCGTAGGCCGGCAGGCGCAGCAGCACTCGCCCGCCCGGCTTCAGCACCCGCTCAAACTCGCGCAGCGCCGTCTCGTCCACCACACCCTGTTCGCAGATCACGTCGAATGATACGATGAGATCAAACCGGGCGTCGGCAAAGGGCAGCGCCATCACCGACGCCTGCACCAGACGCGAATGGCCGCGTTGCCGGCTGAATTTCAGCGCTTCGGCTGAGAAATCGAAGCCAGTGACGCAGCCATACGCTTTGAGATAGTTCATCACCGCCCCGGTGCCGCAGCCGGCGTCGAGAATCCGCAAATCGCGGCCGTGGCCCACGGTGTGGTCGAGCAAATCGCGCGTGATGCGCTCCATGCCGAGGTACCACCAATGCGTGTCCTCGACACGGTACATGAGGTCGTATTCTTCGGTTCTCACGGGTCGATCGGGCCGTGCTGCTTATGGGTTGAGTACCCGGATGTTGTCGAAGTCGACCTGCTGCTCGTAGCCGATGGGCGGGTACTGCACCGCGTTGCCATCGGACGGGAAGGTGAACACGCCGAACTTGCCGCCGGCTAGCAAGACGTTGTCGGTGCGGCTCAGCACCGGCACGTCGTTGACGTACACCTCGATGGAGGTGTTCACCCGACGGATGCGGATGCGGTCCCACAGGTTGATGCCGTTCAACAGGCCGGGGGTCACATCGGCGGTGCCCAGCCGCGTGCACGATCCGCCGCTGCACCGATCGAGCGCCATGCCGATGGGTAGCACGGCGTCGATGTTGTAGAAAAAGAACCGGTAATACTGCCCGTTGTAGTTGAACTGGCCGGGGGTCGCGCCGAAGGTGCTGGCGCTGGCGTTAAAGATGACGCCATACCAGTTGCCCAGGTTATTGGGCGGGCACGACTGGCCGCAGCTCTTGTCGCGCGGGTACAGCACCACCGGCGACATATCGACCTGCAGTTCGTAGTTGGCCGGCGTCACGTCGTTGGGCGAAGAGGCCACCATGACCCAGTAAGCGGTATTGTACAGGCGCAGACTGTTCACCGGGTTGCCGTGCGGGTTGGTAATGTGACGGCAGTCACCCGGGAGGCACTGGCCGTAGCCGTACGTTCCGCCACTGCCGCTGCCCACGCCGTCGAAGCGTCCGCCCCACGCCGCCAGATCAGTGTTGCCCGGATCAAAGGTGTAGCTAAACAGCGCCGGAATGGGCGTGGCCGTGGGCGTCGGCGTGGGCGTGGGCGGATGGTTGTAGGCCACCACCGGGAAGTAGTTGGTGCTCAACGGCTGGCCGGTCAGTGTCACATCGTCGATAAACGCGCCCAGCCCGCCCAGCAGAGCGTCGCCTTCAAAGCCAAAGGCCAGATACACGGCGTTGTCGCGGAAACCGTTGGGGTCCAGCTGCAGCGTAGCGGTGACCCAGCCGCCCGATTGGCCCGTTGCCAGCGAGCCGTACACCTGATTGGCGTCGTAGGTCACACCCCACAACAGACGATCGCCGGCGGCCGCATCGAGGTTGTAGCGGAATGTTAGCCGCGCCTGCGCAAATCTGTGCAAGTCCAGCGGGCCATAGAGCAGCCAGCTGCGCTGCCCACCCGGATAAGCGCTGGTGCCGGGGATCAGCACCGGCTGCCCGCTGATGGGGGTGACGGCGCTCCACGCGGTGTTGTTGTACGCGCCTGTTGCCACACGTCCCCAATAATAGCCGGCCGTGTCACTCGGGTCGACCACCACGCGCCACGCCGGTGTGCTGCCGATCAACGAGGGCGTGGGGGCAAAGCCTACGCCGAACGTTTCGGTAAAGAGGGTGGTGCTGTTGGGCGGCAGACCGATGTCGGGCCGCTGCGGTTGATCAACCTGGACGAATTCAAACGGGGGTTGCGGAACGTACGATCGGGGTTGGGCCACCACCGATCGGCTGATCAGCGACGTCAGGATCAAGATCGCCCAACCGGCCGTCAGGGCCGCCAGCCACCAACGGGCACTGCGCAGGTATTTCGTCATCTTCCTAACCTCGAATCGACAAAAATCGCGGCAGGCTCGCCTGCCTGCCGCTTGAGGCATCATCAGGGCCGTTCGCAAGCGGCCCCACAATTATAATCGGTTACAGCCAAACGCCCATCCGCGCCGCGGCGAGGGTTACTTCTCCTCAGGCACCAGCTGCGGTTCCATGGATGCCGGTTCCAGCACGCTGATCAGCTGTTCGCGCGCAGCGGCGGAGAGCGGCCCACCTTTGCCCGGGCCGCGCAGCCAGTCTTTGAGTTTCTTGGCGTGCAAGGCGGGCACCGGCGACTCGCCGGCGTTGACTTCGGCGTTGTCCGCGCCGAACACCACCACCGGCGAGAGCGGAATCTCCACGTCGGGCAGGCGCTTGTTCAGATAACGCCGCAGCGCGTTGATTTCCACCTGCGCTTCGTCGATGGGGTTGCCCAGACTTTCCTGCGTAAAAGCGCGGAAGAAGCGCTTCCAGCCTACGTCGTGTTTCCATTTGCCGTCACGATAGGTGATGGCGCCGCCCACCATTTTGACCGCGAACACGTAGCAGTTGCCGGGCGTGACCAGCACGTTGGCGGCCGGCGACGTGTACTGATAGAGTCGGTACTTGTCGTCGAAGCCCTTCAGCGCCTTGGCCAGCACATCGTCGGGCCGGTCGGCGCGGGCGTAACGGTTGCCGTAGTAGATGCCCACCTGCGACGCGATGAAGCCCGCGATCAGACACAGGAACGACACCAGGATCAGCTGCGGGGCGGTGAACGAGACGATCAGCCCGATCAGTAGAACTCCTAAACCAAACAGGCTGACGTAGCGGCCCAGGTTGGCCCGCTTCTTGATGAATTGATCGTTGCGATAGATGCGCATGGTTCGGGTTAGTGGTGACCGTTCAGGTATTTGCCCAGCACCAGGCAGGCGTTGTTGCCGCCCAGGCCGAACGAGTTGGACAGCACCACCTTCACATCGGCGCGGCGCGGCGTGTTGGGCACGTAATCCAGATCGCACTCCGGATCGGGCTGCTCGTAATTGATAGTGGCGTGGATCATGCCGGTCTCGATGGTCTTGACGCAGGCGATGGCTTCCAGCGCGCCCGCGCCGCCCATGCAGTGGCCGATCATCGATTTGGTGGAACTGATCGGGATGTTGTAGGCCTGCTCGCCGAACAGATTCTTGATCGCCAGCGTCTCGGTGGCATCATTCAGCGGCGTGGACGTGCCGTGCGCGTTGATATAACTCACTTCGCTGAGCTCTACGCCCGAATACCGCAGCGCGCTCTTCATGGCGCGATAGGGGCCGGAGCCGTTCGGGTCCATGGCCACCATGTGATAGGCGTCGGACGACGAGCCACCGCCCAGCACTTCGGCATAGATGTGCGCGCCGCGCGCCCGAGCGCTCTCCAGACTTTCCAGCACCAGGATGCCGCAGCCTTCGCTGAGGATGAAGCCGTCCCGCGTCTTGTCAAACGGCCGACTGGCTTTTTCCGGCGCGTCGTTGCGCGTGGACAGCGCGCGCATGACGCTGAAGCCGGCGATGCCGTACATGTGCACCAGCCCTTCCACCCCGCCCGCCAGCATCAGGCGGGCCTGCCCGCGGCGGATATACTCCGCGCCTTCAAAGACGGCCTGCGTGCCGGTGGCGCAAGCATTCACCGGCGTCGCGATGGGGCCTTTAGCCTGTGCGACCAGGCTGACGTGATGCGCGGGAATGTTGACCAGCCCGAAGGCCAGCGCAAAAGGACTGGCGCGCTGCCAGCCCTTGGTGGCATAGGTCTTGAGCTCTTCGTCGATCTTGTCGAAGGGGCCCATGGCCGAGCCGACGCAGACGCCCGCTTCTTCCTGCCATTCTTCGGGCAGGGGGGCGCCCAGGCCGGCGTCTTTCAGCGCTTCCACTGCCGTGGCGTGCGCCAGCTGCGAAGCGCGGCCCATGCGCCGCACCTCCTTGGGATTGATCCATTTGGTTGCGTCGAAGTCCTTGACCTCGCCCGCAAACCGCGTGGGGAACTCGCTGGCGTCAAACTGGGTGATGGGCGCCACGCCTGATTTGCCGGCCAGCAAACCCGCCCAGAATTCGTCGACCGAATTGCCCAACGGCGAGTGCGCCGCCATGCCCGTGATCACCACGCGTTGATTGTCTGGACGAAGTTGCATGTTAGTGTGTGTGCCTCGCTTAAGACTGCACGGCGGCGGTCTCGGCCAGCCCGGCCTTAATGGCCTCGACGATGCGGCCGTCCACCGCGTTCTTGGTGGATCGGATGGCGCCCCAGATCGCGCGCGCATCCGATCGGCCGTGCGCGATTAATACAACCCCATTCACGCCCAAAAGTGGCGCAGCCCCGTATTCGCGATAGTCCATGCGTTTACGCAGGCGGCGCAGCGCGGGCAGCAGCAGCAGCAGGCCGGGCAGCATCAATACCGCGCCGGGGATCATCAGTATCAGCCCGATCCGGTTGAGCGTGCCGCCCAGCAGGCTGTCTTTCAGGAATTTGCCGATAAACGAGACGATGCCTTCAGTGAGTTTGAGCATGACATTGCCGGTAAAGCCGTCGGTCACCACGACATCGGCCGCGCCTTTGGGCACATCCTTACCCTCGACGTTGCCCACAAAGTTTAAGGGGCTGTCCTGCAGCAGCTTATAAGTGTCTCTCACCAGCATGGAGCCTTTGTCGGCTTCTTCGCCGTTGGACACCAGCCCCACGCGCGGCCGTTGAATGCCCAGCACGCGCTCGGCATAGAGGCTGCCCATGAGCGCATTTTGCACCAGGTTCTGCGGCTTGGGGTCGGTGTTGGCGCCCAGGTCCAGCAACACGGTAGGCCGCACGGCGGCCGGATACTGCGTGCAGAGCGCGGGCCGGTCGATGCCGCGGATGCGGCCCAGGCCGAAGAGCGCCGCCGCCATCACCGCGCCGCTGTTGCCGGCCGACATGAAGGCATCGGCTTGACCGTCTTTGAGCAGGCGCAACCCCACGCTCATGGAATTGTCTTTCTTCTCTTTGACGGCCAGGGTGTGCTCGTGCATCTCGATGACTTCGGTGGCGGGCACGATGGACAGGTTCAGGCCGTCGGTCCGGTGTTTGGCCAGTTCGGCACGGATGGCGTCTTCGCGGCCGACCAGGATGATGTCCACGCCGAAGTCACGTGCGGCGCGCACGGCGCCTTCGACGACCACGCCCGGGGCATGGTCGCCGCCCATCGCATCGACGACGATTTTCATGAGTGACTGCTCCTGAACAGGGGGCCGGCCGGTGGCTGGCAGCCCGGGTGTCACGAAGAATGGCGAGGCGGCGGGCCGTCTCACGGAAGCCGAACGATTGTACCCGACCCTGTGCAAAAGTCAATGCAACGCGTGAGAGTGGGCGCGTCAAAGCATGGCGGCGGCCACGTGCTGGCGATTGAAATCGCGCCTTGGGAGCCGTGGGCTGATCGTCCACCTGCGTGGAGGGGGTCTCGTCGGTGCCACGCCCGCCAGACGCGAATTCATTCACCGGAGAAGTCTCGGCGTGAGAACCGATCGAGGACTACGCCTCAAACAAACTCGCCCCGCCGGAGCGAGTCCGGCAGGGCGAGTGGTTACCACCACACGAGTCTACTTGAACTGGAAGTTGGCGTAGTGGACAGTGCTGTCGATCAACTTGACGGCCAACTGGCGGCAGGTGCCCGCCCACGATTTGTCGGTCTTCCAGACGTAGTTGTATTGGTCGTTGCCGGCGTTGTACGACAGGCTGCTGTTGCCGGCGGTCAACGTTTCTTCAACTACACTGACCGGCGCATACGTGTCGCAGGCGATGCGCTGCGACCACGGGTAACCCGGCGCAAAGATGCTCAGCCCCTGGTCGCCGCCCAGGCTGAACTTGACCGGGATGGCCTGTCCAGCTTTGACCGAGTTGAGGACGGGGAGATTGTCCACCGGCTGGAAGAAGCCCGCCCAGTTGAAGATAACGTGCACGGTGGCTTCGTCGATCGACGCGTTGCCAAAGGCATCGGTGGCCTGCACTTTGATGGTGAGAGTGGCCGGCGCTGTGTTGGCCGCCGCGTGATAGGTGACGCTCTGGCCCGGCGTCTCGAACGAGCCGTTGTTGTCCAGGTCCCACGCATAGGTGACCGGCCCGCCTTCTGGATCGGAGCCGGTGGCACTGACCAGCACCGAGCCGCCTTCGTTGACGGTGTATGGCCCGCCGGCATCCACGGTGGGCGGATAATTGATCAGGTTCAGCCCCACCCGCACGGGATCGTGATCCGACACGCGGAACTGATCGGGGGCGTAGAGCCACGTGATCAGGTTGGCGGTCTTGAAGTCGGTGTTGTAGTCAAGGACGCTGGGCTCGTCGGCGTTGATGTGATAATCGGCCACGCCCGACACCTGGGACACGATCGACGCTGAGCCGAGCGCGTGATCGAGATAGCCCCATTGGCCGTCGAAGACGTAGGAGTACGCATCGGGGCCGAGGAAGGCGGCGATCAGGTTGGTGAAGCCCGCGTTCTTGATGACGGTGATCGGGTCTTCCATCGCGTACGAGTTGTAGTCGCCGATCAGCAGGATGTCGGGATCGCCGGTGCCGGTCGGGTCGGTGGCCAGCCAGTTCATCAGTTCGGTGGCGGCGTTGACGCGCACTTGGTTGCAGTTGCCCTGGCCGTCGCCCTGATCGGGCAGATCGCAGGCGCTGCCTTTGCTCTTGAGGTGGTTAATGTCCACGATGAAGTGCGCGCCGGTGGTGTTCTGCTCAAAGGCCTGGGCCAGCGACGGCCGGCTGCGCGGCGCGCCGTCGCCGCCGTTGACAAAGGCGACGGTGTTAAGGGCCGATGTCTGGCCGATGGGGGTGACGCTGGCCGGGCGATAGAGCAGGCCGACCTTGATGGCGTCGGTGCCGAGCGCGTTGACCTGACCGGTGGCCGCGTCCACGTCGATGTAGGCGTAGGTGCCCGGCGCGGTCGCTTCGTTGAGCTTGTTCACGAGGAAGGCGATGGCGCTGTCGGGGCCATAGCCGTCGTTTTCGATTTCGTTGACGCCGATGACGTCGGCGTCCAGCGCCAGGATGGCGGCGACGGTCTTGGGCCATTGCCGATCGAACTCACTCTGCGTATCAGCGCCCCGGCAATCGGTGGGCGCGCCGCCCACGCCGTTGGTGCAGTTGTCCACGACATCGGGCAGGCCGTCGAAGGTGTTGAAGAAGTTGAGCAGGTTCATGCCCACGACTTTGAGGCTGCCTCCCACATCGGGCACTGAGGTCGGGCGCGGATTGGTCGGTTCGAAGTTGACGTAGCCGTTCAGCGCGTTGATCGGGCGAATCCGATAGGCATTGCCGCTGGCCGCGTTGCCCGCCCAGGTGTAGTTGAGCACGCCCACGATGTTGGTCGCCGTGTCACCGCCGCGCAGGGTGTTGCTGGCCGACAGCGGCAGGCCGCCGCGCGCGAACAGGATCGGGTCGGGGTTTTGCGTCTGCGAAGCGTCGTCCAGAATGATCTTGTTGAGATCGTTCTGGGCCTGCAGGGCCAGCGCGGGCGCACCCGGCAGAACGATGTTGGTAGGCTGCTTGAGTCGGCCGCCGGATGAGAGCACGACCTGGCCGAAGCGGCCCAGTTGGAAGTGCTCGGTGACGTACATGGTCTGAGGCAGGCGCACCAGCATGCCTTCGTAGCGCTCGAGGAAGTCTGGTGCGTCGACCGGGAAAGTCACATCGGTGGGCGTGACCGTGCCGGTGCCGCACTTGACGATGGTGCCGACCGAGATCTGCGACTGGCCCTGATTCTCGCCGGCGGTGCCAGTGACGCGCACGAGGTCGCCCAGGTTGACGGTGTCGGCATTGCTGCCTTCAAAGACGAAGATGCCGTCGGAGGTGGCAGGGTCGCCGTCGCCGACGGGGTCCTGGATGAAGAAGCCGCGCAATGCAGGTGACGGCCCTTCGTAATCGCCGACGACGACGCCCTGTGTGGTGCGTGTGCCGGGCAGGGCCACGGTGGCGCCGCTGCCCTGAATGTCGTAGATGGGCGTGTAGGGCTGAGCGCAGACATCGAAGGTGGTGAAGCCCACCGTAAAGTCGATGGTCATGGTGTCGGGCGGGTCGTTGTTATCCTGATCGGAGACGTTGGCGGCGATGACGGTGAAGGTGCACGATTCGCCGCCGACGAAATCGCTGGCGGGGTTGATGGTGAAGGTTGTCGGCCCGCCGCTGGTGGTGCCGGTGTGTGAGCCGGTGACCGAGCAGCTGAGCGTGAACCATGGTTCCGTAACGTTGACAGGTTCGCTGAAGGTCACCGACATATTGGCGTTGATGGGAATGCCGGTCGCCCCGTCGGTGGGATAGCTGCTGGTCACCTCGGGCGCAAGGTCGGCCACGGAACAACTGGCGGTGTGTGAGCCAAGTCCGCCGAAGGTGTCGGTGGCAAAGCCCTCCCACTCGATTGAGGGATCAAATGCGTCCGTGCCATTGGGATCACCGGCGCAGATGGTGTCTTTGCGGCGCAGGGTGTTATCGGCGGTGCTGGTGAGGCCGGTGCCCCATTCTGTGCCGGGGTCAAAGCCGATCTGGCCGATGACGTCGATGATGGTGGTGCCTTTGCGCAGCACCACGGCGTCGTCGCCGTTGAACCAGCCCGCGCCGTTGGTCTGATCGGCCTGCGTCAGTATCACGGGGCTGGCCAATGAATGGGCCAGGACGTACACATCGCCGGCAGCGACGGAACCGGTGAGGTTGATGGTCAGGGCGGCTGAGGCACTGCCGTTGAAGTACATCTGGACGTTGTAGTTGCCCGCCGCAAGATTGATAGTGGCGCCGGTGCCGTTATAGATTTCGAGGGCTTTGTTGTTGCTGCTACCTTCGATGTATTCCGAGAAGAACAGTTCGGTGGGGGTGGCGGCGCGTGCGATGGGCAGTGGCGCGGCCAGCGGCGCAAGTCCCAGGGTCAGGGCCAGGATCATCAACAGGTTCAGCAGACGGCGTTTCGACGACATGGCAGAATCATCCTTTCGGTGAGATGGGTGAGAGGCGATGAGGCCGTGCTGAAAGAGTGACAATGATGGACTGAGCTAAAAAGGGGTTGGGCGCACTAAGCGTATCATACCGGGTCAATCCGCGTCAACTGATTTGAGGTATGAGATTTGTCCAATTTGGGCGGTTTACGATTCAGATGTGTGCATTTTTTTGAGCAGCGAGAGAAGGCTATCGCGCATTCGCTTAGGGTCACCGATTGTGCCATGCAGCCCACAGGTTTTCGGGAATGGCATCCAGCCGTTTTCGCCGGGAGGCGCAATCGGGGCGTGCACCGGGCCGCGAAGTTTGGGGAGACGCGGCGACAAGCGGACTTATTGATGATCGTCAGATCTGGATAAGTCTATTATCTCAACACCATATCGGCATTATGCCCGATTTTGATTGTCTGCCTATCGGGCGCGTGATGCCGGCAGGTGAGCGTTAGTTGAGCGAGAAGGAGGGCGACTCGTCGGTGGGTTTCTGGCGGGCCGCCTGCATGATGCTGAGGCCGCGCAGCTCGCGCTGGAGGATGGCGGCGACTTGCTCGAGCAGCTCGCCGATGGAGGCGGTGGCGAGCAGCTGCTGTTTTTCGGCGGGATCGATCTGCAGGACGGCGGCCGACAGGTTGGCCAGCGTGGCGGCGTCCTCGGGGATGTCCACGTTGATCGGGCTGTGTGAGATCTGAGCCAGCAAGTTGAGGTAGCGCTGCAGGCGCTGTTTGACCGTATCGGTCGGCGACGGCTGGTCGGTGTCCAACGGCAGCCACGGCCACAGATCGACATCGCCGCGCAGGTAGGGGCGATCGTGGTAGGTGTGGGTGAGGCGGAAGCGGGCGTTGCCTACGCAGACGATGGTCATGCGGCCGTCGGGCAGGCGCTCGACCTGGATGATGTTGGCGGTGGTGCCCACGTCGTAGGGCACGGCGGCGTCATCGCCCACTTCGTCGCCCTGGCGCAGCAGGACGACGCCGAAGGGCTGGCTGTTTTGCAGACATTCGCCGATCATCTGGCGATAGCGCGGCTCGAAGATGTGCAGCGGCAGCAGCTGGCCGGGAAAGAGCACGGTGTTGAGTGGAAACAAGGGCAGGGTGTTCATGCTTTGATTGTACAACATTCGAGCGCGCGACCGCAACCGACAAGGGATGAAGGAAGGCGGCAAGGGGTGACGTTTGGCACTGGTCGCGGCCTGAGGGATGCGGTCATACTGAATAGAGTGCGGGGCGGCGCGCCGGCGCGCCCGCACGGTAGCCCCGCCGGCTGCTTGCTGTCAGGAGGTGATCGATGTCCACGGTATCTGGCAATCGCGGCCCCGAGATGAACCACGTTCCCACCGATGCCTCTGAATATGAGCGGATGCGCGCGCTGATCGAGACGATCAGTGCGTACATTGAATACTTCCACGGTGGCTCGGTGCGGATGGTGGACTATGAAGACGGCACGTTGAAGATCGCCATGTCAGGCGCGTGTCTGGGCTGTCCGCTGTCAACGGAGACGCTGCACGGCTGGGTGGAAGGCACCGTGCGGCAGTTCTTCCCGGAGTTGAAGACGGTGGAGGCGGTGGATTAGCCGCGGGGCACGGCGGGCCGATCGGGTTGTGAAGGCCCGTCGGCAATGTTATAATCCAAACCCATCTCTGATCGGCAAGGAGTTGCATGCCTGATTTGCGCATTGAAAAGCTGGCCAAAGTTGTGACGGAATATTCGGTGGGCGTGAAGCCGGGCGAGAAAGTGTACATTACCGCATCGCCGGTGGCGCAGCCGCTGACGCTGGCCGTGATCGAGCAGATCATCAAGCTGGGCGGGCTGCCGCACATTTCGGCGGGCAGCGGTTATCACCATCTGGACCTGGTGCCGGGTGCGCTGGAGTTGATGTTAAAGTACGGCACCGACGATCAGATCAAGTATCTCAATCCCTTTGAGCAGCTGACGGTGGAGACGTTTGATGTGCGCATCGCCATCAAGAGCGATGTTAATACCAAGACGCTGTCGGGAGTTGATCCGCGGAAGATCGCGCTGATGACGGCCTCGCGCCGGCCGCTGTCCGATGCGCTGTTCCGCCGCACGGCGGCCGGCCAGCTGCGCTGGTGTGTGACGCTGTTCCCCACCGAGGGTTACGCGCAGGATGCCGGCATGAGCTTGCGCGATTACGAGGATTTTGTGTACGGCGCGATGCTGTTGAACGACGACGATCCGGTGGCGAGCTGGCGGCGAATGGCGGCCGAGCAGCAGAAGTACGTGGATTGGCTGAAGGGCAAGAAGCGGGTGCGGGTCAAAGGCCCGAACGTCGATCTGACCCTGGGGATCGATGGCCGCATCTTCATGAACTCGGACGGCAAGAAGAACATGCCGGACGGTGAAATCTTTACCGGACCGGAAGAGACCGTGACCGAAGGCTGGGTCAAGTTCACTTATCCGGCCATCTATCAGACGCGCGAGGTCATCGGGGCGGAACTGGAGTTCAAGGCGGGGCGGGTGGTGAGCGCGCACGCGACGCGCGGCGAGGACTTCTTGCTGTCCGTGTTGGACACCGACAGTGGTTCGCGCACGCTCGGCGAGTTTGCCATCGGCACCAATCGCGGCGTCGATCGCTTTACCGGCAACATCCTGTTTGACGAGAAGCTGGGCGGCACCATCCATCTGGCGCTGGGCGGCGCGTACCTGGAGACGGGCGGGCGCAACCAGTCGGCGGTGCACTGGGACATGATCTGCGATACGCGCGACGGCACGGAGATCACCGTGGACGGCGAGCCGTTCTATCGCAACGGGGAGTTTTTGATCAAGTAACCCGGCAGTGTGGTGGCTTAGTCAACCCGTGGAGACGCTCACCGCCGAGCGTCTCTTTTTTGTGAGGCCATGTGATCATCAACGGCTTGAAGATTCATCCTGAGTTGTTGGAAGAAGTTGAAGCGGAGCGCTGCCTGCTGCATGAATGTCAGGGCGCGTGCTGCAGCGGTGGCGTGTGGCTGGATGTGGCCGACCTCAAGTTGATCGTCCCTCACGTCGAACGGATCAAATCAAATTTGCCGGAAGATCGGCGTGATCCGGATACGTGGTTTTCCGCGCCGGAGCCGGACGAAGACACGCCGTCGGGCGTCAAGATCGGCACGAATGTAGTGGCTGATCCGGCGCGACCCGACGAAACCTGCTGTGTGTTTCTGCGGCCCGATCGATTGTGCGCGCTGCAGGTGACTTCGCAGCAGCTGGGGTTGCCGGGCATTGGGCTGAAGCCGTTCTTCTGCGCGCTGTATCCGGTGTATGTGGAGAACGGTGAGGTGCTGCTGGATCACGAGACCGAGATCAATTTTGAAGGCGCAAACTGTCGGCGCTTTTGCGCCACTAGGCAGCCAGTGTATCGGATCTTCCGCGCGGAATTGGCATTGGTGCTGGGCGAGGACGGCTGTCGTGAACTTGAGGCGCGGGCGGCCGCCGCTGCAGCTACTGGAGCTGCCGAATTTTAGGCCAGCGCACCGCCACAAACGCGCCATACGCCAGTGATAGCAGCGCACCCACGCCCACCGCGAGCGGCGCGCCGATGAAGGTGGCCGTGAAGCCGCCCTGCATGCGGCCGGCGCCCTGCATCCCCTGAAACAGGATCGAGTAGATGCTCATGACGCGGCCGCGCAGCTGATCGGGCGAAGCCAGCTGCACCAGTGTATTTGTCAGGGCGTTTTGCAGGATGAAGACCACGCCCACCGCGATGAGCGTGAACAGCGACAGCCACCACGATTGCGACGCGGCGAAGATCAGCAGAAACAGCGGAAAGAACAGGTTGCCGATCGTCAACAGGCGCCCGCGCCCCCGATCGCTGTACACCCCCACCAGCAAAGCGCCGAGCAGGGCGCCCAACCCAAACGCGCCCATCAACAGACCGTACGGCACGGCATTCTGATCCTGACACGTCAGCCAACCACACACCCAATCGCTCACCGGTTTGGCGCTGGCTGCCAGCGGACCGACGGGCACGAAGGTCCCATCGGGCAGTGTCTTGGACTGCACAAACACCGGCATCAACGTCATGAACGGCATCGACAGAAATGCTGAGACCGCGACCAGACTCATCAGGATGGTCAGCGTGTCGTGCCGCCACACGTAGCGCAGGCCTTCGATCAGATGCGTGTGCATCTTCGGCGGCCTGACGGGTTGAACGTGAGGCGGCAGTTTCATCAGCAGCAGGCTGATGATCACGGCGATGAACGTCAGCCCGTTGGCGAAGAACGCCGCGCCAAAGCCCAGCACGGCGACGAGCAGGCCGCCCAACACCGGCCCGATGGCGCGTCCCAGGTTAAAAGTGGCCGAGTTCAAGGCGATGCCGCTGTCCAGATCGGCGCGATCGTCGATCATCTCGATCACGAAGGCCTGGCGGGCCGGCACGTCGAGTGCACTGGCCGCGCCGGAAATAAACGTCAGCAGCAGCACGTGCCACATCTGGATGGCGCCCGTCAGCGTGAGCGCCGCCAGCGCGAACGCCTGCAGCATCAACGTCGTCTGCGTCAACACCAGAATCGTCCGTTTGGGGAAACGGTCAGCCAGCGAACCGGCAATCAGACTCAGCGGCACCAGCGGCAGCAGAGGCAGAAAGCCCACCAGACCCAGCCATAACTCCGGCTTGTCCGGCGCGATCTGGTTGACGATGAGCAGCGGCAGGGCAGTGGTCTGCATCCACGTGCCGATCAACGAGATCAGCTGGCCGAAGAAGAACAAGCGGTAGTTGCGATGGCGCAGCGCGCGGAACGCTTTGCGACCCGCCCCGGACGCGGGACGCTGGGAGACGTTGGGTGTAACAGATCCGTTTGGCATGAGGACGGCATCACTGCCCGGCGCGGTGACGGCTTGCGCCGCAAGGCGCAAAATCATAGCATCCCACGGGCATTTGGTCAATGTGGCCGACGGTGAGTGTGCGCGTCAAAGTTTGGCGGCGGCAGCGTGCTGGCGATTGAAAGCGCGCCTGTGGAGCCATGGGCTGACCGTCCACCGACGTGGACGGGGTCGCGTCGGCGCACGCCCGCCAGCCGCGAATTCATTCGCCGGAGAAGTCGGTCGGCCAAACCATGACGCGCACCCGACGGTGAGGCCCTTGTCAGCAGGTGTATACTGAGATCGAATCGTCGTCCGCCGCCGTGATCGTCATCGCAGCTATGGGGCCGTTTGGCCATCCGGATAAGGAGGACGTTCATGTCTCACACTCTGTCGGTGTCAACCCCCGACCGCTCGCTTGATCAGACCATCCGACTGCTCGATCGCCTCTTCCCGCCCCCGCGCACCTTTACCATCCGGTTGTGGAACGGCTTAAGCCTGCCGGCCGCCGGGTCGTCCACGTTTGGTCTGACGCTCAATCATCCCGGCGCGCTGCGGCAGATGTTCAGGCCGCCGGTGGAACTATCGCTGGGCGAGGCTTATATTCACCGCGATTTCGACGTGGACGGCGACTTCATCGCGGCGCTGGGTCTGCACGAGTTGATCTTCAAGCGCGCCCTGACGGCCGCCGAGTGGATCAATCTGGGGCGCGACTGGCTAGCGCTGCCCGACGCGCGCCTCAATCGTTCCGGCGGGCGCGGCCCGGCGCGGATGCGCGGTGCCGTCCACTCGCGCGAACGAGATCGGGCGGCGATTCAGTATCACTACAACGTCGGCAATGAGTTTTACGCGCTGTGGCTCGATCGACGGCTGCAATACTCGTGCGCTTACTTTCCCACGGGTACGGAGGACCTGGACACGGCGCAGGAACGCAAACTCGATCACATCTGCCGCAAGCTGCGTCTGCAGCCCGACGAGCGGCTGCTGGACATCGGCTGCGGTTGGGGCGGCCTGCTGCTGTTTGCGGCCGAGCGATACGGCGTGCGGGCCGTGGGGGTCACGCTGAGCGATCGGCAGGCGGAATACGCCCAGGCGTGGATCCAACAATCGGGGCTGACCGATCGCGTGGAGGTTCGATTGCAGGACTATCGCGATCTACAGGGCGAATCGTTCGACAAGATCGTAAGCGTGGGCATGTTCGAGCACGTGGGGCGCAGTCACCTGCCCGATTATTTTGCGCAGGCCCGGCGGTTGTTGAAGGACGGCGGCCTGTTTCTCAACCACGGCATCGCATCGTGGCCGGGCGTGGACGGCGGCCGCGGCGCGAAAGTCGGCCTGCGGCAAAGACTGGAGCGGCGCATCATGGGCGAGGGGATGTTCTCACAACGTTACATCTTCCCGGACGGCGAGCTGGAGCCGGTGAGCGAGGTGAACCTGACGGCCGAACGCGCGGGCTTTGAAGTGCGCGATGTGGAGAATCTGCGCGAGCATTACGCGCTGACGCTGCGGCACTGGCTGCGGCGGCTGGAGCAGAACCGGGCCCAGGCGATCAGCCTGACGGACGAGGTGACCTATCGGACGTGGCGGTTGTTTCTGGCGGCGTCGGCCTATGGTTTTGATACGGGCCAGACCACGGTGAATCAAACGCTGCTGTCGAAGACGGTGCGCGGTCGGGCGGGCGTGCCGTTGACGCGCGCCGATCTGTACACGCACGCTTGAAGCGCCCACCGCGGCGCAACAAAAAGCGGCGGCCGATGTCACCTCGACCGCCGCTCGTGCTCCTCAGCTAGGACTCGAACCTAGAACCCATCGGTTAACAGCCGATTGCTCTGCCGATTGAGCTACTGAGGAACGGCGCGGGCAAAATTATACCACAGGCGCGATCAGCGTCAAGCATCGGCAGTGCGCAGTGCGCGGCGCGTGAAAGTTTGGCGTCGGCGCAGGCCGACGATCGGCGGCGCGCCCGCCAGCTGCGAATTCATTCGCCGGAGAAGTCGGTCGGCCACACAATGACGCGCACACCCGTGCGCCGGCTGAACACACAGGCGCTCAATGGGCGGAGTATTTCCAAAACGAAAGCCGCGCTGTTGAAAAAGCGCGGCTTCCAGATCATTCGGCCAGATAGTCTCGCAGCTTGCGGCTGCGGTAGGGATGCCGCAGTTTGCGCAGCGCCTTCGCCTCAATCTGGCGGATGCGCTCGCGGGTGACGCCGAAGAACTGTCCCACCTCTTCCAGCGTGTGACCCTGACCGTCGCGCAGCCCGAAGCGCATCTCCAACACCTCGCGCTCGCGCTCCGACAGGGAGTCGAGGATCGATCGGACCTGCTCTTTCAGCAGTTGATTCGAAGCCGCATCGACCGGCCCCATCACCGATTCGTCTTCGATGAAGTCGCCCAGCAGGCTGCTCTCTTCCTGCCCGACCGGCGTCTCCAGCGACATCGGCTCCTGGCTGATGCGGATGATGCGCCGCACCTTCACGGCGGCGCGCCGCAGCCGCCGTTCCAGCGCGATGTCCAGCGGCTGATTCTGCGCCCAGGCGGTCTGAATGGCCAGCGTATCCTCCGGCTCCAGCATGCCCAATTCCACGGCCACTTCTTCGGAAGACGGCTCGCGCCCCAGTTCCTGCATCAGCTTGCGCTGCACCCGCAGCAGGCGGTTGATGGTTTCCACCATGTGCACGGGGATGCGGATGGTGCGCGCCTGATCGGCGATGGCGCGGCTGATGGCTTGCCGGATCCACCACGTGGCGTAGGTGCTGAACTTGAAGCCCTTGGTGTAGTCGAACTTCTCCACGGCGCGCAGCAGGCCGATGTTGCCTTCCTGAATCAGATCGAGGAACGAGATGCCGCGCCCGATATACCGTTTGGCGACGCTGACCACCAGCCGCAGGTTGGCGCGCACCAGCGCCTGCTTGGCTTTGATGGCCTGCCCGTTGCGTTCATCGGTGATCTCGTTAAGCGACTGGTTGATGTGGCGTGCATCGGGTAGCGACTTGGCGAAGGCCTTGACCGTGGGCAGCGGGCCGGTCTTCTTGACGTGGTTCATCAACCACACCTGCGACTCCAGCGGCAGCACGTACACCGACACGTACGCCGTGTACAGGTGGCCCAGCGCTTCTTGCCACGTCGAGCTTTTCTCATGCCGCACATGCGTGGCGTGCGGCTGCAGCAGCGACTCGGCCGTGGGCACATTTCCGGCGCGCAAGGTGTGCGCCTCTTCGATCAATCTTTTGAGATCGACTTTCTTCATGTGCGCTTTGCGGGCGGCCTTCTCAAAGCGCTGCCAGGCGTCCACGAAGTCTTCGTATACGCCGATCATCAACTCGTCGGGATGGGGCAATTTCCGGCTGGCGGCGTGCAGCCGCTCGCGCACGCGCTCAAGCTGCTCGGGCGCACTCATCTGGATCGCCAGCCAGACTTCCTGCTGCGACTCCAGCAGGTGCACCTGCCCGATTTCTTTGAGGTACATCCGCACAGGGTCGTCGCCCAGATCGGCGTCGACCGCCAGCGGCAAGTCCTCCTCCTCCTCCTCTTCTTCGCTCTCGATCTCGTCCAGCTCGGCCAGGTCCGGCTCGTCGGCCAGTACCGGCTCGTCGTCGTCGCTTGGTCGGGCGAGGTCGTCCGGCCCGGCCTCGATCTCATCTAGATCGAGTTCTTCGTCGAGCGGGTCCTCGGTATTCAGTTCGTCGTCGCGGCTGGGCGACAAATCTTTAGGGCGTCGAGTCATGTTGTCCTGGGGATGCGATCTGAGACACGGTGAATCAAAAACCGGCTGCCGCGCTATTGTACGCGGACTTCAGATTTGATGCAACCGACGCAAAGCCATTGCATTGGCCGAGCTCGCAGCGCTGAGCGCATTCAGTGTGTCGGCGTCCAGATCGTCGGCTTGCAGCAACACTTGCAATTCACGCCCTTCACGATTCAGCCGCCGCTTGCGCAGCTGCAAGCCGACGCGCTGCAGGTCTTCGTCGACTTTGCTGCCCGCCGACAGCACGATGCGGCCGAACTCCATCTCTTCCAGCAGGCCGGCCAGCTGGTCGTGGAGGGCCGGTTCCAGCAGGTCTTGCACCTGATCGATCGATGGCGCGGGATGCCGGCTGAACGCGGCGCGCACGGCCCGGAACACTTCCCGATTGGCTAGCTGCTCGAAATCGTCCGCGTTGAGCGGCGGCTGCTCGGCCCGATCGAGCGCCGCATCGATCAGGGCCAGCAAGTGCGGCTGGCGCAGAATCATCGACAGGCAGTAACGTTCTTGATCGAGTGTGGCGCGTTTCAGCGGCGGGGCCGTCGGGGTGGAAGAGGCCGATCGAGCACGGTGCGGCGCGGCCGCCGCCGCGCGCATTTGATCGAACAGGGCGCGCGGTTCCACCTTGAGTTTGCGCGCCAATTGCTGCACATAGGTGTCCTGCTCCACCGGCGAAGCTACATCGCGGATGATGGGCAGCACCTGCTGGGCGATGGCGGCGCGCTCGCGCGGATCGTTCAAATCCCGATTGGCCGTAAATGTTCCGATAACGAATTCAACGACCGGCGGCGCACTCGCCACCAGCGCGCGCCATTCATCGGCGCTGCGCCGCATCAGCTCGTCAGGATCGAGATCGTCGGGCAGGGTGAGAATGCGCAGATCGATGTTGAGTTTGCTGGCGTGCATCACCAGTCCGCGCGGATTGAAGACCGCGATCGATTCACGATCGAGCGTCTCACGCGCCACGTCCAGCCCCCGCAGCATGGCGTTGATGCCGGCCGTGTCCGGATCTAGCGCCAGCACGATCTTGGGGGCGAGTTTTTGCAGCGTGCGAAACTGTGTTTCCGTCAGCGCTGTGCCCAGCGAGGCCACGACGTTGGCGAAGCCCCATTGGTGCGCGGCCAGCGCGTCCATGTAGCCTTCCACGATGACGGCTACTTTCTGATCGCGAATGGCGTGGCGCGCCGCGTGGAGCGCGTACAGGGTGCGGCTTTTGTCGAACAAAGCTGATTGCGGCGAATTCAGGTACTTTGGTTCATCGCCCGCTTTCAGGGCGCGCGCCCCAAACCCGATAGGCCGACCTTTCCCATCGTGGATGGGGATCATCAGGCGGTGGCGGAAGCGATCGAAGACGCGGCCATCGTCGTGCTGAACGAGCAGCCCCGCGTCTACCATTTCTTCGATTGAGAAGCCTTTGCCCGCCAGATAAGTTTGCAGGCCGTGCCAGTCGTCGGGTGCGTAGCCCAGTTGGAACGTTTCGATGGTCGTGGCGGTGAATCCGCGTTTGGTCAGATGCTCGCGCGCGACCTGCGCGTTCGGGTTGTTGCCGAGCAGGTGGTTGTACCATTGAGCGGCGGCGGCCACTGCCTCGCGCAGCCGGGCCAGCTGCCGATCTTCGATCTCGGCTTCGGGTTTGCGCTCTTCCAGTTCAACGCCGACCTTGCCGGCCAGCAGCTGCAGCG
>CAZKBQ010000073.1:0-23725 GCA_964550855.1 uncultured Anaerolineae bacterium
GCCACCGCGCAAGAGGCCGCCACTGCGGCGCGGCGCGGCAACGACGGCGCGGGCGCGCGCATCTCGCCGGTGGTGGCGCGCATTGCGGCCGAGCACAACATCGACGTGGCGCAGATCAGCGGCACGGGCGAGGGCGGCCGCGTCACCAAGAAGGATATTCTGGCGTACATCGAGCAGCGTTCGCAGGCGCAGCCGGTCGTTGAGCAGAAACTCGAACCGTGGGAACAGCCCGGCTTAGGGGAATTATTTAGACCAAGTGAAGAAGTCTTCACCAAACCAACGCCGGCGGCTGTCCCCGGCCCGATCGGCGCCCCCATCCCGGCGGCCGACGTTACGGGCGAAGTGCTGCCGCTGACGAGTATCCGCCGGGCGATTGCCGAGCACATGGTCACGTCGAAGCGCACCAGTCCTCACGTGACCACCGTGTTTGAGGTCGATCTGTCAAAGGTTGTGGCGCATCGCGCCGCGCACAAAGCCGCCTTCGAGCGCGACGGCGTTAACCTGACGTTTACGCCGTACTTTGCGGCGGCGACCATCGCGGCGCTCAAGCAGCACCCGCTGGTGAACTCATCGTGGAGCGATAACGGGATCGTCTTGCATCGATCGGTCAACCTGGGCATCGCCGTCTCGCTGGGCGCCGACGGGCTGATCGTGCCCGTGATCAAGAACGCCGAAAGCCTGAACCTGCTGGGACTGGCGCGCGCCGTCAACGATCTGGCTGAGCGGGCGCGGCGCAAGCAGCTCAAGCCCGACGACGTGCAGGGCGGCACCTTCACCATCACCAATCACGGCACGTCGGGATCGTTGTTTGCCACGCCCGTGATCAATCAGCCGCAGTGCGGTATACTTGGCGTGGGCGTGATCCAGAAGCGCGTGGTCGTTGTCACGCACGACGGAGTGGACACCATCGCCATCAAGCCGATGGTGTACGTGGGCCTGACGTTCGATCACCGCATCCTGGACGGCAACAGCGCCGACAATTTCGTGGCGACGATCAAACAATCGTTGGAGAACTGGGCCTAAACTTCACCGCACGGGCGCAGAGCGCCTCGCCGCTCGATCGGCGTCGCGGTTTCATCAGGAGACATCATGACAACTTATGACGTGACGGTCATCGGCGGCGGGCCGGGCGGCTACGTGGCCGCGATTCGCGCCGCGCAGTTGGGGCTGAAAACAGCCGTCGTGGAGAAGGAACATCTGGGCGGGGTGTGCCTGAACTGGGGCTGCATCCCCAGCAAGGCGCTGCTGCGCAACGCCGAGATTGCCAACCTGCTGACGCGCGGCAAGGAGTTCGGTTTCTCGTTTGAGAATTTGTCGCTGGATTATTCGATCGCGCACAAGCGCAGCCGTGACGTGTCCATCGGCCGCGTCAAGGGCGTGCAGTTTCTGATGAAGAAGAACAAAATCGACGTGTATCAGGGTGTGGGCAAATTGAGGGACGCCACGCACGTCGAAATCACCGCCGTCGATAACGTGCCGATGGTGGCCGGCCAGCCCTTCACCGGCGTCATCGAGTCAAAGCACATCATCATCGCGACCGGCGCGCGGGCGCGCAGCATCCCCGGCGTGGAGATCGACGGGCGGGCCATCATCACCTATCGGCACGCGCTGGAAATGACGCAGCCGCCCAAATCAATCGTCATCATCGGGGCCGGGCCGATCGGGCTGGAGTTTGGCTACGTGTTCCGTTCGTACGGCGCCGACGTGACAATCATCGAGATGCTGCCCAACGCCGCGCCGCTGGAGGATGAAGAGGTCAGCAAGGAACTGGAGCGTCACCTCAAGAAGCAGGGTATTAAAGTTCTCACGAATACGAGAGTGGAGTCGATCGCCAAAGCGGGCGATGGGGTGGACGTCAAAGCCGGCGGCCAGGTCTACCACGGTGATACGGCGCTGATCGCGATCGGCTTTGCGCCGAACAGTGACGGCCTGGGGCTGGAGGCGGTCGGCGTGCAGACGGAGCGCGGTGCGATCGTGGTGGACGAGCACTACCGCACGAGTGTGTCCAACATCTATGCCATCGGCGATGTGAACGCGAAGTTGATGCTGGCGCACGTAGGCTCGGCGCAGGGGCTGGTGGCGGCCGAGACCATTGCAGGCCTTGAGACGCACGCGCTGGATTACGACGCCATGCCGCGCTGCTATTACTGCCATCCGCAGATCGCGTCGATGGGTATGACGGAGAAGCAGGTCAAAGAACGCGGGCTGGACTACAAGGTGGGCAAGTTCAACTTCCTGCCCAACGGCAAGGCGCAGGGCCTGGGCGAAGCGTACGGCTTTGTCAAGGTCATCGCCGACGCGAAGTACGGCGAGATCCTGGGCGTGCACATGATCGGCCCGGAAGTCACCGAGCTGCTGCCGGAGTGGGTGCTGGCCCGCAACAACGAGCTGACGCCGCACGAGATTGGACGTTCGGTGCACGCGCACCCGACGCTGAGCGAGGCGATGATGGAAGCGGCCGAGGCGGTATTGGGGCAGTCGGTTCACATGTAAGCGGCGCTGAGACGCAACGCGCCGATTCAGGCTGAAAAGATGTTACAATGAACGCGGGGCATGAGCTCCGCGTTTTGTTTCTGTGTCTTGCCGGGCGCCGCGCGGCATCTTTACCGGCGGCGGTTGAGGTTCCTCACCGCAGAACAACCTGCAAGTCGGCATGACACCTTTGAGGCTGGACATGGAACTTCGGTTATACAACACGCTGACACGCACCAAAGAGGTCTTCAAACCGATCGAGCCGGGGCGCGTCAAGATGTACACTTGCGGGCCGACGGTGTATCGCTTCATCCACATCGGCAATCTACGGTCGTTCATGCTGGCCGACTGGCTGCGCCGCACGCTCATCCATTTCGGCTACGAGGTCAAGCACGTCAAGAACATCACCGACGTGGGCCACATGCGGCAGGAACTGCTCGATCGCGGCGAGGACAAGTTGATCGCGGCGGCGCGCCAGGAGGGCAAGACACCGCTGGAAATCGCGGCGTTTTACACGCAAGCCTTTCTGGACGACGAAGCCAGAGTCAACATCCTGCCCGCGCACGTCTTTCCCCGCGCCACCGAACACATTCCGGAGATGATTGCCATCACGCAGCGGTTAATCGCCAACCGATTGGCTTACGAAGTCGATGGCACGATCTACTTTGACGTTTCCGCGTTTCCGAACTATGGCCGCCTGTCGCACAACGACGTGGCCGGTTTGATCGGCGGCGTGCGCGGCGAGGTGGCGACGGATAAACTTGCGGCGGAGGACTTTGCGTTGTGGAAAGCGGCCGAGCCGGGCCGCGTCATGAAGTGGGCCAGCCCGTGGGGCGAAGGCTTCCCCGGCTGGCATATCGAGTGCAGCGCCATGTCGTTCAAACATCTGGGCGAACACCTCGACATTCACACCGGCGGCGTCGATCTGATCTTTCCCCATCACGAAGACGAGATCGCCCAGAGCGAAGGGGCAACGGGCAAAACGTTCGTCAACTACTGGGTACACGGCCAGCATCTGCTGGTGGACGGCTTGAAGATGGCCAAGTCCACCCGCAACGATTATCGCCTGGCCGATTTGATCGCGCGCGGTTACGATCCGCTGGCACTGCGCTACCTGTACGCCACCGCGCACTATCGCACCCGCTTGAACTTCACGTTCGACGCGCTGCGGGCGGCCCAACGCGGGCTGGGCAAGCTGCGCGAACGGCTGCTCGAACTCGACGGGGCGGGCGGCGCGCGCGATGAGTGGGCTGAGGCGGCGCATCGCCACGCCTTCGACGAAGCGCTGGCCGACGATGTGAACATTCCCGTGGCGCTGGCCGCGCTGTGGGCGATGTTGAAATCTGATCTGGCGGCGGCGAGCAAACTCTTCTTGACGTTGGAGTTTGATCAAGTGCTGGGTTTTGGTTTGCGCGAGTGGCTGGCGCAGCACCGCGAGCTGCCGGCCGTGATCGAACCGCAGGTGACCGATCATCAGCAGGCGCGCGCGGCCCATGACTACGCGCGGAGCGATGCGCTGCGCGAAACGCTGGAAAACAAGGGTTTTCGCGTGCTGGACGATCATGCGGAGACGCGGGCGCGGTATCGAGGCGCGAGTGAGCCGGCGCGGCGGCCCGGGGTAGTGACCAACTTGCGCGAGATTGACTCATACTTGCAGCAGCCCGATCGCGTGGAGTTCTCGATCAATTTGCTGGCGTGGGACAACGCCGACGAGATCGAGCGCGGCGTGGCGGCGATTCTGCGTCACGCGCCCCCGGCGCCGTATGAGATCGTGCTGGTGGATAACGGCTCCAGCGACGGCACGGCGGAAGTGGTGCAACGGCTGGCGAAGGAACACCCGACGATCATCAGGCCGCTGTGGATCGATCACTGGGTGGGCGAAGGGGCCGGGCGCAACGCCGGGCTGATGATCAGCACGGGCCGCCTCATCATCCTGCTGGGCAATCACATCGAAGTGAACGGCGACATCTTCACGCCCATTGTGCAGGCGCTGAGCGATCCCGAAGTGGGCGTGTGCGGCGGCTGGGGGATCACTTCCGGCGATCTGCGTAACTTCGAGTCGGCCGCGGGGCCGGACGTGGATGTGGTGGAGGCCTACCTGATGGCCTTTCGGCGCAGCGATCTCAATCGGGTTGGGCTGCTGGACGAGAAGTACCGCTTCTATCGTCACGTCGATCTGGACTTTAGTCTGCGCTTCTCCGATCGAGGTCAACGACTGATCATCCTCCCCGAAGTCAAAGCGCGCACCATCGAGCACGAGCATCGCCTGTGGTACGGCACGCCGCCCGACGAGCGCGAGCGCAAGAGCAAGCGCAACTTTTATCGCTTTTTGCACCGCTGGGGCGACCGGCGTGATCTGTTGCTGCAGCCCGCGCCCATCCACTATCATGACGACGAGTGACGTTCAGCGTTGTCCAATCTGCCAGCAGCCGGTGAGGGCTGAGCCGCGTTATCCGCGCTACGTGTGCCGCGCGTGCGTGGCCCGGGCCCGATCAGATGACGGGCGACCGTTGTTCTTCTTCAATCGCGACTGGTCGGGCGGCGTGCTGGCGCGCTATCTGGACAGCGGCGAAGTGTACGACGACGTGATCTGCTTCATCGACGGCGTGAAGTGCGCGGCGGAAGAGGCGCGTTTCGGCGGCGTGGTGATTCAGCCGGCGGCAGAGTGAGTCTTTGCGGGAAACCCGCCGATGGCGTAGAATTAACGTGATAATGTCGGCAATATGGAGAGTCACTTGGACAATGTGATTGCAGTCGAATCGATCGCCACCGACCGCCGGCCCCAACGCCGGCCGGAGTGGTTGAAAGTGCGCGCGCCGCAGGGCGAGACTTACGCCGAACTCAAGCGTCTGATGCGGGTGAAGACGCTGCACACGGTGTGCGAAGAGGCGCTGTGTCCCAACATCGGGGAATGCTGGGGGCGCGGCACCGCCACCTTTTTGATGATGGGCGATGTCTGCACGCGCTCGTGCGTGTTCTGCGACATCAAGACCGGCCGCCCGGCGCCGATGGACTGGGATGAACCCAACCGGGTGGCGCAGGCGATCAAGGCGATGAATTTACGACACGCGGTGATCACCTCGGTCAATCGCGACGAGCGCAAGGACGGCGGCGCGCCGATCTTCGCGATGGTCATCCAGCGCATCCGCGAGATTCAGCCGGGCTGCACCATTGAAGTGCTGATCCCCGACTTCAAGGGCAACCTTGACGCGCTGAAGATGGTGACGGACGCCGCGCCAGAGATTCTCAATCACAACGTGGAGACGGTGCCGCGCCTGTTCAAGGCCATTCAGCCTCAGGATAACTACGCATGGGCGATGGCGACGCTGGGCAATGCCAAGCGGCTGAATCCACATCAAGTCACCAAGAGCGGCATCATGCTGGGGCTGGGCGAGACCAAGGACGAAGTGATCGCGGTGATGCGCGATCTGGCCGATCTCAAGGTGGACATTCTGACGCTGGGCCAATATCTGCAGCCGAGCAAACAGCACCACCCGATCGATCGCTATGTGCCGCTGGAGGAATTTGCCGAGCTCAAGCAGATTGGGCTGGAGATGGGCTTCCGCTGGGTGGAGAGCGGCCCGCTGGTCCGATCGTCCTACAATGCCGATCGGCAGGCGCGCGAACTGGTGTCGGCCGTTCGAGCGTAAAGCGTAGTCGCGCCGTTAGAACTGAAACAAGCAGAGGCTCCCGAGACTTCGGGAGCCTCTTGTCTTGCACGGAGCCGCAGTGGTTACTTGTGATTCACCTGCACCTGCATGAAGCCGCCCTGCGCCGAGACGCTGACTACGCGGATCGTCGTACCGGTGGCCGGCAGCGGCACGCTGGACCAGCCAAAGTTGCCGATGGCCGGATTCGGCGCGACCCAGTAGCTCCTGGTGTCGTCGAACAGCGGATTGGCCGGCAGGCCGCCATAGCAGGCGCCGATGCTGTTGGCGTGCAGGCAGATCCGATCGGTTTTCTCCAGCCCGAAGGTCGAGTCGTACGATTGGATGCGCGGCCGCCAGACCCGGCCGTTATCGGGCCGGATCAGCAGATCGGGATGCGCGTCAACCGGCAGGAAGAGACCGCCGCAGCGGCCCGAGGCGCAGTTGTCGCCCACGTTGTTGTCGGCAAACGAGGTGTCGTAGTACCAGACCAGCAGGCCGTCCTGATATGGGAAGTGCTCCACCCAGTTCTGCAGGTTGGGATTGTCCAGGAAGCCGAAGTTATACGGGCCGGTGCGCAGCGAGTCGTCGTAGCCGCGATACTGGCGGAACTCCGCAAAGTAGGCGTTGAAGTGCGACGTTGTGACGATGCCGGTCGTGCGCAAGAAGCCGGCATAGCTCCAACCCGGATCGGTCTCTGCGCCGTCAACGGGCAGACCGGTGATGGCGATGTCGTCCACGCCGAAGCCAGCTTCAGCCACCGCCCCATCGGTCCAGTAGCGGAAGCCCAGCGTCACAGTCTGGCCGGCGTAGGCCGATAGATCGGCGGTGAGATCGACCCAGTTGCCGCCGCTCGAGCCGGTGATGCCGTTGCCGAAGTTCTGGCCGTTGGGATTGGTGTTGGTGGACAGGTTGGTCGCCACCGGCGTACTGTTCACCGTCAGATAGGCGTAGTCCCAGTCGAGTTCGATGTCGTAGCGGGCTTTGGCTGTCAGCGACACCGCGCCTGCCGGCAGGGTAACCTGGCGCGTCATCCGATTGTCCAGATCATTGCCTGAGCCGGAGTGATAGAAGTAGCTGCCGGCGAAGGGTGAGCCGACATTGGTGTCCACTGACTTATCGGGCAGCAGCACCACCAGCTGCTGCGCCTGTTTGGTGTTGGTGGTGGATGGCCCGAGCTTGACCGAGGCGTTCTGGCCGTAACCGACGACCTGATAGTTGGACCAGCCGAGGAAGATCTTTTCGTAGGCGCTCATGTGAATGGGCTTGGTGCCGAGGCCGTCCACCGGGTTGCCCGAGTTGCCGTACGAGCCGCTGGAATACAGCGTCCAGAAGCCGGTGGAGTTTTCGGCGCCGCCGGTGTTGCCGCTGGTGTCATAGAGATCGGGCAGGCCCAGGTCGTGGCCAAATTCGTGCGCGAAGACGCCCACGCCGCCGTTCTCCGGCTCGATGGTGTAGTCGCCGATCCAGTAGTGGGAGCCGCCGATCTGGAGGCCGCCGAGCTGGTTGAACGGCGGCCCGGACACGCCGATGAGATTGTAGAACGCGTACCAGCGATGGCTCCAGATGGCGTCGCTGCCCTGCGCGCCGCCGCCGGTCTCTTCACCTTCACCCGCGTGCACGGACTGGAAATGATCGATGTACCCATCGGGCTCGTTGAAGTTGCCGTCGCCGTCGTAGTCGTAGCGATCCCACACGTCAAACTGGCTCAGATAGGCATCGATCTGCGCCGGGGTCTTGCCGGCCGCAAGCTGGGCGTTGTACCAGGCGTTCACCGAATCCCGGACAAAGAGCCAGGTGCGCGCACACACGATGCCGCCGCAGTAGTTGGAGCCGTAGTTGGCCTCGTTAAACGGCACTTGCACCCAGTCTTCGACGATGCCGTTCACCGTGTAGCGGTTGGACGACTGCTCGATGTAGAAGTTGCGCATCGAGATGGCGCCGGGTGCTTCGGAGAACAGGAGGTTCTGGAAGTACGTCTGACTGAAGTCGGGCGCCCAGATGGTGGTATTGTCCACCGTCCGATCGGGCTGCGGGATCTGATTGCGCTGCGGCCCGGCGGTGCCGCCGTAGGTCGGGTTGATGGTGTTGCCGAATTGGCCGAGCACGGTCCAGATCTTGTCTTCGCCCTCACGGCTCAATTCAACGTATTGCCCCTTAGCCACTTCGTGAACCTTGCCCTTGGCCTTGCCGTTCAGTTTGGCGGCCAGCGCCACTTCGTTCAGCGTGGCCTGCTCATCGCCCAACGGATGGCTGGGGTTGTCGGTATTGGCGCCCACGTTGGGAACTTCATCCGTTCCGCCGCCGGCCGGCAAGGGCGACGCGATGACCGGCATGGCGGCCAGCAGCAGGGCCGCCACGATCAGCAGATGCGCGAGTAAGCGTTTCATGATGCGAGTCTCCTATGGGTGTTGAATTAGGGGTACTACAGACCACAGGCGCGGACTGTCTGAGACGGGCCGAGATCGATTGAGTTGACGCGCGCGCCACCCAGCGCCAGGCCGCGCCGCGCGCCGCTTACTGCCTATCACCTCCTTCCCGCGTATCGCTGTGCCACCCGGTCGCCACAGGGCCGGCCTCTTCACAGGCTGGGGGTTTGAAGAGGCACAGGGTGGCAGCGGATACACTCGACCCTCTTTTCTACCGTAACAATCCGCGAATAGTGACTACCGTCGGGTATGAATCCTGTGCAAATCTCGTGATGACATTTCAACCTGACGGCCATTTGCCCGTCGGCTAATTGCCTGATCACGCGGGATAGCGTAGAATGTGAGCGCGCTTGCGCATCTATTTTCGCTTCTCCAGTGAAGCGATTTTCATGGAGGCAGCTATGAGCAAATTGCGCTGGGGGTTGTTGAGCACGGCGCGCATCAACTCGGCCGTTATCCCGCCCATTCGGCTGTCGCGTCGTTCGGAACTGCTGGCCGTAGCCAGCCGCGACGAGATCAAGGCCCGAACTTACGCGGATGAATGGGCGATTCCGCGCAGCTACGGATCGTACGAAGCCCTGCTGGCCGACCCGGACGTGAACGCCGTTTACATCGGGCTGCCCAATCACCTGCACGCCGAGTGGGCCGTCAAGTGCGCGGAAGCCGGCAAGAACGTGCTGTGCGAGAAACCGTTTGCGCTGTCGGTGGCCGAGGTCGATCGGATGGCCGACGCCGCCAAAGCCAACGGCGTGGTGCTGGCGGAAGCGTTCATGTACAAGCACCATCCGCAGACGCTGCGCGTGCTTGAGCTGCTGGAACAAAACGCTATTGGCGAGCTGCTGGCGATCAAAGGGGCGTTTACGTTCAGCCTGAATCGCGTGGGCGATGTGCGCTCGGTGGCGGAATGGGGCGGCGGCTCGATCTGGGATGTGGGCTGCTACCCGATTAGCTATGCGCTGCTGATCGCGCACGCGGCGCCGGTTGAAGTCTTTGGCTGGCAGACGCTGGGGCCGACCGGCGTGGACGTGGTGTTTACCGGCCAGCTGCGCTTTGCCGACGGCGTGCTGGCGCAGTTTGAAAGCGGCTTTGCCTCGCCATACCGCACGTGGCTGGAGATCGTGGGCCGCGCGGGTTCAATCTATCTCGCCGCCCCCTTCAAGCCGGCGGGCAGCACCTGGATCGACGTGCATCACGACGGTTACACCGAGCGGTTTGAGGTTCAACATCAGGAGTTGTATCAGGGCGAGATTGAAGATATGGAACGCGCGGTGCTGGACGGCGACGCGCCGCGCATCCCGGTCGCGGACAGCCGCAATGTCGTGGCCGTGATCACCGCGCTGCTTCAATCGGCGCGCACGGGTTCGGCCGTCAAACTGTAGCGGCGGCGGTTTCTGCGCAGCAACGCACGAGCCTGAGGCGCGGCTGAGTCCGGCGCTTCAGGCTCGTGTGGTATGGGCGCGTTAGCGCGGCAGGTCAATTACACATTGCTATAGACGTTCGAGAAGATGTTGCCGATCGCGGGACCAAGCAGGGCCAGAATGACGATCACCACGATGGCCACCAACACAAGAATCAACGCATACTCCACCAGCCCCTGACCCTCTTCACGCGGCAAATACAACATGGCACTCACCTCCTTTCGTCACAGATTTGGCGCGGGATAAGTGCTACGGCAGCGGCTTCACCTGTTGAATATCCAGGATCAGGATGTTTTCCATGCACGACTGATGCGTCTCGTACGGAATCAGATCGGAGACGGGCTGATCCTTGTAGAAGACCTGAACATAGCCTTTGATGATCTTGGGGCGCACGTCGAACTGTACCATCCAGCCCGAATCGCCGATGAGCGTGTTGGAGCCGGCGGCCGCGCCCACCTGGCCGTCCGGGCCGTCGATGCGCACGCCCAGCGTCTTCAATACCAGCGGCTTACCCTGGCGATCATAGAACCGACCGCCCACGCCTGCCCAGCGGCAGCCCTCGCCGTTGTAGGTGTTGGGCAGATAGGTGGTGTTGATCAATACGAACGGATACGGATTGGGCGTGCCCGTCATCCGCAGTGTGTAGGCAGGCGCCACATAGCCGGCCGGCAGCGGCGACGGCGTGGGCCGCGGGGTGGGCGTGGGCGTGGTCAGCTTGTCGGCGGCCGTGTACTTCTGCAGCGCCTCAGCCTTCTGGGCGTCCGTGGCAGCCAGCCGCTGCGCTTCGCGGAAGCGGTCGCGCGCCGAGAACGGATCACCTTTGGCCATGAAGGCGTCGCCTGTGGCGATGAACGCCTCGTACAGCCACTGCTGCACCCTACCACCGAAGTAATCGGGCGTCTGCTCATGCACGATCGATAACTGCCTGATCACCGTGTCCCAGTCTTTGGCCTGATAGGCGGCTGCCCCGTTCAAGAAGGTGTCGGCCAGACGGCGGGCTTTGTCGGCGCGGGCATCCAGCGGCCGCACGCTCAACGCCTGCTGATAATACGCGCTGGCCGCTTCAATCTCGGCCGACGTGCCGGCGGTTTTCAACTGCTGATCACCCAGTTGGATGTAGATGTTGTAGAGCGCGTCGTTGATCTCGGTCGTGCGGAAATTCCGATCGGTGAGGCGGATGTTCTGGAAAGCCTGCGCGGCCTTGACTAACTCGCCGGCCTGCTGCAACTTGACGGCCTCGTCATACTGCTGCGTCAGCTGGCCGGCCGCCTTGATCTGACTGAGCAGGCTGTTGGTGTCGCGGTAGTTCGGATCGATCTGGCTGATCTGTTCCAGCAACCGGGTGGCCTCGGCCTGGTCGCTGCGATTCAGCGCGTCGGTGGCCTGGGCATACAGCTGCGCCACCTGCTCAAGCCGCTGCGCACGCGTCAGTCCGGCCGTGGCGGCCGCGTCGCCGGGCGACTCCTGCAATATCGTCTGATAAGTCTGCGCCGCATCCGCGTACTGGCCGGACGCCAGCTGCGCTTCGGCGGTCTGGCGCAGGCCCTCGAGGCGGGTCAGGCGGGCGGTCTCCAGTTGCGCAGGCACCACATAGGTCTGATACGCCAGATAAATGGCGACGCCGATGCCGACGATGACGGCCAGCACGGCCAGCCGGGACGCGAGGCGCAACCAGCTCGATCGGCTCTGTGCGCGCGCGCTGCTTTGCAGGCCGGTGCCGGCCGCCGCGCGCAAGCGGGCTGTCTCCAGGAATTGCTTGACACGCGGATCGTCCGGGTGGTTGGCCTCCAGCTGCACAAAACAGGCGACAGCTTCCGTCCACTGTCCCAGACCAAAGTGCTTCAGACCCTGCTGATAGAGCGGATCAGTGTCCATCGTGTTTCCTCACGGTGCAGCGCTAACCCCCGCCCAGATTCGAAAAGGTCTCAAGGATCAACGGAATCGCCGGGCCCAGCAGCACGGCCAGCATCGATGGAAAGATCAGGAAAACCAGCGGGAACAACAGTTTGATGGCCGCTTGGTGGGCCAGCTCTTCGGCACGCTGGCGGCGCGCCGTGCGCAGCTGGCCGGCCTGGATGCGCAGCACTTTACCGATGCTGACGCCCAGCTCGTCGGCCTGGATGATGGCCGCGATCAAATTGGACATCTCGGGCAGTTGAATGCGTTCGGAGGCGGCCGACAGCGATTCGCGGCGGGTGCGGCCAAATTGCATCTCCACCAGAATGCGGTTGAACTCGTCGGTCAAGGGTGTGTGCCAGTATTCGCCCACGCGATGCAGCGCTTGATCGAAGCTTTGCCCGGCCTCGGTGCACACCACGATCATATCCAGCGCATCGGGCAGGGCGCGCAAAATAGCGTGCTTGCGCTCACGGATGACGGCTCCCAACCAGACGTTGGGGACGTAAAAGCCGATGACGGCAAAGACCACCATGAACAACACGCCGACGGTCACACCCTGCTTCAGCAGCACGACAAACAGCGCAAAACCAAGGGCGGCGAAGAGCAGGGCCGAGATGAATTTGAGGCCCAGGAAGTTAAGAACGTTCAGGCCGTTCGGGCGGCCGGCCGTTTCCAGCCGCGCCGCCAGCACTTCGACGTTGTAACTGGGCGCCAACCGGCCCAGGCGCTGCAGCAGGCTGCGCCCCGCCGGAATCAGCACACGGTCCCTGAACCGGGGCGTCGTATGCGTGAACTCATACGATTCGTTGAGCAGCGCGGACAGATCGTCGTCCAAAAAGCGCGTCAGCTGTCCGGTGCTGCCGGTGTCGGCGCGCGCCATGCGCCAGCCAATCAGCACAAACAGCACGCTTAGTCCAACGGTCACTCCCAGCAGCGTCGAGTATGGCATCGTTCCCGCGCCTGTCCTTTACACTTCCAGCGCCACTACGCGGCGAATGACCAGCAGGCCGCTCAGCATCATGATCAGCGCGCCGATGGGGATGCACAGCGTCGGCCCCGGCGAAAACAACCGCGCCTCATAAGCCGGATTGAGCAACATCAAGATCATGAACACAATAATCGGCAGCGCGCCCAGCACATAGCCGGCCAGCCGCTGCTGCGCGGTCAATGCGCGCAGCTCGCCTTTGATGCGCACGCGCTCACGGATCGTTTCACTGACGTTCTCCAGGATCTCGGCCAGATTGCCGCCCACTTCATAGTGGATGCGGATGGCTGTCACGATCAGCTGCAAGTCGTCGCTGGGTACGCGGTCCAACATATCTTCCAGCGCGTCCATGGTGGTGCGGCCCAGCCGGATGTCGCGGATGACCGTGGCAAACTCCTTGCCGGCCGGCGCGGGCATTTCATGCGCCACAAAATCGATGGCCTGCTGCAGACCGTAACCGGCGCGCATCGAACCGGACAGCTGCATCAGCACCGTCTGCAGCTGGCCGTTGAACGCGCGCAGCCGATTGGACTGGCGCGAGCGCAGGATCAGATAGGGCAGGATTGCGCCGAGCAGGCCGGTCAGCACGGCGGCCAGGGCGTTACCCGACAGCGCATACCCGGCCAGCGCGCCGCCGCCCACGCAGAACAGCCAGATCGCCAGAAATTCGGTGACGGTGGTCTGGACGTCGGCTTGGCGCAGCAGCTGCGCCAGCTGTTCGCCCACCGAGACCGAACGGACGATCTTGTCCACCCCCTGCACCAGATCGCTGGCCGACGAGCTCAACCCACGCGCGGCGGGCGCGGGTCGGCGGACCTGATCGCCCAGGAAATCTTCCAATCGCTCGGCGCGCGACGGCTCGATCGATCGCGCCAAGCCGGCGAAGATCGCCAGAACGGCCAATCCAATCAGCAGACCTACTAACATGGTCGCGTCCATGTGCGGGCGCTCCTAGGCCGTGCTTGATCCCGACCGGGTGCGCATCAACAGCTGGGAGGCCGGCCGGGAACGAGGCGCGGGCGACAGCTGGCCGGACTCGATGGGCTGCGCCGTGCCGCTGGCCGCCTCGGCGCCCAGCTGGCGCGCCAGCTTGACGATCGCCTTGGAGATGGGGTGATTGCGATCGCGCGCAATGATGGGCTGGCCCTGATTGAGCGCCTGCGACATCGCCACCGCGTCGTGCGGGATGGTGCTGGTGATCGGCCAGTTCAGGTGCCGCTCGATCTCTTCCAACGGGATGTCGTCCTTGCGATAACCGCTCAACACCAGCAGGACCTTGTCCCTGGCGTAGTCCATCTTGACGGCCAATTCCAGAAAGCGCTTGGTGGCGCGCAGCGAAGCCACCGACACGGCCGTGACCAGCAGCACGCGATGCGCGATGTCCAGCAAATTAAGCGTGGATTCGCTCAGCCCGGCCGGCGCGTCGACGACGACGTAGCCGCCGTGCGTGGTGGCCACCGATTTGACGATGTGCGCCAGGCGGCCTTCGTCGGCCGTCGCGCTCGGATCAAAGTAGGGCGGGGCCAGCAGCAGCCGGATGCCGCTGGGATGGTTGATCAGGGCGCTGTCGATCAGCTGCCGATCGAGTTCGTTGACGTACGCCAGCAGATCGGCGCTGGACTTGCGCGCCATCACGTTCAGCGCCACGTCCACGTCGCCGAACTGCAGATCGCCGTCGATCAACGTCACCTGCCGGCGCGACTCCTGATGCAGCGCGATGGCGAGGCTGGTGGCCAGTGACGTGCGCCCGATGCCGCCTTTGGGGCTGAAGAGCACGCAGATCTGCGCAATTTCGTCGGGGGGGGCAGCGGCCGGCGCGGCCAGCTGCAGCGCGCGCTGCTGCGTCAGCAGCTCACAGGTCTGGCGCAGGCTGGCCATCAGCTGTTCCTGCGTGAAAGGCTTGAGCAGGAAGCCGCGCGCGCCTGCAAACAGTGCCTGCTGGACGAACGGCATTTCACCGGCGTCGATGAGCAGCAGGATCGCGGGCGCCAGCGGCATGGCGGCCAGCGCCTGAATGCGGCTCAGCTGCTGGGCGTCGGGCGCCGCGCTGTCCAGCAATAGAATATCGGTTTTGCGCTGCGACACCATCGGCACGGCCCGCTCCAACGACGGCGCCACGCCAGTCAGCACGACGCCCGGCTCGGTGCGCAGCACTGAAATCAGCCACTCGGACACCTGGTCTCGCGCGGCGACTACAAAGACGTGGATCAAATCGGTATCAGCCATTCACTCCCCTCGCGTTTCTCGCCAGTAACATCACGGTAACAGCTCCGGCGCTTTAATGCCAAACTTGTCAGCCAGATAATTGATGGTGACCGGGACCACTTCAAAGATGGACGTCAACCGGGGCGGCCGCAAACCGATGCTGACGTTGGCCCCCGCGTCGACGAAATACTTCAACGTTACGGCATCCTGCGGATCGACGGCCACGATCAGGCCGGTGACTTTGGCGGGTTGGGCCTGACCGCTGCTGTTCTGCACGACTTCTTGCAGCGATTTGACCACCGGCACATCCTGCAAGGTCAGCAGCGTCACCTGTCCGCCTTTGCCTTCGACGCTGCTGGCCACGGCCAGCGAGGCCAGGATGTCGATGTGATCGCCGGTGTCCACCGCGCCCGATCGGGACAGCAGGTCCACCGCGGGCAGCACCACCGCGATCTTGTCGGCGGGCAGCAGCGCCGAGAGCTTGGCTGTGGTGGTGATGCCGGCGCTCGACGACAGCGTGACCAGGTTCTGCGCCAGCACGGGCTGCCCGGCCTCGATGCGATCGAGCGCAAATTTGCCCACCACGTCTTCGACACGGAAGATGGCGCCGCTGGGCAGATCGTCGATCGGGAAATCGCGCACTTCCACGGCGTCGATCAACACGACCTGCCGCGCCTCGATGGGCGTTTTCGCCACGATGACCGATCGGGTGGCGGGTTTGACCGGCGCCGGCGCGGGCACGGCCTGTTGCAAGGCCAGCACCGCGATCAACCCCGCGCCCACGGCCAGGATCAAGCCTGCCAGATACCAGATCCAACTCCGCCTCAGTTTCATGATGACCTCGTCATGAGTGATTCAACCCCGCCGGTGGGCACGGCTCCGGCCGGCAGGAACGATCGGATGAAACCGGCCAGAGCCATGATCCATGATGATTACCACGGCACCAGCCGTGGCCGCAAGCCGCTGCTTACTTTGTCAAGGCTATCATACAACGGACTAATAGCATACCCGTACACATCATTGGCATCGGAACCGCTGATCCGAAACAGCGCGTAACCTTGAATGATCACAAACGAATCGTGCGCTCCGGTTGAAACTGGCGCCTGGATAATCGACAGAGGAATATCCACAATGTTTTGCGGCACACTGCCCGATCCATTGCAGGTGCCTGGCCCGATGGTGAAGCGCAAGGTGTAGTCGGCTTTCGGTGCGGTCGGCTGAACGATCAGCAGCGGACTGATGGAGTTTTCCTTGCCATTGATAATATCAATCCCCCCTGAGATATTCGCTGGAGATGAGAAAATTGTGCTCCAGGTGGCGCCGTTGCCAAAAACGCTGCCAACCACCGGAATGCCGACACAAGTATCCTTATTCTTCCCGCCGTTTGGGAAGCCGGTTCCAACGCCGTAGACCGTCAGGTCTGTCACGGTGCCGCCGCCGCCGCCCTGCTGAAGAGTCAGCGTGCGCGAATCAACCCGGGCTGTATAGCTGATGACTACGTTACTTCCATTCCAGAAGCCGAACTGTACGTTGTTACTCAAATTCTTTTTATCAGCATTTAACCCATGCACGTTAAGCGGCGAAGTGGCGACGGCGTTGATGCCTGTAAGATATGGCGTACGCGTCACCGCCTCCGTGTCCCATATCGCCAGTGTGCCCGTCCAGCCCGTCTGGCTGACGCTGGGAATCGTATATAAATAATCCGGCCCGGTTAAGTATGTGGCCGACCCGGGCGCGGGCGAGACCGGCGTAATGCTTACTTGAGCCCCCGGCGGCAGAGGCCCATTAGTAAAGCTAAAACTTAGATGGAAACTTGGCGCGCTGCCCCAAGCGGTGTTGCTGTCGCTGGCCTGAGCGATTTTTATCGTGTATTTTGTTGCCGAGTTTGGATCAACCGGGCACGCGCTGCCACAGCTGGCGCTGATCCCCGTTCCTGACTGAGGATTTACTGAGAGGAAGAAGTCAGGCCGCTTCCATACATAGCCGTCATAGACGATGGCCGGGATAATGTCGCCAACTTGATAGCCTGAATCCATCACGGTCTTGGCTGAGAAGTTGTCACTGGTCCCTGCAAGAACTTCCACTTCCGATCCGACTTGTGGATTTGGCCCGGGGTAGCCGTGCCTGTAGATCCAACCCTGGCTCACATCTTTGGCCGCGTTGGCCACGGAATCGACGCCATTGTAAAATTCGAGTGGATCTTGCGGGCCGACGTTGCGGATGTCGAGCAACACAAAGTTGCGAAAGTTGTCCGCTTTACTGTTGGTCTGGGCACTTTGCCCCAGCAAGACGATGTTTGGCCCGCTATTGGCGTCGGGAATTCCGGGCACGGCGCTGTCTCCGGCAACGTAGCTCACATTGCCTGCACACGCCGGCGCACCAGGGTTGCCACACGGCACCGGCACCTGAAACGAGTCTACGCCCACAGGGTCGTAGCGGCCATGCCAGGTCACGGTGATCGAATCATTGGGATACAGCGGCGCGCCCTTCCGCCCGATCAGGTCGGTCATTGCCGGGTTGGGTGGATTGCTCCTGTCTCTGGAAAGAAGATAACGCGGCACGGCGATCGGCATCAGGCCGCCGCCCGCTGTCGCATCGCAGCGGGCCTGCGCCACCATCGGCGACGGTGGGCGGCCAAAGAATTGCGTCAGCACGGTGGGCACTGTCCGCGCCACCGCCACGCGCACCTGGCGTGCGCTGACTTCCACGCCTTTCGTCAGGCCCACGCCGCTGCCCGCGTTACTGTCCGGCGGATTGCTGCCGATGTAATTGGCCCAGCTGCCATAGGCAGCTGTAACCGCATTCTTGGCGGCGGCCAGCGGCGTGGTGGTGGTGATGTCGTTGCTGGCGATGACGCGGCAGGCGGCCAGCGCGGCCGAGTCGGCCACGTTCTGCAGATCGCGCCGCACAAAATAGGTCATCGCGCCGTCGATGGCCAGCGACGCAAACACCAGGAACACCATGAACAGCAGGACAGCTGTCAGCGCCGCCGCCTGGCCGGTTTCGTCCTTGGCCCGAGCGAAGAGTGATTTGCGCATGGCTACTGAATCTCCATCATCACGCTGTCCGAAAACACCACCGGCCGTGGAAACATCGGCAGCATCACCGAGACGACCGGCACCGTGTACGAATAGACGACGCGCACTTTCAAGCGATCGCCCGGCCGCGGGTTGGTCAAATCGCCCGCCGTGCCGTCGGGTCTGGTCAGCGTCAACGTCACGTCGCGAGTGACGTCAAAGCTGCCGCTGACCGGCAAAAAGCCCAGCGCGCTGACCTTGGTGGTCGGGTTGTACACCGCATTGCGCACCGTCTGCAGTAAATCCAGGCCGCTCTCCGTGTGCGTGATGCGATAGACCGAGCCGGCCCGCGCGCCTTCACGCACCGCATTGGTCACCTGAATCTGCGCGTAAAACAAGAACACCGTAATGATGATGCCCAGCAGCAGCATCAGCAGCAGCGGCAGGATCAGGGCCATCTCCAGAGCCGATTGGCCTTGCTGGCGATCGTGGTCGCCGGGGCGGCCCGACGCCGATCGGGTATACGAATTATACCGTATCGCCAATTTGCCGTTCATGGAGCGGGCGCCACGCCGCCCGGTTCGATGCGCATCGTCGCGCTGGAGGTCAGCGTGATTGAGCCGACGTTGATCAGACCGAACAACATCCGGCGCGGGCACTCCAGCCGCACCGTCACCGAATCCAGTTCACGGTAGGGGTTGCCCAGGCTGGGCGTTGTCGGGTTGTAAGTAACCGTGGTGGTGCATTGTGAGTAAGCGACCAGCGGCCCCAGCATCTTTTGAATCGTCGGGCTGATGGAAGTGCTGGTGCGCAAGGTATCGATGGTCACCACCTGATCGCTGAACGTGCCGCCCGGCGCAGCCGAAATCTGAAAGATCGATCCGGCGCGCGCGCCTTCGCGGGCGGCGTTGGTGACGTTGGCCAGCGTAAACAGCGTCATGACGCCGTCTACGAGCACAAACGTAAACGGCAGAATGATAAACATCAGGACCAGGGCAAACTCCACCAGCGCCTGGCCGTTTTCGGTCGGGCGCTTAAGCGCAAATTTCCGTATGAATGACAATCGGCGGTTTGCCATGAGTTGGTCTGGGTCCTATTAGATCACCTGCCAGCACTCTGGACGAGTATCTGGCAGGCTAAAACAGGCTATGAATTGAATGTCCGCTCATATGTGAACGAGACTCGTGCGGCTGTTTTCGCCCTTAAGCCGCTATCTATAATACCGCAAAGCCACCCCGGAAGTAACGATCCGCCGGTATGAACTGTGTGCACATTTCGGCCACAGCGGCCGCGCCCCGGCCGACGCCGCCGACCGTATCTTGGACAAACCCTCTGCGGTATAATCAGTGCACGATGCGGATCACAGCGAGGCCGATCGTGCGTCCTGGCGACGAAGGTCAACTGATCAGACAGGCTCAGCGCCGCGATGCCGAGGCGTTGAGCGAACTGTATCGCCGTCACGTCGATCAGATTTACCGTTACGTGCGGTATCGCATTGCGGATAGCGTTATTGCCGAAGACCTAACCGCCGAAGTGTTCCTGCGCGCTGTTGAAGGTCTGGCCGACTACGAGGATCGCGGCGCGCCGTTCTCGGCCTGGTTGTATCGTATTGCACAAGCGCGCGTGGCCGACTACTGGCGCGCAGCGCAGCACGGCCGGCCGGTGGTCATCGACGATCTCAGGTCGGAAGATTGGCCGGTGGAAGACGACGCCGTGGCGCATGACGTGTTGGAGCATCACCGGCTGCTGGCGGCGCTGCGGCAGCTGACTGAAGAGCAGCAGCACGCCATCGTGCTCAGGTATGTGCAAGGTTTCAGTCATGCCGAGATTGGTCTAATCATGGACAAGACTGAGGGCGCCGTCAAGGCTTTGCAGCGGCGCGCACTGGATGCGTTGAGCCGGATTTTGACGAAGTAGTGATGATGGTAAACGACTTTGATACATTACTCGATCAATGCCTGGCCGATATGCAGGCCGGCCGGTTGACCATTGAGGAGTGCCTCAGGCTTTATCCAGCGCAGGCGCGCCGGCTGGCGCCGCTGCTGACTGCAGCGCAGTGTCTGGCATGCTGGCCCACGCTGACGCCACTGTCTGATAGCGCCCGCTCCGCAATCGAGTCGCGCGTGCTGGAACACGTCAGGCAGTTGTCCCGGCAATCGAGTCGGTCATCATCAGCCGGTCGCGCCCGCTGGCCGCTGATCGGCCTGCTGGTGCTGGCTTTGATGTGACTGTAAACTGCGGCCAATAAACATACCTGCCCAAGGGGGCAGCCGGCTCGATCGGGCCGGCCGCGCGGCGGACGAAGCGAACTTCGTTCGCCGCGTGTGTTTTATCGGCACTGGCAGGGCCTACGGGCAGGCATCGCCATAGCAGCGGGTGGCCACGGCGACGCCCGCGTTGTTGCGCAGAATGGCTTTGTCGCCGGCGTTGCGCCAGATCGGATCGGTGGTCCAGAGCAACACCGCCGGCGGGTTGCTGCCGGCCCCCGTGTAGCTTTCAATGCGCACGCTGCCGCCCGGTGGCAGGCTGAAACCATCGGGGAAATTGAACGTCTGCGCTCCTTCGCTGCTCTCCAGATACCAACCGGTGAGATCGGCCGCCACGCTGCCGATATTCTGAATGACGACAAATTCGGGCGTGGTGACGCCGCTCAGCTGGGTCACAGTGATGGTGAAGCGCGGCGCGGCAGTGACGGTGGCCGCGAGTCGTCCCGGGCCGGCCGAGCGTTGCGTAAACAACCCGATGATGACGGCGGCCGCGATGACGGCCCCCACCAGCATCAGCGTACGCAGTCTCAACGCCACGCTGGCCGGCACGGTCTGCGCGCCCAGCCGCATGGTGGTCTCCGGGGCGTTGCTCTGACGCGCCAGCTGCAGCGCCTTGCGCATGTCGGCGGTGCTGGCAAAACGCCTGGCGCGTTCCAATTCCATCGCGCGCAAAATGACGCGCTCGACTTCGGGCGACAAATCGGCATTAATGGCGCGCGGCGGCTGGAACCGCGTCGGCTCGGCCATGCGCGACGAGACACTGGTGGGCGCGCGCCCGGCCAGCAGGTGATAGAGCGTGGCGCCCAGCGAGTAGATGTCCGAGCGTTCGTCAGTGTGGCCGCTGCTGGAATCGTATTGCTCGGGCGGGGCGTATTCCGGCGTGCCCACGCCGCGGATCAGGCTGATGGTGTTGGGGTTGACCTCGTCGTACGCTTTAACCAGGCCGAAGTCCACCAGAAAGATGCGGCCATCCGGCGTCAGACGGATATTGGAAGGCTTGATGTCGCGATGGATCAGGCGATGTTGATGGATGTAGTCCAGCGCCGACAGGAGCTGATCGGCCCAGTCGAGAACCTGTGCTTCCGGCAGACCGCGGCCGGCTTCCAGCAGCAATTCCTGCAGCGACTTGCCCGCGATAAAGTCCATCACCAGGTACTGCAGGCTGCCATCGGTGAAGTAGTCCGTCACGCGCGGCAGGTTGGGATGGTGCAGGGCGGCCAGACTCTGCGCTTCACGCAGGAACTGCTGACGGATCTGATCGGGGGTGCGGCCCGTCAACGGATCGGGCTGCAGCTGCTTGATGGCCACCGGTCGGTCGAGCACGGAATCATAGGCTTGATAGACGGCGCCCATGCCGCCAGTGCCCATCAGGCCCACCACGCGATAGCGATCGTGCAGAATCTGATCAGGTGAAAGCTGCATAGTCTTGGCCCGGGCACGAGTATATCACACCTCAGCCCGGCTGCTGCGTGACAATTGCGTTTCCGTTGTCAGTGCCGCCGCGCCTTCGCCGCCGCGTAATCCGAGTAGCCGCCCGGGTAATCGACGAGCTGCCCGGCCGCCAGCTCCACCGTGCGGTTGGTGACGCGATCGAGAAAATAGCGATCGTGCGACACGCACAACACCGTGCCCTCGAAGCTGCCCAGCGCCTCCTCCAGCACCTCGGCCGAGGCGATGTCCAGGTTGTTGGTCGGCTCGTCCAATACGAGAAAGTTCGCACCGCGCGACATCAACAGCGCCAGCTGCAGGCGGCTGCGCTCGCCGCCCGACAGGTCGCCGACGCGCAGGCGCGTCTGCTCGTAGGTGAACAGGAACTTCAGCAGGAAGGCCACGGCTTCGCCCTCGCTGCAGCGCCGGGCGTGGCGGATCACGTCGATGAGCGTCTGCGCGCGATCCAGCGTCTCGTGCTGCTGCGCGTAATACCCGATCGTTACGCTCGGCCCGACGATCGCTTCGCCGCCGTCCGGCTCAATCTCGCCCAGCACGATTTTGAGCAACACGCTCTTGCCTGCACCATTTGGCCCGACCAGCCCCACCCGCTCGCCGTGGCGGATGAGCAAGGCCAGATCGTCGAATAGCGCCGTGCCGCCGAACGACTTGGCCAATCCCTTGATTTCCAGCACTTTCTGGCTGCCGCGCCAGCCGTTGATCTGCAGATCCATGCGTTTCGCTTCCAACGCCGGCCGCTCGATCTTGTCCAGCTTGTCGATGCGGCCCAGGATGGCCTTGCCGCGTTTGATCAGCTTCTCGTTGTCGTACTGCCGTCCCCAGATCAGCAGCTGCTTCGCCGCCGCCTGCAGACGCGTAATCTCGCGCTGCTGGACGCTGTACAGCTGCTGGGCGCGCGCCAGCCGCACCTGCTTCTCGTAAGCATACTCGGAGTACGTGCCGGGATAAACGGTGACGCGGCCCGCCTCCAGTTCCGCAATCTCATCCACCACGCGATCGAGCAAATATCGATCGTGCGAGACGATGACGACCGCGCCGTGATAGTCGTTGATGGTGCGCTCCAAAAACGCCTTGCCCGCCAGATCGAGGTGATTGTCCGGTTCGTCCAGCAGCAGCAGATCAGGCTGAGTAATGAGCAGCTTCGCCAGCCCGATCAGTTTCTTCTGCCCGCCGCTCAACGCCGCGCACTTCAGCGCGAAGTCGGCCTCGTCCAGGCCCAGCCCGCGCAGCGTTTCGCGCACGCGCTTCTCATAGTGCGCGCCGCCCAGTTCCTCAAAGCGCAGCAGCAGGCGATGCTGCTGATCGAGCGCGCGGCCCAGCGCCTTGTCGTCGCCGTACACGGCGGGATCGGCCAGCCGCGTTTCGAGGTGGCGCAGATCCGCTTCGATGGCGTGCAGTTCCGTGTGCGCCGACAACGCTTCGTCGAGCGCGGTCCGATCGAGATCGAGCCGCGGCTCCTGCGCCAGATAGCCGATGGTCAGCCCTTTCGCCCGGGTGATCGATCCACCGTCGGGCGTGAGTTCGCCCGCGATTAAATTGAGCAGCGATGATTTGCCTGCGCCGTTCGCACCGATCAGACCCACGCAGCGATCGGCGTGGATCTCCCAATCGACCTTCGTCAGGATGGGCCGCGCAAACAAATCGAGTTTGAGGTTGGTTAAGTTTACGGCAATCATGTTGAGTGTCCCCTGCGGCGGCATGGCGGGCACCCGAAGGGCGCGAAGCCATCTCAGTTTGGTCGGGCAAGAGATTGCTTCGCCGCTGCGCGGCTCGCCATGACGCTTGCAATAAACAAAAAACCGCAGGACGCGCCTGCGGTTCAGAAGACTCCACTCGAAACCTTGTTACGAGATTCAGTCACCAGACGCAATACGACAAGGACGGGCCGAAATGGGGCCGCGCGTGGCCTTGCAGATCAGGATGGCGTTGGGTGACAG
>CAZKBQ010000074.1:0-23723 GCA_964550855.1 uncultured Anaerolineae bacterium
CCACGAGATGTAGGTGCAGCCGGACTTGCCCATCAGTTGCAGCATCTCTTCGTCCACGTAGTCCACGCGGCTGTTGCACGTCCACGTCAGGCCCAGCTGCTCCTGGATCATCAGCTTGCACAAGCCCATGACCTGCTCGCGATTGACGGTGAACAGATCGGCGTACATGTGGACGTGCTTGATGCCCAGGTCCTTGAGCACGCGCAGTTCCTGCATGATGTTTTCCGGCGAGCGCAGGCGGATGGAATACTGATAGCTGACGTGCTTGATGCAGTATTTGCAGCCCGCCGTGCAGCCGCGGCTGGTGACGATGAAGGTGTATGGCCCTTTGACGGCCGGGATGCGGTACTTGTCGAAGGGCAGCAGGTGATGCAGCGGAATCGGCAGGTCATCCAGATTGCGGATGAAGGGGCGATCCCAATTGACGACGATTTCATTGCCCAGCCGCCACGCCAGTCCGCGGATGGCGGCCAGGTGCGCGGGCGTCAGCCGCATCCGATCGTCGTTCAACGGCCCGTCGGCTGCTTCGACGGCCCAGGCCGGCGTCCACATGGGATCGGCGTCTTTCATCATGTGGGCGAGGTGGCCGTTCTCGTCGGCCAAGGTCCCATCGGGTTTGACCAGGCGGCCCGCCTGCACGGTCCACAGGCCGTTGGCGGCCATGATCGTATCCATCAATTCGCGCAGCGTGAGTTCGGGTTCCCCGCGCAGCACAAAATCCAGCGCGGGGAACTGCTCCAGCGTCTCACGCGGCATGGGGGTGACGTGCGTGCCGAAGCCCAGGGTGATGGCACCCAGGCTGCGCGCCAGAAACGCGCCGTACATGTCGTTGGTGAGGGTGGGCGCGGTGACCTGCGTCAGGTAAAAGCGCGGGCGCAGTTCTTTCAGCTTCGCCTCAAATTCGGCCCACGACATGCGCTCGGCGTTGGCGTCGATGATGGCGACGGTGTAGTCGGGCGTAAGCATGGCCGCCATCTGCGCCAGTTCCATCTGCGGCCAGATCATGTTTTCACGGCTCTTGCGGCCCACGCGGTGCTGACTGCGAATCCAGATCGCCCGATCGGGTGTGGGCGGGTTGACCAGCAGGATGTCCACTTTGTACGGCGGGCGGCGAATGCCTTTGGCGCGGACGGCCAGGTCGGCATCCGGGAATTTGGCCTGCGGCAGGTGCTTCACCGCGCGCGTGCCGAGGTTTTGCTTCAGCTGTTGTTCCAGCGGAATGATCTCACTCATGTCTGTCGTCCTTCCCTTGTCCGGTCATTCACGGATGATTATAGTTTGGCGTTGCCCTGCATGTCGGCGGCCTGGCGCACCTCGCGGATGCTGACTTCGTCGAGCACGCGCATGATGATCCACGCCACGATGAGCTGCACGCCGATGATGGTGGCCATGGCGCTGGCCAGCATCCACAGCCACAATTGATTGAGCGTCCAGCCGTTGAAGCCGAGGATGAGCGTGATGACGCCCACCGCGAAGCCGCCCGCGACCATGAGGCCGCCCAGCCACCAGAAGTGCGTCTCGAGGGGCGGGTTGAACAATCGGCGGCCGAACAGACCCCGCTGCTCGATCTTGTGTTGGAAGAGCGATACGAGGTAGTTAAACATCGCCCCCAGGCTGAACAGACTGACGCCGGTCACGCCCAGCACCAGCGCGCTGAACACCGCGAAGATGCCCCACGGCCCCAGCTGATTGGTGCCGCCGGCGCGCAGCACGGTGAGCGCCAGTGCCACCAATGCGGCAAAGCCCACACCGGCCAGCCCCACCAGCCCCAGCACCCGCACCGGATTGTAGGACAGCGCCGTCCAGATGATGGAGTTGAAGAAGCGCATGCCGTCTTTGAAGATGTTCAACTTGGAGCGGCCCAATCGCTCGCTGTACGGGATGGGCACTTCCACCATCTTGAGGCCTTCGTGGATGGCGCGCGTGCTCATGACGGGTGTGAAGTTCAGGCCGTCGGGCAGGGGGTACATGCGCTCCAGTGTCTCTTTGCGGAAGACGCGCATGCCGCTGGCGCTGTCGCTGACGTGCTGGTTGCCCACCAGCGTGACGAGGTTGGCGAAGATGAAGTTGCCCAGCCGTCGCGTGCGGGGCATCTCGCTTTCGGCGCCGGCCATGCGCGAGCCGATGACCAGATCGGCGCCGCCGATGACGGCCTGGCACAACTGCGGAAAATGCTCGGGCGGATACGTGCCGTCGGCGTCCAGGAAGGCCAGCAGATTGCCGGTGGCGTTGGCAAAGCCGGTCTTGAGCGCGCCGCCGTAGCCGCGATTCTGCGCGTGGCGAATCAGGCGCACGTTGGGGTACTGCTTGACGATCTCGACGGTGCGATCTTTGCTGCCGTCATCGACGACGATCAGTTCCGGCCCTTCCACGCCCACGGCTTCCAGCGCGGCGTGGATGCTCAAAGTCCGATCGATGATCTCGGCGATGCCGTCTTCTTCATTATAGGCGGGAATGATCACAGACAGCTTGTACGTGGACCAGTCCTGCAGCGGTTCGACGCGATTACGCACTTGCGATGTTTCCATCCGGCCTGCCCCCTGTTCACGCGACGTGAGTTATCTGCCCGCGATTATGCAACACAGGGGTTTGCAGGCAGTTGAGATTATCGTTTGAACGGCGGCCGGCGGCGTATGGCTTTGGTCAAAAAGCCGCTTGAAAAACCCGTCAGGCTGCCACAAAATCACTGACTGCGTTAGAAATGGTTAGATTTTTTCACGCAACCCGGGGCGATGATACCATAACCGACGGGAAAAATCAGCGGCCGGCCCGGTAGTGTTCGATGGCGTCGATGACAAAGGCGACCAGCTGCGGCCCGATCGTTTGGTTGGCGGCCCGATTGGGATGCGAGTCGCTGCCGTCGCGGTAGGCGGCGCGGAGCATGTTGAAGTCCGGCGCTTGCGGATCGCCTTCGGCCAGCGTGCCGAACAGATCGAAGACGAAGATGTTCGGATGACCAGCGCGATACTCGTCAGCGGCCAGCCAGTCCGCGAAGGCGCGCGCGCGGGCGGCGATATCCGATCGGGTCTCAGTCGGATTCAGCGGCGGCGGCGTCAACGCGATGAAGATTTTGTCGGGGTGTTGATCCATCACGGCGCGCATCTGCACATACCAGTCCTGCCGCTGGCGCAGCTGCTCGTCGCTCACGATGTCGCTGGCCGGATAGCACGATTTGAAGATGATGACTTCGTGCTGCAGCAGGCCGCTCAAGGTGTTGACGGGCAGATCGTAGGCCGGCTGCTGAAAGATGGCGAGCAGCCCGTCGGGATCGGTGTTGTCACTGGGGACGCGATAACTATAGCCGGTGTACGTCCCCTGTGGATCGCGCAATCCCAGATAGTTGTAGTCGTGATCCCAAAATTGATAGCCGGCCGCGGCGAAGGCTTCGCGCACGCCGCCCTGATTGATTAAGTTACCGCCCACCGAATGGTGCAGGAAAATGATGTTGCGATACTCGCCGCGAGTGTCGGCGACGACCGCGCCGCGCTGCGCGATCGCCTGGATCATTTCGGGCAACGAGCGCGCGAACGATCGCAGGTGCAGGCCGTGGCCGGTGAGCAGGCTGAGCGCCGTAATCAAGGCCGCGCCGGTGACGGCGACGGCGGTCACGATGACGAGGCCGCGTTTGAGCGGACGCCGTAATGAGCGAGTTCGTACCATGTGAAGTCAACCTCTTGTGTGAAAGCCACGACGGCGCAGCGCGCGCTAGCCGAACAGGTAACGATAGATCGATCGGGCGGGTGAATGGGCCAGAGTCTCCATCAGCAGGGCGGCCAGTCCCACGCCCATCGCGCCCAGGATCAGCATCAACCCGATTTGTTCGGCCAGCAACCCGGCTGCGATCTTGCGAATGAAGCGCGCGCCCCATTCCAGCAGTTCGGGATGCAGCAGGTAGATGCCGTACGAGTGCGCGCCCAGCCAGCTGAGCGCGGTCACGAGCCGGGGACGTTTAAACTCGACGCTGAGAAACGCCAGGATAAAGGTGAGGGCGTACAACGTCGAGGTGAGCTTGGGTGCGCCCAGCGTCCAGGCCAGGCCCAGTTGCAGCTGATACAGCCATTGCGCTTCAAGCACGGAGAGCACGCCGAGCAGGCTGGCGGCGATGAAGAGCGGCCGCCTGTAACGAATCACGAGCGCCTGCAGGGTGTTTGACCGCAGGCCGGCCACCAGTCCCAGCGGAAAGAAAAGTGCGTACCAGATGAAGAGCCAATCGTTGTGCTGGAGAAAATCGGGCAGGGGTTGGCCGGCCAGGCGCAGGTAGAACAGCGCCGACGCGGCCAATTGAACCGCGGCTGCTGCCGCCAGCAACGAGCGCGGCTGCCGCTGGGCCCAGCGGCACAGCCACGGCGACATCAACAGAAACTGCGCCAGCAGCGGCACGAAGAAATACGGGCCGATGGCGCCGCCGGTCAGCAGCTTGCGAACGTAAACGTCCGGCTCGTAAGTTTGACCCTGCAGCGCCGCCAGCACGAAGATCACGCCCGACCAGATGAGATACGGCCACACCAGTTTGCCCAGCCGGGCGCGCACCGCCTTGCGACTGAGACCGTTGGCGGTGAGGCGGGAGGCGTAGGCCATGAAGAAGCCGGATACGAACAGGAAGGCCGGCACGCTGAACAGGGCCAACTGGCCGATGGTGAGCAGGCCGTAGTATTCCACGCTGCCCAGCTGATCAAAACAGGGCGTGACAACCGCCCGGTATTGATCGGCCCACCAGATCATGGCGGTGAAACCCCAGCCGCTGGCATGATTCAACACCACGGCCAGGATCGCCAGTCCGCTGAGCAACGAGAGTTTTCGCGTCATCAGTGCCTCGTTCGGATCAGACTTCCAATCGGGTGTAGTTGATCTGACTATAGCCGCTGCCCCACGGGTCGCCCTGTTCAAAGACGCCCAGTCCGGCCTGCGCCGCCAGTCGCAGGTAGTTGTTGGCCTGCGCCGGAATGGTCATCTCGGCGGCCACGAAGTCGCGCATCACACAATCGACGGCCACCGGATCGACCGCAAAGAACAGGCTTTGCGGCGTCTTGTTGTCGAAGGTGCTCCACGGTTCCGGCGCAACGTTCAACCCGGTCGCGGCGAACAGCCCGTCACCCACCGTCAGCACGGTCTTGAGTTTGAGATTAGGGTTTTTGAATAGATCGACCAGTGGATTGTAGTCGGTGCGATAGTTGCTGCCGGCCGGATCGATATACGAATGCAGCCCGCCCGGGTTGTTGATGGTGCCGAAGTGATTCTTGAAGCCCAGTGACACGCCCACCGAGTGCCGCTTCATGATGGGCACGTTAATGAGGTAGTGCGCGTTCACCAGCACGTCGGTCAGTTTTTGCTCCGGCACGGCCGGCACACCGCTCGGCGGCGAAAACGTGATGTACGCCGACGGGTCGTTGCTGCTCCAGCCGGCGTAATTGCGGCAGGTGCCCTGCCATGAGCCGTCGTAGTAGCGCACGCCGGGGACACCGCGCGACACAAAGCGATCGGGTAGGGCGCGGATCGCGTCGTAGATCCAGATGTCGTTCAGCTGCGCGCCCATCTGCGCCAGCCCGTTGACGATGGCGTTGATCGGCTCGATCACGGCGTCGATCAGGCCGCCGGGGTTGTTGCACGTCCACGTGTTGTTGAAACTCACTTTGAGGGCGATGCCCTGGCCCGGCTGATAATATGGCAGCAGCGCGTGAAAAGCATCGCCCACGGTGGCCGCGCCGGTCAGCGCCATCACGCCCCGATTGATCATCTCGGCGACTTTGGCCTGGTTGACGTAGTTGTAGTAATCGCTTTGACCGCCCCACGTCGTGGCCGAATTGCTGTGCAGATGGATGACCTTGCCCAGCAGCGACGTGGGAATGCGGGTGGGCGTGGCGGTGGGCGTCTGAGTGGGCGTGGCGGTTCGCGTCTGAGTCGGCGTAGCGGTCGGCGTACGGGTCGGCGTCGAGGTCGCGGTGGGCGTATTCGTCGGCGTGGAGGTAGGCGTCGCCGTTGATGTCGAAGTCGCGGTGGGCGTGTCCGTCGCCGTCGGCGTGAGGGTCGGCGTCGCCGTTGGCGTCTCTTCTCCGGCGACGTAGGGCAAGTAAGCCTGTGGCGTCAGATCGGGTGGCAGCTGCCCCTGCGCGGCGGCCTGCTGCAGCCAGCGCTGCACGCCGACGAGGCCGACCCCGCCAGCCAGCACCGCCAGCACCTTCAACATATCGCGGCGCGAAAGCGGCTTGTTCATGCGGCTACTCCATCACCAGCGGCGAGGCGCGCAGATAGTCGGTGGTGCGCTGCTTGCGGCGAATGTCGGCGATCACACGCTCGACCTGATCCGTCGTGAGGTCCAGCGCCTGCGCCATCTCTTCAACCGATCGGTTCTGCTCCAGCCCCAGCCAGATGGCGTCCAGCACGTCGAACGGCAGACGGAAGAAAAACTCTTCCTGCGTGCTGCCGCCCGGATACGTATCGGTGGTCGGCGTGCGCTGTTGAATTTCTTCGGGCACATCCAGATACTTCGCCAGTTGATAAACCTGCGTCTTGAACAGGTGCGCGATGGGCTGCACATCAACGCCGCCATCGCCGTACTTGACGAAGAAGCCCAGATCGTGCTCATTCTTGTTGGCCGTGCCGATCACGGCGCGGTTGAGCCGCTCGGCGTGATAATATAACAGGCTCATGCGGGCGCGCTGCTTGAAGTTGGACGCGGCCACGATCTGCGCGAACTCCAGGGCCGGCAGCCGCTGACTCGATTCTACACCCGCCGGATCAGTCACGGTCAACCGGAAAACATTCAGCGTGTTTTCGGTCAGCAAACTACCCGATAGGCCGATCTTGGCCTTCCAGCCCGGCGCAAAGTCCGGGAACATGCGGCGAATGGCCGCGTCGCGGCGCGGATAGCAACCCAGGCCGGCCAGCGCCTCGCTGATGTCTTCGGTCACCGTCGCCACGCCGAAATGCGCGGCCAGCGTGTGCGCCAGCGCTGCGCTGTCGGGACTCGATTCACGCTCGGGCAACAGCACGCCCAGCACACGCTCTGCGCCAAGCGCGCGCACGCACAGCGCCAGCACCACCGACGAATCGATACCGCCGCTGATGCCGACGACGGCGCCCTGCCGCCGCAGCGTGTGCGTTACAGCTTCGCGGATGAACGCCGCAATCCGATCGGTCTCCGACGCGACATCGAGATCGAGTAACCGGCGATGAAAGGTGTCACTCATCAGACTACCTCCGCGGCGGGCTGCACGATCTTGACGCGATCGTCGGGCTGCAACGAAACCGATCGGGTGTGGAAGGTCCGCACAAACTGGTGTTCCAGCAAGTGCGTCGACAGGATGCCGGCGATAGCCATGTCTTCGACTTCGCTGAGCGGCGCATCGCCGGCGGCTTTGCGGGCCAGCGCGGCCGCCATCGCCGGATCGAACAGACCCGCATCGCGCACAGCGCGTTCCGACAGGCAGTCTGCCACATAATCGGGCACCGAGCCCTGCGTCGGAAAGAAACTGCGTTGAATGGGCGCGCGGTACGGGCGTTTGCGGCGCTGCCAGATGTCGGGCGGCAGATAGCGGCGGCCCAGCTGGCGCAGCAGCCATTTTTCCTGCAAGCCGTGCAGTTTGAGCGTGTCGGGCAGGCGCGCGCAGAACTCGACGACGCGATAATCCAGGAAGGGGTAACGGCCTTCCACCGAATGGGCCATCGCCATGCGGTCGCCCTGCGAAGAGAGCAGGTAAGGCGACAGGAACGTGGCGATCTCCAGGTACTGCGCTTTGGCTAAGGGCGTCCACTGATTGAAGCGGGCGGGGCGCGGCACCAGCTCGTCTTCGAGGTGGGGGGCGGCCGGCTGCGCAAGAAAGCGCTGCAGCCGGGCGGCATTGGCCCAGCGGATGAGGTGGGAATAAAACGGCGCGTCCACGTCGGTCAGCTGCTTCCTGAAGAAGGCGGTGAGATACGCAGTGTTGACGCGGCCCAGCTGCGCGATCTCGGGGTAGAGGCGGCGCAGCAGCAGCGGGCGCAGGGTGGAGTCGGGTTGGCGTGCCCAGAAGCGGCGAATGGCGACCTCTTTGAAGAGGTCGTAACCGCCCAGCAATTCATCGGCGCCTTCGCCCGTCATCACCACTTTGAAATTGTGCGCGTGCACCAGCTGCGACAGCAAAAACATGGGCGCGGGCGCGGTGCGCAGGATGGGCGTTTCCGTGTGCCAGATCACCTCGGGGAAGACGCGGCCGATCTCGGCGTGCGTGCAGGTGAGGCTGTGATGATCGGTGCCCAGCTGATCGGCCATGCGCCGTTGAAAGGCGCGCTCGTCGAATTGCGGGTCTTCAAACGCGATCGAGAAGGTGTCCAGGCGATTGCGCGTGTGCCGCCGGATGATGGCCGTCGTGGCGGACGAGTCCAGCCCGCCGCTGAGATAAGCACCCACCGGCACATCGGCGCGCAGACGGATGAGCGTGGCGTCGATGAGCAGCTGCTCAAATTCGTCCAGGATGTCGTCGGGCGGGCGCTGCCCCATCGGGGCGGCCGTGAAATCGATCGACCAGTACGGCTGCAGATCGATCTGCCCGTCCGTCATCAGCAGGTAGTGCGCGGGCGGCAGCTCGCGCACGCCGTCGAAGATGGTGTGCGGCGGCAGCGTGCTCCAAAAGGTGAAGACCTGCGCCAGCGCTTCGGGCTGCAGGCGCGCCGTCACGGCGGGATGCGCCAGCAGCGCTTTGATCTCCGAGCCGAAGATCAACTGTCCGTCGCGCAGCGTGTAAAACAGCGGGCGGATGCCCAACCGGTCGCGGGCGAGAAACAGCGAGCGATCGCGTGTGTTCCAGATCGCCAGCGCAAACTGACCGTTCAGCTGCTTGAGGCAGGCCGGGCCGAAGTCCTCGTACAGGTGCAGAATGACTTCGGTGTCGGTGCGAGTGGTCAGGCGATGGCCGCGCGTTTCCAACTGCTGACGCAATTCCACGTAATTGAAAATCTCGCCGTTGAAGACAATCCACAGCGTCTCGTCTTCGTTCCCGATCGGTTGTTGCCCGCCCGCCAGATCGATGATGCTGAGACGCGCGCTGCCCAGCCCGGCGTGCTGATCGACGAACAGCCCAAATTCATCGGGGCCGCGATGCCGCAGCATCGCCAGCATGCCGCCCAGCACGTCGGCGTCAATGGGCCGCGGTTCTTTGAGGTTGACGAGACCGGTGATGCCGCACATGGCTTATTCGTGGTGTGCCAGCGCCTGGCGCAATTCATTTTTGACGACCTTGCCGTGCGCGTTGACGGGCAGGTGATCGATAAGCCGCACTTCCTGCGGAACCATGTAATGAGTCAGCCGTTCGGCGCAGTGTCCCATAATCTGAGCCGGCGTCAGATCGCTGCCGGATCGGACGACGACGAAAGCTTTGATGGCTTCGCCGCGCACCAGATCGGGCTCGCCGATGACGGCGGCGGCGACCACGTCGGGCAATTCCAGGATGCAGCCCTCCACCTGTTGACTGCTGACGCGGTAGCCGTAAGATTTGACGAAGTCGGCTTTGCGATCGACGACGAAGAGGTAGCCGTCTTCGTCCACGGTCGCCAGATCGCCGGTGTGCAGCACGCCGTCCACAAACTTTTCCGCCGAAGCTTCGGGTTCGTCCAGATAGCCGGGGCTGATGTTGTCGCCCTGCGCATGGATCTCGCCGACCTCGCCGGGTTGCACGTCCAGGCCCGCCTCGCCGATCACGCGCAGCGTGACGCCGGGGATGCCGCGCCCGATGGAGCCGAGTTTGGTCGAGAGCAGCTGGGGCGGCAGATAAGACAGGCGCGCGGTGGCTTCGGTTTGCCCGTACATGACGAAGACCTCGCCGTCCGGCACGGCGTCGATCAGTTCCCGGATCAGCACCGATTGCAATTTCCCGCCGGCCTGTTGCACCTTGCGCAGAGATTTGATTTGTCGTCGGGGAAAGGTGGAATTTCGGAGCAGCGCCTGATAGACCGACGGCACACCCGCGAAGCCCGTGCATTGAGCGCTTTCCATGAGATCGAGCACTGGCTCCGGGTAAACGAATTGGCTGGCGACGACGAGGGTGCCGCCCACGCGCAAGTGAGTGTGCAGCAGGGACGTGCCGAAGCAATAGTAAAACGGCAGCACCACCAGGATGCGCTCGTCGCGGGTGAGCGCCAGGTACTCGATGATGGAGTCGGTGTTGGCTTGCAGGTTGCGGTGGGTGATGCGCACCGCGCGCGGTCGCGAAGTGGTGCCCGATGTGAACATCAAAGCGGCGTCCTGGCCCGGATCGACTTCGGCGGTTGACGGCCACCATCGCGCGCCGGCGTAGCTCAGCGCGGCCTCGTCGATGATCGGCCGATCGGGCGGCAGGGCAGCCGCGTATTTGCGCCGGACTTTGTGCTCGGCGCACATGATTTTGCACCTGACAAAGCCCTGCATCGCGCTGATCGATTCGATCGGCAGCGTCGTGGCAAAAGGCACGGCCACGGCCCCCAGTTTCAGCGTCGCCAGGTAGGCGGCCAGCCAGAACAAGGAGTTGTTGCCAAAGACCCCCACCCGATCGGCCGGTTGAATCCCGGCGGCGATCAGTTCGGCGGCCAGACGCGCCGCCGCGTCGCGCACGTCTCGATAGGTGTATGGCGTGCGATTGGCGAGCAGCGCCACGGCGTCGTCAGCGGTGTGCTCAAGCAAATAATCGGCGGTATTCAGCATGATGAGTTCACCCCGATCAGTTAAGTGCGGTTTTATTGATCTTGCCCGAAGCGGTCTTGGGCAGTGCGTCGCAAAAAGCGACGTACTTGGGAATCATGAAATCTTCCAGATGAGCGCGGCAGTGACGCAGCACATCGGCGGCGGTCAGATCCGCGCGGCGGGTCACGATGATGGCCTTGATGGCCTGCCCCAACACCGGATCGGGTACGCCGACGACGGCGGCTTCGACGACGCCGGGCAGCGCGTAGAGCACATTCTCCACTTCTTTGGGAGCCACCTTTTCGCCCCGCGTTTTGATGATGTCGTCGCGGCGGCCGGGACGCATCGGCGGCGGCCAGCGCGTCGGCGTAGAGCAGCCAGTCGGGCGGGGCGCGGTGATCCAGACCGATGACGATCTTGAGTGAAGGGACGCGGCCGGTCACTTCGCGCCAGTCGATGGGCGGGCGCGTTTCGGCCAGCAGCGCGGCTGCCTGGCAGTTGTTCAGGATGTAGAGCAGCTTGTCGGGTTTGACGCCGGGATTGAGGACGACGAAGACGCCGTTGGCTTTGAGCGCGGCGAAGATGCCGACGACGGCTTCGGCGCCGTTGGGCGCGCAGATGACGCAGCGGTCGCCGCGCCGGAAGCCGCGTGAGATGAGCGCATTCGCCAGCCGATTGGCCTGGGCGTCGATCTCGGCATACGTCAGGCGCCGATCGCCGCACACCAGGCCGACCTTGTTCGGCAGCCGTGTGGCGCTATCCTCGAGAAAGTCCTGGACCAGCATGGCGCCCTCATTCAGGGCACAACGGGATCAGTTGACGCTTGGCCGGCTGCGTCGGACGTAGCCGGCGATTTTGCTGACCGAGTCGAAGTTGTCGGGCGTGATGTCCTGATCGGGCACGCACAGGCCGAACTGCTCTTCGACGAACATGATCAACTGCATCACGTTCATCGAGTCGATGATGCCTTCTTCGAGGAACGACGCTTCATCAGCATAGGGATACGTCTTGCTGAACAGCATGTTCTGTGTGATGTGGGTGCGGATGAGATCTTCGGGAGTACTCACGTCGATCGGCTCCTGCGGCTCAGCGGAGAGTCAGCGGCGTCGATACCAGACGACCGCGCCAATAGTCAGCAAAACCAGGCCGGCTGCCACAGCGCCAAAGGGCAGCGGTGTGGCGACGCGCGCCGCCAGGCTGTGCACCGTCACGGCGGTGGGGCTGCTGCCGATGGCAAAGGTGACATCCACCCAGTAGTTGTTGCTGGTACCTGCATCAGGGAAGCCGGCGGCCCCGTAGCGATAGACCCCGTTGGGGCCGGCCACGCCTGCGGCCGGTGCCGCCAGCGGCGGCTGCGATACGCCCTGCGAGGCGAAGTATCCCGGCGTTTCGGCAAAGGTGCCGCCCGGCGAATAATAGGAGGCCACGTAATAAGTGTTGGCACTGATGGCGACCGGGGTGGTGAACGTGACAACCTGCCAGCCGGCGGCGCTTTCGTTGATAAAGGTGGCTTGCGCCAGCAGGTCGCCGTCGATTGACCACAGGCTGCCGACGTGCGGCCCGGTGTTCAGCACGCCTTTGTAGAAGCGCACGCCGTGAATGTAGCCGGCCGTGCTGGAGTGAAATTTGACGCCCACTTCGATGGGTTGGCCGTCGTTGGTGTTGGCATTGGCGGGCAGCGCGCTGTCGTTCCACAATCGGCGGAAGTTCGACGGCAGCGTGACGTTGACACTGGCGGTGCCCTGCACCGTGCCCAAAGCGGCCACGACGGTGCCGGCGTAGCTGCCCGGCGTGCCGCCGGCGGTGAACAGGCCGGTTTGATCGATGGTGCCGCCGCCGTTGACGATGCTCCAGGTAAAGCGCAGCCCGCGAATCGAGTTGTTGCCGGCGTCGTAGCCGAGCGCGGTGAACGGTTGAGACTGGTTGATCTCGACGCTGGCCGGATTGGGCGTGACCAGAATGTGATCAAGCGCCGGCCCGATGTTGGCGTTGACGGTGGTGGAGCCGTTGAAGACGGGTACCGGCACGAAGCTCGACACGACGTTCTCGCCGTCGTCCGTGAATACGTAGAAATCCGTCACGAGATCGGTCTGACCGACCAGGGTGGTGCTTAACTGCTGCAGGATCGGATCGTAAGTGCTGGTCGAGATCGACGACGTGTGCTGGGCGCGCGCATACTGGCAGGCATAGTCCATGGTGACGTAGCGCGGCGCGTAGCCGGCGATATCGGCGGTGATGCCGCCGAGCATGGCCTGCCACTGGGTGTTGGAGATCGGGTCGATGTTGTACTCGTGCGTGAACAGGGTGGCAATGGTCAGGTTGTCCAGCGCCCGCCGCAGCTGTCGCGTGCCGCGCAGCACCGACGTGCTGACATCGCCCGCGATGGGGTACCACTCGTAGCCGGCCACATCGCGGATTTCGGTGAGGCAGTTAAAGAACTGACCGGCGAACTCGTCGTGGCCGGGCACGGTGATGAAGTCGGCGTAGTAGAGCGGATCTTCGGCGAAACTGCGGCCGGTCTCATACAGCCGATAAGGGCCGTTCATGATCCATTCGGAATCTTCGACCTGGCCGGGATTCATCGGCACGCCGATAAACTGGACGCCCCAGGCGGCCAGCCCGCCAAAGGCGTTGGAGCCGATCTCGTAGTGATGAGGCACGACGTATTTTGAGATCGGGATGTTGTTGGCGGTGTGCCAGGCTGTGCCCGCGGCGTAATTGGCGGCGATGGTTGCGTCGGGCCAGTTCTGACCGGTGGCGTCGTCAAAATAGAAGTAGTTGCTGGTGGAAAAAGCGTGAATGGCGGCGGTGGCGTCGCCGTTGTTGATCCACGTTCGTATGAGATTTGCTTCGGTCGCGTTGAGGTCGTAAATGAAGAGGCCCAGCCACGGCTTGAGACCGTAACTTATGGCGGTTGGCACCCAGCCGGCAGGCGAGGCTACATCGTCCACGCGCATGGTAACCAGCGGCGGCAGTGCCTGCATGACGAACGGCTTGCGCGCCGCCCAGGCCAGGCCGCGCCAGATTTCATCGTCCAGGGCGTACATCGGGCCTTTGACGGCGGACTTCATCCAGTCGTAGGACAGCCACTGCACGGCGCGACCCTGGTTGTAAGGGGCAATCATGAGCAAGGGCAGGGCGATGGGCGGTGCCGTCGGGTCCATGTCCACCGACATCAGCTCGGTGACGTGGTCGGCCAGCGGCACGTTGACGCGGACGACCATGATCGTCTGGGTGCTCTTCAGCGGCAGTTCCTCCCACCCGCCGTGGTTGGCCACGATGTAATGCATGGTGGGGCTGGCGGGCGGCCCTTCGGTGGCGTAAAAAGAAATGATCTGGCCGGGTTCGGGAGGACTGTAGGTAAATTGAAAGATGTCCTGAACGAACGTGTAGCGCGGGGTATTGCCGGCGTCGGCCAGGTCGCCGTCGAAGTTGACCAGTCCAGTGCCCGCGCTTACGGCAGCGGTCAGCAACGCCTGCTCGGTGCTGCTGAGATACGCGCCGTTGGTATCCAATCCACGGTGACCAATGATGATCAGCGCATAGTCGCCGATGTCGATCGGGACCGGGGTGGTCGCAATATCCAGCGTGGTGTACGGCACGCCGAAGTGATCAAGATAGGGTTGAATGTAATGCTGAAAATCGCCATAGCCGGCGCTGGCCGAATTCACCAGCACGATGGCGTCGGCGCGCATGGCGCCGGCATGGGGCCTGGCGCGCACTGATGGCACAGCCCAGGCGGACACCAACAGGCCCAACAGCCCTAAGATAGCTAATGTTCGATGCAGGTGGTTCATCCAACTCTCCTGTGATAGATCGGTCGCCCGCCCCCTCCGGGCCTTGTTACTTTTAGATCATGTCACAGGTCGGTTTGCCGATTGTTGGCAGTTGGCGAAGTCAACCGGCCGCGTCTGTATGGGTTTGGTCAAAAACCGGCAGTAAACGGGCGGATTTTTCGACAAGACTGTCTGGGAAGTTAGAGATGGTCAGAGGTTTTGACACAATCTCATTCGGTGAGAAAGAGCGGCAAATACACCTTTTCGGTCAGCGTGGAGTAATCGATGGTGGGCGTGGGTGTGGGCGTATTGGACGGCGTCGGCGTCCGGCTGGGCGTGGGAGTGGAAGTGGGTGTGGGCGTTTTAGTCGGCGTGTTTGTCGGCGTGGCGGTAGGCAGCGTTGCCATTGGGGTGGGCGTAGGCGTGCGTGTGGCGGTTGGCGTATTTGTAGCAGTGGCCGTTCGAGTGGGCGTCCCGGTCGAAGTGGCCGTGGGCATGGACGTGCCTGTAGTGGTCGGCGTGTTTGTAGCCGTCGGCGTTCTGGTCGGCGTGGCAGTGTTGGTCGCCGTCGCCATGACCGTGGGCGTAAAAGTGGGGCCGTTCTCTGGCGCGATCAGCAGCGTAAAAGTTTTGAGCTGCTGCGCGTTGAGCGACTGTGAAAAGCCGCTGCGATTGAATGGCAGCGCGCCCAGCGGCGTCTCCAGATGAGTGGTCTGCTGCGCATTGGCCAGAAACCAGGCGCCATTCAACGTCAGGGCAAACGACTGCGCCGCGCCGCTCAAATTCCATACTCGCGCCGCCAGGCCCACCGCTGCGCCATCTTCGGCGGGTTTCAGCGCCCACAGCAGCACATTGGGGTTGGAGAGAGTGAGCAGCGAAAACAGACTTTCGGGATATGCATTTCCGCCCGTAACCGCGCCCGTCACCAAGGGGTTCTGGTGCTCCAGCGCGAAACGCATGGCCGCGGCAGGATCAAAGGCATCGTGTGTTTGCAGCGCGAATCGCTGAAGAAAAGCGCTGTCGCCGCCCTGATTGGCGATGCCCAACGGCGCGTCCACCTGCCCACCCGCCAGCGGTGAGATCTGCGGCGTATTTGTGTCCAAAGTCTGCGGCGTGCTCGCGCCCAGCTGCATAAAGTAGCAATCAGCGTTGGAGAGCGTGGCGCCCACTCCACCGCCGCTGATGTCGGCGAAGTGATTGAGCGTCAACCAATCATAGCGCGCATTTGTGGGTGAATAATGCCCGCCGCCGGCCAGCAATTTGGCGCGGATGACGGCGCCTACTTCTTCGTGCCACACATCGGGCGCGGTTATTTCGAAGCCGAACCGCCACTGCTGCACGCTGCCGAAATTTTGCGTAATATCGTTGCGGATGTCCACGCGCGCCAGCCCGCGCACCAGCGTCACGCGCGTGGTGTGCGCCAGCGGGCCGGAAGCGGTGGCCTTGAGCGTGACCGAAACCGGCCCGGCGTTTTCAACGGCGAGCGTGCCTGAACCCGTGCCCAGATCGTTGAGATAGTAGCCGCCGATGTTTCTGGCAAACTGGCGGTTGGCGCGCGTCTTGTCGAGCCAGCTGGTGATCGCGCCGCGCGCGGCCAGTGTGACTTGATACAGATCGTTTTCGATCAGGCCGGTGGCTGCATCGGCAGTGGGCGCGCCGCCGAAGGTCTGGCCCGCGCCCGATTGGATCTCGTACACCTTGTAGCCCACCGCCGGTACATCGGCGGCCAGCACGCGCAAGTAAGTCTGGCCGTTCAAGGTGACGATCTGCGAGGGCACTTCCAGCCCGGTGCTCACGTCGATCACGTGGACGGGCGTGGGGCCGGCGTAGGCAAAATCGGCGGCGTCGGTGCGCGCCCAGCTCAGCGCGTTGAATACGAAGAAGCGCGGATTGGCGCCCGTGCGCTGGATCAGCCCGCCCAGTGCGACGGCGGCGTCGGCGTGCAGCGTGTTGACGTAGGCCTCGATCTCGCCGGCGATCCGGCGCTGCCAGGCGGCCCGCCCGCCGCTCGCCGGGCCGTCGCCGGTCCAGTCGTGTTCCCAGTACAGCCCCAGATCGAGTTCGGCCAGATCGCGCGCCGCTTCACGGCCGGTCATGAACGTCGGATTGACAAGACTGACCAGCGAGGCCAGCGCCTCGGCATTGCGCAGTTTTTCCACGGCGCGCTTCACCCGCGCCGACACCTCGGCCATGGAGGCGCAGTACAAGTCCCATTCATTGCCAAAGGTGCAAGCCACGGTGGGCAGCGCCGCGGCGTAGTTGTCTTCAAAGTCCTGAAAGAAATCCTGCTCGTTGGAAACGATGACGCGCCGGTTGGCGTTGGACAGCGACTGGGCGGTGGGCACGAATTGATCGGTGTAGGGTGTGCCGTTGATCGTGGAGCCAGGGGGCACCAGTAGATCGTCCCAGCCGCGACCAAACGCCGCGGCAATGTCGTAGGGATAGGTTGAGGTGCCGCATTTGGCTTCCAATTGGGTGACGGCCGTGGCTGGCACATAGGCTTCGGCGTAGCCGCCCAGCTGTTTGTTGTCGATGAGTGAATACCATTTCATCAGCAATTGGCTGCCATCGGGGCCCTGCCACCAGTAGATTTCGTGCTGGCGCGGCGCGCCGCCGCCGGGCACTTTGGTTGCGCAGCCGCAAATTCCCTTCCAGGAGTATTTGGCGCCCGCGCCGGCCCACAACGCGCCCAGGCCATAGGGCTGAGTCTGGTTTTCAACCGTAGAGACGAGGGAGAAGCGCAGGTTGTAGCGCCGCTCCAGGCGGCCGGGATAATACATGCCGCGCAGCACCGCCTCGGCGGGAACGCCGCCCAGGCACGAGACCAGCGCGTTGAGCGGCGCGCTGATGTGGCCGTCGCGCACCCGATCGATCAGGCGGTTGAAAGCGGCTGCCGATTTGTTTTGCTCGTACGTCCACAGCCACAGATAGCCGTCGCAGTTCCAGCGGGCCTGAAAATCGATCGGGTTGTTGATGGTCGCATCGATCCGATCGAGATAGTAATCGAGCATGTCCTGGAAGGTCTGCCGGTAGGTGTTTTCATCGGCCGTCCAGAAGTAGTCGGTGTGATCGTCGGCGGCGATGTACAGGCGGCGCGGTGTGATCTGCGGCGAGGCCGGGCCGCCAAGGTCGGGATCAGTGATCGGGCGGGCGAGGGCGGAGCCCAACCGCGCCAGCGGATACGAAGCGGCGGCGATGAGCGCGCCTTTCAGCAGGGCGCGACGTGATACGAGCAGCGGTTTATTGGACATGCTGAGTCTCCCCAAAGCGGACGCCGGCTGAGCGGCCGCCGATGCATATGATTCTATCACAGGCCAGACGCCGAAAATGTAGGTAGTTGGTCAAAGTTCGGATCGCGGCAGTGGCGCGCACATGGCCCCACGGCGTCAAAAAATCTAACCGTCTCTTACTCAGCCCGTCAATTGCATCCCGCGCACTGTGATTTAACGCTCGATTTTGACGAAAGATTTACCGTTGAGAGCGGCAAGTGGAGAATTACTCCAACGACCGGCAAACCCGCGTCGCCTAGAATCAGCATGATTTGCTCTGTGATGTACGGGACAATCGAGTGTGGGGTTGGGGGACTCCATAAGAAGAGGGGAAGAAGATGTGGAGTGCAGAGTTGATGCGTCGCTGGATGATGGTGGGCGTGGTTGTCGCGCTGATTGGCGGCTGGCTGATTGGTGAATCGCCGCGCGTGCAGGCGGCTCCCCCCCTGTCGCCTGAGGCTTGTCCATGTTCGTTGTGGCCGTTTGAGCCGCCGGTGAACAATGCCAATGCCAATGACGGCTCGTCGATTGAGCTGGGCGTGAAGTTTAAGAGCAGCGTCGATGGCTACATTACGGCGCTGCGCTATTACAAGGGCAGTCTGAACCCGGGCGGCGTGGTGGGTCATCTGTGGGCCGGCGACGGCACGCTGCTGGCGACGGTTTCTTTTGGCGAAGGCACGCCGTCGGGCTGGCAGCAGGCCAATCTGTCGGAGCCGATCGCCATCGTGGCGAATGCGGTGTACGTCGCGTCGTACTATTCGCCGTCGGGTTACTTTGCGGAGACGGCGGGCTATTTCGTTAGTACTTATACTAATGCGCCGTTGACCGCGCCCGCGACGGGCGGGCAGTACGATCCCAACGGCGTGTATCGCTACGGCAGCAGCGGCTTCCCGACTTCAGGCAGCGATTACAACTACTGGGCGGACGTCGTGTTCGAGACGACCATCGGCCCGGATACCACACCGCCGACGGTAACGTCGGTGACGCCGGCCAACAACGCCACAGACGTAAGCGTGCTGTCAACGTTGACCGTGCAGTTTAATGAAGGCATGGCGGCGGGTACGCTGACGTCGTCTAATTTGGAACTGCGCAATGCCGCTAATCAGCCGGTGGCGGCGACGGTGACGTATAACAGCGTGTTGTACCGCGTCACGATTGATCCCACCGGACCGCTGGCCTATTCCGCTGCGTACACGCTGATCATCAAGGGCGGGGCGGGTGGTGTGACCGATCTGGCCGGAAATCCGCTGGCAGCCAGTGTCACTTCGACGTTTACGACGCAGGCGCCGCCACCGGTTCCGCCGGATTCGGGTCCCGGCGGCCGGGTCCTGGTGATCGCCAACGCGCTCAATCCGTTTGGCCGGTATTACGGCGAGATTCTGCAGGCCGAAGGGCTGAACAGTTTTGTCGTCACCGATATTTCACTGGTGACGCCCGCGCGGCTGGCCGATTATGATGTGGCGATCCTGGGTGAGATGAGCCTGACCGCGCCGCAGGTCGCCATGCTCGGCGACTGGGTGATGGCGGGCGGCAACCTGATCGCCATGCGGCCGGATGCGCAATTGTCCGGCCTGCTGGGACTGATACCGGCCGGCGCGAGTCAGAGCGATGCTTATTTGCGCATCGATACCACGATCGGCCGCCCCGGTTACGGGCTGGTGGCCGAGACGATTCAGTATCATGGCGAGGCTGACTTTTACACGTTGAACGGCGGCGCGGCGCTGGCAACCTTGTATTCGGATGCGGCCACGCCCACCTCGTATCCGGCCGTGACGCTGCGCAGCGTGGGCAGCGCCGGCGGCCAGGCCGCGGCCTTCACTTATGATCTGGCCCGGTCAGTGGTGTACACGCGGCAGGGTAATCCTGCCTGGGCGGGACAGGAGCGCAACGGCGATACCCTCATTCGATCCAACGATTTATTTTTCGGCAACGCGGCGTTTGATCCGCAGCCCGATTGGATCGACTTCGACAAAGTCGCCATCCCGCAGGCCGACGAGCAGCAGCGGTTGTTGACCAACCTGATCGAATTCATGAACGTCGACCGCCGACCGCTGCCGCGCTTCTGGTACTTCCCATTCGATCACCGGGCCGTGGTGATCCTGACCGGCGACGATCACGGCATCGGCGGCACGCCCGGGCGCTTCGACTATGAGATCGCACAGAGCGCGCCCGGCTGTTCCGTCGACGACTGGACGTGCATTCGCAGCACGTCGTACGTTTATCCCGGCTCGACGATCAGCGCGGCGCAGGTCGATGCCTACACCAGTCAGGGTTTTGAAGTCAGTGTGCACATCAACACCAACTGCGAGGGCTATACGGCGGCCAGCCTGAACACGGCCTTTGACACACAGCTCACTTTGTTTGCCGGCATGTATCCCGACGCACCCGCGCCCACCACCAACCGCACGCACTGCGTACCGTGGAGCGATTGGGCGTCACAGGCCAGCGTGTCTGCGCAGCATGGCGTGCGTTTTGACACGAATTACTACTACTGGCCCGGTTACTGGATTCAAGATCGCCCCGGCATGTTCACCGGCTCCGGCTTGCCCATGCGATTTGCGGATGTGGATGGCACGCTGATCGATGTGTATCAATCGCCGACCGTGATTACGGACGAATCCGATCAAACTCTGCCGGACATGCTCGACGCGCTGCTCGATCGGGCGCAGGGGAGCGACGGCTATTACGGCGCGTTCACGATCAACATTCACACCGATCAGGCCGTCTCGTCGTTAATAACCGGCATCATTGCCTCGGCGCAGGCGCACACCGCCCCGATGATCTCGGCGCGACAGATGTTGGACTGGCTGGATGGTCGCAGCGCTTCAAGTTTTGCGAACACGAGCTGGAGCGGCTCGACATTTAACTTCGATGTATTGCTGGCGGCCAACACTACCGGCATCCGCGCCATGCTGCCCACGACGGCCGCGCCGGGTGAGTTGACGGCTTTGACGCGCGGCGGCAACCCGGTGGCGTATACGGTGCAGACGATCAAAGGGTTGTCTTATGCCGTGTTTGATCCGGCGGCAGGCAGCGGCACATTCGCTGCAACGTATGGCGGCCTGTCGGCGGCCACGTATGCCGATGCCGGGGGCGCGTGCGGCGGGCAGATGCCGTGCTACAGCGCGCTGCAGACCGCCATCGACGGCACTGCCGACGGCGGCACGGTGACGGTCATCGGTGCGCACAATGTCGGGACGACGCTGTCGGCGGGCGCGCGGCAGGTGACGCTGCGCGGCACGGGCAATACTCTGCCGGTGATCAATTGGACCGGCGGCGCGGGCTCGCTCTTTAACGTGGGTCTGGGCAACTTAACTTTGAAGGGCCTGACGATCCAATCGGGCGGGAGTGGGACGCTGTTTGTTACAGCCGGCGGGGGACAGCTGCTGGCCTATGCCAATCACATCGGATCAGGTTTCACGTCGATCTGTTCAGGCGCAGGCTGCGGCGCAGCACTGCTGGGTCATAACTGGTGGGGGGCTTCGGCATATGCCTTGCAGCCGGCCGGGCTGAACACAACCAGCTGGAACATGCGTCTGGGCGCGCCGATTGTCCAGTGGGGCGAGGGCGACGGCCTGGCCTCGCTGGCCGATACGTTTGGCGTGATGCAGGTGAGCGGCGGCAGCGGGCCGGTGGCCGTCGTCAGCCACGGGGCGACCTCGCCGTTCTTTGCGGCCACGCAGCCGGACATCTGCTCGCATTTCTTCGATGTGTTTGCGCTGCCCGGTGCAGCGGGGACATGGAGCGTGGCGCTGCCGATCGATACGTCGATCTGCAGTGCGGCGCCGACGCGCGTGGCTTACATGCCGGCCGCCAAACTGTCGAACAGCAGCTGCGATACAGCGGCGGCGGGCTGTTGGGCGGGCTGGTCGCCGGTGACGCGCGTGGGCGATCAGTTTGTGGCGCAGGAGGTGAGCACAGCGATGCTAAACGGTACGCCATTCGTGTCGGGCAGCGCCACCGGCACCAATCCCACGGCGATCGGTCTGGCGGATTTTGCAGCCCGATCGGCGAGTGGCACCCCGGCGGTGATCGGGCTTGGGGCGGCTTTGAGCGGCCTGGGGCTGATTGTGGTGGTCTGGCGCAGATGGCGCGGGCGAACAAACGCGAGGCGATCGGCGTAACTCGATCGTCACTTTCCGACTGGCAGGCGGGCGCCGGGTGGTTGAACCGGCGGGAGAGGGAATCCGACTCTTAAAGTAAGACTGCCCTTTCCCCAAACCCCATGCAGTCCATGCCAGTTGTGAAAGGAGAAGCGGAACGATGAAACGGCGAATGATGGTGGTGATAGCGGCTGCGGCGCTGGTGATCAGCCTGGGCGCCGTGATGGCGGTTTCGGCCGCGGCGGATTTGACGGATGACACGGTGGCGCAGTTTAGCCAGGGCACGCCGGATGCCGGCTGCTTCATCGCGTCAGATGCCAGCGATGGCGATGTCAACGGTGCGGTCACGTTGGCCGAAGTCTATTCGACTTTTCCCGGCACGAGTCTCCCTTCGGGATGGTATTCCACCAACTATGGCGACGGCACTGCCACACTATCGGTTAGCGGCAGCAATCTGAACATCAATCGCTATGCGGTCGGCTACTACCAAGGTGGAACTACCCCCTATGGTAATGGCACAGGGGTGCGCGCGATAGAGTTTCGCGCTAGCTTTACCGGCGACGGCCAATGGTTGGGTCTGGCTTTCGACTTCGACCTCAACGGCGATCCGCCCTGGGCGCTGTTTCATACTAGCGGCGGCAATCTGTACGCCTTCTCGAATGATAATCATGTGCTTTCGAATAATGAGCTGGTCGTCTCTCCGACTCCGGTTGGAGTTCACACTTATCGGATCGAGTGGGGGCAGACCAGCATTGTTTATAAGGTGGATGGATCCATTGTGACGACCCACCCCTCTTGGAACAACGCATTGGTCCAGATGCACCCGATCATGGTTGACTATGCAAATGATAGCAGCAGCTTAAGCGTGGACTGGGTGTGGATGGGGTTCGACGACACCACACTGCCGCGCACGTGTACCTTCACTTCGCGGGTGCTGGACGGTGGAGTCGCCAATATCGATTGGCAAACCTTGAGCAACACCGCCAATCTGCCGGCTGGCACCTCTGTGGCGTTTCGGACGCGCAGTGGCAACGTACCGGACACATCTGATCCCAGCTGGTCAAGTTGGACCGATGTTATTGCGGGAGCAGTGGCTAGCCCCAACTCGCAGTATGTCCAGTACGAGGCGACACTGAGTACAACCGATCAGACGGCGCGTCCTGATCTGGAGCAAGTGAAAATCACCGGCCAGACGCCCACTGCCGTGACGCTGACCAATCTCAGCGCGCAGGGCAACGGGCTGTCCAGCGCGCCGCTGCTGCTGGCGGCCAGTCTCGTCGGGCTGGGTGTGATCAGCGCGGTGCTGATCAAGCGCCGCCGATAAACGCAGTTTCCGCGGGCGGGCGGCGGCGCCGCCGCCCGCTCAACAACCTAATACACAAGTTTCGTCTGCATGGGGAAAGGGGAAACGGAGCATGAAGCCTATTCGAGTAGGTGTTATTGGTGTTGGCGTGATGGGCGAGCGCCACTGCCGCGTGTACAGCAACCTGCGCGGCGTGGAGCTGGTCGGCGTGTTCGATGCCAATCACGTGCGCGGCCACGAGGTCGCGGAGAAGTACGAGGCGCGCTATTTTGACTCGCCCATCGATCTGCTGCACGAAGTGGATGCGGTCACCATCGCCACACCCACGCCGCATCACTTCGATCTGGCGATGGAAGCCTTTCTGGCCGGCGTCCACACGCTGATCGAGAAGCCGATGGCCTACACGCTGGAGCAGGGTCGTGCCCTGGTGGACGCGGCGCAGCGCAGCGGGCTGGTGGTGCAGGTCGGCCACATCGAGCGGTTTAACCCCACGTTTACCGAACTGAAAAATGTGGCCGATGATCTGCCGGTCGTGGCGATTATGATCCGGCGGCAGAACTCGTTCGACGCCAGCAACAAGGACGTGGATGTCATCAACGACCTGATGATCCACGACATCGATCTGCTGCTCGATCTGGTGGG
>CAZKBQ010000075.1:0-23583 GCA_964550855.1 uncultured Anaerolineae bacterium
GCCCGTTTTTTGGTATCATCCGCCCCGCCATGCAACTACCCGCCATCCAACTGGAGCCGCCACCCAATCCACGCTGGCCCGGTCGCCGCACCGAGGCCATCGTGCTGTTTATCATCCTGATCATGGCGGCCTTCTTCCGCCTCTACCAGCTCGACTCGGTGCCGCCCGGCTTCACCCACGACGAAGCCGGACACGGCATGGATGCCATCGCCATCGCGCACGGCGCGCGCCCAATCTACGAGACCGTCGGCTACGGGCGTGAACCGTTATACGATTACATTGTGGCGGCCGTCATGCCCATTTTGGGCGAGAATGATCTCACGCTCCGACTGGTGTCGGTGGCTGCCGGACTGCTGCTGATCGTGGTCATGCACTTCTGGGTGCGGCGTGCCTTCGATGTGCCCATCGCCATCGTCGCTTCGGCTTCGCTGGCCGTGTCCTTTTGGGCCATTTCCACCAGCCGCATGGCGCTGCGCTCGGCGCTGCTGCCGGTGCTGTTCACCGCGTCGATCTATTTTCTGTGGCACGTGTTATATCCGCATCAGCGGCAGCTGGTGCATGTGCCGCGTCTCGCACCGCGGGCCGCGCGCTGGGTCAACTCCATCGTGTCCGGCCTGTTTCTGGGCCTGTCGCTCTACACCTACATGGCCGCGCGCGTACTGCCGCTGATCTTCGTCCTGTTGTGGTTTTATCTGCTGGTCTTCAAACGCGATGTGTGGAAGCGCGTCTGGCTGAACCTGATTGTCACGCTGGTGCTGGGGCTGGCGCTGGCCGCGCCGATGTTTGCCTATCTGGCCGCGCATCCCGGCATCGAAGTGCGACTGGGGCAGCTCAGCGGCCCGATCGATCAGTTCTTTGCCGGACGGCCCGACGAAGTCTTTAAGAACGCCTTGAGCGCGCTGGGCATGTTCAGCGTCAGCGGCGATAACCTGTGGCTGTACAACATTCCGGGACTGCCCATCCTGTCGTGGCCGCTGGCGATCATGTTCTACCTGGGCGTGGTGGCCGCCGTGCTGCGGTCGCGCCGCACCGAGTTCGCGCTGGCATTGATCTGGCTGGTGGTCGCCATCATCCCCAGCCTGCTGACGGGCGTGGTCGCCAGCAGTCTGCGGGCCATCGCCGCGCAGCCCATTGTGTATGTGCTGGTGGGCGTGGGCTATCTGGAGGTGGCGCGCTTTGTGCAGCGCGTGATCTATTCGCACACGCTGCGCGCCCTGCCGCTGGGTGCATTGATCATCGCGGTCACCGTCTTCACCTTTCACGACTACTTCGACGTGTGGGGCGCGGCGCCCGATGTGCGCGTGGCCTATCACGTCCATCTGGCCGAGATTGCGCGGTATGCCGATCGGGCGGCGGAGCTAAAACCCGACGTCGCCGTCTCGTCCATCTATCCCGATCGCTTTCACGATCCTTATTCGATGGAACTGCTGTTGCGCCGGCGCGATCTGACCCTGCGCTGGTTCACCGGCTCATTCGTGGACGCGGCGGGGATGCCGCACGCCAGCCTGGTGTTCCCGGCCACGATTTCGGCGGCGGCCTGCGGCGAGGTGGCCGGCGAGGTGCGCTGCACCACCGGCCTGACGGCCGGCAGCGTGTTTACCGCCACGACGCCGACCGCGATCGGGCCGGGCGCCACGGCGGCCGCCGCGCCGCCCGACTACACCGTGGATGTGATCGTGCCGTCGCTGGCGCCGATCGATCCGGTGTTTGCGCCGATCTTCCAGCGGCACGCGCGCCTCATCGATCAGATCGATCTGCGGCCCGACGATCTCAATCCGCGAATCGACGTATACGAATTCGACGCGACGGCGGCGCTGACCGACGCGCTGACCTCGGCCATAATCCCCACACGCACCCTCGATTTCGATCACACGTTCCGGCTGATCGGGTACGACCTCCGCACGCCGCAACTGCGCCCCGGCGCCACCGCCGAGATCGTCACGTACTGGCGCGTCCACGCGATCACGAATAAGGAACTGCTCTTATTCACGCACGCGCTCAGCGGCCGGCCCGATCGGCCCGTGCTGGCCCAGCAAGATTCACTGGATGTGCCGTCGTGGTACTGGATTCCGGGTGATGCGTTTGCGCAGGTGCACCGCTTTGTGATTCCGGCCGATGCCGGGCCGGGGACCTATGCGCTGGAAGTCGGCGCATACACGCCGGGCGATCAGCAGCGCCTGACGGTGTATGACGACCTCGGCCACCCGATCGGCGATCACATCCTCATCGGCTCGATCGAAGTTCAAACTCCATGAGCAGCTCCGCCTCGCGCCGCCTTCAGCCCGCACCTTACTGGTGGTCGATGATGGCTGTCCTGCTCGTCGCCACCGCCTTTCGCTTCTTCGCGATCGACGCCGCGCCGCCCGGCTGGCGTGATGACGAATTGATTGAGTACGGCATGGATCGCCGCATCGCGGACGGCTGGCGGCCGTTGTTCATCACGGAGGCCGAGGGTCACGAACCGGTCTATCACTATCTGCACGCGGGGACGCTGCTGCTATTTGGCGACAATCTCGTCGGCTACAAGTGGCTGCCGATGGCGTTTGGCCTGCTCACCACTGCGTTGACTTATGCACTGGCGCGAAAGATGTTTAATGCAAAGGTAGCGCTGGTCGCGGCGGCGTTGATGGCCGTATCGTTCTGGCCGGTCATGTACGCGCGCTTCGGCGTGCGGCACATCGGCACGCTGCCGTGGATGTTGACAGCGATGTATCTGCTGTATCCTGAGAAATCAACCACGGAGAACACAGAGATCACAGAGGATTCTAATGGGAAACTCCGTGCGCTAAGCCTCCGCGTCCTCCGTGGTTTACTCGCAGGTGTCTGCCTGGCCGCCGGGCTGATGACGTATTTTGCGGGCCGCGCCGTGCCGATCGTTTTGGCTGGATTTCTGGGCTATTTGTTGATCTTTCAACGCTCGATTTTTAAGCGCGTGTGGGGGCGCTACGTGCTGGCGCTGGCACTCGGCGTGGCCCTCGCCGCGCCGATGTTTATCGAAATCGCCAACACCCCCGGCGCGGAAAAACGCACCGAAGTCGTCGGCGGCCCGTTGATCGAATTGCGGCAGGGCCGTGTGCAGCCCGCCCTCGAGACGACGCTGGGCACACTGGGGATGTTCACCTTTGCGGGCGATCCCGAATCGTTGTACAACGTGCCCCATCGCCCCGTCTTCGATTGGGTCACGGGCGCGTTCTTTTATCTCGGCCTTGTCGTTTGCCTCATTCGTTTGAAGCGCGTTGAATCCGGCTTCGTGCTGGCGTGGTGGCTCATCGGTATCGCACCGGCTTTTGTCAGCGTGCCCGCCGCCAGTTTCAGCCACACCATCGCGGCGCTGCCGGTGGTGTATATGCTGGCGGCTGTGGGCGTTGTCGGAATAGCCGACAAGTATGTCAGCAGACAGGGAAACAGGGTGCGCCCCCTGCCGGCCTATCTGCTTGTTTCCGCAGTCACTTTGCTCATCGGTCTTAACGGCTGGCTGACCATCCGTGACTACTTTGGCACGTGGGCCAATGATCCGTTCGTGCGCTTTCAATATCACGCGCCGACGCGCGAGATCGCGCAGTGGCTGGATCAAAATCCATCGATTGCGGATGTAGCCATCGGGACCCATATCACGCAATTGGAACTCGATCCGCTGGCGCTGGCACTCGACTTGAAACGCGATGATGTAGTTGCGAGATGGTTCAGCCCGGAGCTGGCGTTGGTGGTACCTCGGGCTGGAACGCTGGTGATGTCTGCCATGCAGACGCCGGGTCCGTTGATCGAGCTGTGGGTGGAACGGTTTCTGGGCGTGGACTTGCTGCAGCCGGTGGCCGGTCTGCCGGCCGGCTTGCGCGCTTATACGGTCAATGCGCCGTTCTGGCACATCACGGCCTCCCGCGCCCGCGTTTTGGCAACTCTTGGGCGTGCGGTGGGATGGCTTGAGAGCCGCTTCGAGTCGTCAACCCTCGCCGCCGGTGACACGGCCATCATCGAGTCACGCTGGTATGTCATTGAGCCGGTTCTGAGACCACTCAAGAGCTTTGTGCACGTCTTGAGTTCCGACGGGCAGGTGGTGGCCGGTGTCGATCGGTTGGATGTGAACATGGCGAGTCTGAAGCCGGATGACACAGTCCTTCAGTTTGGGGCGATCACCTTGCCGGCTGATCTGTCGCCGGGTAAATATCAGACTGAGATCGGTTTGTATTATCCCGATTCGGGGGAGCGTCTGCTGCTGCCCAACGGACGCGATCGGATCGATTTCCCTGAACCATTGGAAGTGATCGCGCCATGAATCGCCTCACTCGTTACTCATTGCTCGGTGTGCTGCTCGTCGCGTTCTTTTTCCGCACGCACGAGCTGGCCGGGTTGGGCCTCGGCCTTGAGCACGATGAAGTGGCCGAATGGCAGATTGCAGACGGCATTCGACATGGCGAGAATGCCCTGTTCTTCAAAGAGGCCTACGGGCAGGAGCCATTGTTCTTGTATCTGATGGCCGGTTCGACGGCGCTGATCGGCGACAACGTAATGGGAGTGCGCTTCACCTCGGTGTTTGTGGCGATGCTGACGTTGGCGGCTACCTATCGTTTGCTGCGCCGCCTGTTCAGTCCGCTTGTCGCGCTCGTCGCGCTGGCCTTCATGGCGATCGCGCTGTGGCCGGTGTTCTGGGGACGCGTGGCCCTGCGGGCGATGACGCTGCCGTTGCTGCTGGCGCTGGGCTTCGACTGGTTGTGGCAAGGGTTGACCGCAGACGGCCGGCGACCGACGACCGGCCGCCGTTCGTTTGCCATGGCCGGCCTGTTCTTTGGTTTAAGTGCTTACACTTATCTGTCATCACGTGCGCTGCCGATTCTGCTGGCGGCCTTTGCCGCTTATCTGGGGCTGTTTGCCCGCGATCGCGTCCGGGGGAAATGGCGCGGCTTATTCGCCAGCTGCATCATTGGCGCGTTAATTGCGCTGCCGCTGGCGATCACGCTGCTTGCGAATCCCGATCTGCAATTTCGGGTAGGCGAAGTGAGCGACCCGCTCGACAAGGCCATGCAGGGCGATTGGAGCGAAGTCGGCGCGAACGTCAGTCGGGCGATGGGCATGTTCACCGTCAGGGGCGATAATACCGTGCGCGATAACTGGCCCGATCGACCGGTGTTCCCCGAACCGATCGGGGCGCTGCTGTTTGGCGCCGGCGTGTTAATCTCGCTTTCGCGCTTCCGCCAGCCGCGCTACGCGCTGGCCCTGGTGTGGATCGGCTCGATGCTGATCCCGACCGTCGTCACCACGGGCGCGCCCAACTTCACGCGCACGCTTGGCGCGCTGCCGATGGTCTTTGCCATGCCCGGAATCGCGATTGACTGGCTGCTCTTCTGGCTGCCGCGTTTAATTCCCGTGCGAAACTTCGGCTTGCTGTCGCGGGTAACGGGCACGATCGGGGGCGTGGTGCTGATCGGGGTGTTGGGGATCAACGCCGTGTCCACTTATGAGGATTACTTCAACAAATGGCCCAGTCATCCCGAAACGCAATTTGTTTTTCAAGCGGATTTTGCCGCGATTGCCAGAGACATCGATGCCAGCGGCGCGTCCAAAGTCTATGTCGGCGGCCTGTCCAATGATTCCATGGACGATCCCAGTCTGTATCTGCTGCGGCAGCGAAAAGCGGTGCAGGTCGGCTGGTTCGATTCCGGCAGCCCGATCAGCAGCGGGGGCGCGCTGTTGGACTGGTTCACCGCCGGGCCATTTACGTATCTCCCGTCAATTGTGCCGGTGTCGCCGCTGCTCCGATCGCACTTCAGCCATACGCCCTGCATTGAAGAGACCGCGACTGAGCGCTTTCGGCGGTATCAGTCACGGTGCAGCGGCACGCTGGGCATTCCGTCGTCGGCGCGGGACTTTGAGGACACCGCCATCTTTATCGGCGTAAGCGGTGGCGTTACGCAAACGTTGCGACCGGGCGAGACGTGGCAATTTGTCACTACGTGGCGCGCCGCCGAGCCGATTGCGTATCCCCGGCGGATTTTTGTGCACCTGGTGAATCCGCAAACGGGACAGATCGTGGCCCAGCACGACGGACTGGACTCGCCGACGAAATACTGGCAGCCCGATGATTATCTCTATCAGGTGCACACTTTGATCGTTCCGGCCGATGCCACGCCCGGCAGCTACGAACTTCGGCTTGGCCTGTATGATCCGGGCACCGGCCGGCGCGTCCTGCAAACTGATATGAGTCATCGTGAACCGCCCGGCGATGAGTACGTGCTGGGTCGGCTCCAGATTGAGCCGTGACGGCGCGGTACATCAAAAAACGCGGCGACTGATATTCAGTCGCCGCGTCGGATCGCCCGCCTGTGGTTGGGCCCTTACGGATAACGGGCCGGGTTGACGTAGAAGTTGTCCACCTGATAGGTCGGCGCGTCGCCGCGCAGCCAATCCGACCATTCGAAGTTGCCGTTGAAGACGCCGACGCCCACATATTCGGCTGAGGTGTACCATGGAGCGTAGTAGGTGGCCTGCAACCGATAGGTGGTGTCGCTGCCCAGATAGACGTACAGTATGTCGCCGCTGCGGATCACCTTGATGCGGTTCCATTTGTAATCGTCGCTGATGCACAGCGAGCAGCGGCGTTTGACCTCCAGTTCGACGTTCTGGGCGTCGGACGTGCCGTTGAAGTTATCCCAGCGGCGCGCGTGATAGTCGGGTTTGGTATTGGTGGCCGAGTCGCCGTCCTGGTAGATCTGAATGGTGTACATCTTGGTGCGGCTGGCGTTGGCGTTGAAATAGACGCCCCACGACGACAACCACATAAAGTCCTGCGCCGATTTGCCGATCAGCTCGACTGTAAAGTTGCGCGGATCTGCCAGCTGGACGGGAGCCGGATAGACCCAGGAATTCCAGGCCGCGACGGTCTTGACGTTGAACACATTGTTGGCGATTGGCCCCGACTTGATGAGCTCCAGGCCATAGCCCGATGCGTAGGGGCCGGGCGGAAACGGATCGGCCGGGTTGAACGACTTGATGGGCCAGCCGCTCGCGGGGTTATCAAATGTATCGTAGAATGCAAACGGCGTCGGCGTGGGGGTGGGTGTGGGCGTGGGGTCTAACCGGATGATTGGCATGTAAGCTGTATAGTTGCCGGTGACCTGAAGCAGATACTCGCCCACTCGGCCCGCCCACTGCGGCAGCGTTTGGGGCAGCGAAGCGGCCGGTCGGACGTTGAAGCTCAGCAACAGAAATGCTGCGCTTAAGGTGCCTATGGCGATCGCCATAGCACGGTTGAAACGGCTGACAGATGACATGGTCGTTTGGCTCCTGAGTTGTGACATATTGGCGACCTCAAGCGACCGGCGTTGGCGGGCGATCCATGGAAAGTACTGTGCGGCCAGTCGCGCGTTGAGGTCAGTCTATGCCCGATTCAAACGGCACGGATCATACCATGATTGAAGCGGTTCGTACAAAAACCGACCGATCCGGCCCGCTCTCTTGCCGCGTCACCATGCGTCCTTCTCGTGTTCTGCTGCGTTACTTGCTGCCCGTGGGCTTGCTGCTCGTCATGCTGGCGCAGCTGCTGGCTGCCTCGCCCCGCCAGTCAGCCGCCTTCGACGAGGGCTACGCGCTGACCTTTGGCTACGGCTATCTGCGTGGTGGTGATGCGCGCCTGAGCCGCGGGCAGAATCCGCCGCTGACCAATCTCTTTCTCGCGTTGCCGCTGCTGCTGCGCGATGATATTGTCTTTCCGGCCGATCGGCTGGCGTGGACTGACGGCGATATCTTTGGTTTCACCGACGAACTGCTGTGGCAGAGCAATGTTACGCGGGCGGCGCAGCTTATCGCGTTGGCGCGTCTACCGCAGATGGCGCTGGCCCTGGTGCTGGCGAGTGTCATCTTTGCTTTCACACGCTGGCTGTTTGACGAGCGCGCCGCCATGGCGGCCCTGTTTTTGTGTGCTTTCGATCCCAACCTGTTGGCGCACGGTCATAGCGTCGGCAGCGATCTGGGTGTCACCCTCTTCATGTTCGGCGGCGTCCGGGCGTGGTCGGCCGCGCTCAAGCGATCGAGTCTCAAGCGGGCCGCGGTTGCCGGGCTGCTGGCCGGCGCGGCCTTCGCCACCAAGTACTCCGGCGTATGGCTGGCGCCCATCCTTGCGCTCATCACCGTGCTGTACCCGGGCGTGCGCCCGCACTTCGTCAGGCGGCTGGTAATGGCGCTGATCGCGGGCGTGGCCGCTTTAGTTGTGATCTGGGGCACGTTTCAGTTCTCCGTTGGCCCGATCCATGCCGATGGCCCGTGGCTGCCCGCACCGCAATATTGGCAGTCAATCGAAGGCGTCAGCACGCGCGTCGAGCTCAGCACACCCGCCTTCATGCTGGGCCAAGTCTCAGCTGCGGGCTTTCTGTTGTACTACCCGTTTGTGTTCCTGGTCAAGACGCCGCTGCCGACCCTGATCCTTCTCGCACTCGGCACGCTGGCCTTGATAATGCGTCATCGCCGCGCCGACATTGGCGCCTGGCTGCCGCCGCTCCTGTTTCTGCTCGTCGCCATGTTGGGCGGGTTGAACCTGGGTTATCGGCTGATGCTGCCGGTGCTGCCCTTTGTGCTGGTGATGGCGGGGCAGGGTATGAGCATGCTGTTGACACCACGCTCACGCCCGCCGATCTGGCGCGCGGGCGCCGCGGCGATTTTGGGGCTGTGGCTGGCCGTCGATGTTGTGTCGATCAACCCCGAGCATCTGGCCTACTTCAATCAACTGATCAATCGGGAACGTGACTACGACGTGCTGGTCGATTCCAATCTGGACTGGGGGCAAGACCTCATCGCGCTGCGCGACTGGCAGCGGGCGCACCCGATCGATCGGCTAAATCTGGCCTATTACGGCTCGGCGCGGCCCGCCGCTTACGACCTCGACGTGCAGCTGTTACCGGGCTTCTCGTTGAACGACTACGGCCCGGAGATCGACGGCTTTTCGGCTTACGCGCTGCCGCCCGGCTGGTATGCCGTCAGCGTCAGCAGCCTGCAATTAGGGCTGCTGTATAGCCATTGGGTTCTCTACGCGCCGTTCAAAGAACGCCAGCCGGTCGAACGGGTGGGGCGCTCCTTCCTGATCTATCATCTCACTTATCTCGAGGCTCAGATCGATCGCACGGTGATACTTGGCCCGGATGCCGGCAGCATCGATGCGGCGGCGCTGGGCGTACAGCCCGATCGGCAGCTGATCGTAAAATGGGCCGGTGAGGACACCCTGGTGCTCGATATGCAGGGCGCGGCGCGGTACATTACCCGGGGCGGCGAGCCGCTGGCCGGCTTTGCCCCGCGCCTGCGTGAGGCGTTGCTGGCGCAGGGCGCCAGCCCTGTCCATGATGCCAGCGACCAGCTGCGCCTGTGGACCATCGACGCTCGTCTGGCCGTCAGCCGAACGCTGGCCGCGCTGTCCACCGGCCCGGTGCGCGCGCCCGACGGCCGGCCGCTGGGCTTGCCGCTGGCATTCGACGGCGGCCTGACCCTGCTCGGTTACGAGCCGACCCGCGGCGACGATCTCAGTATTACCACGTATTGGCGGGTCGATGCGCCGTTGGCGCCGGGGCTCAGCCTGTTTGTGCACGGACTGGATGCCGCCGGTCAGCGCGTGACGCAGGCCGACGGTCTGCCCGTGCGGCTGAGCACGCTGGAAGCGGGCGACATCATCGTGCGTCGATCGCGGTTGGCATCGGCGGCCGCCGTGACGGCGATCGACATCGGGCTGTATCGACCGGCGGACGGGCAGCGCTTGCCGGCGGCCGGTGGGTTCGATCGCGTGCAGCTGCCGTTGGAACCGTGAGAATCGGTCGGCGCATCATGTCCCGTCGAACATGGCCGTCTCGGCTTTTCGAAATAAGTCTGTGGCTCATTCCAACGGCGATCTTGATCGCCGCGTTGTGGTTCGACTGGCTGCCGTGGCTGCGCGGCAACGACGAGTGGCGCTGGCCGCTGCGCCCCTCACTCATGCCCGATCGATTCGTCGTGCCGATCGGGGTGTTGGCACTATACGCGCTGATCGCAGCCGGCTGGCTGCGCCGATTCAAGCGATCTGCGATGCCGCGCCGGTACGAGTCTGTTTTCCTTGTCTTTCTAACGTTGGCCACGCCGGTGATTCAACTCGCGTTGGCTTACGGCGTCTCGCGCGCGCCGCTGCTGGAATTCTTCGGGCCGACGGTGTCGGTGCACAACAGCGGCTACTTTACGACGGCGGTGGACACGCCCGATCTCGGTCAGCTGCTGGCGCATTATCCGGCGATCATGCCGTCGCTGCCCATTCACGCGCAGTCGCATCCGCCGGGGCCGATCGTGGCGCAGTGGCTGAGCTGGCAATTCTTTCAAGCGATCGGGCCGGCTGCGGATTCAATCGCATTGCCGCTGCGGACGTTGCAGTGTCACAACCCCGGCCTGATGGCGCTGGACAATGCTCAGATTGCGAGCGCGTCACTGGGGATGCTGCTGCCGCTGATCGGCGCGCTGGCCGTGTGGCCGTTGTTCGCGTTCGGCAGGCGCGCGGTGGGTGAACGCGCGGCCGCTCTGGCAGCGGCTTTGTTCCCAATCATGCCGCTGTTTGCGATGTGGCCCGCACAGTGGGATCAACTCTACCCGTTGTTGCTCTTGCTCGGCCTGTACTTCATCCACGCTGGACTTGAACGCAACTCATGGTGGCGAATCTTCATCGCCGGTGTGCCGTTGTCGATCGCGTCGTTCTTCAGCGTGGGCAACTTTGTGTTGATGGTGATCGTTGGGGTGTACGGGGTAGTCTGGTTGCTGGTCCGCCGAATGAACTCGACTGCCGAGACCGGTAGCGGGCTAAAGCCGATCATGTTCGTCGCGGTCAAACTGGCAAGCGCGTTTGCGCTGGGCTGCATGTCCATCTGGCTGTTGTACAGTCTGTTCTACGGCGTGAATCCGCTCGACGTGATTGCGACCGGCTCGCGGCTGGCGTTTGAATCGACGACGGGCAATCGCACGTATGGCGCGTGGTTGATCGGCAACCCGATCGACTTTGCGATCTTTCTGGGCGCGCCGGTGGTCATCGGGCTGATCGTCGGTTTGGCCGATGGGCTGCGCCGCCGGTCCAAATCGACGGCTGACACCGGCCAGTCGGCTGAAGCCGGTCCGACACCGGCCTTGACGATTGCCACGTTCGGCACGCTGATCGCGCTCATGTTATCCGGCATCGTGCGCGGCGAAGTCGGCCGGTTGTGGATGTACTTTGGGCCGCTGTGCGCGTTGATGGCGGCGTGGTTTTTCACGCGTCACGCGTCATCCGCCGCTCGCTATTCGTCACTGCTCGTCGCGCTGCTGGCCTGTCAGCTTTTCGTCATGAACACCCACTGGCTGGTCAACGACAGTTTCCTTGACGCGCCGCCGGAGCGATCGGTGAACTACCAGGCGCCCGCGCCGAGGTATGGCGCGCAATACTCGTTTGGTCATCAGGTCGGCTTGATCGGATACGATGTGCACGTCGCGGACAATCAAATGGATCTGACGCTGGATTGGCAAGCGCTGGCGCAGCCGCCGCACGCCTATACCGTCTTTGTGCACGTCGTCGACGCGGCAGGTCAGGCGGTGGGGCAACAAGACAATATGCCCGTTCACGATCAATGGCCGACGTCATGCTGGCGACCGGGTGAATACATCAGCGACCCTTATACAATCAGCCTCGCCGACGGCGCGCGCGCACCCTTGGCGATTGACGTCGGGCTGTACCGATTGGAGAGCGGCGAGCGCCTGCCGCTGGACGACGGGACGGGATCGAGCGCACGGCTGATCGTGCCGTGATATAATCCCGCGAAATGACCGCCGAACCTCGGACTGTGCCGCGTTTTATCGAAGGGCCGATCGTGATCGCAATCGTGCTGATTGCGATCATTTTTCGCTTCGCTCAGTTCAACCAGGTGCCGCCCGGCCTGCACTATGACGAGGCCATCGACGCGAAACTGGCGCAGGAAATTCGCGGCGGGGCGACGCCGGTATATTTTGAGGAAGGCTGGGGGCGCGAGCCGCTGTACCATTACCTCGTCGCCTTCACGCTGAACTTCACACCCGATCCGACGACGGCGCTGCGTTTGACCTCGGCGGTGCTGGGTCTGATTCAATTGCTGGCCGCTTATGCCCTGTTCCGATCGATGTTCGGCATCCCGCCGGCGCTGCTGGGTGCGGCGTGGATCGCGGTGCTGTTCTGGACCGTGTCCACTTCGCGAGCAGGTCTGCGCAACATCACCTTGACGACGCTGGCGACGTTGACGGCGTGGGCGTTCTGGCGCGCCGTCAGTCGTCAGTCGGCGCGTTCGGGCCGGCCAGCCACCGCATTTGTTCTGCCCGGTTTGTTGCTGGGATTGACCATTTATACCTATCAACCCAGCCGCGTGGTGCCGTTGATTTACCTGGTCTTTGTGGGTTTTCTGGCGCTGCATCAACGCGACTTCCTCAAACAGAATGGGCGGGCATTGCTGGTGTTCTTCGGTCTGGCGTTAATCGTCGCGCTGCCGCTGATCGTTTTTCTGCTCATTCATCCTCAGGCCGAGACGGCGCGCGCTTTTCAAACCGAACCGATCCGCGCCTTGCTCAACGGCAATTTCCAACCTGCACTTGAAACGATGCTCGCCACACTGAAGATGTTCACGTTTGACGGCGCGGGCGATCCGCAGATTCTGTACAACCTCAGCGGGCGGCCAATCTTTATCGGGTTGGGTTCAATCTTGTTTGATCTTGGCCTGATCGTGTGCGTCTGGCGTTGGAAACGACCGGCGTATGCCTTCATGTTGATCTGGTTAGTTGTCACACTTTTGCCCAACATGGTCACTGCGCCTGCGCCGTTCTTCTATCGCGCGATTGCGGCGCAGACGCCGGTGGCGGTGATGCCGGCGATCGGGGCTGCGGCGCTGGGGCGGGCCTTGTCACGCGCCACTTCCCGAAACGCGCACTTGTTTGCCGCTGGCGCCGTCGGCGTGCTTGTGCTGGTTCCACTGGGCCAGACGGCCGTCACGACGTGGCACGATTACTTCGATGTCTGGGGCCGCAATGACGAAGTACGTTTTCAGTATTCGGCGGCGTTGACGGCCATCGCGCACACGCTCGATGCGTCGCCCGAAGCCGGCCCGGTGGCCGTGTCGAGTTACTTCATCGAAGACGCCGATCCGATTATTCTTGCAGAGACACTGAATCGGCATGACCTGGATGTCCGCTGGTTCGACGCGCGCGAGGCGATCATCGCCACAGCCAATGCCACGACGCAACGCCTGGGTGTGCCGTCGTTTACGCCGCTCGATTCAATCTTGGGGACCGAATTTGTACTGGCGCCGATCACTTCCACGCGCGATTTCAAACTGTATGCGTTTGATGCGGCGAAGTTCCGACAGCAGATCGCGGCATGGACGTGCCGCGTGTGTCCCGTAACATTCGATCACGCCATCACGCTGCTTGGCCTTCAAACGTCCATTGTCGATGAGACGTTGGTCGTTGAATCGGCGTGGCGGGTGGATCGTGACGGGCAGCCAGCGGTGACCAGGATTTTCGTGCACGTGGTCGGCGCTGATGGTCAACCGGCGGCGCAGGATGATCGATTAGGCGTGCCGCGTCACACCTGGCATGTGGGCGATGAATTTGTGCAGGTGCATCGAGTGGCGCTGGCCAATCTGCTGCCGGGCCAGTATTCACTGGAATTGGGCGTCTACAACTGGGCGGATCAGGCCCGTTGGGCCGCGCAGGATCAATCGGGACGCGCGTTGGGCGATCATATCGTGCTGCCGTCGATCGAGGTGTCGCCGTGAAGATCATTCGGCACGCTGGCCTCGTGCTGCTGTATGGGCTGATTGCTGTGATCGCCCTGAACGCGCTCATGGCAAACTTCTCCACGGCCATGCCGGGGACGGTCAGGTTGCAGCCGAATGACGTGATTCAACCTTCGGAATTCGATATTTTTTACTGGGATTTGTGGTGGGTGAAGCACGCCGTCTTCGACTTGCACGTCAGCCCGCTGTACACGAACTACGTCATTTATCCGTTTGTGTCGCCGCTGGCCGGGCATACGCTGGCGCTGTGGTGGGGGCTGATCACTGCGCCGCTGCAGGGCGTGATCGGTCTGACGCCGACCTTCAATCTGGTTGTACTGCTGACGTTTGTGCTGGCAGCCATGGGCATGTATGCCTTTGTGCGGCGGCACGTCCGACGGCACAGCATCGCCGTGTTGGCCGGGCTGATCTTTGCGTTTACGCCCGCGATGGTGCATCGCGCCTCCGTCGGGCATCTCGATAAGCTGTCGATCTTCTGGCTGCCGCTGGTGTTGCTGCTGTGGGATAAAACGATCGAGTCGCGGCGCTGGACGTGGGCTGTGGTCACGGGCGCGGCGGTGTGGTTTGCGTGGCTCACTGATTTTCAGCAGGCGATGTGGGCGCTGCTGCTGCTGGGGCCGTATGTCATCTATACGATTTTGGGGCGATCAGCGAAACCGCAGATCTCCGTATCGCTCCGATTAAGCGCGGTGATGTTGGCCGCCTTTCTCGTGCCGTCGTTGTTTGCGCCGCTGCCGCAGTTGCTGGCCGCGAACCGGTTGAACTATCCGCCCGCCCGTCTTGAAGACACGGTCTATTTTGCTTTTCCGTTGCAAAACCTGTTGGTCGGCAGCGACAACGGCGATTTTTCCATCGGGCAGTTATTGCCGTTGTTGACCGTGCTGGCGCTGCCCTTCGTCGGGCGCGATCGACAGCGGTGGTTGTGGATCATCATCGCGATCGGGTGCACGCTGCTGGCGCTGGGGCCCTACGCCGACTTCGGCGGCACGCGCGTCGAACTGCCGTACGCACTGGTGCATCGCTTGTTGGGCAATCAATATCGCACCCCGATGCGCTTCATGACGCCCGCCGTCCTGGCATTGTCGATGGTGATCGCGTTGACGTTGGATGACCTGGTGGATCGATTCAAATGGTCCAGCGCCCCTCGCCGCGCGCTGGCTGTGACGCTGGGCCTGCTGTTTGTCTTTGATTACAAACTGGCCGAGCCGTTTCCGATCACGATCATGCCGGATTATCAGGTTTATCACGACATCGCCGCAACACCCGGCGATTTTGCCGTGTTGGAAGTGCCGATCGGCGTGCGCAGCGGCTTTGCGATCGTGGGCCGCGGCGAGACGCTGCAATACTACGCGCCGATTCATCAACATCCCATCCCGTCCGGTTATCTGTCGCGGTTGCCGGGCGAGATTACGGACTACTTCCATTCCGATCCGTTGTTGGGGGCTTTGACCTTGTCGCAGGCGTTGCCGCCGCAGACGGAACTCGACGCACGGCTGGGCCAGTTGATTCGTGACTGGAACATCGGTTACGTGATCTTGCACACAGAGCTGCTGGAAGCGGGGCGGGTGCGCTCATTCCAGAACATGCTGAACCGGCAGTCGGCGTTGCAGCGCATTGGCGAGGATGGCGCACTGATCATCTATCGGGCGAGGCAGCCATGACGAAGGCGCGTCCACGCTGGGAGTGGCCGCTGGTGCTGGGCCTGCTGCTGGCAGCTTTCTTCATGCGTGTCTGGCAGTTGAACGATGTGCCGCCCGGTCTGCACCACGACGAGGTGATCATCGCGCAGGCGGCCAAGGACATCCTGCGCGGCCGTCCGGCGATCTATTTCACGGGCGGATATGGGCAGGAGCCGCTCTATCACTACGTGCTGGCCGGTTTCTTTACTTTCCTCGGCGCGAATGCATTTGTGCTGCGATTGACCTCAGCGTTCATTGCGATGCTGGGGCTGGCGGTGGCCTTCCGCTTGACGCGACGGCTGTTTTCGCCAGTGATTGCCGTCGGCGCGCTGGCGTGGATGTCGATCTCGCTGTGGCCGATCTTCTTTGCGCGCGTCGGCTTGCGCGGCATTCTGCTGCCGGTGCTCACCATGCTTGCCGCTTATTTCCTCTGGAAAGCCCTGCACTCGTCACGCCTTGGGCCTTACGTTTTGGCCGGCAGCCTGCTTGGCCTCTCCATTTACACTTATCAAGCCAGCCGCGTCTTTCCGGTCATTTTCGCCGTCTTTTTCGTTTACCTCGCGTTCACTCATCACTCATCACTCATCACTGATCACGCCGGGCTTCTTCGCCGGGCAGGTGTCTTCTTCGTCAGTGCGCTCCTCGTCGCGGCCCCTTTGATCGTCTATCTCACCGTCATCAATCCATCCGCCGAAGAACGCGTGGTCGATCTGAGCGGGCCGCTGACCCAACTGCGTAACGGCGATCCGAGCGAGGTCATTCACTCAACGTGGAATACGCTGGGCATGTTCACGATCGCAGGAGATGCGGTGCCGATCTATAACGTGAGCGGTCGCCCGGTCTTTCCTGAACCGATCGGCGCGGCGTTGTTCTACATCGGTCTGGCCCTGTGTTTCTGGCGCTGGAAGCAGCCGGCTTACGCCTTCATGTTGATCTGGTTCTTCATCAGCCTGATTCCCGCCATGGTCACGCCGTTCTCGCCCAATTTCGTCCGCACCATTGCAGCCTGGCCGGCGCCCTTTGTATTTGCCGGAGTGGGGATGCAATGGATTGGGGCGCAGGCAGATTGGCTGCGCGGTCGATTGGCAAAGTGGTCGCCTGGAAAATCGGTTGTCATCGCTGTGTTCGCAGGTGTGCTGGCTTTCAATGCCGGCCTCACTTATCGCGACTATTTCCTCGATTGGCCGCGCGGCGACTACGTGCGCTTCTGGCAGCAGGCCACGTGGACAGAGGCGGTGCGGGCCCTCAATGGTGATCCATCTTCAGTCCCCGTGGCGGCTTCCGGCTTGAGCATTCAGGACTTCGATCCGCAGACGTTTGATTTGCTCGGCGTGCGATCGGATGTGAAGGTGAAATGGTTTGATTGTCGGAATGCTGTGCTGTTCCCGACTATGCCGGGCAATGCCCGTTATTTGATTCCGGCATTCTTTTCATGTGATGCGGATTTGTGGTCCACCTGGTTGCCGGGCTCGAAGGTGCTGGCCCAACCACGCTGGCCGGATACCGGCAACGTGATCTTTTCGCTTCAGCAATCCGATCCAATCGAAGTCTATCAGACCTACATTGGAATTCGCGAGCGGGGCAACCAGACCGTGTTTGTCGGCGGCGAACACTTCGATGCGCAGAATCCCGCAGCAGATCTCGTGTCGATCGGTGCGCCAGATTTCGGCGGGCTAAAATCGTTCGGGATGGATCTGCAGTCGAGCACAGTGCACGCCGGCGATACGTTCGATTTCCTCACCTTCTGGAGGGTCATGCAGCCCGTCTCGCCGCCGCTGAAAATCTTCATTCACGTCACCGCGCCCGATGGCAAAATCGTCGCGCAGTGGGACGGACTGGACGTGAACATTGGCACGCTCGAAACAGGCGATGTATTTGTTCAACGTCATCGGCTCGATTTGCCTGCTGATCTGCTGCCCGGGCCGTATCGCGTTTCGCTGGGCGTCTATCATCCCGACAGCGGCCAGCGCCTGACTGCGCAATTATCCGATCGCCCGATCGATTCCATCGTGTTGACGATGCTGGATGTGAAATGACGACGAGCGCCAAAGTCCACAAAATCTCCGGCCGCGAATGGCTGGCCGTCATCGCTTTGCTGCTGCTGGCCTTCTTCCTGCGCACGCACGATTATCAGCACGTGCCGCCCGGCCTGCACAATGATGAGGTCGCCTTTGCCGAGATCACCGAAACGGTGACGCATGGCCGCCTCGCCATTTTCTTCCCGGAGAACATCGGCAACGAAGGGCTGGCGTACTACTTTGCCGCGCCCTTCATGGATGTGCTGGGCCTGAATGTGCTGGCGATTCGTCTGCCGGCCGCGTTTATCAGCCTGATCGCGGCGGCGCTGATCTGGGCGCTGGCGCGGCGCTGGTTTGGCCCGGTGGCGGCCTTGACTGCGCTGGCCGCTTTTGCCATCACGTTTTGGCCGGTGGCTTTTGGCCGCATCGGTTTGCACGTCGTGATGATGGTGCCGCTGGCGACCCTGGCCGCCTATTGCATTTGGCGCGCGCCGTCGGCCCGCGGTCGGCGCGTCACCGCGTGGTGGGCGTTGAGCGGCGTGTCCATCGGCCTCGCCATCGACACTTACACGGCCGCGCGCATTTTGCCCGCCATTCTCGTGATTTTCGGCCTCTACATTCTAATCACACGGCGGGCCGAATGGCGCATATGGTGGCGGGGTATCGCCATCGCCTTAAGCGCCACGGTCATCGTCGCCGCCCCGTTGTTCATCACCCTGGCGCAGGCCCCGGCCGACGAAGATCAACTGGGCTTCTTCGATATCGATCGCCCGTTGCGCGAACTTACGCAGGGCAATCTTGCGCCTGTGATCGAAACCTCGCTGCGCACCCTGGGCATGTTCGCTTTTGTGGGCGATCCGCTGCCTTACTATGACGTGCCCGATCGACCTGTATTTGAGCCATTTGGTGCGGCGTTGCTGCTGGTCGGCCTGTTGATCGCGCTGTATCGCTGGCGACAACCGTTGTATGCCTTCGTCGTCCTCTGGTTTTTCGTCTCGCTCGCGCCCGGCATGTTAAGTCAGCCGGCGCCCAATTACACGCGCACGTTGGGCGTGCAGACCGTGTTGTTTGCCACCGTCGGCCTGGGTACCGCGGCCATCGTCAGGCGTTTCCCGCGCCCGATCGTGTATGCGGGGCTGGCGTTGGTGTTTGCCGGCAACTTGATCTGGACGGCGCACGATTACTTCACGCTCTGGCCGTCGATCGACACCGTGCGCTTCTGGCATCAATCCGGCTTGAAAGCCGTGGCCGACGAAGTCCAGCACAGTTCCGATCAATCGCCTGTCGTCATCTGCCTGCCCGATCATCTCATCGACGAGCGTGAACCGTGGTGGATTCCGGCCTGGCGGCACCTGCGCTTCTTGCTGAATCGACCCGACGTGACCATGCGCTACTACAACTGTGCCGATACGTTGATTCTGCCCGAAGGTGAGGCGCGTTATGCGTTTCCCGATGCCGTTGATGACGCCACGTTAGATCAGTTCCCGATCTATCAACAATTGCTCGCGCCCTCTCAACCCGATCGGATCACGCTGCCCGATCGGTTGGGCATAATCCTCAAAGTGGATCGCCGGGCGACACCGCTCGATCGGCTGTTGGCGCTTGCTTCGCGCAGACGAGTGTTTTTCGAAAACGACCCGGAACCGGCCCGCGTCCCGATCGATCTCGGCGGCCGGATCGATTTCCTGGGCGACACGCAGTCGTGGGCGGGCCGCGAGGTGACTTTGACGACTTACTGGCGCGTGACCGATCAACTGCCGCCGCAACTCTCGCAATTCACGCACGTCTTGAATGAGCAGGGCGAGATCGTCGCACAGCAAGATCGGTTGATGGTCACGTCGGAGAGTCTGCGCGCCGGCGATGTGGTGATGCAGATCCATCACCTGACACTGCCGGAGAATTCAAGCGCGGGAGCGTATCGCCTCGCGATCGGGTTGTACACCCAGCCGGACGGAAAACGGCTGCCCGTCATGGAGAACGGGCAGCCGCGCGGTGATCGGTTGTTTCTGGAATTGCTTAGTCGCGAATGACGCTGTTGGCGATGACGCTGACGATGCTGATGACAATGGCACCCACCAGCGCCGCGCCGAAGTTGTCAACCGCAAACGCAATACCCAACGGCTGCGCCAGTGCCTGCGTGATGAACAGCATCACGGCGTTGATCACCAGCACAAACAGCCCCAGCGTCAGCAGGACCAGCGGGCAGCTCAGGAATTTCAGAATCGGGCGGATGACGGCGTTGACCAGGCCGAAGATCAGCGCCAGCAAAATGAACTGGCCGGCGCTGCCCGTAAAATGCAGGCCCGGCACGATGGAGATGGCCACCAGCAGACCCAGCCCGGCGGCAATGGTGCGCGTCAGAAACGATCCGGAACGTCCCATCAGTCATTCGCTCCTGTTGCAGGTTGCTTCGATTATACCGGGTCGGCGGCCTATTCCACGAAAATTTCCACGCGCTCGCCCGTCTCTTCGTCGGTCACGTCCATCACCTTGCCGCTGGCGCCGCCGCGAATGGCTGTCATGATGTCGTCGTAGTTCACGCCCTCCACGTTGGGCGCAAAGCGCGCCCCCATGCGCAGGCCCACGTTGACCAGCCCCATCGGGATATTGACGTTGACTTTGTTCTTGCCCGTGCGCAGATCGGTGACGCGCACCCGGAACCAGCGCGGATCGGTGCTGCCCGGCCCGGCCGGGGGCACGGGTGGACGGCGCTCGGCCTTAGGGCCGCCACTTAGCGCCTGCAGCAGCTTGGCGCCTTCCTCGGCCGTGATCTTGCCGTCCTGGATCATCTTCAGGATCTGCAAACGTTCTTCCGCGCTTGCCATGATTATCCTCCACCTTCTCACTGAACGCGCAGCCGCATGTGCGTCAGAGCGCGCACCTGCCGAAAGCCGCGCGTGATCAAGCCCACACGCCCGGCCACGTGATCGCCCGGCAGGCGCGCCGAGATCGATCGGGTGCGGGGGGGCAACTCGGCCAGCACGCTGTCGATCAACACCTGCTCGACGCGGCCGGCACGCGCCGGCGCCACCCACAGGCCCAGTCGGCCGCGCCGCGTCCAGCCGTTTACCTCCAGCGACGCCGCGCCCCCCAGCTGCTTGCCGGTCTCCACCACGCGCCATGCGGCGTGCGTGCGGGTGAGGGTGTTGCTCAGGCGCTTTTCAAAGTTCAGATCAAATTGACCGCGGGACAGCGGCTCTGTCCAGCGGGCGGACTCAGGCACCAGCGACTGCGCCAGCGCGTAGAGCTGATCGGTGTCGGTGGAGCGCGCCGCGCGCAGCCGGCCTTCCACTGGCGGCAGTGGCCGCTGAGTGGGAACGGGCCGCTCGGTCTCAAAGTACACGGTTTCGCCGGTGTCCTCAAACCCCAGCGAATGATACAACCGGCGGGCCGCCGCATTATCCGATCGGACTTGCAGCGCGATCCACTGGGCGTTGTGTTCGCGCGCGTGATCCAGCGCGGCCTGCATCAACTGCCGCGCGATGCCGCGCCGCCGCCAGGCCGGGTCCACCGCCACGTTACCGATCATCCAGCCGAAGCCGGCCAGATTCAACTTGCGCACCGTGACATTGCCGACAATCACGCCGTTTTCAAGCCAGACAAAGCCGGGCATCACGCCGGCGCCCGGTCCGCCGAAGACATCCAGCCAGCCGAACAGCTGGCTCATCACGCGCATCTCGCGCATGGCCTGCCGGCCTGACGCATCCATGTCGTCGGCAAAAGCGCGCTCGACCAGCCGCGACACGCCGATCAGATCGTATGACGACGTGATGGGACGCAGACCGGAAATAATCGGATTGTTGGTTGTGGCATGCGCCACCATACGCAATTAGCCTTCCATCGCCGCCAGCAATTTGGCGGCTTCGTCCACGCTGAGCTTGCCTTCCTGCACCATCTTCAGCACCAGCAATCGTTCCTCGTCGCTCACCGGCTCCGAAGGCGGCGCGGGCGGGCGGGCAGGCGGCGTAAACGCCGTCGTCCACGCGCCGGCGGTCCGTTCGGTCCGGCGCTTGAGGCGCTCGGCGCTGCGCTGAGCGCGTTCGGCGGCGCGCTGCGCCTGCCCGCTCTGGTTCCAACGCTCGGCCAGATCGCGCTGCACTTTGGACATCTGCGACTCAAACTGGCTCATCGCCGATTCGATCATCGACTCCACTTGATCGCTCAGTGCGTCGGGATCAAAACGATCGGGTTTGGCGGGCCGCACCAGCAGATCGCCGCCGGCCGACAGGCTGACGCTGGCCGAGCCATCGCCGTACACTCCGCGCCCCGATTGGTCGTTGCCGACCCAGTTGGTCAGCGGCAGGCGCGTGCGCAGATCGCCCTGACAGGCCAGGGTAAGCGTGGCGCCGCCGCCGTTGACGCGCAGGTCGATGTCGCCGCCCGCCTTGGTCAGATAGGCCTCGCCGGGCTTGAATTCCAGTTCCAGCTGAGCATCGCCGCCCACCTTGCCAAAGGTCGCGCCGCTATCCAGATCGTGCGCCACCAGATCGCCGGCCACGCGGCCCACGTTGACGCGGCCGGCCACGCGCTTGAGCTTGGCATCGCCGCGCACCGTGTCGATGTGCACATCGCCGCCGGCATCGCGCAGCGACAGATCGCCTTGCACGGTCTGCAGCTGCAGCGGGCCGATGTCATACAGCGCGGCGTCGCCGTTGACGGTGCCGATGGTGATCGCGCCCTTGATCTGCGAGACGTGCAGATCGCCGCTGGCGTGCTCGATGAGCAGCTCGGCATCGTCGGGGCAGGTGATGGCGCAATCGTTGGCCGCCTGCACCTCCACATTCAGATCATGCCGATCGACGCGCGATGCGGGTGACTCGTCGTCGATGTCGACGGTGAGCGTGTGGCCGGGCGTGCCGGTGATCGCCAGATCGTTGTGGCACGTCACGGTGATGCGCGGCGTGCCGTCGAGAGTGAAATTAGCTCTAACCATGGCAGGTACTCCGTTAATTCTACAATGAATGGGCCAGATCGGAAACAGCCGCTACTCCACCAGGATTTCCACGCGTTCGTTGTCAGCCAGGTCTTCCACTTCGACCAGCCGGCCGTTGGCCCCGCGCTTCACCTGATCGAGCAGGTCGTCCCAGTCGATGTCATTCAGTTCGGGGGCGTAGCGCCGCCCCACGTTCAGCCCCAGCCGAATCAGGCCCAGCGGCAGGCGCACGTTGACTTTGGGCGCCTGCGTGGTCAGGTTGGTCACGCGGACGTTGACCCAGCGCATGGTGAGTGGACTGGCCGCCGGCGGAGCGGCGGGGGCCGGCGGTTCCGGCGCGGGCGCCGGTTGGGCGGTCGGCCGCTCCAGCGCGTTCAGCAGCTTCAGCCCTTCGGCGGCGTTGATCTGGCCGGTTTCAACCATCCGCAAAATTTCGGTGCGTTCATCGACGGTGGACATGAGGTGAGTTCCTTTCGTTGAGTATGGTTAGTGACGAGTGACGAGTAACGAGTGACGAGTAAGGGTTAGTGCGTACCGAGCGTGCCGGTGGTTCGCACGTGGCGCTCCAGCCGGGCGAACACCCGCAGACCGATGGCGATCATGACGATCATGAACACGAGCAGCAGGGCGATCTCCACGCCGATGGGCAGCAGCGTCGTCGTGCCGATGAGCCAGCCGCGCACCGCATCAAAGCCGTAGGTCAGCGGCAGCAGCAGCGACACCGGCAGCAGCCATTTGGGCAGGGCCGTCACCGGGAAATCCGCGCCGGAGAAGATCTGCACCAGAAAACTGCTCACGTCGACCAACGTGTTGGCTTCGCGTACCAGCAGCACCACCGCCGCAAAGATAAAACCAAAGCCATACAGGCCGATCAGCATGGGCAGCACGGTGAGCACGCTGGCCAGCACATTGCCGGTGGGCCGGAAGCCAAACAGCACGGCCGCCACCAGCAACATCAGCAGCGAAGTGATGGCCGTAATCGTCAGGCTGGACAAGGTGTGGCCGATGAGCAGCAGCGGCCGCGGCACAGGCGCCAGCCAGTTGGCTTCCAGCACGCCCGCGTCCATGTCGTTCTTCAGCGCGTAGCCCATGCCCCAGAACACGGCATTGATGAAGTTGGACAGCGCGTAGCCGATGAGGATGAACGACATGTAATCGGTGGTGCCGCTGTAGCC
>CAZKBQ010000076.1:0-23537 GCA_964550855.1 uncultured Anaerolineae bacterium
GGGCCGAAATGGGGCCGCGCGTGGCCTTGCAGATCAGGATGGCGTTGGGTGACAGATAGTGCATGGGCGCGATTATAACGGTCTCCCGCGCACTCGTCAACGCCCCGACGGGCGCTTGTCCACAGGCCGATCCAGCGCGGCGTTGGTCAGCGCCGGGCCGATGATCATGACCAGCGAGGCGATGGCGCGGCCGCTCTGCGTGATGGCGAAGATGTCGGCGTAGCCCACCGACGCGCACGTGGCGATGTAATAGAACGCGTCGACGAAGGTCTTGATGCGCGGATTGACCTCTTTCTCGGCCGCGTAAAACGCCCACGACGACATCAGCAGAAAGCCAAACGCCGAATCGAGCGGATAGCGCTTGACCAGATCGAGCAGCTGCGCTTCCAGTTCGTCCTTCTTGTTCAGCAGGTCGAGCAGCCGCGCCTTCACGTCCGCGCCGGAGACGCCCAGCCACGTTTGCAGCACATCGGCCGCGGGCGGCGGCGTGTGGCCGTTGTCTGACGGTACGTGCGCCAGGAGTTGATCGAGGGCGGCTTGTTGTTCGGGTGAGAGGGTCATGGGTTTAATGGGTAACGAGTAACGAGTAACGAGTAATGAGTAATGCGTAATGAGTAATGCGTAATGAGTGATCGACGACGGGCGTTACCCGCTACTCATGAATCGTTATGCGTAAACTCATCGCGCGCGGCCAGGCGGTCTTCACGGCGCGCCACGTCGTCTTCACGGGATTTCAGATCGTCCTTCACGGCCGACGCTTCCCGGCGCTGCTCGCGCTTGAGCTGCTGCAGCTGCTCCAGCGAGGCCGCGCCTGATTCCCGATCGGCCAGTCCGGCCCGGCGGCGCTGCACGTCGTCGATGTGTGTCTGCAGCGCATGCACCTCTTCGCGCAGGCGCGAGGTCACGCGCACTGCCGCCTGATAGCGCTCGCTCAGCTCATCGGCCTTGACCTGCCCGCGCGAAGCCTCTTCGATCTTCGAGCGGGCGATCTCATCCTGCCCGGCCCGCAGCGCCGAATCGACGCCGGCGTCCAGCGCATTGGCCTGCTCCCACGCCGCCCGCCAGTCGATCTCGGCGCGCTTCTCGCGGGCCACGGCCAGCGCCAGTTCACTGCGCAGCACGCGCAGACGAGTCTGGGCCGTGTCCAGCAGTGCCTCCACGCGATCGGCTTCCCGATCAGCGTCGTCAACGTCTTCGCTAATCAGGTCACGCGCTGCGGCACGCAGGCCGGTGAGAATGCGATCGAACCATTTCATGGCTAGAGAGTGAAGCGTGAAAAGTGAAACGTAAAACTTAAAGCGTAAAGCGTAAAACGTGAAACGTAAAGCGTAAGGCGTAAGGCGGCGTGGCCGTTACGCTTTACGTTTTCGCCTTACTTCGTCGTCGCCCGCAGGTACACTTCTTCAAAGGGCAGATCGTTGATGATGGGCAGGCTCGCCAGCGCCCGCTGCGCCTTCTCCACCACGGCCTTATCCTCGGCCGAAGCGCGCTTCTGCAGCGCCTCCAGCGCCTGCGCCACCGTCTGACCCTTGAGCTTGTTCACGTCCAGCGTGCGCTCCGCGATCTTCATCAGTTCCGGCACCAGCAGCGCCAGCTCAGCCACGTCGGAAGCCGGCTGGCCGTTGCCGTCGCCCAGATTGATCAGGCTGTCGCCGTCCGCGCCGGTGACCTTGTTCAGCACCTGCTGTCCGATCTCGCGCACGGGCAGGGGGGCGGCCTTCACCACTTCGCCCAGCCCGTCGGCCAGCGTCACCATCTTCAAGAGCTGCGAAGCCGCCGTCGGGTCGCCGATGAGCTTGATGTTCATCGAGGCCAGCGCATTGCCCAGCGCCTGCGCCCGCGCCACCTCAATTTGCACCTGCGCATCCAGCTGCAGCTTGGTGATTTCCACACGCTGCGCCACGCCTTCGTAAGCGGCCAGCGCTTCGGCTTTGGACTTCTGCGCCTCAGCTTCGGCCAGACCTTTGGCCTTCACCGCTTCGGCTTCGGCCAGGCCGCGCGCCTTCACGGCTTCCGCCTCGCGCATGGCCGCGTCGGCTTTGGCTTTGGCCACGTCGGCTTCAGCCAGACCGGAGGCGGACGTCTTGGCTTTCATACCGTCGGCGCGCAGCTGTTCGGCCTCACGCTCGGCGGCGGCCTGTGTGCGCAGCGTATCCGCCTGCTTCAACGCCGCTTCCGCCTCGGCGGCGGCGATTTCCTTCAAGGCCTTGGCCTGCGCCTCAGCCTCGCGCTGCTTGCGCAGTGCCTCCAGCTCGATGCGGTTCTTCTGCTCGATCATGGCCTTCTGCGCGTCGCGCTCGGCTTCGATGACCTTGATCTTGGCATCGCGCTGCGCCTGCTGCGTGGCCTCCACCGTCTTAACGGCCTGCGACGCTTCCTCGCGCTGCGCCGAGATGATGAGGCGTTCCTTGTCGGCGTTCTCGCGCTTCTGCTGTTCCTGCGTCACGATGATCTGACGCTGCTGCTCGGCCAATTCCAGCGCCTGGCGGCGAGCGACTTCGGCGGCCAGAATTTCCTGCTGCTTGCGCTCATTCTGGATGCCGATCTGCTGCTCGCGCTCCATCTCAGCCAGCGCCACAGCCCGCTCCTTCGCCACGCGGGCCAGTTCCGATTTCTGTGCTTCTTCAAACACCTTCTGATCAGCCGCCGCCTTCTCCGTGGCCTGCAGCGTGCGGACTTCGCGCTCCTGTGAAGCGGCCGCCAGCGCCAGGTCGCGGTCCAGATCAAGCCGCAGCTTGGCCGTGGCTGTGTCGCGCTGCTTGATTTCGATCTCGGTCTTGCGCTCGATGTCGTTGCGCTCACGCAGCGCCTGCTGGATGACCTGCGCGTTGGCGCGGGCCACCTGCGCCCCGAACACGTCGTCGGTGCCGAACGAGCCCTGCCGCGCCGCGCGCAGCGTCAGGATGGATACTGATTCCAGCACGAGACCGTTCTCTTCCAGGTCGGTCTTCAGGCGGTTCTGCACTTCCTGGATGAATTTCTCGCGCTCCTGGTGCAGGCTCATCAGGCTGAAGGATGCGGCCACGTCGCGCAGCGCGCCGTCCAGCTTGGCGTCCACCAGCTGCTTCACCGCTTCGGCGTTGACCTGCTTGCCGCCGATGGTGCGCGCCGCGTCGATGATGCCCTCGACGGTGGGATTGACCTTGATGTAGAAGATGGCCTTGATGTCGGCGTACTGCGGGTCGATGGTGAGCAGCGCGTTGTTCTCGGTGCGCTCGATCTCGATCGCCATCGTGCCCAGATCAACCCAGGTCAGTTCGTGGATGGTGCGGAACACCCACGCGCCGCCATTCATCACCACCTTGGGCGGATCGGTCGGCTTGCGGAACAGGCCGCCGGTGCGCACGAAGGCGCGGTTGGCCGGGGTCTTGACGTAGGCGCGCACCATCGAGCGCAGCAAGACCAGCACAACCAGAATGACGATGACGGTGATCGCCAGCGGAATCAGTTGATCGAACATAGACGCCTCCGTGAGAAGTGATGAGTGATGGGTAACGAGTAATGAGTGATTCGGCCAACCCGATCGGTTAGACCGGGGCGACGGTGTACAGTTTCTTGGCGGCATCGTAGGCGACCAGCACCACATCGCTGCCGCGCCGGATGGGTTCGCCGCCGGGCTGCACGGCGAAGACGCTGATGAGCGTGCCGCCCGCATCGCGCAGTCGCACCATGCCGTACTTCTCGTCCACGAAGGGGCTGATGACGGTGCCGCGCCGCCCCACCAGCGCCTGCGCGCGCGTGGCCGTGGTGCTGATGGGCGGCAGCGCCCGCCCGATGAAGCGCGCCACCCGCGAACTGATCAGCCCGCCGCCGATGACGGACACCGGCAGCACGCCCGCAAAGGCCAGCCCCGGATAAGCGCCGAGCAGGCCGGTAATCAGCGCGTTGAGCGCCCAGCCGATGACGCCCACCGCGCCGAAGAAAATCAGCAGCACCACGAACAGCGGCGCCTTGCCCAGACCGATAAAGGCCAGCACCGTCAGCACGCCCGGCTCGCCCACGTCGCCGTGATCGACCGCGTGATCCAGGTCGTGGTCGAGATCATGATCGAGGTCGGCGGCGTGATCCAGGTCCACATCATGATCGAGATCAACGTCGTGATCCAGGTCGAGATCGTGATCCAAGTCAAGATCGTGGTCGACGTCCGCGCCGGTATCGCCATCGTCGCCGCCGCCCAGCCCGATCATCTGCAAGATCGCCAGCACGCCGCAGGCAAAGAGCAGCAGCGTGAACGGCAGGTTGTACCACGTGAAGAGCGAAGCCCAGGTGCTGCCGGTCATGATGAGTGATCCTCTGCGCCGATGAAGTGACTTTACTCTAGCACACGCCCCCGGGCGCTGCTTGACGGCAGTCTGACACTGCTCTGTCAGCGGTCAGTTGCCCAGAAACCGATCGATGCGGGCCAGCAGGGGTTCGCGTTGAGGAGCGCGATAGACGGTCGGGCGGCTGGTGGCCACCCGGTAGATTTCCTCGGCGGCGTCGATGGCGGCGCGCGGCCGCGCCAGACAGCCGGAGTTGCGCGCCAGTCGATCGAGCAGCGCCGGATCGGCCAGCCACTGCCGCAGCGTATTCACGATCAGTTCGGGCTGCAGGGCCAGCACGCCCGCGCCGTTGTCGATGACGTACTGCGCGTTTTCGTCTTCTTGCGACGGGATGTAGCCGCTGATGATGATGGGCAGGCTGCGCGTGAAGGCTTCGCAGATGGTGGTGGGGCCGGCCTTGGTGATGAGCACGTCGGCGGCGTCCATCACCTGGTGGACTTCCTTGATGAAGCCGTAGGTCGTGACCGGCACAGGCCAGCGTGCGGCGTCGAGCTGATCCTTGAGCTTCTTGTTGCGGCCCGCGATGACGACCAGCTGCGCATCCAACCGGCTGCGCCCGATGGCCTCCGCGATCTCGTAGATGCCGCCCAGTCCCTGACCGCCGCCCATCAGCAGGATGGTGCGCCGGTCGGGCAGGCCCAGCCGCGCCCGCGCCACGGGTTTGGGTTCCGGCGGGAGGTCAAAGGTCAATCGGATGGGCAGACCCACCACTTTGATCTTGTGTTCGGGGACGCGATTTTGCAGGGCGCGCAGCCGGCTGACTTCGGTGGGCACCAGAAAGGCATCGGTGGACGGGTCGCACCACAGCGCGTGAACGACGATGAGATCGGAGACCATGGTGATGAAGGGCTTGCGGATGCCGACGTTGTCCATGGCCCATAACACGGGGTAGGTGTAGAGCGGCTGCACGTTGACGATGGCGTCGCACGGTTCTTCCACCATCTTCTTGGCGGCGTCGCGCACGTACAGCCACCAGCCCTTCATGAAGCGCCGCGCCACGTCGGGATCGTTGAGCGCCGTCCAGCCGTTGCCCCAGGTCTTGCTCAGGCCGCTCATCCACGGGTACATGTCGTCGAGGTGGCTGACCGGCCACGGCGCGTACTTGCGCAGGCCGTCAAAGAGCACCGGGTCCACCGCGTCACCGTAGCGATGCTTCAAGCCGTCGATGACGGCCTGGGCGGTGGCACGATGCCCGCCGCCGGTGTCGGCGTAAAGGACTTGAAGGCGCAGGGGTTTGGTCATACCAGACGACTGACGGGTGACGTTCGGCAAGTCGGGCGTGATGCGAGGCGGATTATACCAGACAATGATCGAAGAGCAATTTCGATGTACAATCGGCCTGTGCCCCGCCCGGCGGCAAACGCCGTCGAATTTCGTATCATGAACTGCAGGTGTGCCGTGCCGCAAATCCTGGCCGATCAACTCAGCAAATACTATGACGTGCACCAGAAGGAACCGGGACTGGCCGGTTCGCTGCGCTCCTTCTTCCGGCGCAAGACCTATCAGGTCAAAGCCGTGGACGATGTCTCGTTCTCGATTGAGCCGGGCGAGATGGTGGGCTTCCTCGGCCCGAACGGCGCGGGCAAGACGACGACGCTCAAGGTGCTGTCCGGCCTGCTGTACCCCACCAAAGGGCGCGTGGAAGTGCTGGGCTTCATCCCGCACGAACGACGCGCGCCGTACCTGAAGCAATTCACGCTGGTGATGGGCCAGAAGAACCAGTTGATCTGGGATCTGCCGGCGATTGAGACCTTTCTGATTAACAAGGCAATTTACGAGCTGTCCACGCCCGATTATGCTGCCACGCTCAAAGAGCTGGATGATCTGCTGGACCTGTCGCCGCTGCTGAAGAAGCAGGTGCGCAAACTGTCGCTGGGCGAGCGGATGAAGTGCGAACTGGCGGCGGCGCTGCTGCACCGGCCGCGCGTGCTGTTTCTGGACGAGCCGACGATTGGGCTGGACGTGACGATGCAAGTGGCGATCCGGCAGTTCGTGCAGACGTACAATCAACGGCACGGCGCCACCGTGATCCTGACCAGCCACTATATGGCCGATGTGACCGTGCTGACCCGGCGCGTCATCGTGATCGATCGCGGCCGGCTGCTGTACGACGGCGATCTGCGTGGGCTGGTGGAACGCACGGCGCCGTACAAGCTGCTGTCGGTGGTGATGCGCGATCCGGCCTCAAAGACGGCGCTGTTGAAATTCGGCGAGATCGAAGCCGTTGACGGCGTTAAGGCCACGCTGCGCGTGCCGCGCGGTTCGGCCACCGAGATCGCCGCGCAGCTGCTGAGTAGCGTCAAGCTGGACGATGTGCTGATTGAGGAGCCGCCGGTGGAGGACATCATCCGGCAGGTGTTTGCGGACAGCCGGGCGGCGAGAGGGACGGCGGGCGAAGACGAGCCGTCGCCGCGGTCAGGAACCTGAGGTCGCGCCCATGAACAGACTGACGCTTTCCCGGCTGGTGACGGCCATCACCTTCATCGCACTGGCGGCCATGGCGGTGCGGACGGCGGTGGACACCGATATGTACTGGCACTTATTGACGGGCCGGTACATCCTGCAGACGCGGGCCGTGCCGCTGACCGATCCGTTTTCGTGGACGGCGGCGGGCACGCCGTGGGTGGATGTGCACTGGCTGTCGCAGATTGGGCTGTACGCCACGTACGCTACCTTCGGTCAGGCGGGTCTGTCGCTGCTGGTGGCCGGGTTGGTGGTGCTGGCGTTTGCACTGGTGTGGAAGCAGCTGGCGGGCGGGCCGTTCCTGCGCGCCTTTGTGGTGGTGCTGGCGGCGGCGGCGGCCGGGGCGGTGTGGACGCCGCGCTCGCAAATGGCGACGTTTGTGTTGACGCCGTTGACGGCCTACGTGCTGTATCTCTACAAGTGGAAACAGATCGATCGGTTATGGGTGCTGCCCGTGATCTTTGCCGTCTGGGTGAATTTGCACGGCGGCTACATCGCGGGCTTTATGGTCTTGGGCGCGGTGCTGGCGGGCGAGGCAGCCAATCACCTGCTGGGCTTTGAGGGGCCGGAGGTGTTGAGCGGGCGGCGCTGGCGCAAAGTGCTGATCGTCACGCTGGTGTCCGGCGCAGCGCTGCTGATCAATCCGTACACGACGGCGGCGCTGGAACTGCCGTTCAGGACGGTGAACATCGGCGTGCTGCAGGACTTCATCCAGGAATGGCAGTCGCCCAACTTTCACGAGTTGTTTCAACAGCCCATGGTGTGGCTGCTGTTGTTGACGCTGGTGGTCGTGGGCTGGTCGGGGCGGCGGCTGGACGCGACGGATGCGGCGCTGGTGGTCGTCTTTGCGTACATCACGTTTCTGGCGCGGCGCAATGTGGGCCTGTTTGCGCTGGTAACGGCGCCGGTGCTGTGCCGGCACGCGGCCGCGCTGTGGCAGCACAGCCGTTGGGGCGGGCGCAGCTTGTCGAGAGGACGGGTGGGCCTGAACTGGCTGATCCTGGGGTTGATGGGCGTGGCGGCCGCGATCAAGATTGTGATACCACTGCTGCCGACATCGATCGCGCAGGCCGAGGCAAAAATCCTGCCGGCCAAAGCAGCCGACTGGATGGCGACCAATCGGCCCCCGCGCGAGATGTTTAACTCATACAACTGGGGCGGGTATTTGCTGTGGCAGCTATGGCCCGATTATCCAGTGTACGCCGACGGGCGCACCGATGTGTATGCCGAGGCGGGCGGGATACTGACTGAGTATCTGTCGGTGGCGACGGCCCAGCCGGGCTTTGAGGCGACGCTGACAGCGCGGAAGGTGGGCTGTGTGATCATTGAGGTGGGCAGCCCGCTGGACATCGCCCTGAAACGATCGAGCGATTGGCGCGAAGCTTATCGAGACGACATGGCTGTGATCTATGTTCGGCCTTAGTTGAGGCCCGGTTGGGAAGACCGTCAAGATGACATCGGAAACGGGTGGGGGACAGTCAAGGCGCGGTCGGCTGCCAAGCGCCGGGCGATTGGGCAGGGGAATCATCGTGGCCGCAATCCTCGGCGGCATGGTGTTGTTGGCTGTATGGGCGCCGTTCTCCATGGGGCGGTTGGGGCTGGTGGATTTTCAGGTGTACTGGGCGGGGGCGCGAGTGTTGCTGCACGGAGGCAACCCTTACGATCGAGCGGCGCTGATTGATGCGTATTTCGACGGCCAGCCGCCCGCCTGGACGTTCGATCCGGCCTGGAACCCGCCGTGGTTGCTGTTGATGTTGACACCGTTGGCGGCGCTGCCGGCGGAGGCAGCCGGGCGAGTATGGCTGCTATTCAACTTTGTCATACTGGCGGCGACGCCATTTGTGACCTGGCAGTTGATTGACCTTCCGGGCAGGCGTCGCGCGCCACCGTGGCTGGCAGTTGTCAGCCTGACCTTTGGCAGCGCGTTGACATTGCTGGCGATGGGGCAAGTGACGACATGGGTGCTGGTCGGCCTGTTGTTGGCAGTGGCGGCGCTGAAACGGCGACACGACGGTTGGGCGGGAGCGGCTCTGCTGCTGACGTTAAGCAAGCCACAGCTGGTGTACCTGGTGGTGGCATTGATTTTGGTGTGGGCGGCATGGCAGCGCCGGTGGCGGGTCTGGGCAGGCCTGCTGGCGGCCGGCGCGCTGACGACAGGCCTGGTGACGCTACTGGCTCCCGGCTGGCTGGTTGGTTACTGGAATCTGACCAGCGGCTACGATTTTTTCAGGCACTCGGCGGCGACGGTGGGCGGGCTATTTCAGGCGTACACGGGCAGCGGAGTGCTGCGGTTGGCAGGGATTCTGACATTCTTGTTGATTCCATGGCTGGCACGATTGATGGAGCGCGAGGGAGTGCTGACCGGCGTCAATGCAGCGCTATTGATCTCGGTGCCGCTGGCGCCGTATGGGTGGAGCTTCGACCAGGTGATCGTGCTGCCGGCCGTGGTTGAGCTGGTGTGCCGGGTTTACCATTCGACCGACCGGCAGAGATGGTATGCCGCAGGGTTGGTGGCAACTTATGCCGGGTTACTGGTCATGAAAGTTCAAAGCGTGGGCGATTTTCTATATGCGTGGGTGCCGGTTGCCATCGGCGTGATGTATGCGACGCGCAGGGCCAGATGACCGGGAATACAAGTGACACACGGGGCTGCCGCTGGCGAGGCAGCTAGCAGAATCGAGGCGGTGGTGGGGGGCGTACGGGGACGAGTTGACGATAATTTATGTGCCGAAGTAGCCGGTAAGTCGGGGGGCTGGGTTAGTTAGGTCCAGTTAAGTTGTAGTTAGGATGCAGTTAGGATGGCGGGCGGGGAGGCGAGGAGGGATATGGAGCGGGAGGCGAATATGCTCGACGCAAACCGGCAATATGCATCTACAGAAACAGGGCGGCTTTCCATAACTAATTTAACAGGCGTGGAAACCCGCCCATCTATTCCCGATGAGATCTATTCACAATGAGCACTCGGTTTAATCGCGTTTTTATGGCGCTCATCTTAAGTCTGGCAGCGTTTGTGATTTACGTCAGAAACGGGCGCGTCTATAGCGTTATCGGTGTTCAGGACGTCGAGCCGAATCAACTGCTGCCGATCTCATTGCTTACTGATGGCAACTTCTATTTTGATGAGTTTGTCGATGACGGCCAGCAGCTGCCGCCAGGAACACAATGGCTGGGCGATCACGTCGTATCGATCTACCCGATCGTCCCCGGTTTGCTGAATCTGCCGGTATATGTCGTAGCGCGTGCCCTTGGAATTGACCTGTATGTCAACCGACTGTACCTGTCAATGGTGACTGCGGGATTAGTGACGGCCATGTCGGTCGGCCTCATGTATCTTGTTCTTGACCGAATTTCTCGACGCTGGACCACGGCGTTGCTGTGCACACTTGTGTATGCCTTTGGCACCGGAGTGTGGAGCACGGCCAGCCAGGGGTTATGGCAACACGGGCCGTCATTGTTGTTTATCAACATGGCCTTGTGGCTCTTGCTTAGAGACAATCAAACGGCTACCATCTGGTCGGGACTGTTTTTGGGCTTGGCGGTCTTTAATCGTCCGCCAAATGTGTTAGTGGCTTTGCCGTTGGCGATTTATGTGCTGACGCACCGACGCACCAGTTTTTTGGGATTTGCGGTGCTTGGGACGATACCGTTAGGGTTGATGACCTGGTACTCGGTGGCCGTGCTCGGTTCAGCTCTGGCGCTGGGCCAAACTCAGAACGTTAGCCTTTTTACGGGCAATCCGCTAATTGGACTGCCGGGGTTGCTGATCAGTCCAAATCGGGGACTGTTTATATTTACGCCGCTGTTTGCGTTTAGCGGTGTTTACCTGTTACGGGCGCTTTTCTCGCGAACATTTCCCCCGCTTTATCGGTATTTGGCGATTCCGCCGATCGCGCTGGTAGCGCTTTATTCCTTTTGGTATTCGTGGTGGGGCGGCTGGTCGTTTGGCTATCGGTTGTTGCTAGAAGCAGTGCCATTCTTGATCGTTTTTCTGGCGCTATGCTATGAAACGATGATCGTCAGGCACTGGTACTGGCAGGTGTTGTTCTGGCTCGGTTTGGTGATTTCTGCCTACATTCATTATCTGGGGGCATATTACTATCCTTGTGGTTTCAACGCGCTGCCCATCAATGTCGACACTCAGCCCGGGCGCTTGTGGGATTGGGCGAACGGGGAACTGGCACGTTGCACTTCCACTTGGGTAAAGCGCTTGACTCTGGCTAACCCGTGATTTTCAGAACGATGCCTGTGAGGGCTTGCGATTCTACGGCAAGCCCTAAAGTTTGGAAACGCCGTCCTGCTAAAGATCACGTCGCCTTGATGTCAGGCGGACGTTGACGGGCGGCGAGGCTTCACCTATACTGACACCATCGCGGGGGGAGTTGCCAGACAGAAGGAGCAGACGCGATGAACATTGGGTCAGACACCATCCGCCGGCAGGCCATTCGAGCATTCATTATCATCACCTTGTTTTTCGTCGTATCAGGCTCGGCCAGTTCACAGGCCAAGCCATACGCCGGCGGCATGCTGGTGGTGCCGGTGTATCCGACCAGTGGGCTGGAAGTAACCGTGGCCAATCACCCGCCGGTGGCGATGCCTTACTTCGAGTGGCAGGCGTATCCGGGCGCGCTGACCTACCGCCTGCAGGTGTCGGACCAGATCGGCTTCAATACCGTGCAGAAAGAAGTTGTGCTGGCCCACACCAAGTATCTGGCGACCGATCTCGCCTGGCTGCGCGACACCACCTGGTACTGGCGCGTGCGCGTGGAAACGGCCACCGGCGTGGTGGGCGCCGGCGACTGGCCGGCTTCGCCGTGGATGTTCTCGCGGAACTGGGCGGCCAATAATGCGCCTGCCTTGTTGTCACCGGCAGCCGGGGCCACCATCGAATTTATTGAAGACCCGGTCTTTTCATGGACGCCCGTCACAGGCGCGGCCCAGTACGTGCTGAAGATCGACAACGACGCCGACTGTCAGTCGCCGCTCTATACCTATACGACGCCTTACACTCGTTATACGCACAACGTGCGCATCGCCAATGCCAATTACTACTGGTGCGTGACGCCGCAGGACCCGGCGAATCGCGACGGGCAGACGAGCGAGGTGCGCCAGTTGTTCGTCAATTACGCCCGGACGACGACGCTGCTGGCGCCGGCCAACAACTCGTTTCCGGTGTACACACCGGAGTTTAAGTGGACGGCGGTCAAGGGCGCCATCGGCTACCAGCTGCAATACAGCACCGATCCGACTTTTCAGACCAATGTGACCAGCGTCAACGTCAACCAGACCGCGTACACGCCGCCGTCGTCGCTGCCGAATGATCAGGACTATTACTGGAAAGTGCGGGTGTACTATCGCAGCGGCGTGCTGAGCGCCGATAGCGAAACGTGGAAGTTTCAGAAGAAGTGGTACCACCAGCCCATCGTCCTGACGCCGCGCAACAACGAGGTCGTCAATGTGCAGTCGTTTACGTGGACGCCGGTGCGCGAAGCGGCCTATTACATTATTCAGGGCAGTTTTGACCCCGGTTTTGGAACGGTCAAATGGTCGGCGACCACGCCCAATACCTGGTACTGGCGCAACGAGTTCCCGTCGGATGAGTGGAATACGACGATTTATCTGCGCGTCACGCCGTACGATGCCAACAACAATCCGGGCAAGGCCAGCAACTCCATCAGTTACCGGCCGCGTTATGATGTGGGGCTGGCGGAAAATATCTATCCCCGCTATTACTACGCGCCGCCGTCTGCCGCTTCGGGCAATTATCTGCCACCGTATGACATCCCCACCTCCTATGATTACGCGTTGGCCGTGCCGACGCTGTACTGGTCGCGCACGTACGTGCCGGGCGCGGCGCCCGGTTCCTCAGCGTTGCTGCCCGAACACACGGAAGCCGATTACTATAAGCTGGAAGTGAGCAGCGACGTTAATTTCTTCACCGTCGACTGGACGTACACAACCAGCAATCTGAGTGCAACGCCGGATGAGACGACGCCCTTCACCCCGACCGCGGCCATCACGTACTACTGGCGCGTGACGCCCTACATCGCGTCGGGGGCGGTGCTGACCAGTTCGGCCACAAATCAGCCGTGGGCGGTGCGCTTTGACACGTCGCGATTGATGACACCCACCGCGACCAGTGCGCCGGTGCTGCTGCGCCCGCCCTTCAACGAGAAGGTGATGGAACTGCTGCCTTCGTTTGAGTGGAAACCACTGCAGGGGGCGTCACGCTATGAGTTTCAGCTGAGCAGCACCAGCAGCTTCACGACAACTGCGTATGCCGCTCAGACCGCCTATACCCATCACACCCCCCACACGCGGCTGCCAGTGGGCACCTACTTTTGGCGCGTGCGCGGCCTGGATGGGGCCGGTAATCCGGTCGGGGTGTGGAGCACCGTCCGCCGACTGATCGTGGTGCAGCAAACGCGCTGGACGGGGTCGTGGCTTTTATGCGCGCCGGCCGCTGTGCCGGATACGCCGCGCACCTTGCTGGGCACCAGCCCCAACACCGGCACGCCCACGGACCTGACCACGCTGTACGCGGCGCAGGACAGGGATTACTGGTATGTGGGCTTCCACGTCAGCCCCAACGTAACCGGCACAGTGGTGTACGGTCTGTATCTGGATGGCGATCAGGAGGACGATAGCGGCGCCGCCGTGGCCCCGCCCAATCGGCCAACCGTCACCACGGTGAATTACTACCGGCCGGAATACGCCGTATATGTCGTGTATTCCGATACGCAGTTCCTGACCGCAGCGCCGAAAGCAGTGGCGTTGTACCGCTGGGATAGCATCAATGGCGCCTGGGATCCGGAGATCAAAGACCTGCTCGATCCTTTGCAGGTCGGCGGAGGTTTCACGTACAGCCCCGCCACGCGCTATGCAGAGTTCAAGCTGCCCAAGACCGCCATTGGTGACGCGGGCTTCAGCCCGTTTGTGCTGTCGCCGGTGCTCTTCAGCGCCACGTCCAACTCCGCCGCGGTCGCGGCCGACACGGTGCCGGACAACGGCCAGAACGTGGCCGTTTTGCGCGAGGTCAAGTCGATCGCCGATCGCTTGTCGTTGTCCCTGCCGGGCGATAACTCCACCGGCGAAGGCGTGGCGATCAGCTCGATGCCATTCATATATGCCGAGGCGGGCAACATCGACTGGCTGAAAGGCACCCAGGTCCAGATTTATCGCGACCCGGTCTTTAACAATTTGCTGCTGCAGCAGACCTTTACCTGCACTGGCTGCGAGAATTACGTGGACGTGTTCCAGCACGTGTTTACACCCAACCGGGTGATCGAAGACAATACGCTGTACTGGCGCTACACGGTGCGGCACTTCTCCAAGCCGCAGACCATCATTGCTCCCCAGTGCCCCATCATCAACGACACGTACAGCCCGCCCAGCGAAGCGCACGTGTTTGTCAAGTACGGCCCGATCCCGCAGAACCTGCGCGTGGACGGCAACTACAACCTGCCCACCTTCCGCTGGGATGATGTGGAAGGCGCGGCTTACTATCGGCTGCAGTGGTCGTCCAGCCCGGATTTCTCGGGCAGCGTGACCGAGAATAACACCAATCACAATAGTTACACGCCGCTCACGCCCCTGGCGCCGGGGCTGTACTACTGGCGGGTGAGACAGGAGAACAACACCACGGCCGCCTTCCGCAGCGACTGGTCGATCTCATCCACGCTGGTGATTACGCTGCCGGAGATTACGGTGGTGAGTCCGCCGCCGGGAACGATTGTGAACCTGCCGCCCACCTTCAAGTGGACGCCCGTCCTCACTTCGGCGTGGGGGTCACCCAACGCCCGGCTGCAGATCGCGACGTCACCCACCGGCTTTGGCAGCCCGTTTGAAAGCATCGATACCGACACCATCAACTGGACACCCAACAAGACGTATGCCGATGGCACCTACTACTGGCGCGTGGCTGTGCGCGATGCCAACAATAATCTTGGCCCCTACACGGCGATCTACTCGTTTACCAAGCAATATCCGGCGCCGGTGCTGGTGGCGCCGCTGCCGGGTTCGCGCGCGGGCGATTATCCGGAGTTCGAGTGGCAGCCCGTGGCCGGCGCGGCCAAGTATCGCCTGCAAGTGGCGACCAACCCGCAATTCACCAGCCCGGTCGTCAATGCCGATACCTTCAACACTCACTACATCCCCACGACGAAGTTGAATACGGGGTCGTATTACTGGCGGGTGGCGATGCTGGACAAAGACAACCGGCAAGGCCCTTACAATGACGCCACCCTGATTGTTGATCCGCTGCCCTATCGCCTGTACATTCCGCTCGTCCGGCGTTAGGCGAACCGTTTAGCGACTCGCTCGGAGCGGTTACCCGCGTAACCGCTCCGATTTTGTTGACCATGTCATCACTCAGATCGCCGGCCGCCCATCTTCGTTCCTTTGTATTCGCTCTTATTGCGGCGCTGTGCGCCGCGCCCGTGCTCGCTCATCTGCTGTGGGGCGAGCGAAGTCCGAGCGCTATCGGGCCGCGCGCGCTGCTGGATGCCTATTTTGCGCTGGCGCTGGCTGCGACGATTTTGATTACGGCGCTGGGTTGGGGGCGGCTGCTCTTGCGCCGACTGAACCAGACCGCCTTTACTGCCGCTGAAATCAATCTGTTCAGCATGGCCGTGGGTCTGGGCGTGCTGGGGTATGGCGTGCTGGCACTGGGGCTGATAGGCCTGCTGCATCCGTGGGCGATTGGCGCGTGGCTGGCGGCCTCGATAGTGATTACGCGCCACACCTGGCGGCGGGTGCTGGCGGTGGTGCCGACGCTGGGGCCGCGCGCGCAACGCGGCTGGCGCGGCGCAAACAACTTTCAGCGGGCGTTGGTGGTGATAGCCGTCGCCACTGTCGGGCTGGCGCTGCTGCAGGCGCTGACGCCGGTGTGGGACTATGACGGGCAAATGTACCACCTGCAGGGGCCGCGCCTGTGGCTGCAAGCCGGGCGCATCACGCTGCTGCCTGATGTCTGGCAGGCCAACGGCCCGGCCACGTTGGATCTGGTGTACGCCATCGGGCTGGCCTTTGACGCGGATACCGTTGCCAAAGTGCTGCATCTGGCGTGTGGGCTGCTGGTTGCAGGGGCGGCCTTCGCCTTTGCCCGCCGCTTTCTCTCACTTACGGCCGCGTGGCTGTCTCTGGCGATATGGCTGACTATCCCGATGACGCCGCTGGTGGCGAGTTGGGCATATACCGATCTGGGTTGGGCGCTGTACGAGTTTCTGGCGCTATATGCGGTGATGTTGATCGGGCTGAGTGAGACAGCGGGCCGATCGGCTCTGGTGCTGGCCGGATTGTGCGCCGGGCTGGCGCTGGGGCTGAAATATCAGGCTGCGGCACAGGCCGGCCTGCTGGCGATCTACATCATGTGGCAGGCGCGCGGGGCCGGTTGGCGGCAGGTCATTGGCCGTGTGATGGTGTTTGGCGCGATAGCAGCGGTGGTGGCCGCGCCGTGGTATCTCAAGAATTGGGCGCTTTCGGGCAATCCGATTTATCCCTTCGTCTGGGGCGGCCCCGGCTGGGATCAAAGCCGCCTTGATATGTTGTTCAATTTTCTGAACGACTTTGGGCCGGGGCACGCGCCGATCGATTATCTGCTGCTGCCGGTGCGCGTCTATGTGCAGCGCGCCACGTTTACAACGGCTTTCGGCGGCATGGAATGGCCCAGTGTGTTTTTTCTGCTGATCGGGTTATACATGCTGCGCCGGCCGGAGCGCCGGCTGCGCGGCGTGTTTGTGTTGACGCTGGCGCGCTGCGTGGTATGGGCGGCCGGCTCTCAGCAGCTGCGCTTTATGATCCCGATATTTCCCGCGCTGAGTGTGCTGACGGCCGAAGTCATGGCGCCGTGGCTCAACCCATCGACGGGGCTTCGGTCGCGGTTAACGCAGGGCGTAACGCTGACGCTGGCAGCCGTCACGCCCGTCATGCTGGCCTTGTTTTCCGTCCAGTTTCCACCGCCGGCGGTATTGTTAGGGGCAGCCAGCAAGGCTGATTTCCTTGGGCCGATTGGAACCTATCGGGCGCTGCAATTTGCCCAGGCGCAGTTGTCGTCCAGCCAGCGATTGATGATGATGTGGGACGGGCGAGGCTACTATTGCGATCAGCGCTGCCTGGCTGATCCCGAACAATCGCAGTGGACGCAGGTGGCGGCGGCGGCACGCTTTGATGTGACGGCGGTGACGGCCGCGCTGCGCGCCCGCGGCATTACCCACCTGTTGTTTGCGCCCACCAATGCCGATTTCATCATCCAGCGTGACCCGGGCGGGCAGCACCGACTGGCGGCCGAGTTCTTTGTGCGCCGGTACGCGCCGCAGTGTGGTCGCCTGTTGTATCGGGACCTTGAAGCAGAGGTGTACGAGATCACATGCCAGTGACGCGCCTGGCCGCCCTGCAACGTTGGAGTTTTCCGGTGCTGGTGATTGGGCTGGTGCTGGCCGTGCAGGTGCTGCCCGGCCCACGCCCGGTGGACGACGCCTACATCACGTTTCGGTATGCGCGCAATCTGGCCAATGGCTGGGGCTTTGTCTACAATGCCGGGCAGCCGGTGCTGGGCACCACCACGCCGCTGTTCACGCTGCTGCTGGCCGCTCTTAAGTCGGCGCTGCCGGGAGCGGATCTGCCGTGGCTGGCCGTGGCGATCAGCGCCGGCTGCGATGTGGCGACGCTGCTGCTGCTGCGCCGGCTGGCCCGCGCGCTGGTCCGATCGGAGTTCGCGGCCTCAGTAATTGCCCTGATTTACTTGCTCAATCCGGTGCGCATCGGCGTGTCGCTGGGCGGCATGGAAACGTCACTGGTGGTGATGTGGCTAGTGGCCGCCGCTGAAGCGTACGTGGCGCGCGAGCGCGACGGGCAGGCGGCGTTGTTTTCGGCGCTGGCGTTTTTGACGCGGCCGGACGCCATCGTGCTGCCGCTGCTGCTGGCCGGGCATGCCGTGCTTTTCCGGCGGCGCCTTCCGTGGCGGGAAGCAGCGGTCTTTGCGGCGGTGAGCGCGCCGTGGCTGATCTGGGCGACGGCCTATTTTGGCAGTCCGCTGCCGCTGTCCATCACGGCCAAGACGCAGGCCTATTTTCACTATCCCACACACGCGCTGACCACGCTGGTTGATTTTCTGGTGACGCGCGCGCCGTTGAGCAATGCGCGCGCCGCGCTGGCGCTGCTGGCGGCCGGGCTGACCGTATCACTGGCGTTGTACATAGCGGGCGTGCTGCACGCGGGGCGGGCCGTTCGCCGCGCCTGGCCCATCGGCCTGGTGCCGCTCACGTATCTAATCGGCTTCAGCCTGGCCAATCCGGTGATCTTCGTCTGGTATTATCCGCCCATCATAGTGTGGTGGGACATGCTGATGCTGGTCGGCGTCTGGGCGCTGGTTGGCCGGCGTGACACGCCGCGGCGCCGGTTGGTACTTGTGTGCATCGGCGGGCTGATGCTGATCTGGCAGTGGCTGGGCGCGGGCGAGTTTACGGGGTCATGGCCAATCGACTTTCGCGACCGTGAGATTGATTACGGGCTGGCGGCCGCGCAGCTGCATGCCCAGATTGCGCCGGGCAGCCGGGTGGCTCTGCCGGAGATTGGCGTGTTTGGTTACGAGTTCGAACAGGCTTATATCATCGATACCGTGGGGTTGGTATCGCCCGAAGCCGTGCCGTACCTGCTGAAAGAGCGCGCGCCGGATCAGACGTACAACTATGCCGTGTCTGAAGCCGTGATTGAAGCGCTGAAGCCCGATTACGTGATTAGCCTGAGAGTCTTCATTGACGCGACGCTTGAACGCTCGACGCAGTTTGCGGAGGATTACGAACTGATCGGCGAGTGGGACACAACGCATTTTGGCAGCAACGGGCTGCTGGCGTTCCGGCGCAGGGCGACTGCCCGATAGCGACCGATGGCTGTCAGTGATCGACATGTCTGGGACGACATTAGGGGCACGCTTTAGAGCGATCTTCATCAGCCTGCTCATCGGGCTGGTGACGGCGCTGGCAAGCGGTGCGTTCCGATTCATTTATGCCAACAGTCGGTACATTGTATATGAACGAATCCGTTGAAGCGAACGAGCGCGCGAGTCTGGCCTGGCTGTGGTCGCGGGTCAATCAGCCATCTTTCCCCCGGCGGAAGTGGGGCGCGATGCTCGTGTCATTGGCGGTGCTGTTGGCAGTATCGGCCTATGCCATTGCCCGCTCGCAAAACGATATGCTCGATCGCGACTTTTTCTCGTTTTGGCTGGCGGGCCGCATGGTGATAACAGGTCAAGACCCTTATAACGAGGCGCAATGGATCGCCGGTCATGCTGCGGCACACACAAACTGGTTGTCCGATACCACGTTCCTCTATCCCCTGCCACTGGCGATCTTGTTTGCGCCATTAGGAATGCTGCCCCTTGAGGGCGCGGCCGGCGTGTGGGCTTTTGTCACGCAAGCCTTGTTGATGATGAGCGTATGGTTGCTCTTGTCCGCCTGGAAACCAACTGACTTCAAAACCCACTGGTTGCCCATTGTCCTGGGGGTGTTCTTATTTCGCCCGGTTGTAACCATGCTGCTGCACGGTCAATTGGGCGCGATCTGGCTGCTGGTTCTATCACTGTGTATCTATGCCTGGCGAGCAGAGCACTGGCGGCTCGGCGGTGCATTGATGCCCCTCCTGGCGCTCAAACCGAGTTTCGGTCTGCCTCTCGTCGGTCTGCTGGGGCTGTGGCTGATCATGCGCCGACAATGGCAGGCGCTGCTCGCCAGCGCCCTATCGGCAGCGAGCTTGCTGATCGTCGGCTGGCTTCAAGACCCCTTGTGGCTTCAGAAGTTGAGTACGATCGGAAACCAGAAACTCGCCAGCACGTTTGGCTGGGCGCCGACATTATGGGGTATCGGCGATGCAGTCTGCCAACGAAGCACGACCTGCGCGGTGGCGATGAGCGGCGGGTTATCAGTGGTGCTGGTTGCGCTTGCGCTTATCTGGCTCAGGCGACGCCGGGACGAGGCTGATCCGGAAATTGTAGTCGGCGCACTCACGGCAGCGGCCACGTTAATCACGCCCTACCTGTGGACGTATGATCAAGTCCTGTTGATTATTCCAATTGTAACGATCATACACCTCATGCGCGGTCGCAAAATGCCGTATCTTGTAACGGCAACGTTCTTCGTGCTCATTGCGATTTTTTCGTGGTTACTTGTCATTCCGGCCTTCACTATCGGACGCGATATCTGGAGTGTTGTGGTTCCGATGGTTTGTCTTGGGCTGATCTGGATGTACGCTCGTCGGCAAATTAGAAGCACGCAGAATTAGGCGATAACCACGTCCAAACGACTGATGGCGCATTCAACGACGATGAGGCCGGTGAAACCTGATGCGGCGATCTGATCTGGCGGTGATGGGTGGTCTCTTCGCGCTGGCGCTGGCCGTCCGATTGGTCTTTGCTGCCCGACTGGTCTTTCCGCCGCTGGACGATCCGGCCTTTTACGTGCAGACGGCGCGCAACGTGGCGGCCGGGCGCGGCCTGGTCAGCGACGTGATCTGGAATTACTTCGTGCCGTTCACCACGGTCACGCACCCCAGCCACGAATTCTGGATGCCGCTGGCGACGCTGCTGATGGCGGGCACGATCAGGGTGCTGGGCGACACGTGGTTCGCGGCGCAGCTGCCCGGTCTGCTGGCCGGTTCGCTGCTGCCGGTGCTGACCTACGCGCTGGGCCGAACGGTATGGCCGGACCAGAGGTGGCGCGGTTGGGCGGGGCTGGCCGCGCTGCTGGTGACGCCCTCGGCCATCCTTGTCTATCAATCGGCCAGCGGCGACAGCGCGGCGTTGTACGCGGCGTTGAGCACCGCTACCTTGCTGTCGGCGGCGCGCGTCAGCACGCGGCCCACGGCGCGCGGCGCGATGGTGACGGGCGTGTTGGGCGGGCTGAGTTATCTGACGCGCTCACACGGCAGCCTGCTGATCGCCGCCGTGGGGCTGGTGTGGCTGATCGGGCTGCGGCGGAAGCTGAAGCAGACGCCCGGCCTTATCGGCGGTCTGCTGGCGGGGGCGCTGATCGTCGTCGGCCCGTGGTGGCTGCGCAATCTGGCGGTCTTTGGTGCGGCGCAGCCCTTTCCGCTGAGCGCGGCGGCGGCGGCGCGCGATTACGGCGAGTGGTTCAACTACGCCGATTTGCCGTCATTTGACAAACTGGTGAACGGTGGCCTCGCTGCGGCGCTGGGGCTGCGGGCCGAGGCGCTGTGGCACGATCTGGGCGTGGTGCTGCTCATCACCTTCCCTTATGGCGTCATCGGCCTGCCGGCCGCGCTGCGGCGGCGCGAACCGGTCTTTCGGGCCTTCGGCGTGTACGCGGTCGGGTGCTGGCTGCTGATTAGCCTGCTGTTTCCAGTGCCCGCGCTGACCGGCTCGTTCTATCATTCGGCGGGCACGTTTGCGCCGTGGGCGGCGCTGGGCGGGGTGGCGGTGGTGAAGGCGTTGACCGACCGGCCGCGCGGGCGGCTGTGGGGCGTGGGACTGGCTGCGGTGTTGATGGCGTTGACGGTCGCGCAGGCGGCGCTGGCCTGGCCGGCGGTGTGGGCGGACAGCCGCGCCAATCAGGCCAGGTTTGCGGCGGTGACGCAGTGGCTGCGCGCCAATGTGCCGCCCGGCGAGGCGATCATCACCAATGAGGCGCACAGCCTGAATTACGCTGGCGGTTTTCTGACGCTGACGTTGCCGAATCGGGAAGATGTGGTAACGTTGCGGGCGCTGGCCGATCGGTATGGGGCGCGCTTCGTGGTGGTGTTCGGCGCCATCGGCCGGTATCCGGCGGCGCTCGACGAGGCCGGGGCGCGGGCTGCGCGCCGCGCCGAACTGTCTGATGTCCGGATCTATCAACTTGAGCCGTGAAGAGTGAGCATGTCAGCCACGCCCAACCCCGAACGGAAAATTGTCGTCGTCATGCCCGCCTATAATGCGGAGAAGACGTTGAAGATCACCTACGATGATCTGCCGCGCGGCGACATCGGCGAGGTCATCCTGGTGGACGACGCCAGCCGCGACGAGACGGTGCGGCTGGCCAAGGAACTGGGCCTGACGGTGTACGTCCACTCGCGCAACTTCGGCTATGGCGGCAATCAGAAGACGTGCTACAACGAGGCGCTGAAGGCGGGCGCCACCATCGTGGTGATGGTGCACCCGGATTATCAGTACGATCCGCGCCTGCTGCCGGAGATGATCAAGCCGATCGAGGCGGGGCAGGCCGACGTGGTGTTCGGTTCGCGCATGCTGGGCGTGTCGGCCTACAAGCAGGGCATGCCGTGGTGGAAGTATCTGGCCAACAAGTTTCTGACGGGCGTGGAGAACCGCGCCTTTGGCCTGCACCTGTCGGAGTTTCACACAGGCTATCGGGCCTATCGGCGCGAAGTGCTGGAGAGCGTAAACTATCGCGCTAACTCCGACAACTTCATCTTCGATCAGGAGATCGTAGCCCAGATCGTGGAGAGCGGCTATCGGCTGGCCGAGATCCCGGTGCCGGTGCGCTATTTCCCCGAAGCGTCATCGGCGGGCTTTCTCGCCAGTGTGCGCTATGGCTTGAGCATCCTGTGGCTGGTGGTGCGTTACCGGCTGCACCGGGCGGGCGTGCTGCGCAGCCAGCAGTTCGTGTCGTTTCGCCAGCGCTATCGCAAAGCGTAAGATGAGCGCGCCGCGTCGTGACTGGCTGTGGGTGTGGGGGCTGGCGCTGCTGGTGCGCGTGCTGGCGGCGCTGCCCCAGACGCAGCCCAACTACATGGACGCGGCGTATTACACGGTGGGCGGGCAGCAGCTGGCGCGCGGCTTCGGCTTCAACGATCCGTACGTGTGGAATTACCTCGACGCGCCCACCTCGTTGCCGCATCCCAGCCATCTGTACTGGATGCCGCTGCCGTCCATCCTGGCGGCGCTGAGCCAAAGCGTCTTCGGCGTGACGTACCGCGCGGCGCAGCTGCCGTTTGTGCTGCTCTCGACCGGACTGCCGCTCATCGCCTATGGCGTGGCGTGGCAAGTCGGGGGCGGTCGCCGGCGCGCCTGGCTGGCCGCGCTGTTCACCATCTTTTCACCGTTCTATCTGCCGTACTGGGGCGTGCCGGAGAGCTTTACACCGTTCGCGGTGTGCGGGGCGCTGGCTGTGTGGCTGGGCAGCCGACCGGGTCTGTGGCCGGCGCTGGCCGCCGGGGCAGGCGCGGGTCTGGCGCATTTGAGCCGGGCCGATGGGTTTTTGCTGCTGGTCCCGATTGTGCTCGGCGTCCAAGCGGCCCCGCGTGAGCGGCGTATGGTCGTCGCGCGCAGCCTGGCGGTGCTGGCCGGCTATCTGCTGATCATGACGCCGTGGTTTGCGCGCAATCTCAGCGTGATCGGCGCGCCGCTGTCCGGCGCGGGCACTCAGGCCGCCTTTGTGTGCAACTACGACGAACTGTTTGCGCTGGACGCCCACTTCGATCTGAATCATCTGCTGGGCTGCGGGCTGAATCAGGTGCTGGCGTCGCGGATCAATGGCGTGGCGTCGGGCGCGGTGCACCTGTTGGCCGAGGGCGGCATGATATTTCTGGGGCCGCTGATCGCCGTCGGCTGGTGGCTGAAGCGGCGCGAGCCGGTGTTTCGCGCGGCGTTGATTTATCTGGTGCTGTTATTCTTCACCATGACGATCGTATTTCCGTTTGCGGGTGACCGGGGCGGGCTATTTCACTCGCTGAGCGCGCTGCTGCCCTTCGGCTACGCGGCGGCGCCCATCGGGCTGGACGCGGCCATCGCGTGGCTGGCGGCGCGACGGC
>CAZKBQ010000077.1:0-22385 GCA_964550855.1 uncultured Anaerolineae bacterium
ATGATCTCGTAGCGGTCGGCCGGCATCGATTGATCGTGCAGCGCGGCCAGACAGCGCGGCAGCGTGGCGGCGGCTTGATAGGCGGGCACGATGACAGAGTAGTCGATCACGAGTTCTAACGTACGGCCGCGCCGAGCAGGCTCAGGCCCAGCGCGGGCAGCAGAAAAATCAGCAGATGCAGCGTGACGCCGATCGCCAGCGCGGTTTCGGCGGGCACGGCAAAGACGCTTAACGACAGCATCGTCAACCCTTCAAACACGCCCAGCGCGGCGATGGACGGCGGCACAGCTACGCCCACCATCAGCACGGCCAACAGCAGCAGAGCGGCCGGCGGCGAATCAACGCCGTAGGCGCGCATCACGGCGTAATTGGTGGCCGCGCCCAGCGCCCAGATCAACAGCGAACTGAGGCATGCGATCCACAGGCTCGATCGATCGCGCAGCGCTGCCAGGCTGCTGAACAACCGTCGAATGCGTTCCACGCTCCATACGCGGAGACGCGGCGGCAGCCCGCTCAACGCCCGATCGAGCCAGTTCAGCCCGCGCGGCTGCCACGCTGGCGGTGCAAGCGCCGCGATGACAAACACGCTCAGCACCAGCGCGGCGACGACGCCGACGGCGCGCGCCGGATCGATCAGCCACGCGGGCAGCGGCATCAACAAGGCGACGATGATGACCAGCAGCGTCAACGCCAGCCAGTCCCAGGCTTTTTCGATGACGATGCTGCCCAGGGCGCGCTCGATCGTGCCGCCCGATCGGCCGATGAGCGCCGCGCGGGCTACATCGCCCAGGCGCACGGGCAGCAGAAAGTTGAGCACCTGTCCGCTCAATAGCGCCAACACGATCGTCGGGCGCGGAAAACCGATCGGGTGGAGCAAAGCCGCCCAGCGCCAGGTTCGAGCCAGTATCGTCGCTATGATCAAAATCGCCGTAAGGCTGATCCATGTCCAATCGGCCCGCTCGAAGGCGGACCGCAGCAGATCACCATTCACGTCCCGCGCGACGAGCCACAGGCTGACGGCGCTGATCGCCACACCCGTGAGGAGGGCGGCCAGCCCGATCGGCTTGAGCGATCGATCGGGGCGCGGAGCAGCCATCAGTCGAAGGTTTCGGCGTCGCCAAGCTGCCGGCCCAGCTGATCTTTGGCCGACAGGATGGGCGGCTGCCCGTTGACCAGCGGCCAGTCGATGCCGACGGCGGGGTCGTTCCAGATCAGCGTGCGATCCCATTCGGGGGCGTAGAAATCGGTGACTTTGTAGAGCAGCTCGGCCCACGGGCTGACGGTATAAAAGCCGTGCGCGAAGCCGGGCGGCACCCACATCATGCGCTTGTTGTCGGCGGACAGGCTGGCGCCGACCCAGCGGCCGAAGGTGGGCGAGCTGCGCCGCAGATCGACGGCCACGTCATACACTTCGCCGCTGACCACGCGCACCAGTTTGCCCTGCGCGTGTCTGATCTGATAATGCAGGCCGCGCAGCGTGCCCTGCGTGGAGCCGGAATGATTGTCCTGCACAAAGGTCTGGTCGAGGCCCAGCGCCTGAAGTTTTTTGAGGTGATAGGTTTCCATGAAGAAGCCGCGCGGGTCTTTGAAGACCTGCGGCTCGATGATCCAGACATCGGGTAGGTCGGTGGGGATGATGTGCATCGAATCAGAACGCGCCTTTCCGCCGCACGACGGCGCCGATGGTGCGCCATAGAATGACGAGGTCGAGCAGCAGGGAGTAGTTTTGGATGTAGTAGAGATCGTCGCGGGTCTTGGCCAGGGTGGGTTTGTCGCTGCGGCCGTTGACCTGCCACCAGCCGGTCATGCCCTGCGGCACGTTGAAGCGCTTGCGCTGCCAGTCGGCGTATTGATCGACCAGCCAGGGCAGTTCCGGGCGCGGGCCGACCAGGCTCATGTCGCCGCGCAGCACGTTGAAGAGCTGCGGCAGCTCGTCCAGGCTGAGCTGGCGCAGGCGGCGGCCCACGCGCGTGAGACGCGGATCGTCGCGGCGTTTGAAGTCGGCCGTGTCTAAGGGCGGCTGTTGAGCGGCGCCAACGGTCATGGTGCGGAACTTGATCATCCAAAACAGCCGGCCGCCTTCACCCACGCGCTGCTGCCGGAACAGCGCCGGGCCGGGCGAGTCGCGCCGGATGGCGACGGCGATGATCAGCATGGGCAGCGCGCAGACGATCAAGGCCAGCGACGCGACGACGAGATCGAAGGCGCGCTTGACGGCGCGCTGCAGCGGCGTCATCACCGGGTCGCGCAGGCCGATCAGCGGGATGCCGTCCAGGTTTTCGATGCCGGTGCGGGTGAAGGCCAGATCGAACAGGTCGGGCACGACGCGCACGCTGACGGGCAGACGCTGCAGGCTGGCGATCAGATCGATCAGGTCCTGGTGCGCGCGCAGGGGCAGGGCGATGATGACCTCGTCGATGTGGTCGCGCTGCACGATGGTGAAGGCCGCGTTCAGATCGCCCAGCACGCGCCCGCCGGTGCGCTCCGGCTGATCACTTAGAAACCCGATGAGCTCCAGCCCGGTCCAACGGTAATTTTCGATGCGGGCGGCGACTTCTTCGGCGAGCAGGCCGCTGCCCACGATCAGCACGCGGCGCTGCGTGCCGGGCCAGGCGCGATGTCGCACGCGCAGCGCGGCCCGAAGCAGGCCGCGCCATGCCAGCAGGCTCAGCGCGTCGATGAGGGCGAAGTAGACAAACAGCACGCGCGACAGTTCACGATAGAAGAAGTAGGCCAGCCCGGCCAGGATCAGCACGGCGAAGCTGATGGCGACCAGCGTGATCTGCGCGTCGCCGATGGCGTGCAGCGAGCGGTGATGATCGTACACCGGCAGCACGAGGAACACGGCTGCCCAGACGGCCAGCACCAGCAGGTAGAACGTCACGTCGATCTCAAAAGTGAGCGGCTCGCCGGTTTCCAGACTGAACTGCATGCCGAAGGGCAGGGCCAGGCGCAGCTGGCGCGCGACGATCAGCGCGACTTGCGTCCATAGCAGATCGCCGATGAAGAGTACGAGGGTGAAGGTGCTGCCGAGCTGCTTGAACATGTCAATGAAAGGACGATTGAGTGAATGAGCGATAGGGCGAGTAGGCCCATCGGCCGACCGACCAACCCACTAGCCACTCAATCGGCGATCGCGAATCAGCTGCGCAAGGAACAACACGCTCAGCGCCAGCCACAAGATGAGCTCCAACGTGCTGGCGGCGGTGGCGGCCATGCCCAGACAGAACAGCCCGCCGGCGGCATCAAGCGCCAGCCGATAGGCGCGCTGGCCCAGCATGGCGCGCAGCTTGTGTCGCGTGACGTGCCCTTGCCAGCTGGCATAGCTGATCGAGGCGAGGGCCAGCGCGCTGCCCGCGATCCAGAGTGAATTGGCGATGACGCCCCACCAGTCGATCATCGATGTCAGGCGGCCGCGCGAAACTGGGCGATGACTTCGTCCAGCGTCTGATCGAGCGGGATGGTGGGCTGCCAGCCGATGGCGGCCTTGATCTTGTCGAGGCTGGGCACGCGGCGGCGCATGTCTTCAAAGCCGGCTTCGTACGCCCGCTCGTACGGAATGAGTTGAATGGTCGATTGGCTGTTGGCGCGGGCGATGATCCGCTCCGCCAGCTCGAGGATGGTGATCTCGTCGCGGCTGCCGATGTTGAAGATTTCGCCCACGGCGCCCGGCGCACGACTCAGCGCCACGACGGCGCGCACGGTGTCTTTGACGTTGCAGAAGCAGCGGCTCTGCCGGCCGTCGCCGTGCACGGTGAGCGGTTGATCATGGACGGCCTGTTTGACCAGCCGCGGGATGACCATGCCATAGGTGCCGGTCTGCCGCGGGCCGACGGTGTTGAAAAAGCGGCAGATCACCACCGGCACGCCGAACTGCTTGTGATAGGCCAGCGCCAGGAATTCATCCATGGCTTTGGATTCGGCGTAACTCCAGCGGCTTTTGATCGTCGGGCCCATCACCCGATCGGCATCCTCGCGAAACGGGATGTCGGTGCTCTTGCCGTACACTTCGGAGGTGGAGGCGATGAGCACTTTGCGCCGGTAGCGGCGGGCCAGGCGCAGCACCGTCTCGGTGCCGATGAGGTTGGTCTCGATGGTGCGCACCGGATCGCGGATGATGAGCTCGACGCCGACGGCGGCGGCCAGATGATAGATGACGTCGCATTCGCTGACGAGCCGATCCATGACGGCTTCGTTGTGGATGGTTTCATTGATGAACTGGAAGTTGGGTTGGGCGCTCAGGTGGGCGATGTTGTCGAGTGAGCCGGTGGACAGATCGTCGATGGCGGCGACTTGATCGCCGCCGGTCAGTAACGCTTCGGCCAGGTGGCTGCCGATGAAACCCGCTCCGCCGGTGATGAGGTAGCGCATGTGTGCCCCTGTTGAACGTGAGATGAGCCGATTATAACCGCCCTGCCAGCCGTTGACCAGCGCAGACCGATCGGGCAACAGAAAAGCCCGACTGGTCAGGGTCGGGCTTTCAGGGCAAGACAGATCGATCGGGTTATTTCTTGGCCCACCAGACGGTGATCATCGCGTCGCGGCCGAAGTCGTAATATTCGACCTTGATGGTATGCGGCCCGGCCGATACGTTGAAGGTGCCTTTGGATACGCCGCGGTGATCGAACCAGTCGTTGATGACCAGGTTGTTGTCCACGTAGAGGCGCACGCCGTCATCGACTTGCGCGTAGAACTCATAAAGGCCCGAGGTGGCGAAGTACTGGGTGCTGATCCAGCGGGCCGACCACAGGTCTTTGGGCACACCGGGGCCGGGCGAGGCGGTGCCCCAGTTGAAGTCGATGGACGGATCGATGCGGGTGAACTTGAGATCGTCCAGATACTGGTTGCCAAAGTAGTAGCCGGTCCACGCGCTGCCGACGGGCGGCTGCGGCGGGATGGGCGTGGGATATGGGCCGGGCGTGGTGGAGGATACGCGTGCCCACGACAGGTAGGCGGAACCCAGATCGCCCAGCTTGTGATACTCCAGAATGATGGTGTGATAGCCGGTGCCCAGCGGGACATCGACGCTGGACGAGCTGCTGCCGCCCGCCCAGGTGTCCACCAGCTGCACGTTGTCGACCGACATGCGGATGCCGCCGCCGTAACTCATGTTGAAGCGGAACGTGCCTTCGGTGAAGTATACGGTGCGCGTCCAGCGGACCGAGTAGCTGTCGGCGTTGAGCTTGGGGTTGGGCCAGCCCCGGCCCCAGTTGAAGCTGATGGCGGCGTCGTTGCGCGTCACCGAGGGCGCGCCGGCCAGGTCGCCGTTGTTGTAGTACTCGCCCTTCCACTGCGGATACGACGGCGTGCCCCCGCTGGAACTCTTGCACGGGATCAGCAGGATCATGCCGGCGTAGATGAAGTTGGGGTTGACGATGTTGTTGGCCTGCATGATGGCCGTGGTGGTGACGCCATAGCGGCCGGCGATGGCGGTCAACGTGTCACCCCACATGACCGTGTAGTAGAAGTTGCACGACGGCTTGGGCGGCGGGTTGGGCGCGGGGTTGCCGGGGATGCACAGCGATTGACCCGCGTACACCACGTTGGGGTTGTAGATGCCGTTGGCGCGCATCAGGGCTTCGACGGTGACACCGTATTTGAGGCCGATCCGGAACAGGTTCTCGCCGGGCTGAACCAGGTGATAGGCCACGCAGCCGCTGGACGCTTGTGGTGCGGCCAGCGCCAGGTTGGCTCCGGCAGCCAGCACCAGCATGGCAGCCACAACGATCAGCACGAGACGACGGGTTTTCATGGCACGCTCCTTATTGCACCTCCGAAGATGACCGTCCAAACCATCTTGCCTAAAATACCACATCTGAGTTGGCAAAGCAAATCAAGCGCCTGCATCAGGTCCGGGGGTGGACGGGCCGCCGGAGATTGCCTGGTCGGGCGTTTCATGGTAACGTGCAAGCGTGTCCCGTTCGACGCAGCCCATCCCCAGCCAAGGAGTTCGAATGACTCAACCGGATGCTCCTACCTATTTCGATAACATCCTGCAGGCGATCGGGCGCACGCCGCTGGTGCGCCTGAACCGCGTGACGCAGGGCCTGCCCTGCACAGTGCTGGCCAAGCTGGAATTTCTCAACCCCGGCGGCTCCGTCAAGGATCGCATCGGCCTGGCGATGATTGAGGCAGCCGAGCGCAGTGGGCAGCTCAAGCCCGGCGGCACCATCGTGGAAGCGACGTCGGGTAACACGGGCATGGGCCTGGCGCTCACGGCCGCCATCAAAGGGTATAAGTGCATCTTTGTCATGCCCGACAAGATGAGCCAGGAGAAAGTGCGGCTGCTGCGCGCCTTCGGGGCGCGCGTGGTCGTCACCCCCACCGCCGTCGAGCCGAACGATCCGCGCTCGTATTACAGCGTCAGCAAGCGCATCGTGGCCGAGACGCCCAACAGCATCCTTGCCAATCAGTATCACAACCCCATGAATCCTGAAGCCCACTATCGGACCACTGGGCCGGAGATCTGGCAGCAGACGGCCGGGCGCATCAAGGCCTTTGTGGCCGGCATGGGGACGGGCGGCACCATTTCCGGCACGGCGCGCTACCTCAAGGAACAGAATCCCGAGGTGAAGATCGTCGGCGTCGATCCGGTCGGCTCGCTGTTGTACGATACCTGGCGGCTGGGCCGCGTGCCCGATGAGCCGTTCTTGAAGACCTACAAAATTGAAGGCATTGGCGAAGACTTTTTGCCCGGCGCGATGGATTTGAGTTTGATCGACGAAGTCGTGCAGGCCGGCGACAAGGAATCGTTTGTGATGACGCGCCGGCTGGTGCGCGAAGAAGGCCTGTTTGCCGGCGGCTCGTGCGGCGCGGCCGTGTGCGGCCTGCTCAAATCCTCGATCGTTCGATCGCTCGATCCAGACGATCTGGTGGTTGTCATCCTGCCCGACTCCGGCACACGCTACCTGAGCAAAGTCTTCGACGACGAGTGGATGCGCGAATACGGCTTTCTGGAATCGGCCTGGGGCGAGACGCGCGTGGCCGACATTCTGAAGACGAAAGTGCGGCGGCCGCTCATCGCCGCGTCGCCGTCCGATCGGATGCGGGAGATCATCGAGCGCATGAAGCTGCACGACATCTCGCAGATGCCCGTCATCGGCGAAGGCAAGCTCATCGGCATGATCAGCGAAACGACCCTGCTGTCGCAGATGGCCATGCCGGGCGCCAGCCCGGAGGAGTCCATCGCGCCGATCGTGACGCGGCAGGTGACCACCGTCTCGCCGGAGACGCGCGCCGAGGCGCTGATGAATCTGTTCGGCGCGGGCCAGGCCGCCGTCGTCGTGGACGACGATCAGGTCATCGGCATTGTGACCAAGATCGATCTGATCGATTATCTGGCCGCGCACCTGAAGTGACCGACCGGGTGGTCGGCCGATCGGCGGCAGCGCCAGATCGGCCTGTCACTCTTTCAGCTTAATCACGTCATCTTGTTAATGAAAGCGAGGGTACATGACCAATCTGCATCTGGGCGATATGAACGCGGCTGAGTTTCGCCGGTACGGCAAACAACTGATCGATTGGATCGCCGACTATCTGGAGAGTGACGATCGGCCGCCCGTGCTGTCACGGGTGAAGCCGGGCGAAGTGAAGGCCCAGCTGCCCGCCGCGCCGCCCGCCCGCCCTGAAGCATTCGACGCCGTGCTGGCCGACTTCAACGACATCATCCTGCCCGGCATCACCCACTGGAACCAGCCGGGCTTCCTGGCCTATTTCGGCATCACCGGCTCCATGCCCGGCATCTTAGGGGAATTACTAACTGCGGGCCTCAACGTCAACGGCATGCTGTGGCGCACCTCGCCGGCGGCCACCGAGCTGGAAGAGGTGGTGCTGGACTGGCTGCGGCAGATGGTGGGCCTGCCCCCGGCGTTCGAAGGGGTGATCATGGACACCGCGTCGATCTCGTCGATGATCGCGGTGGCGGCGGCGCGTGAGGCTTTGAACCTGCGCATTCGCCAGGAGGGCATGGCGGGCCGATCGGATTTGCCACGCCTGACGATGTACACGTCCGAGCAGTCGCACTCGTCGATCGAGAAGGCGGGCCTGGTGCTGGGCATCGGGCAGGCCAACGTGCGCAAGATCGAAGTGGATGCGGACTTCCGCCAGCGCCCCGACTGTCTGGCGGCCGCCATCGCCGCCGATCGGCAGGCGGGTTATCTGCCGTTCTTCGCTTGCGCCACCGTCGGCACCACCTCCACCACCAGCATTGATCCCGTGCCGGAGATCGCCGACATTTGCGCGCGCGAGCGCGTCTGGCTGCACGTCGATGGGGCCTACGGCGGCAATGCCGCCATCGTGCCGGAGATGCGGTGGGTGCTCAACGGCGTGGAGCGGGCCGACTCCTTTGTGATGAATCCGCACAAGTGGTTGTTTACGCCCATCGATTTCTCGGCGTTTTACACCCGGCACGTGGACACGCTGAAGCGCGCGTTTAGTATTCTTCCTGATTACCTGCGCACGGCCGAGGGCGACGCCAACGCGGTGAAGAACTACATGGATTACGGCGTGCAGCTGGGGCGGCGCTTCCGCGCGTTGAAGTTCTGGTTCATGGTGCGGACGTATGGCGTTGACGGCCTGATCGCCCGGCTGCGTGAACACATGGCGTTGGCGAAAGAATTTGAAGGTTGGGTGCGCGCCGCGCCCGATTGGGAAGTGGTGGCCCCCGTGCCCTTCAGCACCATCAACTTCCGCGCCTGCCCGGCGAATGTGCCGCCGGAACAGTGGAACGCACTCAACGAGAACATCCTCAACGCGGTCAACGCCTCGGGCGAAGTCTTCCTGTCGCACACCAAATTGAACGACCGCTTTGTCATGCATCTCGCCATTGGCAACATCCGCACGGAGGAGAAGCACATCGCGCGGGCGTGGGAGTTGTTGCGCAGGGAATGTGCGAGGTTGATAGCGTGATGAGTAATGAGTAATGAGTAATGGGGGAGGGTGTTTATCGTGAGACACGGGGCGGATGGGTCGCCCTGTGTCTTTTTGTTGGGTGACATCCGCGACCAGGTCGCAGCCAACGGGCCGGGCTGCGATGACGATCAGGCCTGTCACGCTTGCGGCTTATCGGACGAGCGCGTGCGTTCCCGTTCGCGGGGCGCCTGCCTGGCGCGGGCGCGGCGACTGTTGATGATGAGTATGATCAGGACGGCCAGCAGTGGCGCCCCGAACAACAACACCTCATCCAAAATGCCGGCGGCGCCGTGCAACAGTGGCGAGTAGAGCATAAGGTCCACCTTGGTGCGTGTGGCGTAAAGATTGCGCAGTACGTTTTACACAATAGCCAGCGCCTGTTGCAAATCCTCGATTAGGTCGTTGACATTTTCAATGCCGACGGACAACCGAATCAACGTTGGATCGACTTCGAGCGGCGAGCCGGCTACCGAGGCGTGCGTCATGGGCGCGGGCAGCTCAATGAGCGACTCGACACCGCCCAGCGATTCGGCCAACGCGAACAGTCTGGTCTTCTCGACGATGCGCCGGGCGTTCGCGGCGTCGCCGACGGGCAAAAACGAGATCATCCCGCCGGGCAGCCGCATCTGCCGTCGGGCGACGGCGTAGCCGGGATGATCGGTCAGCCCCGGATACAGCACTTTCTTCACAGCAGGATGATCTGCCAGGAATTGCGCGATCTGCTGCGCATTGGCCGAATGCCGCTCCATGCGCAGCGGCAGCGTTTTGAGGCCGCGCAGCGTGAGGAAGCAGTCCATGGGGCCGGGCACGGCGCCGACCGCGTTTTGCAGGAACTTGAGCTGCTCGTACGCGGCTTCGTCGTTGGTGAGGATGGCGCCGCCCACCACGTCGCTGTGGCCGCCCAGATATTTGGTCGTGGAATGGATCACGAAGTCGGCGCCGAGGCCGATCGGCTGCTGCAGGTAGGGCGAGGCGAACGTGTTATCCACGGCCAGCTGCGCCCCGGCCCGATGGGCGATCTCGGCGATGGCGGCCAGATCGGCGATCTTGAGCAGCGGATTCGTGGGGGTCTCCACCCAGATCAATCGGGTGTGGGGTTTGATCGCCGCGCGGACTTGATCGAGATCGCTCGTGTCCACAAAATCGAACTGCAAGCCGTAATCGCGCAGCACGCGCGTAAACAATCGATACGTGCCGCCGTACACGTCGTTGCCGGCCAGCACGTGCTGGCCCGGCTTGATCAAGCGCAGCAGCGTGTCGATGGCGGCCATGCCCGAGGAGAAGCAGAGGCCGTGCGCGGCGTTTTCCAGCGCGGCCAGGCAGCGCTCCAGCGCGGTGCGGGTGGGATTGCCGGTACGCGCATATTCGTAGCCTTTGTGCGCGCCCACGGCGTCCTGCACGTAGGTCGAAGTCTGATAGATGGGCGTCATCACCGCGCCGGTGGCCGGGTCGGGCGGCTGGCCGGCGTGAATGGCGAGCGTTTCAAAATGGAGATCGGGCATGTCGTCCTCGGGTGTTGGCTGAACGCATTGTAACTGGAGTGGGCGGGACGGTCAACCACGCATGGTATAATCGCGCCGCCTGGCAGCCTGCATCTCGCATCCAGTATCTTGTATCCTGTACGTTGCGCCACGTCTTTATCATGAACGAGCACACTCACACTCACTCTGAGGGCACTCGTCCGCCCCTCACGTTGATCCTCGCCGCCGCCATCATGCTGATCGCGCTGGGGCTGATCGGCCGGTCGGCCGCGCCGGCCATGCAGGCGCAGACCAATCCCAATGAAGAAACGGTGGAAGCGCGCGTGATCGCCGTGCTCGATGAGGGTGTCAGCGATCAGGGCGGCATCCGGCAGCCCTATCAGCGGCTGCGGCTGGAGATTCTGACCGGCTCACGCGCGGGCCGCGCCGTGGACGTGGATTACGGCACGCAGGGCTTTGCGTCGAGCGAGGTGCTGTATCAGGCCGACGATCGTGTGCTGGTCAGCCAGATCATCCGGCCGGACGGCGGCGAGGTGTACTTCATCACCGAGCCGGATCGATTAGGGTCGCTGCTGACGCTGTTTGTGCTGTTTGCGGCCGTCATCATCGCCGTCAGCCGCTGGAAGGGCGTGCGATCGCTCATCGGCATGGCGATCAGCTTCTACGTCATCACGCAGTTCATCCTGCCGTTGATCCTGGCCGGGCGCGATCCGGTGCTGGTCAGCATCATCGGCGCGTTCGGGTTGTTGTCGGTGACGCAGTATTTGATCTATGGCTGGTCGATGAAGACGCACGCGGCCGTGGCGGGCATCCTGATCAGTTTGATCATCACCGGCGGGCTGGCGTCGATCTTTGTGAGCGCCGCGCGCTTTACCGGCTTTGGCGCGGAAGAAGTGGGCTTTTTGCAGGCCGCCCTCGGCTCGATCAATCCGCGCGGCCTGCTGCTGGCCGGCATCCTCATCGGCGCGATTGGCGTGCTGGACGATCTGACGATCAGTCAGGCGTCGGCGGTGTTTGAACTGGCGCGCGCCAATCCGTCGCTGGGCAGGCGCGAACTGTATCGCCGCGCCATGAACATCGGGCAGGATCACATCGCATCCACGGTCAACACACTGGTGCTGGCCTATGTGGGCGCGTCGCTGCCGCTGCTGCTGCTGTTTGCGATCTATCCGCAGCCCTTCGGGCAAATCCTGAATCGCGAGTTTGTGGCGGAGGAAGTGGTGCGGACGCTGGTGGGCAGCCTGGGGCTGGTGGCGGCGGTGCCGATTACGACGCTCATCGCCGGGGTGCTGACGGGCCGGCGCAGCGCACAGGCAACCACGTCCGATTCGATGGGACCGCACCGGCACGAAGATCGCGAAGCGGCCTGAATCCAACTGGCGCGCGCCATCTATCGGACAATGGCCCCTTTCGCCAATCGATCCACCCGTTCATTGAGCGGATCGCCGGCGTGACCTTTGAGCCAGCGCCAGTCGATCTGATGCCGCTGCAGCGCCTCGTCCAGCTGCTGCCACAAATCCTGATTCAGCACCGGCGTCCGATTGGCTGTCTGCCAGCCGTTGCGCTTCCAGCGCGGCAGCCACTGCGTCACGCCCTTCTGCACATATTCCGAATCGGTGTGCAGGTGCACCCGGCACGGCTGCTTCAGCGCTGCCAGCGCGTTGATGACGGCCTGCAGCTCCATGCGATTGTTGGTCGTCGATGGCTCTGCGCCGGTCAGCACTTTCTCGTGCCGGCCGAAGCGCAGCACCGCCGCCCAGCCGCCCGGGCCGGGATTGGGATCGCACGCGCCGTCGGTGTAGATGGTGACTTCGGGCAGGGCCGTGTTCATAGTGGTCATCGCCCGCCGATTGTACCACTTGCCCGAAAGGCCAGCTCGAGACCTGTCGGGCGCGGGCGGATTGCCTCAATCCGCTTTATTTTTTGCCGGGAAGATGGGAGACTTCGCGCGTCAGCGCGTGACATCCTGTACTGCCGTCCGTGCTACAATATCGCTACCCTGAAACAGCCTCGATCGGCCCTTCGGCGGCTTTGCCGCCTGATCGTTGTGGTCACTGTTGGTGCAAGGAGGTGATTGTCCGCCATCGATGCATCGAATCTGTCGTGCGTCATCGCTCCAGCCATCTTTCATCAGGAGAAGAATAGTGAAACGCTTTTCAGTTGTCGTGATCGCAGTGTTGATAGTCGGCGCGCTGCTGGCGGCCTGCGGCGGCGCGACCTCACCCACCAAGATCAAGATCGGCACCGACGCCACCTTTCCGCCCTTTGAGCTGGTGGACGAGCAGACCAAGGAGCTCACCGGCTTCGATGTCGATCTGATGAAGGCGGTGGCGCAGAAGGTCGGCCTTGAAGTGGAGTTCATCAATCTGGGCTTCGATCCGCTGTTGGCTGGCATCGCGCAGTGCCAGTACGACGGCGGCATCGCCGCCATCACCATCACCGACGAGCGCAAGCAGCAGATGCTGTTCTCCGATCCGTACTTCGACGCCGGGCAGGTGGTGGTGGTGAAGAAGGACAACACCGATATTCAGGGCCGGGCCAATCTGTCGGGCAAGACGGTCGGTTCCCAGATCGGCACCACCGGCGCGATCGAGACGGCGAAGATTCCGGGCGCGAAGTTGAAGACTTACGACTCGTTTGATCTGGCCTTCCAGGATCTGATCAACGGGCAGATCGACGCCGTCATCGCCGACAATCCGCTGGCGCTGGGCTATGTGGGCAAGAACGCCGACAAGCTCAAGATCGTAGGCGAGATGTTCACCAGCGAGAGCTACGGCATCGCGGTGTGCAACAAGCAGGCTGACCTGGTGCAGAAGCTGAATCAGGGCATCGCCGCCGTGAAGCAGGATGGCACGCTGGACAAACTGATCCAGAAGTGGATGGTGGCCGGCCAGTAGGCGTCCTCAGCCCCGAGGGGTGTGAAAGCCCTTCGGGGCTGTTTCGATCGTGAGGGACCATGAACAACAAATCGCGCATGCTGGGCGGCCTGCCTGAGAAAGTGCTGAGCGGCATTCCCGGCGCCAAGCCGTCGGAAAAGATCGACGCGTGGTGGGGGCTGGTCATCGCCGTCGTGGCGATCACGTTGGCGCTGGTGGTCTTTGTGCCCGATCCGTTCCGCCGCATCGTCGAGTTTGTGATCGACGGCATCGCCATCACCATCGTCGTGACCGTGGTCTCGTTTGTGCTGGTGCTGGTGGTGGGCTTGCTGGGCGGGCTGGGCCGCATCTCGCGCAGCCGCGTGCTGCGCGGCGTCACCACCGCCTACGTCGAAGTGATCCGGGGCATTCCGCTGCTGGTGCAGCTGTTGTTCTGGTATTACGCGCTGCCGCAGGTGATCCAGGGCTTTGGCGCGGCCATCGGCTCGCAGGCGCTGGCGACCTACCGCGCCGATCCGATCGCGATGGCGATTTTGGGCCTGACGGTGGGCTACGGCGCGTACATGACCGAGATCGTGCGGGCCGGCATCCAGAGCGTGCCCAAGGGCCAGGCTGAGGCGGCGCGCAGTCTGGGCCTGACCTACGTTCAATCGATGCGCTACGTGGTGCTGCCGCAGGCCTTTCGCACCATTCTGCCCGCCATCGGCAACGAGTTTGTGACGCTGCTCAAGGACTCGTCGCTGGTCAGCGTGGTGGCCGTGCCCGATCTGACCCGGCGCGGGCGCGAGTTCATGTCGATGACGTTCATTCCGCTGGAGACGTGGTTCATGGTGGCGCTGCTGTACCTGATCATGACGCTGTTCGCGGCGCGCATCGTGGCCTGGTTGGAACGCAAGACGAAGATCGAACGGTAGGGACGCCATGGAACCCATCATCCGCATCGAGAACGTCCACAAATACTTCGGGCCGGTGCACGCGCTGCGCGGCGTCAGCCTGACCGTGGACAAAGGCGAAGTCGTCGTCGTCATCGGCCCGTCGGGCAGCGGCAAATCGACGCTGCTGCGCTGCATCAACCGGCTGGAAGAGTACGACGAGGGCGAGATCGTCGTCGACGGCATTCCGCTGGATACGGCCGCCAACATCAACGCGGTGCGCACTGAAGTGGGCATGGTGTTTCAACAGTTCAATCTGTTCTCGCACATGACGGTGCTGGACAACATCAACCTGGCCCAGAAGGTCATTCGCAAACGCTCGGCCCAGGAGTGCGATCGGGTGGCGATGCAATTGCTGGAAAAAGTGGGCATCCCCGAAAAAGCCCGGTCTTACCCCATTCAACTATCCGGCGGCCAGCAGCAGCGCGTGGCCATTGCGCGCGCGCTGGCGATGAACCCCAAGATCATGCTGTTCGACGAGCCGACGTCCGCGCTTGATCCCGAAATGATCAAGGAAGTGCTGGACGTGATGATGGATCTGGCGAAGGAAGGCATGACGATGGTGGTGGTCTCGCACGAGATGGGTTTTGCCCGCGCCGCCGCGCATCGCGTCATCTTCATGGCCGACGGCGAGATTGTGGAGCAGGGGACGCCCACTCAAGTGTTTGAGAATCCGCAGCACGAACGAACGAAACAATTTCTGAGCCACATCCTGTGATCGAGACGGCAGGCCCTTACGCATGAAACTGGTTCTCACTCAACTCCACGATTCCATCGGCACGCTCACCTTCAACCGCGCCGACAAACACAACGCCATCAGCGCCGAGCTGGCCGCCGACCTGATGGCCGGCCTCGATCTGATGGAACAGGCCGACGCCCGCGTGGTCATCATCCGCGCCCAGCCCGGCGCCCGCGTGTGGTCGGCCGGCTTCGACATCAACGAGCTGCCCATTCGCCGCCGCGATCCATTGGGCTATCAGGATGCGCTGGAACAGCTGCTGCGCCGCGTGCAGGATTTTCCTTCGCCCATCATCGCCATGGTGGAAGGCAGCGTGTGGGGCGGCGCGTGCGACCTGTGCATCTCGTGCGATCTGATCGTGTGCGCGCCCGACGTGACCTTTGCCATCACGCCCGCCAAGATCGGCCTGCCGTACAACGCCTCCGGCCTGGTACACTTCATCAACGTGCTGGGCCCGCACAAAGCCAAAGAGATGTTTTTCACCGCGCTGCCGCTGACCGCGCAGGAAGCCGAAAACTGCCGCATGGTCAATCACGTCGTGCCCGCCGATCAGCTGGAGGCCTTCACGCAGCACATCGCCGAATCCATCGCCCACAATGCACCGCTGGCCGTGCGCGTGCTCAAGCAGCAATTTCGCCTGCTGCTGGGCGGGCAGGTGCTCTCATCCGAAGCGTTTGAACAGATTCAGGGCATGCGGCGCGAGGTGTATGACAGTTTCGACTACGAAGAAGGCATTCAGGCGTTCAAAGAAAAACGTCCTGCGCGTTTCAAAGGAAAATAAGCAGCTGCTCCCCGGCCCGATCGGCCTGCTCATCCCGACCGGCAAATGCGCCGTCCGAAGGTGATTCGGGCGGCGCATTGATTTATCAGAGATACTAAGGTCGAGCCGCGTCAAGCGCGCTCACTCCGCCGACGGCGCTGACCATCTTCTTGACGGTGGGTGAACCAAGATATTGAATGGTGCCCGCCGCGTTGATGGTGGCCGTCAGCCGCTCGGTGGCCCACACCACGATGTGCCCCGCGCCGTTCAGCGTCGCCTCGGTCTTCACCGTCTGCAGGCCGCGCGTATCGATGTGCCCCGCGCCGTTCAACGTCACGATCTGTTCCGCCGCCCGACCCGAAACCTTCACTTCGCCCGCGCCCGTCAGGTTCACGCTCAATCGATCGGCGTTCACGGTTTCGGCGGTCAGCGTGCCCGCGCCCGCCAGCGTCAGCGCCCGCACCGTCTTCATCGAGACACGATACACGATCGGGCGCGTGACGGCGAAGCTCTGCCGCCCCACCGACGGATGCTTGCCGATGACGAGCGTGCCATCGCGGACTTCGGTGGTGATGAGCGGCAGCAGGTTGTCATCCGCCTCGATGGTGATCCCGTCTTGATCGGCGGGTGTGATGATGACATTGCCTTCGCCGGCCAGCGTCACCGCGGTGAAACCACTCATCGATCGTTCCTCGGTGACGATCCGGCCCGATCCGGCCAGCGACGAAACCGGCGCGGCGACATCGATACTGCAAGCGGACGCGACCAAACTGACGGCGAAACACACTGCAAGCGTGAGAACGACAGATCGGCTGGACATGGCACACTCCTTGAAATGCGATGAGTACGATGGCGTTGATGCTGCACTTGACTACTTCGGTCCCGTCCCGGAACCGATCGATTCGACTCGTCTCACGAGCAGTACGGAACAACCCAGCGAATACAGCGTCTGCAAAATTCCGTGGAGGGCGGCCTGGTCGGCGACGATGCCCGTCACCCGGGTGCCGGCCTCATCGGCGGTGACCGCCATGCCGTCCAGCCAGTCCTGCAGGCCCGCTTCCGGGCCACCAAACACCCGGATTTCGTACAGCGCGGCCTGGTCAAGATGTCGAAGCGTCATGAACGTGTTCCTCAAGGTCTGGTAGGCAGTTCTCATTTTCTGGCCTCAGTTTAGCGTAAGGCGGGTCGGGTCGCATCAGCCGCCGGGTATGATCGAAGTATGATCTACTCCACATCGAAGCGGTTCGCCCGCACCTCGCGCGCCAGGCTGCTCACTTCCTGCCGCACCGCCGTCTCGCGCGCCGCGCCGATGTTGCGCTGCGCCGACTGGTAGTCCGGCTTCATCACCGTCGCAAAGCATTCCGCCCAGTCCTCAGATGCGCTGTCGTCCCGATGGTAGACCGGCCGGCCGGCGCGACGTGGGAAGTTGCCGCCCAGTTGATAATGCCCGCTCGCGTCCGTGTAGGCGCCCACTTCGCTGGCAAAGTCGTTGGAAATCTCGCCCATCAGCAGGTGCAGCACCGACGTGCGGGTGTCCAGCAGATGCCCCATCTCGTGATACAGATAGAAGACGCGCCGCTCTTCGTCGTAAGACGCCCACAGGTTGTAGAAGCTCACCGACCCGGCGATGGTGTAGGCGATGTAGCCGCGCGAGTCCACGTCCCGGTAGAAGACCATGCCGTCAAACAGCGCCTTCAACGTCGCGTCGGCCTGGCCGCCGGCGATCTCGCCAAAGCGCTCCGACAGGTCGTTCAAGCCGTGCAGGATGCTGTGCGCCTCGCTCGCCGACCAGATGCCCGTGCGGTCGGCCAGCACAATGCCGAAGCGGCGGCGCAGCAGCTGCGCGTATGCGGCGGTCATTTCCGCACTTTGGCCGGGCTGCAGCGCGCCCGCCGGAATGGCCGAGCCGACCAGCACCGTCAGGCCGATGAGCAGGGCCATCACGGCTTGCAACCAGTGGGCGATGGTGTGTTGGCGGGTGGTGAAGTGTGTCATGGCTTGCGTGCTCCGTCTGCTTGAATCTGCAGGCAGTGTACGACGCAAGCGGTATGAGCGGCATCAGCCGCGAGAATGATCTGGCGGTATGATCTGCCGGCTCAGACTTTAGGCGGAGGATTTACAGCAGGCCCAGCGCGCGGGCGCGCGCCACGGCGTCGCGGCGGCTATTGACGCCCAGCTTTCCGTAGATGTTGGATGTGTGGGTTTTGACGGTGGGCAGTGAAATGAAGAGTTTCTGGCCGATCTCCTGATTGGTCAGGCCTTCGGCCAGCAGGTGCAGCACGTCCACTTCCCGATCGGACAGCGGCTCGATCAGGTCTCCCCCGGCAGGCTGCGACGCTCGAATGCGGGCAACGGCTTCGGTCAACGGGACGGGACCGTAGGTCGCCAACAACCGATCGGCGTACGCGCCCAGCCGCCTGATCTCTCGCGGATCGATCGGTTGTTTTTCGATCCAGACGCGGAAATCCGCCAGCAGCAGTCGCATCGGCTCACCCGCCTCTACGATCGATCGGACATAGCCTTCGGGTTCGGCCAGCGCCACCGCCTGCCGCAGATCGGCCAGCGCCTGTTCCGGCCGGCCCAGACTGCGCTGGGCCACGGCCCGCCACGCCCGGAACTTGATGCCGACCTGCACATTGCCCTGGGCAGTGGCCTGATCGATGATCTTCCCGCATATGTCCACCGCGGCGGCGGGCTGACCCGACTCCACCAGAATGTCGCACAGCGGCCAGTCGATGAGGTCCTCGGGCTGCTGCCAGCCGGCCAGCGTGGCTTGCGCCCAGCGCAGCGCCGAGTCGCGCCGATCCCAGCGCCAATCGAAGAGGGCCTGGTAGGCCAGCGCGTACTCATGGAATCGGCCGCCGGCGGGGAAGATCCTCGCCAGATTGGCGGCCGCTTGCTGCGCGGCCTGCGCGCCCGATCGATCGCCGCGCAGATCGCGGATCAGCGCCAACCACGAATGCCACAGCCCGTAGTTGTCTACTTCGCCGCGCCGGCTGAACAGTTCCAGCCCGCGCTCCAGATCGCCCTGGGCTTGCGCCAGATCATTTTGCTCGTAGCGCACCTCGCTGAGGCGGCAGAAGATCAGCCCCAGCGTGCCGGCCAGCGCCGGCTGGCTCTCGCCCAACTGCACGCCGCGCAAGGCGGTTTCTTCCGCGCGGCGCAGATGACCCATGACCACGTGCAGGGCAATCAAGTTGGGCACCGGCATCAGGGCGGCGGCCGGCGTGTTCGATGCCAGGCCCACTGCCAGCGCCTGCTCGTACGCCGCCAGCGAAGCGTCCAGCTGGCCGGCTGTGCCGTAGGCCACGCCCAACCGGACGAAGACGTTGGCTCGATCGAACGAGGGCGCTTCGGGCATCACGGCCAATGCGCGCTGCGCATGATCGATGACTTGCTGAGTGTCGCCGTGCAGCAGCGCCAGATACGCTCGATCGAGTTCCACCAGCCCGGCCACCCGCTGCGTCAAGACATCGTCGGCGGGGCGGCTGCGCAGCGAAGCGGCCACTTCGTCCAACACGCGGCGGCCTTCTTCCAACCGGCCCAGGATGAGCAGATTGCGCGCGATGAAAAAGTGCAGGTTGGGGCGCTGCTGTCGCACCTCGGGCGGCAGTGCCTGCAGCCAGCCCAGCAGCGTCGTTAACGGGATGGTGGATTGCAGGCGCAGCTGTTCCCCGGCGCGATCGAGCAGGTCGCCGGCCAGCGCGTAATCGGGCGCGGCCAGCGCGTGATCGATCGCTTCCTCGATCAGCTGGTGCGCTTCAAACCAGCGCGCGGCGCGGCGGTGCAGCTCGGCCACTTCGGCGGGCTGCTCGCGCTGCAGGCGGTGGCGCAGCAGCCCGGCAAACAGGTGATGATAGCGATACCACTGCCGCCGGCTGTCCAGCGCGCTGACAAACAAATTGGCGCGCTCGATCTGGTCGATCAGCGCGGCCGCCGACCGGCTGTCCAGCACGGCGTCGCACAACTCCGCCGTGAAGCGGCCCAGGATGGACGTCCTCAGTAGAAATACTTGGACATCGGCCGGCAGGCGCGCCAGCACTTCGTCGGCCAGGTAGTCGGCGATGAGCCGATCATCGCCGGCGAAGGCCCGGATGAACGACTGCGGATCGGCCTCGTCCAGCAGCGACAGCGCCGCCAGCTGCAGTCCGGCCGCCCAACCTTCGGTGCGCTCGGCCAGGGCGTTCACAGCGGTCGGCGGCAGATTCAGCCGCATGGCGTGGTTGAAGAACTCGGCGGCCTCATCGGGCGTAAAGCGCAGATCGGCGCTGCGGATCTCGGTCAGCTGGCCGCGCGCGCGCAGCCGCGCCAGCGGCAGCGGCGGATCGGCGCGGGTCAGGATGACCAGTCGCAGCTGCGGCGGCTGCAGATCGATGAGCTGTGTCAGCAGGCGATGCACATTGAGATCGGTGATCAGATGATAATCGTCCAGCACCAGGATCAACGGCGCGGCCTGTGCGGTCAGGTCATTGACCAGCGGCCCGATCAAAACTTCGACGTCCGGCAGGGGCTTGATCGTCAGCAGCCGCTCGGTCAAAGCGCCCAGCGTCTGATCGCCGTCGAGCGCAGTGCGCAGCGCGGCGATCAGGTACGTCATAAAGCGGGCGGGATCGTTGTCGCGCTCGTCCAGCGACAGCCAGCCCACGCGAACCGCCGGCAGGCCGGCCAGCCAGTCGGCGGCCAGAGTGGTCTTGCCGAAGCCGGCCGGCGCGGCGATCAGTGTCAGTGGTCGATCGGGCGTGTCGATCAAGCGGGTCAGCAGGCGGGGGCGCGTCACGCGATCCGCGCGCGGGCGCGGGCTGAACAGCTTGGTGGCGACGAGCGGCGGGGCGGACATAGCTGACCCAAGTATAACTCAGGCGGCGGACAGTTTTCAATCCGGCGATTAACCGGGCGCGGACGGGGCAGCCGCTCAATCCGCAGATGGCGGCGGCGAGTCGAGGTCGTCGGCCACGGACTCAGCCGTCCGCGGTTGGCTGCGCCGCAGGCGGCGCTTCAGCATGTCGTCGCCCAGCAGGCGCACAAAAGCGGCCAGCAGGCTGATGCCCACGATGATATAGATCATGGTGAAGACTTTGCCCGCCGGGGTATGAGGCGCAAAATCGCCGTAGCCCACCGTCGCCAGCGTGATCAACGAGAAATACAGCGAATCCAGCCACGACCAGCCTTCGACCTGGTGATAGAACACCATGCCGGCCAGCAGCAGCGCGCCGACCATCACCAGCAAGGCGCGGAATTCCGGCACTCGGGTGAGCGCGCGCACCGAGCGGAACAGGCTGATAAACGGCACCAGAAACGGCAGCATGGCTCATTCCACAAAATCGCGTATGAAAGCGCTGATGAAACTTTCGGCGCTGCGCCGCGCGTGGATCACGTCCCACAGGCCCTTGGCCAGCGGCATGGCCACGTGCATCTTCTCGGCGATGTAGAGCATGGACTTGAGCGTGTTGTAACCTTCGGGCAGCACGCCCAGCTGCTGCTTGATCTCGGTCAGCGGCAAGTGCGCGGCCAGCAGCTCGCCCAGCCGCCGGTTGTGGCTGTGCTCGCTCAACGACGTGGCCAGCAGATCGCCGATGCCGGACAGGTACAAGAACGTCTCGATCTTCGCGCCCAGCGCCACCCCGATGCGCGTGATTTCCTCCATCGCCAGCGTCAGGTACACCGCGCGGAAGTTGACGCTGGTGATATTCTGCCCGTCGAACAGGCCCAGGCCGATGGCGTAGATATTCTTCAGCACGCCGCCCAGCTCCACGCCGATCGCGTCGTCCGAAAAGCGCACGCGGAAGTGATCGTTGTCCAACACCTGCGCCACCGTCATCAGGTCGGGCTGATGCTGGCCCGCGATGACCACCACCGTGGGCTGCTGCCGCGCAAACTCGTTGGCGATGGACGGCCCCGACAGCATCACGCGGCGATGCCCGGTGAACAGCTGCGACAACGTCTGAAACGAAGTCAGCCCGGTGCGACCATCGATGCCTTTGGCCATGTTCACCAGGATGACGCGGTCGGCGGCGAGGTCGGCAGCCACCGGCCGCAACGTGCGTTCGATGAACACCGACGGCAGCGCGATGAAGATCACACCAGCCGATCGGCACATCGCGGCCAGATCGGAAGTGGCCGTCAGATTAACATGGAGCGGAACGCCGGGCAGATAGCGCGTGTTGGTGTGCGCCCGATTGATCTCGGCGACGACTTCGGCGTTGTATTCCCAGCCAAGCACCGCTTGGCCGTTCGACGCGGCCAGATTGGCCACGGCTGTGCCCAGGTTGCCCAGCCCCACCACGCCTACGAGCAGATCGGTCTGTGGAGAAGGTGAAGTCATGATCAGACTATTCGACCGGGTAACCGGCGTTGACCCACGCCGCAAAACCGCCCAGAATCGGGTTGACCTGACGGAAGCCGTTGTCCAGCAGGAGGCGCGCCGCACGGGCGCTGCTTTCTTCAGCCGGTCAGGTACAGTAGGTGATGATCCATTGGTTGGGGTCGAGCTCTTTGAGGCGCGCTTCCAATTCGCTCAGCGGAATGTTGATGGCGCCCGCGATGTGCTTTGAAGCGTACGAGTCGGCGTCGCGCACGTCGACGATGACGGCCTGCTTGAGTTCCAGTGCCGCGCGCGCATCGCCGGGGCTGACACGCTTGATCTCCGGGTACGGAATGTCTGCGACCGAAGAGGCCGGCGGCGCGGCC
>CAZKBQ010000078.1:0-21807 GCA_964550855.1 uncultured Anaerolineae bacterium
CCCTGACCGCCCTCAAGGTGGACGGCGGCATGGTCTTCAACGACACGCTGATGCAATTCCAGGCCGACATCCTGGGCGTGCCCGTCATTCGCCCGACCGTGTCTGAGACGACCGCGCTGGGTGCGGCCTATGCCGCCGGCCTGGCCGTGGGCTTCTGGAAGGCTGTCGAGGATCTGCGCGAGAACTGGGGCAAGGACCATCAGTGGGATCCCAAGATGGATGCCGCCACGCGCGAGACGCTGTACAAAGGCTGGAAGAAGGCCGTCACCCGCACGTTCGACTGGGTTGAGTAGTTTTTCGATCAGGGCGAACACCTCGTTCACCTGATGGCTGGCCGCCGGCTTCAGCCGCTGAGAAGCCAAGCTGAAGCCGGCGGTTGTTGTTCCGCATTGTGACGCAATGAACTATCGGATCGGTCTTAGAAGTTAACCGAAGGAGCCCTGTGATGTCAAAGAAATTTCATATCATCGTGATTGGCGCCGGCTCCACCGGCTCGGCCACCGCCCACGATCTGGCCCTGCGCGGCTTCGACGTGACGGTGATCGAGCGCGGCGAGATTGCCTCCGGCACCACCGGCCGCAATCACTGCCTGCTGCACAGCGGTGGACGCTACGCCGTCACCGATCACGAAGGCGCCGTCGAATGCATTGATGAAAACCTGACACTGCGCCGCATCATGCTGGATGGGTTGGAGCTTAACGACGGCTTGTTCGTGGCCGTCGATGAAGCCGACCTGGAATTCAAAGACACCTTTCTGGAAGGCTGCGCGCAGAGCGGCATTCCTGCGCGTGAAATTCCAGTCAAACGCGCCCTGGAGATTGAACCTTACCTTAACCCGAAGATTCTGGCGGCGGTACAGGTGCCCGATGGCGTCTTCGATCCCTATCGGTTCTGCCTGTCCTTCCTGGCTACGGCCAAAAAGAACGGCGCCATCGTGCTGCCCTACCATGAAGTGACCGCGCTGCGGATGAACGGCAATGCCGTCGACGGCGTGCGCGTCAAAGATCACCGCACCGGCCAGGAGCGCGAAATCGGCGCTGACCTGATTGTCAACGCCACCGGCCCATGGGCGGGCAAGATCGCCGCCATGGCCGGCGTGGACGTGCCCGTCATCCCCACCGCGGGCGTGATGGTGTCCATCAACAAGCGGCTCAATCAGATGGTGGTTAATCGCCTCAACAAGCCGCACGACGGCGACATCGTCGTGCCACAGCGCCTGACCTCCATCATCGGCACCACCTCGTGGAAGGTGGACGACATGGACGCGATTCACATTCCGCAGGAACACGTGGAAAAGATGGTGGCCTTCGGCGAGAAGATGATCCCGGCCCTGCGCCAGAACTCCATCCGCGGCGTCATGGCGGTGGCGCGCCCGCTGATCGGCAAGAAGAACGCCGACGAACGTGAGGTCAGCCGCACGTTTGCCGGCTTCGATCACGCGCACGACGGCGTGGAAAACTTCGTCACCATCTCCGGCGGCAAGACCACCACCGCACGCGGCATGGCCGAAAAGATCAGCGACATCGTGTGCGCCAAGCTCGGCGTCAAGGCCGAATGCCGCACGCGCGAAGTGGTCCTGGAGTCGTACCGGAATTACTACAACAACTAAGGCGTAAGACGTGGAACGTAAAACGGAGATTTGCGTTTTGCGTGGTGCGTTTTACGGAGTATTCCCATGAAACTCAACCTCAAGATTTACCGCTACAAAGCCGGCAGCCAGCCGCACTACGACACCTTTCAGGTCGAAGTGCCCGACGAGGCCAACGTGCTTGACGCAATCGAGCGCGCCTGGGACGATCACGATCGCACGCTCATGTTTCGCCACGCCTGCCATCACGCCTCGTGCGGGTCGTGCGGTCTGCGCGTCAACGACGTGGAAAAGCTGCCGTGCGTTACCCCCGTCACCGATTACGGCGACGGCGCCACCCTCAAGATCGATCCGATGCGCAACTTCCCCGTCATCACCGATCTGGCCGTGGACGCCTCGCCCATCTATCAGCGCATGCAGTTGATCGGCATGCCCATCATCCGCCAGGCCGAGACCATCCGACCGGATGGCAAAACGATCCTGCCCGATGGTCTCGAGCGTTTTGGACGGTTCGAGAACTGCCTTGAATGCGGTCTGTGCCTGTCGGCCTGCCCGGTGATGACCACCGATCCGCACTTTCTCGGCCCGATGACGCTGGCGGCAGCCGAACGACTGCTGCAAGAGCCGCGCGGCGCAGACACCGACCGCATCTATCAGCTCATCGACGACGAGCACGGCCTGTGGCGCTGCCATTCGTCGTTTGAATGCACCGAGGCCTGTCCGTATGAAGTCGATCCGGGCGCGGCCATTATGCGGCTCAAGCGCAAAGTGTTTGTGCACAAATTCAAGAAGCTGATTGGTCTGGAATAACCGGCCGGATGCGGGCGCGGCCCGCCGTTGACCGGCGTGGTATTGGAGGCGTATATGAGTACCGAGGTGAAACCTAGACCGGCCGAGCGCAATCCCGGCCAGTGGTTTGATGTGCGCGGGCGGCGCATCGGTCTGTGGGCGTACGTGGTGATGCGCCTGTCGGCGGCAGGTCTGGTGCTGTATCTGTTTCTGCATCTGGCCATTCTCAGCCAGCTGGCCCAGGGGCCGGCGGCCTGGGATGGTTTTGTGGCGCTGGCCAAGTCGCCTGCCATTCTGATTCTGGATGTGATTCTGATCGTCGGCATGCTTGCGCACGGCCTCAACGGCCTGCGCCTGACGCTGATCGGGCTGGGCATCGGCATCCCGCGGCACAAGGTCATGTTGGGGGTGTTCCTGGTCGTCACGGTGGCGCTGTCGGCGCTGAGCGCGCTGGCGATCTTTGCCGAAACCAAGTGAGGAGCGGAGCATGATTCAAAAACAACTCACGCGTGAACGGGCCGGCAGCTGGTCGTGGATTCTGCAGGCCATGACCGGCCTGCTGCTGCTGGTGCTGCTGGGCCTGCACATGATTGCCCAGCACTTCATGGTCAAGGGCGGCCTGCGCGATTACGCAGCTGTGGTAAACTGGCTGTCGAATCCGTTTATTTTCCTGATTGAGATCGTGTTCTTGATCGTGGTCACGTGGCATGCGCTGCTGGGAGTGCGGGCCGTGCTGCTCGATCTGGGACTGAAACCCATCACGGAACGCCGTCTCGACGTGGCGCTGACCATTATCGGTGTGGTCACTGTGGCGTATGGCATCTGGCTCAGCGCCACCATCATCGCTCAAGGCCAGGCGCTGCTGGCGGCGGCCAGCTGAACTTTCAACACAGGCGGGGGCCGAATTTGATCGACTGGGAAGCCATCTGGGCGCCGTACGACGAAGAAACGTATCGATATGTGATTGAGCGGGTGACCGCCCGAGATGTGGTGGTGGATATCGGCGCCGGCGACCTGCGGCTGGCCGAGCGGCTGGCCGGCATTGCCGACTGGGTGTATGCCGTCGAACGCAACGCCGCGGTGATGAGCCGGGCCGGCGACCTGATTGACGCGCACGACAATCTGACACCGGTGTGCATCGACGCCTTGAAGTGGCCGCTGCCGCACGACACCTCGGTGGCTGTATTGCTCATGCGCCACTGTACGCGCGAACACTTTGCCGAATACGTCAGGCGCCTTAAAGCCGCCGGCTGTCGTCGGTTGATCACCAACGCGCGCTGGAAAATGGGCGTCGAAGAGATCGATCTCCGATCGGGCACGCCCTATGACCCCGCCCGCATGGGCTGGTATGCCTGCCAGTGCGGCGCGGTGGGATTCACGGTCGGCGATCCGGCCCGGTTGACGGACGATATGCTGATCGATGTGGCCGAAGTGCTCAATTGCCCGAACTGTTCCGCCTGAATAGCGCAGCCGCCTGAACTGCCATGGTCAATCTTGTACTGGTTTCACACAGCCCTTCTTTGGTAGCCGGCGTTGCTGAACTGGCGCGCGCCATGACGCAGCAATCCCGCGTCGTCATCGCCACCGCCGCCGGCACCGGCGATCCCATGCATCCGCTGGGCACCAACGCCGAAAAAATCCGCCGCGCCATCGAGGCCGCCTACAGCGACGACGGTGTGCTGGTCCTCATGGATCTGGGCAGCGCGGTCTTGAGCGCCGAAATGGCGCTGGATTTCCTGCCCGAAGACCAGCGCGCCAATGTGCGGTTGTGCGCAGCCCCGATGATCGAAGGCGCGATCGCGGCCGCCGTGCAAGCCAGCCTGGGCGGCAACCTCGATCAAGTCGCCGCCGAAGCGCTGGGCGCGCTGGCTTCCAAAGCCGAGGGCTTGAGCCATTATGCCCAGCCCGACATGAGTGCGTCACCTGTCACGGCGCTGGCCGGCGCGCAGGACATTACCCTGAAAATCGAAAACCGGCTGGGGCTGCACGCGCGCCCCGCCGCGTTGTTTGTACAGACGGCCGCCCGCTTCAAGTCGGATGTGCAGGTGGCGCGTGCCTCAAACGAAGATCGTCGTATCAACGCCAAGAGCATCAACGCCGTGGCGTCATTGGGCGTGCGGCAGAACGAAGTGATCAAGGTCTATGCCGCCGGCCCGGATGCTGCCGAGGCGCTGGCCGCGCTGCAAAAACTCGCCGCCGATAAGTTTGGTGAAGCCGACGAGGAAGCCGCGCCGAAGGTGACACCCGCTCGCCCGACCGTTTCGGCGGCCGGCGCGCTGACGGGTGTGCCGGCCTCGCCCGGCTACGCCATCGGGCCGGCCGTGCCGCTGCATTTTGCCGAGATCGTAGTGGAGCGACGCGCCATTGATGATCCGGCTGCAGACCTGGCGCGGCTGGCTCCGGCGCTGGAAGCGGTACGCGACGCCACGCGTCAACTCCGCGATCAGGTGGCGCGCAGCAACGCCTACGATGCCGCCATCTTTGACGCACATCTGATGTTCCTGGACGACCCCGAGCTGCTTGAGAACGTGCGGCAGGTCGTCGAGAACGAGCGCGTCAATGTGGAATGGGCGTGGCAGGCCACCATCGACGCTTCGGCCCGCACGTTCGAAGCGATCGAAGACGACTATATGCGCGCCCGCGCCGCCGATGTGCGCGACATCGGGCGGCAGGTGCTGGCGCAGCTCACCGGCCAGCCGGTGCAGGCCGTTATGGAGCAGGCCGGCATCCTGGTCGCCATCGATCTGGCGCCATCGGACACGGCCCGGCTCGATCGGACCAAGGTTCTGGGCATTGCCACCGAACGCGGCGGGCCTACGTCGCACAGCGCCATCCTGGCGCGCACACTGGGCATCCCCGCCGTGGTGGGGCTGGGTCAAGCCATCATGCAAGTGGCCGCCGGCACGCCCATGATCATCGACGGGCAGGCCGGGCTGGCTTGGGTTTCGCCCAACAAGAAACTCACCGCCGATTATTCGGCGCGCTCCATCCGATGGCGCGAGGCGCGCGATCAGGCGCGCCGGGCCAGCGCCGCGCCTGCCGTCACGCAAGATGGCGTGGCGATCGAAGTGGTGGCCAACATCGGCAGTCCCGACGATGCGCGCGCCGCCCTCGATAATGGCGCCGAGGGTGTGGGGCTGCTGCGCACGGAATTCCTGTTTCTCGATCGAACCACCGCGCCCACCGAGGACGAGCAGTATGACGCATACCTGTCCATCGCCGAGGTGATGGGCACGCGGCCCGTCATCGTGCGCACGCTGGATGTGGGCGGCGATAAGCCGCTGGCCTATCTCGATCTGGGACGCGAAGACAATCCGTTTTTGGGCCAGCGTGCCATCCGATTGTGCCTCAACCGCCCCGACATTTTTTCCACGCAGCTGCGCGCGATCTTGCGAGCCTCGCCCGGCCACAATCTCAAGATCATGTTCCCCATGATCGCGGATGTCAGCGAAGTGCGCCGCGCCCGCGCGCTGTTGGCTGAGGCGGCGGCGGCGCTGCGGGCCGCCGGGACGCCGATCGCCGATCGGGTGGATGTGGGCATCATGGTCGAGATTCCGTCGTCGGCGCTGCTGGCGCACGTCCTCGCGCCGGAAGTCGATTTCTTCAGCATCGGCACGAATGATCTGACGCAGTACACGCTGGCGGCCGAGCGCGGCAATGCGGCCGTGGCGCATTTGCAAGACGCGCTGCACCCCGCCGTACTGGTGCAGATCAGGCAAACGGTGCAGAGTGCCGAAGCCGCGGGCAAATGGGTGGGCGTGTGCGGCGAATTGGCCGGCGATCCACAGGCCGTGCCCATTCTGGTCGGCCTGGGCGTGAAAGAGTTGAGCATGGCCGCGGGCGCCATTCCCGGCGCCAAACAGATCATCCGGCAGCTGACGATGAATGAGGCGCGCGCCCTGGCGGGCAAGGCGCTGGCGCTGGAGTCAGCGGAGGCCGTTCGGCGGCTGATGCGCGACGCGGCTCTTGGCTGATCACCGATCGATTGCAACTTTTGACCGGCCCCTGTCGTCTAAAGACAGGGGCTTTTGCGTTTGGTTTGTGAGGTGGAGGAGACATGCAACACTTGAAGCGATCGAGCTATTTGATCTTGGCGGCACTACTTGGGCTGGCGGCTTGCGCGCCTGCCGCCCAGCCGGAGCCGCTGGTCACGCCAACCATACCTGCTGTGTCTGCAACGCCGACCCAATCATCGTCCGTCAATACGCCGACGCAGACCCCGGGCCAGACGCCGGCCCGGCCGTCGGGCGTGCGCGTGACGGCCGTCCTCGGCCCAACCTGTCCCGGGCCGGTGCGTCCCGGCCAGGTGTGCACGCAGCCGTATGAGGGCGAATTTGTGGTGACGGATCGATCGGGGCGAGAGGCCGGCCGCCTGACGACTGACGCTCAGGGTCACGGCACGCTCGATCTGCCGCCGGGCGACTACATTCTCGAACCCCTGCTGGGCGGAACGGCCCGCTTACCGGCGGCCGCGGCGCAGCCGTTTACCGTGCCAGCGGGCGGCTATGTCGATGTGACCATTGAGTTCGATACGGGTATCCGCTGAGCGTTGCAACCGTTTTCTAACCATTTCTGCTGAAAATCAGTCGCGCGGGTTATTGCGCCAGCTGTGTTTAATCGTATAATGATGATGCCTGTCAGGCGGATCAGGCCGAAGCTGCCCGGTACGATGATGTTCATATGGAGGGGAGGCATGTGTATGAGATGATGCCCCATAGTTCTCTGCCCAGGACGATCCGCCTGATTTGCCCGGCTCGATCCGTTAACCCGATCATTATTTAAGGAGGAAAAATGCGTCGCTTGAAGTACATTCTGCCTCTGGTGTTGATTCTGTCGCTGTTGGTCAGCTCCGTGGCCTTTGCCGCGCCTGCGCAGCAGTGGGGCGGCTACTGGTATCCGGTGAAGTTTGGCGATACGCTATACTCAATCGGCCGTGCCACCGGCACCAGCCCCTGGGCCATTGCCCAGGCCAATGGGCTGTATCCGCCGTACACGATTTATGCCGGCTCCAGCCTGTGGATTCCGGGCGGCTATCCGCCGTACCCGCATCCTAAGCCAAATCCCTATCCCGGCTGCGGCTACTGGGCGCCGGTGTATTTTGGTGACACGCTGGCTTCAATCGCCTGGCGGACGGGCGTCAGCTCGTGGGCCATCGCCGCCGCTAACGGGCTGTATAACCCCAACTTGATCTACGCGGGCACCAGCCTGTGGATTCCGTGTTCGGGCGGTCCGGCCCATCCCTGGTAAGGTGTTCAAACATTGACGCCCCCGCCTCAAATGCGGGGGCGTTTTGTTGTCGGGACTATTTTGCTATTGGAGCGGGCCAGCCTGCGATTGACAATTGAGGTATGAACGGACGTCACTTTGTCAGACGATTAGCGGCAGCCGGCGTGTTGGCCGTGGGGCTGCTGTGTCTCATCGGGGTGTGGACGGCCAGATCGGCTGTGCCGCATCTGGGCTACGGCTTCAACGCCGTCAATCCCGGCAACCCGCGTCTCACGGCCACGGGCTTCAACTGGATCAAGATCTTCGACGTGCTGCCCGACAATTTGCCGCAGACCGTGCTGCTGCGCATTGAGGTCAGGCACGATGTGTCGGTGGCCGGCCTGCTGGCCGACATCGACGACAAGCTCAACTTTCTGGATGCGCACAGTTTGGTGGTGGCCGCGTGGGAGATCGGCAACGAGCCCAACATCGATGCCGACTATGGCTGGGGGGCCACGCCTGATGTGGCCGCGTACAAAAACCGCCTATGCGCCGCCTACGCCCGCATCAAAAGCCGTCGCCCGGAGGCCATTGTGGTGTCCGCCGGACTGGCACCGGTGGGCCGGTTGACCAATCAGCACCAGATCGACGAGCGGGAATTTGTGGCACAGCTGCTGGATCTGGGCGGCGGCGCGTGCCTCGACGCGGTGGGCTATCATCCGTACGGCTACAGCGCCGATTATGATGCCGCGCCCGATGTGGCCTCGGCCGACCCCGCCCGGAACTGCGTGCAGGGCTTTTGCTTTCGCGGCGCGGAGAAGATTTACGAGGTCATGCAGGCGCACGGCGCGGGCGGCAAAAAAGTGTGGGCCACGGAGTTTGGCTGGATCACCCGCCCGCCCGATCACTGCCTGACCGATCCGTCGTGGTTTGGCCGCGCCTGGCAGATCGTCACCGACGACAAGCAGGCCGGCAATCTGGCCGGCGCGTTCCAGTACGCCGATGCGCACTGGCCGTGGATGGGCGCGATGTTTGTGTTCAACTTCGACTTTAGTACCGGCCCTTATCCAACGTGCGAGCAGATGCGCTTTTACAGCGTGCAGGATCGGCCGGCCGAAACCGCCCTGACCGCCATGCCCAAGAATTACGCCTCCATTGCCGGACGGCTGCGGACCACCACCTCGGCCGTGCAATGGGTGGTCGATGCCGATCGGCAGCCGATCACATTGACGGCCCGCGTCGACGTGGCGAACTGGGGCTGGGGGCCGGTGGCTTACACGGCGACGGTGGATGCCAGTGCGAGCGTCGTGCCGCAACTCCTCAACCCGATCGGTTCGCTGGCCCCCACGGCCGAATCGTTTGTGGAACTGCGCCTGCCGGGCCTGTCGCGGCCGCCGGGCACGGTCACCGGCACGCTGACCATCAACTGGTCCGCGCCGGGCGCGGCCAACAACCCGCGCGTGGTCCCGCTGCAAGTCGCTGTCCTCAACCTGCCGTATCATGCCTACGCGCCGCTGATTGCACGCTAAGCGCGTGTCCACAAAATTTTGTCACTTCGTCAATCTTGGGAGTATAATACGCGCCAACTTTCAGCCGGGAGGCGCGCATGTCCTCGGGCATCGAGATCGTCGAATGTACCACGCCGCAGCAGCGTGATGAGTTCATCTTCTTTCAGTGGGAGCCGTACCGGGGCAACCCGTACTGGGTGCCGCCGCTCATCAACGAACGGCGCGAATTTTACGACAAGACCAGGCATCCCTTTCACCAGCACGCCGAGGTGGCGATGTTCCTGGCCAAACGCGGCGGGCGGACGGTGGGCACCATCTACGCCCTGGAAAACTTCCGTCACAACGAATTTCACCACGAAAAAATCGGCATGTTTGGCGGCTTTGAAGCCGTTGATGATCAAGCCGTGGCGGACGCGCTGCTCAATCGGGCGGCGGATTGGTGCCGGGCGCGCGGCCTCACCGCGCTGCGCGGCCCGTTCAACTACTCCACCAACGAAGAGTGCGGCCTGCTGATCGATGCCTTTGACGACGCGCCGCGCCTGATGATGACCTACAACCCGCCGTACTATCAGCGCCTGATCGAGCAGGCCGGCTTCACCAAGGCCATGGACCTGTACGCCTATCGCAAAGACGTGACCGCCATTCCCAGCCTGGACGCTTTTCCGCCGAAACTTCGGCGCATCACGGAGAAGATCATGCAGCGCGGCGAGGTGGTCATTCGCAACGTGGACATGAGCCGCTTCAGCGAAGAAGTGGACAAGCTCAAGGGTCTGTACAACTCTGCCTGGGAACGCAACTGGGGTTTTGTGCCGATGACGGACGCCGAGTTCGATCACCTGGCGGCCGGACTGAAGCAGGTGCTGGACCCCAGCCTGATCTTCATTGTCGAGGCCAAGGGCAAGCCCGTGGGCTTTGGCCTGACCCTGCCCGATGTGAACGAGCCGCTGCGCCGCGCCTATCCGCGCCCCGGCACGCCGGAATGGTGGACGCTGCTCAAGTTCTTTGCCAACTACAAGCTGCGCAAGACGATCAAGTATATTCGCGTCATCGCGTTGGGCGTCATCCCTGAGTATCGCCTCAGCGGCATCGACGGTGTGCTGTACGCCAAAACCGCCGAAGCGGCCATGAAGAAAGGCTACTACGTGGGCGAATTCTCGTGGATTCTGGAGAGCAACGCCCCCATGCGCAACGCGCTGGTGAGTCTGGGCAGCGAAATTTACAAGACCTACCGGATCTATGAGAAGGCGTTGTGAAGAGTGATGAGTGACGAGTAATGAGTAATGAGTAAAAGAGAGTGGCCGTGATCAGCCACTCTCTTTTTATTGTGTGTTGTGAGGATCGTTCTAAGCCCCGGCCGCCACCGTCTGTCCGAAGGCCAACAGCGCCTCCACCATCTGCGCATCCGGCGATTCGGCATACACGCGCAGCACCGGCTCAGTGCCGCTGGGCCGGATGAGCAGCCACGAATCATCGGACAGCAGATACTTCACCCCGTCCAGCGACTTCACCTCAACCACCTGCGCTCCGTCAATTGAAGCGGGCGCACCGTCGGTCAGTCTGGCCACCATGTCCTTCTTGGCCACCGGCCGCGCCAGCGGCAAATCGCGGCGCGCATAATGATGCGGCCCGTACTTCTGCTGCAGATCGGCGATGAGCTCTTTGAGCGGCGCGCCGTGATGCGCCACGATTTCCAGCAGCAGCAGGCCCATCAGCACGCCGTCGCCCTCCGGGATGTGGCCGCGAATGCTGATGCCGCCGCTCTCTTCACCGCCGATCAACACATCGTTCTTCGTCATCAGATCGGCGATGTGATTGAAGCCGACGGGCGTCTCGTGCAGCGGCAGATCGTGCGCCCGGCAGATCCGATCAATCATGCGCGTCGTCGAAACCGTCTTCACCACGCTGCCGCGCTGCCCCTGCACTTCCACCAGATAACGCAGCGCCAGCGCGAAGATGACGTGCGGGCTGACGAAGCAGCCGTCCTCGTCCACCGCGCCCGTGCGATCGGCGTCGCCGTCCGTGGCCAGGCCAAACGCGCCCGGCGAGGCCTGCACAGCCTCCACCAGCGCATTGAGATGTGGCAGGATCGGCTCCGGGTGGATGCCGCCGAAGCCGGGGTTCATCTCGCCGCGAATCTGCACCGCCTGCCAGCCCGTGCCGCGCAGGAAGTCGGTGATGTAATCGCGGCCCGCGCCGTACATCGGATCGACGATCACGCGGCCCGGTTTCGCCGCGATGATCGCTCGGTGCAGGATGCGCTCTAAGTGCGCCTCATAAGCCGGCGCCGGATCGAAGCGCACGATCCGGCCCGCGGCCAGCGCCGTCTCCAGATCGGCAATGTTCAGCGAGAACGGGCTGCCGCGATCGAGCAGCACCTCCACCCGTCGGGTCTGCTCGGGCAGGGCGCTGCCGCCATTGGCGGCCTTCAACTTGATGCCGTTGTATCGCGGCGGATTATGGCTGGCCGTGATCATCACGCCGCCGGCCGCGTGCTGATCGGCCACCGCAAACGACACGGCCGGCGTGGGCGCATCGGCCGCGGCCAGCGCCACGTGCAGATTGTTGCCGGCCAGCACGCGCGCCACTTCCACCGCGTAACGATCGCTGAGGAAACGCGTATCGAACCCCACCACCATCGCCGCATCTGCGCCGGCTGTTTCCAACGTCAAATCCGCAATGGCCTGTGACACCTTGCGCACGTTGTCAAAAGTGAAATCCTCGCTGATGACGGCCCGCCAGCCGTCGGTGCCAAAGTGAATTGCCATGAGACCTCCGTAACAAGTAAGGAGTCATGCGTAACGGGCGCGCATACCGTTACTCATGACTCGTTCGATGAGCCCACCAGCACCACCATCACATCGTTGACGTTGGTGCCGGTGGGGCCGGTGACGATCAAATCGCCGAGCGCTTTGAAGTACGTATATGAATCATTGTTCGCCAGATACGCGGCCGCCTCCAACCCGATTGCTCTACCGCGCCCCACGGTTTCGCCGGTCGCCATGGCGCCGGCCGCGTCGGTGGGGCCATCGGTGCCGTCGGTGCCGAACGACGCGATGAGCGTGTGTGGCAGGCCGTCGATGGCGCCGGCCGCGGCCAGTGCCAGCTCCTGATTGCGCCCGCCCAGCCCGCGCCCTGTCACCGTGACCGTCGTCTCGCCGCCCATGATCACGCAACCGGGCTTGCGAACGGGGCGATCGGCGCGCTGAATCTCCTGTGCGATGGCGGCCGCCACGCGAGCCACTTCACGGGCTTCGCCCTGCACCCGCGTGGACAACAGCAGCGTGTTGAAGCCCAGCCGCTGCGCCTCGGCCTCGGCGGCCTGCGCGGCCTGCGCATTACTGCCGATGATGACGGTCTGCACCCGCGCAAACATCGGATCGCCGGGCTTCGGCGTGTCGGCGATCTCGCCGCGCATGCCGCGCTGCAAATGGTCGCGCACCGCCGCCGGAATGTGATCGATCAGATTGAACTGCGCGATCACGCGCCAGGCATCCTCAAACGTCGAAGGATCGGGCACGGTGGGGCCGCTGGCGATGACGGATAGATCGTCGCCGATCACGTCGCTGAGGATCAGCGTGACAATCGTCGCGCCGTTGACCAGCCGCACCAAGCCGCCGCCTTTGATCGCGTCCAGGTGCTTGCGAACCGCGTTGATCTGGTGGATGGTGGCCCCGGCGCGCAGCAGCGCTTGCGTGGTTGCCTGCAGATCGGCCAGCGAGAGGCCGGCCGCCGGCAGCGTCATCAGTGCGGAGCCGCCGCCGCTGATGACGACGATGACGAGATCATGTGCGTCGGCCGATTGGAGCAGGGCGGCGAGCCGGGCCGTTGAGGCCGTGGAAGACTCATCGGGCACGGGATGACCGGCCTCACGCACTTGAATGCGATCAGGCAGGGTCCTGTCGATATGCCCGTACTTGGTGATGATGAGGCCGCCGGTCAGATCGTCACGCAGCACTTCGCACACCGCTTCGGCCATGGGCGCGGCCGCCTTGCCGGCGCCGACCACGTGGACGCCGGCGAAATCGCGCAAAAAATAGGCGCGATCGCCGACGAGCAATTGATCGCCCACGCGCGATACGGCTTTGTACACGGCCTCGGCCGGATCGGCGGCGCGCAGCGCGGCGCGCTGCAGGCGGGCCAGCGCCGCTCGCAGATCAAGGGGTGTGGTCATGGTGTTGTTCTGGTCAACGCAGCAACCGCCGTTTGCGCGGCCTGCTCGGGCGTGGCCCGGCCGGTTAGCACATCCTGGATGGCCTTGGCGTAGGCCGGGCCGACGGCTTTGAGCACGGTGACGGCTGGCCGGGCGACGGCCGTGTGGAGCTGTTCTTCGAGAAAACCCGTATAAGGCTGAGTTTGATCCCAGACGGCCAGCGACGCGGCGCGCCCCGGCAACATCTGCGCGGCCTGCGTCCACGCGCCGTTGTTGGCCGGCGTGACGATCCATTGCAGCAGGCGCAGTGCCGCTGTCTGCCGGCGCTGATCGCGCGTCACCAGCGCCAGCGACCAACCGCGCCCGATGGGCGGAGTGGGCCGCTCCAGGCGGGGCAGCGGCGCAAACTGGATCGTGGGCAGCGACTCGGCCGTACTTAAATATTCGGATGCGCGCACGCTGGCAAAGGCCGCGCCCGTAGCCAGAAAGCTCGCCCAGGCCTCGCCGGGATCATCCAGGGCCAGCACGTTGTCAGGCAAAGCGCCTCGCTGCTGCGCGGCCAGCAACAGATCGAGATGGACTTCAAGCGCCGCGCCGTCCAGCATGGGCTGCCCGTCCGCGTCGGTGAAGCGGCCGCCCAGCGCCAGATATTGCGCCAGCACGTCATCGCTGATGTAGCGTTCCACATCGAACAGCGGAAAGACGTAACGGTGGTTGGCCGTCATCACGTCCGTCCAGGTGACGGGCGGCGTATCGACGAGACGCGTGTTGTAGGCCAGGTGCAGCACGTCGGCGGCAAAGACCAACCCGTACAGTTGATCGCCGACGAGATCGATGTCGCGTGCGAACGGATAATAATCGGCGACGATGTCGGCGGGCAGCTGTTCCCCGATCGGTTGCAGCAGGCCCGATCGGGCCGCCGTCTGCAGATCGGGCGCGTTGAGCGCGATGAGGTCGGGCAGAATGCCGGGCGCGATGGGACTGGCGGTTCTAAGCAGATCAAACAGGCCGCCCGCGCCGGTGTCGCTTTTCAACAGCACTTCCACCGGCACACCATCCGGGCCCACACTGAACTCGGCCAGCTGCTGCAGGAATAACTCATAAGCGGGACCGCTGCCCAGGCTGGCCGGCAGCCACAACGTCAGCGTGGGCGCGCGCTGCGCCTGTGGCGTGGGAGTCGCCGAGCCGGCCGGCACATCTGGTGGTGTGGCGGCCTGAGTGGCGGCGGGGGTTGGCGTGTTGGCAGGGACGGGTGGTTGAGTCGGCGCAATGGACTCGCAGGCCGACGCGGCCAGTGCCAGCAGCCCCAGCCCGGCCAGCAGATAGCGGCGAAATCGGAACAGACTCATATTAGCTGACGTCCTTTGATTGAAGCGCAACGATTATAGCATAAGGAGATTGCCTATCGTCGTTACTGTCACCCCGATGGGTTGTTCGCTGCAGCCCAACGTCTATTTGCCGCAAAAATAGTGTGCCGCCAACCGAACTTTTATAGTAGGCATAGCGCGAGACGCCGGCTTTTGGCCGATGAAGCTGTTTGCTTAAGGAGGCAGAACATGACACGTCACCCGTGGTACATCACGCTGGTTGCATTGTTGTTCTTGGCGGGCTTGCTGCCGGCTTGTGCCCCGGCGGCGGCGCCGACCGCGGCACCGGCCCAATCGGCTCAATTGGCGCAGCCCGCCGCTCCCCCCGCTCAATCATTGGCCGATTCGAGCGCCAGAGCCGATGCGTCGGCCAACGCGCCCGCCGCCGGCCAGACAAGCTCGATTAAGAATCCCGTGAGTGCTTCGCCGTATCAGGCCAACCGCCTGATCATCAAGAATGGCGAGATGAGCCTGCTGGTCGCCAACACCGATCGCGCCATCGATCAGGTGACGGGCGTGGCGGTGGACAGCGGCGGCTACATCGTCAGCGCCAAGACGTGGGTGCAGGACGGCTTCAAGTACGCCACCATCAATATGGGCGTGCCGTCCGATCAGTTTGAGGCCGTGCAGCGCCAGCTGCGCACGCTGGCGATTGAGGTGCTGGTCGACACGTCATCGGGCCAGGATGTGAGTGACGAGTACGTGGATCTGCAATCGCGCCTGACCAACCTGGAGGCGACGCGGGCGCGCATTCGCGAGTTTCTGGACAAGGCTACCAAGGTGGAGGAAGCACTGCAAGTGAACACGCAGCTCACCGACATTGAAGGGCAGATCGAGCAAGTGAAGGGCCGCATGCAGTACCTGAAGGATCGCGCGGCCTATTCGACGATCCTCGTCAACATCGAGCAGCAGCGGCCCACGCCCACCCCCACGCCGACGGCCACGCCGATCGCGTGGAATCCGGGTCGCACGTTGAATCAGGCCGGCGATGCGCTGGGCGGTGTGCTGCGCGGACTGGGCGATCTGGCGATCTGGTTTGGCGTGGTGGCGCTGCCGCTGGCGATTCCGGTGCTGGCAGTAGTCTGGGTTGCGCGTCGGGTGCGCCGGCCGGATCGCCGGAGCAGCCTGCCTAAGGAGACTTCCCATGAATAAGCCACGCCGGGTCTGGTGGAAGTTGGCGGCGTTGGGCGCAGTGCTGATTGGGGCGTTGGCCGCGTGCAAACCACTGGCCGAACCGCTCCCTTCGGCCGCGCCCCCCGCGCCGTCGTTGTGGAACGTGTACGATCCACGTGACGCCGCGCAAGCGGAGTTGGTCATCGCCGATGGCGACAGCCTGGCGATCGATCCGCAGTGGCCGGTACAATCGATCGAGTACGTGTACAAATGGTGGGGCCTGGCGAAGCCGACAACGACCGGCGTCCGATGTTGACCCTGTGGGTCCCCGAGCAGGCTTCGGCCGAAGCGCAGGCCAGGTATGACGCCATCGCCGCGGCGCTGCCGGTGACGGTTGACAAGAGTTACGACACATTGTGGGAGGCGGCCGGCCTGACGTTTGTGGTGACCGGCGATGGGCGGCTGGCCGTGCAGGCGTGCGGCAAGTAACCGCGGAGCGTGATGAGTAATGAGTAATGAGTAACGAGTTCTCCCCTTGTTCGAGCGCGACGCGAGCAAGGGGAGATTGCTAAGACCGCTTTCACCAAACCGCGTTATAATCAACCTGGCACTGCCCGCCTGCCGCTACTCACTAACCACCAGCCACCGACCATTCTCTTCTGCCCATGCAACTTGATCTCTTCGCCCAACCCGAAGCCGTCACCGTTACCGAGCTCACCCGCTACATCCGCGAGATGTTCGAAATGGACTATCGCTTGCAGGATGTGTGGGTGCAGGGCGAGATCAGCAACCTCAGCCGACCGGTCAGCGGGCACGTGTACTTTTCGCTGAAAGACAGCGGCGCGGCGCTGAAGTGCGTGATGTGGCGCACGACTGTCACCGCCGCCGTCAAACGCCTGCGCGACGGCGACGCCGTCGTTGTCCACGGCAAGCTAGGCGTGTACGAAGTGCAGGGCGTGTACCAGCTCTACGTCGATACCATCCAGACGGCGGGCGTGGGCGATCTCTATCAGCAGTTCGAGCGCCTCAAGGCGCAGCTGCAAGCCGAAGGGCTGTTCGAGCCCGATCGGAAGCGTCCGCTGCCCCGCGTGGTGCGCGCCGTCGGCATCGTCACTTCGCCCACCGGCGCGGCGCTGCAGGACATGCTTAACATCATACGGCGGCGCTGGCCGCTGCTGCGCGTGATCCTCTCGCCCGCGCCCGTGCAGGGCGACGACGCGCCGCCCAAAATCATCGCCGCGCTGCGGCGGCTGTACCAACGCGCCGATCTCGACGCTATCATCCTCGCGCGCGGCGGCGGCAGCATTGAGGACCTGTGGTGCTTCAACGACGAAGCCGTGGCGCGCACGCTCGCGCAGTCGCCCGTGCCGACGATCTCCGGGGTGGGCCATGAAGTCGATTTCACCATTGCGGACTTTGTGGCCGATGTGCGCGCCCCCACGCCCAGCGCGGCGGCCGAACTCGTCACGCCCGATCAGGCCGAAGTTCGCGCGATGCTCGACGGGGCGGCGCGGGCCTTGACTTCACTCCTGTCCGATCGGTTGCACCGCGCCCGATTGAGCCTCGCGGCGAACGCGCGCGCTTTGCAGCATCTGTCGCCGCGCGCCAAACTGGCGAACGCGCGGCAGCGTCTGGATGATGCGAGTGGCCAGATGCAAGAAGCCATGCGGCACAACCTGACACTGAAGCGCGAGCGACTGAACAGTCTCGCCGCACAGCTGAGCGCCTACAATCCGCTCAACGTGCTGGCGCGCGGCTATGCCGTGGTCCGTACATCAGACGGCGAGGTGGTGCGCAGTGTCAATCAAGTGCGACCTGATGAGCGGCTATCGATCCGCGTGAGCGACGGGGAATTTGACGCGCGCAGTGAATAAACCGCGAAGGACACTGAGAGTTCTTCAATAACTCAGTGTTCTCCGTGAACTCCGGGGTTAATCAGGTGAGAACATGCCCAAGAAAACGAAGGCCCAACCGATCGAAGAACTGACCTTTGAGCAGGCCTTTGCCGAGCTGGAAGAGTCTGTTCGGACTTTGGAAAAAGGCGACTTGCCGTTGGAAGAATCGCTGGCACTGTTTGAGCGCGGACAACAACTCGTGGCGTACTGCGGTCAACTGCTGGACAACGCCGAGCTGAAGATCGAGCAGGTGGGAGACACCGATTAGGGCGCGGGTGTACGGCCAAGACGGCTGGCCATAGCCGGCCGGGCGGATGCCACGTCCGCCTTATCCACGCCCCGACACTTTCCGGCTAATCACTCTCGTCAGCCAGTGCAGTTCTTCCACCCGCAGCAGCCACGCGACAAGAGCAAACGTCCCCGCGCCGATCAGCAGGCCGCCCACAGCGCGGATCAGCACCCCGGCGGTCGCAGCCACGCTCAGGTAAGCCCACACCACCGCGCCCATCACCACGGCGGCAGCCGCCGTCTTCAGCGCCCCGATCAGCAGGTGTCGATCCTCAAGGCCGCCCAGCCGTCGGCGGATCAAGATCAACAAGAGGAGCAGTTCAATCGTGGCGGCAGTCGTATTTGCCAGAGCCAGGCCGGTCACCCCCAGCACATTGATCAGCGACAGGCTCATCAGCAGGTTGATCAGCAGCGCGATCACGCCCAGGATCACCGGCGTGCGCGTGTCGTGCAAGGCATAGAAGGCCCGCGCCAGAATCTCCACGCCCGAATGGCCGATGAGGCCCAGCGCAAACGCGCCCAGCGCCGCCACAACCAGCTCGGTGGACGCGGTGGTGAACTGACCGCGCTCGAACAGCAGTTGGATGATCGGTTCGCGCAGCGCCCACAGCCCCACCGCCGAGGGAATGGCGATGAACAAGATCGATCGCACGGTGGCCGAGAGGGCCGATCGGAGTTGTTGAAGCTGGCCGCGCGCGTACTGATCGGCAAAGGTGGGGAAGGCGGCCGTCGCCACCGATTGAGCCACCACGCCCTGCGGCAACAGCATCACGCGCCACGCGTAGTTCAGGGCCGACACCGCGCCGCCCGTCAGCAGCGAAGCCAGGCTGGTCTCCACCAAGAAATTGAGTTGAATCACGCCCACCCCGAACAGGCGCGGCAGCATCAGTCGCAGCACCTCGCGCACGCCGGGGTCGCGCAGGGCCAGTCGGGCGGAGTAGCGCGCTTTGATTTTCACCAGACCGGGAACCTGCACCACCAGATGCAGCGCCGCGCCCACAATTGCCCCGATCGCCAGGCCGTACACATTCAGCGCCGGTGCCAGCGCCAGCGCGCCGAAGATGATGCCCAGGTTGTACATCGACGGGGCAAGGCCGGGCAGCCAGAAACTTTGGTGGGCATACAAGATGCCCATCACCACGCCGCTGACGCCAAAGATCACGGGCGGGATGAGCAGCAGCCGCATCAGATGGATGGTAAGCGCCTGCTTCTCCGGGTCAAAGCCGGGGGCCAGCAGCCCGCGCACAATGGGCTCGGCCAGCCATGCAGCCGCCAGCGCGGCGACGACCAGTACCAGTACGACCAGGTTGATGACGGCGCTCGCCAGCCGCCACGCGCCCGCTCGATCGTCCCTGGCCAGATAGCCCGTAAACGTCGGCACGAAGGCTGAGACGAGGATGCCGCCCGCGATGAGGGTGTAGATGATGTCGGGGATGCGGAAGGCGGCCACGTAGGCGTCGTAGCTGCCGGAGGTGCCAAACTGCGCGCCGATGACGACATCGCGCAGCAGGCCCAGCAAGCGGCTGATCAGAAACGTCGCCATGACGACGATGCTGGCGCGCGCAATTTGGCGGTTACTGGAAGCGGTCACGGGCGGGGATTATACCACTGTGACGAGCAACGAGTGACGGCTAAAATCGAATGTCGCCGCCGCCTGAGTCGGCCTGAGCCGACCTGGCTTGTCAGCCGCCGAACTCATTCAGCGGGGTTGGGGAGACGCCAAAAGCGCCGACGGTCGCTGTCCATCGGCGCTCTGGCAAAAACAAGGAGGAGAAGAAGAGACGTTTTCGCCCGCTGCTCTTCGATTATGAGTATACCCCACGCCGCTCAACTTAACTCGACTCCAAGCCTACGCTTGCCCTACGCTCCGGGGAAACTGACTGCCGCCGGGCCGGCTGGCAGCCCGACGGGCGGCCCATTGCACGATTGCGCTAATGCAGTTTTTGTGCAAATCTAACACCTCTCTAGCACCGCCTCGCTAGACTAAATCGGATACTGGAGTTAGAAGGGAGCCATGATGAATCTGAACAAATTCACTGAGAAGGCACAAGAAGCCGTTCTGGAATCTCAAAACCTGGCCCAGTCGCTGGGTCATCAGACCATTGAGCCTGAACACCTGCTGTTGAGCTTGCTCCGGCAGAGCGAAGGCATCGTGCCGCAAGTCATGCAGAAGCTGGGGCAAAACCCCGATCAGCTGGCGGCCATCCTGGAGCGCGATCTGAACAGCCGGCCGCGCGTGTCCGGTTCAAATATGCAGGTCAGCCTGAGCCGCGCGGCGAACGATGTGCTGAATGCGGCTGAGAATGAAGCCAAAGCGATGCGCGACGAGTTCGTCAGCACCGAGCACATCTTGCTGGCGCTGGCGAAATCTCAAACCCCGATCGGCCAACTGCTCTCGGCGCGCGGCATTTCGGCCAACGCCATCTTGCAGGCGCTGATGGCCGTGCGCGGCTCGGCGCGCGTCACTTCACAGAACCCCGAATCGACGTTCAAGGCGTTGGAGAAGTATGGGCGCGATCTGACTCAGCTGGCCCGATCGGGCAAGCTGGACCCGGTGATCGGCCGCGACGACGAGATCCGCCGCGTCATCCAGATTCTTTCGCGCCGCACCAAGAACAACCCGGTGCTGGTGGGCGACGCGGGCGTGGGCAAGACCGCCATCGTCGAGGGGCTGGCGCAGCGCATCGTGCGCGGCGACGTGCCCGAAGGGCTGAAGAACAAGCGGCTGGTCGCGCTCGATCTGGGCTCGCTCGTCGCGGGCGCCAAGTATCGCGGCGAGTTTGAAGAGCGCCTGAAGGCGGTGCTGAAGGAAGTCACTGACTCCGACGATGTGGTGCTGTTCATCGACGAGCTGCACACGATGGTGGGCGCGGGCGCGGCCGAAGGCGCGATGGACGCCAGCAACATGCTGAAGCCCATGCTGGCGCGCGGCGAACTGCACACCATCGGCGCCACGACGCTGGACGAGTATCGCAAACACATCGAGAAGGACGCGGCGCTGGAGCGGCGCTTCCAGCCGGTGTACGTCGACGAGCCGTCGGTGGCCGACACCATCTCGATTCTGCGCGGTCTGAAGGAGCGCTACGAGGTTCATCACGGCGTGCGCATTCAAGACGGGGCCGTGATCGCCGCTGCGACGCTATCGGACCGGTATATCACCGACCGGCAGCTGCCCGACAAAGCGATTGACCTGATCGACGAAGCGGCCTCGCGGCTGCGCATGGAGATCGATTCCAAGCCGGCCGCGCTGGACGAAGTCGATCGCAAGATCATGCAGCTGGAGATCGAGCGTGAGGCGCTGAAGAAGGAAAAGGATCAGGCCAGCAAAGAACGACTGGCGAAGTTGGAAAAAGAAGTGGCCGATCTGAAAGAGCAGTCCAGCGGTCTGCGCGCGCACTGGGAGCTGGAAAAAGGCGCGATTCTGGCGCTGCGCTCGATCAAGGAAAAGATCGACGCCACGAAGACAGAGATCGAACGCGCCGAGCGCGAGTACCAGCTGGACGAAGCCGCCCGGCTGCGCTTCGGCACGCTGCGCGATCTGGAACGGCAGCTGGCCGAGGGTGAAGCGCGCCTGAAGGAGCTGCAAAAAGATCAGCGCATGTTGAAAGAAGAGGTCGAAGCCGAGGACGTGGCCGAGATCGTCGGTAAGTGGACGGGTATCCCGGTCAGCCGCCTGCTGGAAGGCGAGATGCAGAAGCTGCTGCACATGGAGGAGCGGCTGCATCAGCGCGTGGTGGGGCAAGATGAGGCGATTCGCGTGGTGTCCAACGCGGTGCGCCGCGCGCGGGCGGGCCTGCAGGATCGCAACCGGCCGATCGGGTCGTTCATGTTCCTGGGGCCGACGGGCGTGGGTAAGACGGAGCTGGCCAAGTCGCTGGCGGAGTTCCTGTTCGACGACGAGGGC
>CAZKBQ010000079.1:0-20915 GCA_964550855.1 uncultured Anaerolineae bacterium
GCGCTGGTGGCCGGCGTGGACGAGGCCGGGCGCGGCGCGTGGGCGGGGCCGGTGTTCGCCGGGGCCGTGATCGTCGATCGGGCGCAGGCGGCGCGCCTAAGTGGCGTTACTGATTCCAAACTGTTGTCCCCCCGGCAGCGCAGCGTCCTGTATGAGATCATCGCCGCCCACTGTCAGGCCTACGGCGTCGGCCAGGCGTCCGTCGAGGAGATCGACGCGCTGGGCATTCTGCCCGCCACGCGCCTGGCGATGACGCGGGCGATTGACGCGCTGTCGCCGCGCCCGCAGGCGCTGATCATTGACGCGGTGCGCCTGCCGCAGCTCGATCTGCCGCAGGCGGTGTTCAATTTTGCCGACTCGATCTCGCTGTCAGTGGCGGCGGCCTCCATCCTGGCCAAGGTCGCGCGTGACCGGCTGATGATCGAGCTGGACGCGCAGTATCCGGGCTATGGCCTGGCGCGGCACAAGGGTTATGGCACACGGATTCATCAAGCCGCGTTACAATCGATCGGGCCGTGCGAGATTCATCGGCGCTCCTTCAAGCCGATTACTCGCCTGCTCGCCCGGCCATGATGGCAGGCTAGATTACTCGTTTACTTGTCACGCTCAATGGAAGTTGCTCTCGTTCACGACTGGCTCAATCAACTCGGCGGCGCGGAGGCGGTGCTGGAAACGCTGGTGCAGCTGTACCCGCGCGCGCCGATCTATACCAGCATCTACTGGCGCGACGAGATGCCGCCGCGCTATCTGGACTGGGACATCCGGCCGACGTGGCTCAACCGCGCGCCCGGCATCTATCAGCATCACCAGCCGTACCTGGCACTGTATCCGGCCGCGTGGTCGTCGCTTAATCTCAGCCGCTACGACGTGGTGTTGAGCAACAAGAGCGGCTTCTGCCACGGCGTGCACGCGCAAAACGGCCGCCGCGCCGCGCTGCACATCTGCTATTGCCTGGCGCCCACGCGCTACGTGTGGGCGTTCGACGAGTACGCCAACAGCGAAGGCTTGAGCGCGGCCACGCGGCTGGCGATGCGACCGCTGATCGCCGCGCTGAAACGTTGGGATTTTGCGGCCGCGCAGAAGGTTGATCACTTCATCGCCATCAGCCGTGAAATCCAGCAGCGCGTCAAGCGCTTTTATCAGCGCGATTCCGAGGTGATTCATCCGCCGGTCGATATTGCCCGCTACCAGCCGCAGGCCGAAGTGGGTGATTACTACCTCATCGTGTCACGGTTGATTCCGTATAAACGCATCGATCTGGCGATCGAAGCGTTCAATGAGCTGGGCCTGCCGCTGGTCATCGCCGGCAGTGGCCGTGATCAGGCCCGATTGGCCCGGCTGGCGAAATCGAACATCCGCTTTCTGGGGCGCGTGCCCGATGCCGACCTGCCCGATTTGATGGCGCGCTGCCGCGCTTTGATCTTCCCCGGCCGCGAGGACTTTGGCATCACGCCGGTGGAAGCGCAGGCCGCCGGCCGGCCCGTCATCGCGTTTGGCGCGGGCGGGGCGCTGGATACCGTCATCGACGGCGAGACGGGCGTCTTGTTCACCGAGCCGACGGCCGAGGCGCTGGTGGACGCCGTGCGGCGCTTCAATCGCACCCGGTTTGAACCGCAGGTCGCGCGCCTCAACGCCGAGACCTTTCGCGCCGAAGTGTTCATTGAGAAGTTGACGCGCTTCATTCAAGAGAAGTACGCGGCGCGTAAGGCGTAATCGGTCGGGCGCACCTTACTGCTCAATCACTCAGGAGCGAACGTGGAACTTCGTCTCATGATCAAGATTCTGCTGCGCGGCTGGTGGCTGGTCGTCCTGCCGGTGGTCGTCGTGGGTGCGATTACGTTGGTGACCTACCAGGCGCCGGCCGCGACCTACGCGGCCACGCTGCGATTTTCGGTGGGCTACGCGCCCGACGCCCAGACCACCTCGCTGTATGATCGGCGCTATCCAGCATGGCTGGCGTCCGAGTATATTGCGGGCGGGCTGAGCGATTGGGCCAAGACCGGCGATTTTGCGCAGGCGGTGGCCGATGAAGCCGGGCAGGGCATCACGGCGGGCGAAGCGGCGGCCGCCATCGTGTCCGATCATCTCCGCAGCATCGTGGTGCTGTATCTCAACGGCGGCGACGCGGCGCGGCTGACGGCCATCGGCGAAGCGGCCATCAAGGTCTTGCAGAGCCGCAATCGCGTGGTGTTCCCGCAAAATGGCGACGGCGCCACCGTGACCGCGCTCGACAGCGTGGCGGTGGGCGCGGCGCCGCCCTCGCTGCGCGCCCGACTGGACATTCCCATCCGGCTGGCGCTGGGCCTGGTGTTGGGCGTGGCGCTGGCCTTCGTCGCCCATTACTTCGATCCGCGGGTGCGCGACCGGGGCGAAGTGGAAGCGCTGGGCTTGACCATCATCGGCGAGATTCCGAAGTAACGTGGTAGAATGGCGGCCGAAAGGACGAGCAGTTCATGGAATTACGCGACTACATCAGAATTCTTCGCAAACGCGGCTGGATCATCCTGCTGCTGGCGGCCTTGACGGCCGGGGCGGCTTTTGGCTTCAGCCAGCTGCAGACGGTGGAATACAAGAGCACGATCAATGTCTTCGTGCGGCCGGACCGCATCGACAACGGCACGCTGCTGGCCACCAAGCAGATTTTGCGCGGCTTTGTGCGCTATATTGACAGCGAGAACTTTGCCCAGCGCGTGATCAACGTGCTGAGCCTGGACATGCTGCCGGATGTCCTGAAGAGCAAGGTCACCATCGCATCGAAGGATGAGGACTACATCATCCAGATCGATGTCGTCGACACGAACGCGGCGCAGGCCGAACGCATCGCGCTGGAGTGGGCCAATCAGTTTGTGGACTGGCGCAAAGTGGACAACAATCAGCAGCGCAAGGAAGACCGCGTCAGCGCCGACATCGTGCAGAAGCCCACGACGGGCAAGTTCCGCCCTCAGACCACGCTGAACACCGTGGCAGGCGGCGTCATCGGGTTGATGCTGGGCGTGTTGATCGTGTTCTTTCTCGAATCGATCGAGTCCAACATCTTGCGGGCGCCCGACGATGTGGAACGCGCCACCGGCCTCACCGTCATCGGTGCCATCCCGGCGGCCGGGGCCGAATCGGCCCGCGCGCGCCGTGCCCGCTCGACGACGTAAACCGTCTGACTCGTTACTCGTTACCCATTACGCGTTAAGGTTACTTCATGTCTCAACATCACTCCGCGCTCATCACCCTGTCTGATCCGCGCTCGCCGGCGGCCGAAGCCTATCGCACGCTGCGCACCAACATCTACTTTTCCGGGTTGGATCGATCGATCCAGACCCTGCTGGTCACCTCGGCCGCGCCCGTCGAGCACAAGTCACTGCCCGTCGCCAACCTGGCCGTCGCCATGGCGCAAGGCGAAAAGAAAACCGTGCTGGTGGACGCCGATCTGCGCCGCCCCAGCCTGCACACGCTCTTCGGGCTGAAGAACGAGGCCGGCCTGACGTCGCTCTTTATCGACGTCAAAGGGCCGATCGCGCCGGCGCTGCAAGACGTGGGCGTGCCCAACCTGAAGGTGCTGACCAGCGGGCCGCTGCCGCCCAACCCCGCCGAGCTGCTCGGCTCACAGCGCATGCTGGACGTGATCGCGGCGCTGAAGGGACAGGCCGACATCGTGCTGTTTGACGCGCCGCCCGTCATCGCCGTAACCGACGCCGCCGTGCTGGGCACGCGCGTGGATGGCGTGGTGCTTGTCGTCAACGCGGGCCACACCCGCCGCGAGCATGCCCGACGCGCCAAAGAACAGCTGGAAAAGCTCAACATCCGCATCGTGGGCGCGGTGATCAACGGCGCATCGGTCGATAGTTCGGTCGGCGGCTATTGAGGCGAACATAGACTCCGGGCGCAGACACGACCGATTCTGACTACTCAAGCCTGATCCCTCACTTCCTTCACGGAGCAATCGCATGAAAGGTCTCATCCTGTCCGGCGGCAAAGGTACACGACTGCGACCGTTCACCTACACCGGCGCCAAGCAGCTCGTTCCGCTGGCGAACAAGCCCGTGCTCTTTTACGCCATCGAAGACCTGGTGGAGGCCGGCATCACCGAGATCGCCATCGTCATCAGCCCGGAGACGGGCGATCAGGTCAAGGCCACCGTCGGCGACGGCGCACTGTTCGGCGCGCGGATCAGCTACATCGTGCAGGACGCGCCGCGCGGCATCGCGCACGGCATCAAGATCGCGCAGGACTTCATGGGTGACGATTCGTTCGTGCTGTTTCTGGGCGACAACTTCCTGCGCGAAGGCATCGCCCCGCAGGTCAAAGCCTTTCACGACGGCGGCATGAATGCGCAGATCATCCTGTACCCGATGGATGATCCCAGCTCGATGGGCGTGGCCGTGCTCGACGACGCCGGCCGCGTCACGCGCCTGGTGGAGAAGCCCAGGCAGTTCATTTCGCCCTACGCCGTCATCGGGATTTATATGTTCGATCGGCACGTGTTTGAAGCCGTCAACGCCATCAAGCCCTCGGCGCGCGGCGAGTTGGAAATCACCGAGACCATCCAGTATCTGATCGATCACGGCTACACCGTGGGCGCGCACACGCTCACCGGCTGGTGGATCGACACCGGCAAGACCTCCGACATTCTGGAAGCCAACCGCCTGATCCTGGATATTCTGGAAGCGCGCAACCACGGTCAGGTGCAGGGCGACTCGCGCATCGAAGGCCGGGTGGTGCTGGAGCCGGGCGCGGTCGTCATCAACAGCACCATTCGCGGACCGGCCATCATCGGCGAGCGTACCCGCATCGAGAACGCCTACGTCGGCCCGTACACCAGCATCCATCACGACTGCGTGGTGCAGAACTGCGAGATCGAGCACAGCGTGGTGCTGGAAAACACCCGCATCCGCGACGCCTCGGCCCGCATCGCCGACAGCCTGATTGGCCGCAACGTGGAGATCGGCCGATCGGACGGGCAAACCCGCACCCTCAAAATCGTGCTGGGCGACTACAGCCAGGTCGGCATTCTGTAACTTTGACACACCTCCGGTTATAGGGTAAACTTTTCAAGCGTATCCAGAAGTACCCGCAATTTCAGACCGCCGGGGGGCTGCCTCTGGGCGGTCTTGTGTTTTCAAGCAGGAGTTATCTTATGGCTTTACCTCTGCGCATCATCCCACTGGGTGGATGTGGCGAAATCGGCAAGAACATGACCGTGTTCGAATACGGCCGCAACATCGTGCTGATCGACTGCGGCATCATGTTCCCCGAGAACGACATGCTGGGGATCGATTTCATCATTCCCGACTGGCAGTATCTGCGCGAAAAGCGCGATCAAATTCGCGGCATCATCGTCACCCACGGCCACGAAGATCACACCGGCGGGCTGCCCTATCTGCTGAAGGAATTCCCTGATCTGCCGGTGTTCGCCACCAAGCTGACGCGCGGTCTGATCGAAGTCAAGCTGCGCAACCACAAGGTGCTGGATCAGGCCCGGCTCAACACCATCGAGGCGGGCGGTCGGCTGGAGCTTGGCCCGTTTGCGCTGGAATTTTTCCGCGTCGCCCACTCGATCCCCGACGGCGTGGGCGTCGGCATCACCACCCCGGCCGGCCTCGTCGTCCACACCGGCGACTTCAAGTTTGATCACACGCCGGTGGATGGCAAGCCGACCGACTTTACCAAGCTGGCCGAATTTGGCGGGCGCGGCGTCATGGCGCTGATGTCGGATTCCACCAACGCCGATCAGCCCGGCACCACCCCATCGGAGCGCGTGGTGGACGTGGCCTTCTCGCACGTCTTCCGCGAAGCCAAAGGCCGCATCATCGTCGGCACGTTCGCCTCGTTGATCTCGCGCATCCAACAGGTGGCCAATGCCGCCGCCAAGCACAACCGCAAGCTGGCCTTCACCGGCACCAGCATGCTGGAAAACGTGAAAATGGCCCAGAAACTGGGCTATCTGGACCTGCCCGCCGATCTGATCGTGCGGCTGGAAGACACCAAAAAACTGCCCAACGATCGGGTGGTGATCATGACCACCGGCACGCAGGGCGAGCCGTCGTCGGTGCTGGCGCGCGTCTCCATCGGCCAGCACTCGCAGATCCAGATCGATCGCGGCGACACCGTTATCATGTCCTCACATCCGATTCCGGGCAACGAGGAGATGGTCAACCGCACCATCAACCGGTTGTTCCAGCGCGGCGCCAATGTGCTGTACGACCCCATCGCGCAGGTGCACGTCAGCGGCCACGCTTCGCAGGAAGAGCAAAAGCTGATGCTGAACCTGGTGCGGCCGGAACACTTCATCCCTGTGCACGGCGAGCTGCGCCACCTGCGCGCGCACGAGACGCTGGCGCGTCAGGTGGGGGTCGATCTGCAGAACATCTTCGTCGTCGAGAACGGCTACCCGGTGGAATTCCACGAGGGCGAAGCCCGCGTCGGCGAGCGCGTGCCGGGCGGCTATGTTTACATCGACGGTTCCGGCGTCGGCGATGTCGGCCCGTCGGTGCTGCGCGACCGCGAGGTGCTGGGCCGCGACGGCTTCGTCGTCGCCGTGATCCATCGCGACCCCGACACCGGCCAGCTGATCGATCGACCCGAGATCATCACCAAAGGCTTCATTCACGCCAACGAAGCGACCGACATCATCGACGGCGCGGTGGACACCGTCACGCGCCTCGCACAGGATTCGTCGCTCAGCGACAAGGCGCTGCGCGAGCGGCTGGTGGACAAGCTGGGCGAGTACGTTTATCACGAGACCAAACGCCGCCCGATGATTATTCCCGTGCTGTCGTAAGCTGACGACTGACAGAGGGACGGAGAGCTGGAGGGAACGAGCGATCCCCTTCCAGCTCTCCGTCGCTCATTCTCCCTGGCCCGCTGATGAAAGTTACGCTGATCGTCACCGTCCTCAACGAGGCCCACTCGCTGCCCGCCCTGCTCGATTCGATCGCGGCGCAGACCCGCCCGCCCGATGAAGTGATCGTCTGCGACGGCGGCTCCACCGACGGCACGCTCGATCTGCTCCGCGCGGAAACGCGCCTGCCGCTGCGCATCGTCGAGCGGCCCGGCAGCAACATCTCGCAGGGGCGCAACGCGGCGATCGAAGCAGCCACGGGCGACCTCATTGCGTCCACTGATGCGGGCGTGCGGCTTCACCCCGATTGGCTGGCCCGGCTGATCGCCCCCATCGAGCGGGGCAGCTCACCCGTGTGCGGCGGTTTCTTTCTGCCCGACGTAGCCACGCCCTTCGAAGTGGCGATGGGGGCCACGGTGCTGCCGCAGCTCGACGATATCGATCCGGTGAGTTTCCTGCCCTCCAGCCGCAGCGTGGCCTTTACGAAAGCGGCGTGGCGCGCGGCGGGCGGTTATCCCGAATGGCTGGACTACTGCGAAGATTTGATCTTTGATTTCAAGCTGCGCGCTGTGGTGGGCGCCTTTGCCTTTGCGCCGGCAGCCGTGGCTTATTTCAAACCGCGCTCGTCACTGCGGTCGTACTTCCGGCAATATTACCTGTACGCGCGCGGCGACGGCAAAGCGCACCTCTGGCCCAAACGCCACTTCATCCGATACGCCACGTATCTCATCGCTGCGCCGGGCATGGCGCTGCTCACCAAAATCGATCGCCGGTTCGCGCTGCTCTACCTCGTCGGCGGGGCGCTCTATCTCAAGCGGCCCTATCAACGGCTGATGGCGCTGCGGGGTGAACTCAACCCGATCGGGCTGCTCAAAGCGATCGGGTGGGTGCCGGTGATCCGCGTGGCGGGCGACATCGCCAAAATGCTCGGCTACCCGATCGGCCGGTGGTGGCGAAAGCGGCACGCCCCGATTGAGCGCGTCTGACGGCGCACAGATGTTCGGGCGGCCCCGCGCCGATTACGTACTTTGTGGTAGACTTGAGCCAATGAGACTACCCCGACCTTTCCTACTCCTGTTGGCCGTCGGCTGGCTGCTGGGTGGACTGTGGTCCGCGCCCGTCACCCGCGCCGATGGCCAATCTTTGTCCGCTTACTGGCCCGACGTGATCCGCCGCTGGGAAAGCCTGATCGTGGAACATGCGACGAACAACGGCCTGGATCCCAATCTGGTGGCCGCGCTGATCGAAGAGGAATCGCAGGGCAATCCGCGGCTGGTCAGCAAGGCGGGCGCGGTGGGCTTGATGCAGATCATGCCCTACGAGGCGGGTTTCACCTGGCGGCCGCGCGCGGCGCGACTGAAGGATCCGGCCCTGAATGTGGAGTGGGGCACCAACACGCTGAGCCAGGTGGTGCGGCAGGCGCAGGGCCGCATCTCGCTGGCGCTGCTGGCTTACAACAGCGGCTGGGATCGCATCGATCTGCGATCGACGCGGTTGTTTGCGGCCAAAGTGCTGGATCACTACGCGCGCTCGATCTTGATCGATGGCGGCTACGAGCCAAAAGCCTATGGCCCGTATGACCTGTTGATTGTGGCGCACAACAGCGCGGGGCCGGTCGCGGTCGATCGGGTGAGCGCGGCGGGCGCGTTTGAGCCCCTGCCCGCTGCCGACGCGAACGCCATCGACGCGACGTGGCCGCACGCGGTGGCGTATGCCACCATCGACGCCGACCACATTGCGTGGTGGGTGGACGTGTACGTCACCCCGTCACGGTAGCGCCGCGCGCAGCACCCTCAGCCAGTTGCCACCCAGAATCAAATCCACGTCGCCGGGCGCATACCCCCGTTTGAGCAGCGCCGGGCCGATAAGCTGCAGGTCGGCCACGGTGTCAAACTCCTTCGGCGCGGAACGCATGCCAAAGCCGCCGTCAAAATCGGTGCCGATGCCGGCGTGGCGCGCATCACCGGCGAGCTGGCACACGTAATCGATGGCGCGCACCACCGTGTCCATGGTCGCCGCATCTTTGGGGCTGCCCTTATCCCAGCCGCGCAGCAGGAATTTGTTGAACAGCACCGTGCCGATCACGCCGTCCCGCTCAATCAGCGCTTTAATCATCGCATCGCTCAGATGCCGGTCGCTGTCCTCGCTCAGCGCGCGGGGATTGGCGTGGCTGGCGATGAGCGTGCCCGGATAGCGTTGCACGGCCTGGAAAAAGGCTTCCTCGGCCAGATGGCTGGTGTCCAGGATCATGTTCAGGCCGGCCATCGCATCCAGCAGACGCAGCCCCTCGGCGGTGAACGGCCCCGGTTCGGAAGTGCCGCCGCAATAACGGGTGGCCGCCCAGGCCGGGCCAACCAGTCGCAGGCCGCGCTCGTACCACCAGCCAAGTTCGTCAGGTGTCTGGATGGCGTCGGCGCCCTCCATCAGATAGGCAATGCCCACCTGCCGACGATCAGACTGCCCGGCATTCCACGACGCCAGTACACCATCCAGGTCCTGCTGCGTTTTGATCAGACGAATGTGAGGCGAGCGGTCGGCCAGCGCCTCATAAATCTCGATCTGCCGGCGCGCCTGAAGGTGAGCTTCGCTTTCGTGCGTGTACGTGAGTTCCAAAGGGTGCGTCTGCTTGCGCTCAGGCAGCGTCCACAGTGTGCCAAAGATCACGCCCACGCCGCCGGCCAGCCAGTCGGGCAGGCCCAGCATCGCCACGCCGTTCATTTCCTCGGCGGGGCCGCCGGCTTCGTCACGGCGGATGTCGTGCGCGCTGCGCAGATAATCGCGCCCGCAGAATAACATGGTGGACGCGATGTCTTCGTGAGCATCGACAATGATTGACAAGTCAACCTCCGTTACACAAGAATACAGAATCCAGCAGCCAGCGCGCTGGCTGCTGGATTCTGTAGGCGGCATGCCGGTTCAATGCAAAATCTGGCTCAAAAACAGGCGAGAGCGTTCTTCGCGCGGGGCGCGGAAAAACTCATCGGGCGTGTTGCGCTCCACGATCTGGCCGTGATCCATGAAGATGATCTCGTCGGCGGCGTTGCGCGCAAAGCCCATCTCGTGCGTGACGACCACCATCGTCATGCCGCTCTTCGCCAGTTCCAGCATCACATCCAGCACTTCCTTGATCATCTCCGGATCCAGCGCGGAGGTCGGCTCGTCGAAGAGCATGATCTTGGGGTTCATCGCCAACGCGCGCGCAATGGCCACGCGCTGCTGCTGGCCGCCGGACAACTGGCCGGGATACTGATCGGCCTTCTCGGGGATGCCCACCCGCGCCAGCTGTTCCTGCGCCATGTGGCGGGCGGCTTCGACGTTGCGCTTGCGCACCACCTTCTGGGCGATCATGACGTTTTCCAGCGCCGTCAGGTGCGGAAACAGGTTGAACTGTTGGAAGACCATGCCGACTTCGGCGCGGATGGCGTTGATGTTCTTATGATCGTGCGTGAGCTGGATGCCGTCCACCCAGATGCGGCCACTGGTGGGCGTCTCCAGATGGTTGATACAGCGCAGCACGGTGGATTTGCCGGAACCGCTCGGCCCGATGACGACCAGCACCTGACCGGCTTTGACGGTGAGGCTGACATTGTCCACGGCGCGCAGCCGGCCGAACTGCTTGACCAGATTTTTGATGACGATCATGTCTTGAGGTTGATCGCTCATCCGATTGTCCCCCTGGCTAAACGTGCTGGCGATTATACCGCAAAAAAAGAACTTCCGAAGCGATGGCTGGCTTCGGAAGTTCGCTTGAGTGCGCGTCGGGCGGTCATTTGGGCAGTTGCCCGAACAACCCCATCACGCCGCGATGAAAGCGATGGACCGATTTGACCGGCGGCGCAAACATCATGATGCATTCGCCGTGCACCACCGGTATCCCGCGCGCTTCGCAGAACGCAATCGCTTCGGGCGACTCCGCACCCGGCTGCATCCAGACCCGCTTGATGCCGGCCGCTGCCGCCTCGCGCACCACCTGCTCGGTTTCCTTCGGCGGCACGACGATCACCACGCCGTCCACTTTTTCCGGCAGCGCGGCCAGGTTGGGATAACACGGATCGCCCTCCACCTGATCGATGTTGCGGTTGACGGCGAAGACCCGATAGCCCTTCTCCTTCAAGTTGCGATAGGCGGTGTTGCCAAACTTGTTCCGATCGCGCGACACGCCGACGACGGCCAGCGCCTCTTGCGCGATGAATTCATCCACTTCGGCTCTGCCGACTTTGGTCTTTGCCGCCATCTTTCACCTCCGCCTTGATCTTACCCGTCCCGGCTTCAGCAGTGACAGGCGCGCCGCGCGCGTCAGCCGATTACACCGTACACCTGATCGGGCGCGAGCATGTCCGCGAAGCGATGGCGCAGGGCAAGGCGCGCTTCATAGCACAGGTGGCAGGCGTCGGCATACGACTCGGCGTGAGGTAGAGCGTAGTGCTTCACCAACTCGATCGGCCCGCCGCGCGACAGCGGCCCGACGATCGGATGGGCCTCGGGCGCATATGCCGCGCAGATGTCCTTCAGCGGCGTCTGAAACAGGTTGCCAATGACGATGCCCTGGCACACGAAGAGATTGCCAAAGGGATCGACGTGCAGGCGGCCCGGTTCGCGCAGGTCTTCGTAAGGACACGTCGTGAACGTCGTCCACGGCTGCTGGACAGCTTTTGCCGCCAACTTCTGCGCCGCCCGCCCGCGATACATCACGCCCGATTCGCTTGCCGGCAACTGTCCGATTACGCCCGCCGCCTCGACGGCCGGCGGCGCGATGCTGATCACCCCGAGGGGGATGCCCAGCTGATCGGCCGCGAGCTGCGCGCGGCGCGCCTGCCGGCTGAGCGCCTCGTCGTAATGATATTCGTCACTGCTGATCGATAGATCGTCGATCAAGCCCACAAATGGTTGCAGCCATGTGATCGCGTCTTCAACGCTGGTGGCCCAGTAGCTATTCGAGACGATGCCGACATGATGGCCCGACTGCTTCGCCAGCCGCACGCCTGCCAGCAAAACGGCGTAATACAAGAACGGCTCACCGCCCTCGAAGTAGATCGAGTGGATTGTGCCGAGCTCGTCGGCCTGGCGCAGGATGTGACGGATGTCCGCCAGCGTCATCACGCCGCTCTGCCTGGGGCTGCCCCACACAAAGCAGTGATCGCATTCGAACGTGCACTGATACGTCAGCAGCAGATGCAGGCCGGTCAAGCGCATGTCGTCCTCCGATCGAAATTCACACGTCGTCAGCGCACCACATCGCCCCACGCCGTCAGTCGCGAATCGTGTCGGGCTGCCACACCTCTGTGTCGGTCAAGGCCCAGGCCGGATACGGATTTCCCGACAGGAAACGTTCCGCGTACAACGCGGCGAGCTTGGCGTACCGCTCGCCGGCCGTTTCAGCCAGGTCGTACAACAGCGCCACCTGCGTCGCGTCGGCCAGCGCGGCCAGCGCTCCCTTGCTGTGCCACTGCGCCTCCTCGGCGTTCAGCGTGGTCAGGGCCTTCAGCTCGTCTTCGATCACGCGCTGCGCCTGCGCGGCAGCCGGCGTCTTGAGGCGCGCCAGCTTCGCGCCGAACTCGTCCAGATAACTCTCGTGCGCGCTCTTCTTGCGGACGCTCTCCAGCAAATCCAGCGCCTGGATGTTGCTCGCCCCTTCCCAGATCGTCGTGACCAGCGCCTCACGATGCAGCCGCGCCACGCCAAAATCGTCCAGAAAGCCGATGCCGCCGAACAACTCCATCGTCAGCTGGGTGGCCGCCGCCGCATGATCGGCGGTGCGATTCTTCGTCAGGTGCGACAGATACCGCGCGTAATGATAGGCTTCGGAATACGGCGGTCGATCGCGCCACGCCCGATCGAACAACTCGACCGCGTGGAACAACAGCGCCAGGCCGCCCGCCGTGCGCACCGCCAGATCGGTGAGGTCGTACCGCACCAGCGGATGATCGACCAGCGGCCGGCCAAACGCCGATCGGGCCCGCGTGCGATACAACGCTTCCAGATGCGCCTTGCGCGCCAGCCCCATCGCCCCGGCCGCGTTCGCCAGCCGCGAGACGGTCAGGTTCTCCATCGTGTAGTAGATGCCCAGTTCCTTTTGCCCGATCAACAGGGCCTGCGCGCCGTCGAACTCCACCTCGCCTGTCGGCACGGCGCGCGTGGCGCTCTTGTCCTTCAAGCGCCGCACACGATAGTTGAGCCGCCCGCTCGAGTCGAGACGCGGCACGAGAAAGAGCGCAATACCTTTCGGGCCGGGCGGCGCACCGTCGGGCCGCGCGGTGACGATCGCGTAATCGGCTAGGCCCGCATTGCTGGCAAAGTATTTGTCGTCGCCAGACAATCGCCAGTCGCCGTCGGCCCATCGCGCCGTCGTCTTGTTCGCGCCCAGATCGCTGCCGCCGTGCGTCTCCGTCATCCACGTCGCGCCCCATGCCTCGCCCGACAACAGCGACTCAAGCCGATGATGCTGATCGGGCAGGTATTTGAAGATCGCATAGGCCGTTTGATTGGTGACGATCAGCGAACAGTACAGACCCGGATCAGCCAGCAGGTAGCCTAGCGCAAAATGTTGATGCCACGAGCCGCCTGCGTAGGGCGCGCGATTGATGAAAGCGAGGTCTTTGAGCAAGGCGGCGTGCGCGGGGCTTAACCGCACCCGATCGATCCGGTTGCCATCGACATCGTGCTGCATCAACACCGGCACCGCGCCGCGATCGACGTGCTGCGCGACTTCGTAAGCGCGTCCGCCGGCTGTCACGCCGAAGTCCGCCAGCTCCGCTTCGTGGCGCGGCAGATCGCGCCAGTAGCGGCTCAGCACCGGTTTGAGATCCGGATCGAGTTCCCAGTGATTGCGGCCGTAGATGTAAGACTGGTACTGCATGCTGCCCTCCGTTTAGTCCAGCACATGCACCAGATCGGTCAAAGCGCGGCGCGGACGGCGCTCGGGCGCTTCGGCCGGATAGCCGATGGGCAGGATGGCGACGGGGCGCAGCTCCGGCCCCACGCCGATGGCTCCGCGCACGGCGGCGTCGTCGAACGAGCCCACCCACACCGTCGCCAGGCCCAGCGCCGTCACGGCGAGGTGCGCCACCGTACAGGCGATGGTGGCGTCCTGCACGCAGTACAACGTCGCGCCGCGCTGGCCGTACTTCATGGTCGAGCGCGCCGGATGCGCGCAGAAGATCAGCGCCAGCTGCGCCTGCGCGATGAAGTCCTGCCCGTTCGCGGCCTGCGCCAGCGTCTGCAGGCGCGCGCGATTCGTCGTCAGGTACACTTCGTAACCCTGCAGATTACCCGCCGAGGGCGCGGCGTTGATCGCCGCCAGAAGCTGCTCAACCTTCGCCGGTTCAATTGGCTGATCACGGTACGCACGGATCGACTGGCGGGCGTGGACGACTTCGAAGAAATCCATGGGGAGCACCTCGCGTGAAATGAGATCGACTTTCAGTATACACCTGCTGGCAAGGGTACGTGACAAGGACCTCGGCGATAAGCGATAAGTGCGCGTCATTGTTTTGCAGACCGACTTCTCTTCTCCGGCGAATGAATTCGCGCCTGGCGGGCGTGCCGCCGATCGTCGGCCTGCGCCAACGAGACCTCGTCCACGCGGACGTTCAGCCCGCGGCTCCACAGGCGCGATTTCAATCGCTGGCACTGAAATGGCTGGATTTCCGTCTCGTGATCGCGAAGCGTTCATGGCGCACTGGGCCCGGATCATGGCCGACGATTCGAACATCCTCCAGACCATCCTCGAGGGCGATCAGGTGGCGGGCAACATCGTGAGTTGGAAGCATGTCGGCAAGCGCGAAGTAGGTTACTGGCTGGGCCGCGAATTCTGGAGCAAGGGCATCGCCACACAGGCGCTGACGCTGCTTCTGCAGCAGGTCGCGACGCGCCCACTGTACGCCCATGTGGTCAAGCACAACCGCGCGTCGAACCGCGTGCTGCAGAAATGCGGCTTCACGCTCCAGCGCGAGGCGGACGAAGAAGTGGTCGTGGTTCTCTGTGAATGAGCCGCGCCTTACGGCAGCTTGCTGACGATCTGCTCGAATTCTTCGCGCGATAGCGCCTTCAGCGTCGTGGTGCGGACACTGCCGGCTGCGCCCAGCGACAGCAGAAACGTCATCACCGTGCCCTCATCAGGCGCCTCGCCGATGGCGACGTAGTCATACTGACCCAGCGTGGCGTAGAAGCCCAGCAGCCGGCCGCCCAACAATTCAAACTGCTTGATGCTAGTCTCAATTCGCTCGGGCGATTCCTTGACCGCGCGCACTCCCTGATCGGTCAACTTCATCAGCACCACGTAAGTAGGCATGGTTAACTCCTTGTGTCCCGACGCCCAACCTGCGCCTCAGCGATGCGAAGTCTTGCGCCGCTGGCGCAAATTGCTTTTGAGACGCGGGCGCCGATCGCGTTCGCGCTGCAGCGCAGCGTCATAAGCCGCCAGTCGATCAGCCACCGCGCGGTGCAGTGTGCCGATCGGGTACACGCCCTGCCGATCGGGTTCGCCGGCCTCGCCGCCGGTGAGCTGCGCCAGCGCTTCGTCCACGGTGGCCGCCGTCCAGATATGGAACTGCCCGGCGCGCACCGCATCGATTACCTCGTCGCGCAGCATCAGATGGCGCCGATTACCGATCGGGATCAGCACACCCTGTTCACCGGTCAGGCCTCGATCGCGGCACACCTCAAAGAAGCCCTCAATTTTCTCCGTCGCGCCGCCGATGGGCTGCACCTGCCCGCGCTGATTGATGGAGCCGGTCACGGCGATGTCCTGCCGCAGCGGCATTTCCGCCAGCGCAGACAGCAGCGCCAGCAGCTCGGCCAGCGAAGCGCTGTCGCCTTCGATCAGGCCGTAAGCCTGCTCAAACACCAGACTCGCGCTCAAGGCCAGCGGCTGCGCCTGCGCGTACTGCCTGAGCAGATAGCCGCCGAGGATCAAAACCCCCTTGCCGTGAATCGGCCCGCTCAATTCCACTTCGCGCTCGATGCTGATCACGCCGCCGCGTCCCGGCCCCACCGTCGCCGTGATGCGCGACGGATGACCAAAAGCATAGTCGCCCAGGTCCAGCACCGACAGGCCGTTGATCTGCCCGATGGCGCGGCCCGTCGTGTCGATGAGCATCGTGCCCTCTTTCACCGCTTCCTGCAGGCGCTCCTGCAGCAGGTTCTGGCGAAAGCGGCGGGCCTCTTCGGCCTGGCGGACATCGGCGGCGGTGACGCCGGTCTGAGAGGCCGGCGCGCGCTGCGCAGCTTCGCGGATCAGATCGGCGATCTCGCCGAAGCGGGTGGACAGTTTGGCCTGGTCGCCCGCCAGCCGCGAGCCATATTCGACGACGCGCGCCACAGCGCCGCGATCGAACGGCCGCGCGCCCGCCTGCCGCACAATCGTGTTGACGAACAAGGCATAGGCGTGTTCGGCGTCCGGCGTCCGATCCATCTGGGTGGTGAAATCGGCCTTCACCTTGAACAGCTTCTGAAAGTCTTCATCATAGGCGTTGAGCAGGTAGTAGATCAACGGGCTGCCGATCAAGATCACTTTCACATTCAGCGGCACGGTGGCCGGCTCCAATGTGGCAGTGCTCACCAGACTGTATTGCGCCCCGATCTCTTCGATGCGGACGACGCGATCTTTCAAGGCCCGCTTCAGGCCGTCCCACGCAAACGGGTTCATCAGGCACTCACGCGCGGGGATGATGAGATAGCCGCCGTTGGCGCGGTGCAGGGCGCCGGGCTTGATCAAGGTGAAGTCGGTGTAGGTCGCGCCCAGCATGGCCTTGTGTTCGATGCGGCCGATCAGGTTGTGGTAGGTGGGGTTGGTCTCGACGATGACCGGCGCGCCGTGCTGGGCGTGATGGTCCACCAGCACGTTGACCTGATAACGATTGAACGGATCTTCGCCGGTGGCCGGCAGGCCCAGCATCGCAGCCGGCGCTTCGCCATCTCGTTTGCGGAACAAATCCACGTGCGCGATCACATCGGCCTGCAGCGCATCGAAGTAGGCCTGTACCTCAGGCTGGCCTTCGTATCGGGCGCGCTCGTCCTGCATAAAATGACGCACGGCAAACGTGGCCGTTTCCGTGTCCAGCACCCGCAGCGCGTCACGCGCGCCCTTTTCCAGTTCGCGTTTGCGCTGCAGGCTCTCTTCCACATCGGCGCCCAGCCGGTTGCGAATCTGGATCAGCTTGTCGCGTTGCTCCTCGTTTAACGCCTCCAACTCGGCTTCAGAAACCGGGCGACCATTGATCGCCGGGACGAGCAGCAGGCCGGTCGAGGTGGGCACCAGCTGGAAGCCCCACTTTTTCACCTGCTCTTCCAATCGCGTAAACTCCTCGCGAATTTTGCCCTCGACCTCCTGCATGATCTTGTCGCGCTGGTTGCCGTACTCCTTCGCTTCAAAAGCGCGAGGCAGCGCTTCGCGCAGTTCGTCGATCAGCGCGGCCACATCGCGCTTGAACTGTGCGGCCTGCCCGGCGGGCAGCTGCACCGCGATCGGACAGCGGGCATCCTCGAAGTTGTTGACGTAGCACAGGTCGGGCGGCACCGGCTGATTGGCCGCCAGCCGTTCCAGATACTCGCGGATCAGCGTGGTCTTGCCGGCGCCGGGCACGCCGGCCGCAAACAAGTTGAAGCCGTGGCCGGCCATGCCCGCGCCAAATTCCAGCGCGGCCACGGCGCGCGGCTGGCCCAGCACCTCGGCCAGCTCCGGCAGCTCGGCGGTGGTCTCAAAATCGAATCGATCGGGATCGCACGTGCGGCGCAGTTCGACGGGTGACAAGCGTGGCATGATCGCGCTCCTTCCATTCCCCCGCACGATCACGACTGGCGCAACAAACCGGGTTGATTTCAGTATACACCCGATGGCAAGCAAAAACCCTCCGGCCAATCGGCCGGAGGGTTCATCACACCAGTTCAGGAGCCACCGGCTCCTCAAGTGGTTCTGCTCAGCAGTACCAGTCCTCGCTGAGATGCGGGATCGGCATCGACGAGCGATCGACGGACGGCGCAGGCCGATCGAGCCCGGCCGCCGTGCAAGCCGTCGCCCACACCCGATCGAAGATCTGGCCCCGCGACAGCCCCGCCGCCTGCGCTTCGGCGACCAGGTCGAAGATCGCCGCCTGCAGTTGATCAACTCTCGGATCTGGATGCGCCCACGGATAGGCCAAAGCCGCCCGATCGAATGGGCCGACCAAATGCTGCACATCCGGGAGTTCCAGCAGCTTCGAGCCGGCCGGGATCAGCAGGCGGATGGCGTACTGGATCGGCGGGACGTTGGCGATCAGATCGAGTTCGGCGATCGTTTGAAGCAGATCGATATAGTCTTCCAACGACAGCCACGGATGGAAGGCCACAAACGTCGGTTGAAAATTCAGATCGTGCTCGCGCAGCAGCCGCGTCGCTTCGGCAAAGTCGGCGCGAGTGTGGCGCTTGTCGAAGATCGCCAGCACCTGATCGTCCACCGATTCCACCGCGCTGGTGACAAACAGGCAGCCGGTGTCGCGCAGCACGGGCAGCCAGCGGCGGTGCTTGAGCAGATGCTCGATCTTGATCGTGACATCATAGGTGGCGTACGGCCACAGTTGATGCAGTTTCTCCACAATGGGGATGGCGTGCCCCGGCGCATTGAAGAAATCGGGGTCGCCAAAGGTGATGTGGCCCGCGCCCGCGTTCATCTGCTGCTCGATGTCGTCCATGACGACATCAAATGCCACCACGCGGAACTGCCCGCCATACACCGGCACGATGGGGCAGTGGCGGCACATATGCTTGCAGCCGCGCGTCGCCTCGGTGTAGCCGACGACTTTCCGACAGCCGTCGCCGCGTTCCAGATAAGCATATTTACTGAGATGGGGTAGAGTCGAACGGTCGGGCGTGAGGAACGACTGCCGCGCCAGCGAAACTTCGGGCAGCGGCGCCTCACCCGGCGCGGTCGCCTCCGCCAGCCGCCGATACAGCGCCGCCAGGCTCGCTTCAAACTCGCCGCCCAGAATGGTCTGCACTCCCAGATCGCGCAGATAGGCGGCGTTCAGCGGCGCGTACAGGCCGTATGCGCACACATGGGCGCGCGGATTGATGGCGCGCAGGCGCGGGATGAACTGGGCGGCGAGGCGCGTGGCCGTGTGCATGGGCACGTACACCGCGATCAGATCGGCCTGCGCCACCAGCGCGTGATCGATGTGTGACACCGCCAGATCGAGGCAGGTCACGTCGGCGCCGGCCGCCTTTAGCCACGCAGCCGGTGACGCCAGCCCAAACGGCTGGTGGCCAAGTTCGTAGGTGGAAACGAGGATGACGTTCATAATATGTGAGCCGTGAGCCGTAAAACGTGAAGGCGCCGCTCCAGCGTTTTACCGCGCACGCCTGATTACGATCCTTTTCCGCCTTTGCTCAGGCGGTTTTCCAGCGCCTTCACGCCCAGCGATAGCGTGAAGGTGATGCTTAAGTACAGAAACGCCAGCGTGTTATACGTCTCTGGATAGCGAAACGACGCCGCCGAGTACAGGCGCGCTTCCTGCGTGATGTCACGCACGCCCAGCACCGACACCAGCGACGAATCCTTGATCATGGAAATGAAGTCATTGCCCAGCGGCGGCAGCACACGGCGAAAGGCCTGCGGCAGGATGATGTAGCGCATGGCCTGAAAATAACTCATGCCCAGCGAGCGCGCGGCTTCCATCTGCCCGCGCCCGATCGATTCGATGCCGGCCCGAAAGGTCTCCGCCTCAAAGCCGCCGTAGGCGATGGCCAGCGCGATCATCACCCGTGCCAGCATGCTGATGTCCTGGGTGGTGGCCTGCGCCAGAAAGTTCTCCGCGCCCAGCAGGCCGGACAGGCCGCTGCCCAGATGGTTCAGCAGCAGGATCAGCGCCGGGCTGAGCACAAAAGCCACGTAGAAGATCTGCACCAGAATGGGCACGCCGCGGATGACGTTGACATACAGCGTTGAGAGGTTGTAGGCGATCGGGTTTTTGGACACCCGCCCCAGCGCCACGATCAGGCCGATGACGAGGGCGGCGCTGTAAGCGGTGATCGACACGAACAGCGACACGCCCACGCCCTGAACCAACCGGCTGAAGATCATCGAATACAATTCATCAGTGGTAATGCTGTAGAACAGGATGACGCCGCCCAGCATGATGACGATGAGCCACCACGGCAGGCGCGACAGCCGATCGACGATCTGGCTCTGGGTGGTGCCGGGTGACAAACTTTCAGTGTCGGCAGTCATGATCGTTCCCCCTGGGCGCGGTTGATCAATCGGATAGAGAAAGTCCGACTTCCGCGGAGGCGAAAGCCGGACTTTCCCGAAAGAGCGTCAACGGTTTACTTGGGCGCGGGCGTCGGATCGCCGTACGCGCCGGGGCCAATCTGATCCGGGCTGATCTGTTCGCCGCCGAACCACTTGTGGGCGAGCGCATCCAGCGTGCCGTCGGCGCGCATCGCGGCGATGGCGGCGTTGAACGGCTGCACCAGCGCCGAGCCCTTGGGGAAGATGAAGCCCAGCTGCTGGCCCACCAGCTTCTCCGGCAGCAGCTTGATCTTGTCGGCGTTGACGCCCACGTAGCCCACGCCGGCCGTGTCGTCGATGACCACGCCGTCCACATCCTTGTTGATCAGCGCTTGCACCGCGTCGCCAAAGGTGTCAAAGCCGGTGACGCGATTCTCGCCCACCATCTTGACCGCTTCGTCGTAGTTGGTGGTGCCCTTCTGCGTGCCCAGCTTCAGCGCCGTGTTGGTCTTGAACTCGTTCACGCTGGCGATGGGCGAATCCTTGACGACCATCACGCGCTGATCGACGGCAATGTACCCGTCCGAGAAATCCACCACCTTGGCGCGATCTTCGGTGATGGTGATGCCGTCGGCGGCCATGTCAAACTGGCCCTGCGACACGGCCGTAATCATGCTGTCCCAGCCGATCTCTCTGTACACCGGCTTGCAGTTGAGGCGCTTGCAGATCTCGGCCAGCGCGTCGTAGTCCCAGCCTTCGGCTTTGCCGTTGTCCAGCCGGATGTAGTTGAAGGGGATGTAGGCGTTCTCGATGGCAACGGTCACCTCGCGACCGCCCAAGTCGGGCAGGCCACTGCCGGCGGGCGCGGCGGGTGCGGGCGCC
>CAZKBQ010000080.1:0-20149 GCA_964550855.1 uncultured Anaerolineae bacterium
ACATCCAGCTGTATCTCAAGCTGCTGCGCGTGGGCCGGTCTGAGCGGCAGGCCGACTATCTGGAAACGCTGACGCATGAGACGGCGCGCCTCAGCAAGCTCATCGAAGACCTGTTGACGATTTCCCAGCTGGACAGGGAGCGCGCAGTGCTGCAGTTGACGCCGGTGAATGTGAACCAGCTGGTAGCCCAGTGGGCGGACGACTGGCGCATGGCCGCCGACGCGCGCAATTTGCACCTTCTCGTGTCGCTGGCCGACGATGTGCCGCTGGCACGATCGGAGCCGGATCGGCTCTTCAGCGCCCTCGGCAATCTGGTGACCAACGCCCTCAACTATACGCCGGCGGGCGGCACTGTGCGCTGTACGACGGGGTGGCAGACACAGGGCGGACGGGTGTGGGTGACAATCGGTGTCGCCGACGACGGCCCCGGTCTGGGGGCCGATGAACTCACGCACCTGTTCGAGCGTTTCTATCGCGGCCACGCCGCGCGTAATTACAAGGTGCCCGGCACCGGGCTGGGGTTGGCCATCACCAAAGAGATCATCGAGCAGCTGGATGGCCGCGTCAGCGTTGACAGCCAGCCGGGCCAGGGCGCCGCATTCTATCTATGGCTGCCGGCCGCACTGTAGTCTGGGAGACCGATCATGAGTGATAGCGTTGTAATTTCCGGCGCGGAGCAAGCCGAAGTGGATCAACTCAGGCAGCGCGTAGCCGAACTGGAAGCGGATTTGCGCCGGGCGTTGAGTAATGAGGCCAAATACCGATCGTTCTTTGATGCCGAAAGCGATGCCGTTTTCCTGGTAGATCAAGCTCACGGCCGCATCCTGGATGCCAACCGGTCGGCCGAGACGTTGTACGGTTTCTTGCGCGACGAGCTGCTATCCCTGTCTCTGCCGGACTTGTCGGCCGAGCCGGATGCCACGCAGCACCTGCTTCAATCCGCGCCGGGCGTGATGCCGCTGCACTACCAACGCAAGCACGATGGCGCAATCTTCCCGGCCGAAATCTCCATCGACCCGTTTGCCGGCGGCGAGCGGCAGCTGATGGTCACCGTGCGCGACATCACCGAGCGCCAACGGTTTGAAGACGCCCTCAAACAGCGCAATCGTGAGCTGGCCTTGCTGAACCGCGCCACGCAGGCGCTTACGTCCACCCTGGATTTGAACGCCGTGCTGGCCTCAGTCCTGGATGAGCTGCGTCACATGCTGGATGTGAGCGCCTCATCGATCTGGCTGATCGATCCGGACACGACCGAAGTCGTCTGCCGCCAGGCCACCGGGCCGCACGCGGCCACGGTCATCGGCTGGCGGGTGGCGATAGGCGCCGGGCTGGTGGGCTGGACGGTGGAGCACGGCCAAAGCCTGATCGTCAGCGACGCCCAATCGGATCCCCGCCACTTCGTCGGCGTGGATCACACCACGGGCATGCTGATGCGCTCCATCATCAGTGTGCCGCTTCGCGTGCATCAGACCATCATCGGCGTGATTCAGGTGGTGGACGAACTGCCCAATCGCTTTGATGTAAGCGCGTTGCGCCTGATCGAGCTGCTGGCGAATGCCGCGGCGATTGCCGTGGAGAACGCCCGCCTGTTTGAGGAGACCAGCCGCCGGGCCGAACGGCTGGCCGTGCTGAACGATCTCTCCACCTCGATCAGCCTGCCGCTCGAACTGGACCAGATCATGCAGTCGGCGGTGGACGGCGTGGCGCGCATGCTGAACGTGAAGCAGGTGGGGCTGGCCCTGTTTGACGAAACCCGCGAGTCGTTGATCGTCTCGGCTGAGAAGCGCGCCCACGGCAGTCCCACCGCACTGGGCGAGAAGCTGCCGGTGGTCGGCAACAAGTCGATGGAACACATTCTGGCGACGAAAGCGCCGTTGATGATCCCGAACGCGCAGAGTGATCCACTGCTGAGCGCCGTGCACGATTTGATGAGGCGTCGGCGCATCTGGTCGATGTTGCTGGCGCCGCTGGTGGTGCGCGGCGAAGTCATCGGCACACTGGGGTGCGATGCGGTGGATGAGCCTCGTCACTTCACGACCGAGGAAATTGACCTGGTCATGACGGTCACCAACTTGCTGGCGGTGCGGGTGGAACAGGCCCGGCTGTTCAGTGCCGAGCGTGATCAGCGACGCCTGGCTGAGGCGCTGCGCGAGAGCGCCTCTGACCTGACGCGCACCCTTCATCTTGACGAGGTGCTCGATCGGGTGCTGGAGCACATCGGCGGCGTGGTGCCGCACGACTTGAGCGGCGTCCTCCTGATCAACGATCAGGGTGAGGCGTATGTGGCGCGCGCGCGCGGCCCTGCCAGCCCGGCGGATCAGGCTGTGTCGCTGGCCATTCGACTGCCGGTGGCCGAGACCTACACGCTGCGAACAATGAGCGAGACCGGCCGGCCGTTGACTGTGCCGGATACCCGGCAGGATAGCCGCTGGGTGAGTGTCAAGGACATGACGTGGGAGCGCTCGTTTGCGGGCGCCCCCATCCGGCTGAAAGACGCGATCATCGGTTTCCTGTACGTTGCCAGCGCGACGCCCGGCTTTTATACGGCGCAGCATGCTGAGCGGTTGCAGGCCTTCGCCGATCAGGTGGCCGTGGCTTTCGAGAACGCCCGCCTGTACGAGCGCGTCAGGCAGCATGCCGCCGAATTGGAGCAGCGCGTGGCCGAGCGCACGGCCGAACTTCAGCGGGAGCGCAACCGGCTGCAGACTGTGTTCGACTCGGCCGGCGATGGCATCCAGATCATGGATCTGAATTATTGCATCGTGTACTGCAATCCGGCCACGGAGCGCATCACCGGCTATTCTCGCGACGAAATCATCGGCCAGCCCTCACGCATTTTTCAAGCGCTCTCGACCGGGCCGGCCGAGGCGGCATTGGCTCAGCATCTGGTGGAAAGCGGCGAGACGTGGACGGGCACGTTGATTACACAACGCAAGGACGGCGCAGCCGTGGATATATCCGTAACGATCAGCCCGCTGCGCGACGGGGTCGGCGCCATCACCGGCTATGTGGCGGTGTATCGCGACATTACCCGGCTAAAAGAACTGGACCGGCTGCGCGATCAGTTTGTGTCGCGCATCGGCCACGAGCTGCGGACGCCGCTGACCAACCTGATCATCTACCTGGACCTGCTGGAACACGGCAAAGATGAGCGGCGGTCGCATTATTTGCAGACGCTGAACCGGGAAGCCGATCGGCTGCGGCGGCTGGTGGAAGGCTTCCTGAAGATCGCGGAGCTCGATACCGCGCGCGTGCCGGTTGATTTGCGGCCGATTGATTTCAACCAGTTCGCGGCCGACGTTGTGCATCGGCACCGGGCAGAGGCCGCCCGCCGCGGCATTGTGCTGCTGTTTGAGCCGGAGCCGGCAGCGCCGGCTGTGCTGGCCGACGCCGATCTGCTGGACAACATTCTGCTACGCCTGCTGAATAATGCGTTGAGCTATACTCCCGCCGGCGGATCGGTGATCTGCACGGTGAGCCGGTACGACTTGGATACACCCGCTGCGGTCCGCAGCGGTGTAGCGCTGACCATCAAAGACACCGGCCCGGGTCTGCAGCCCGAGGATCTGCCGCGTCTGTTTGAGCGCTTCTATCGCGGCACAGCTACGCGCAGTTACGCCGTGCCCGGCGTGGGGCTGAGCCTGGCCATCTGCAAGGCGGCGGTGGACAGGATGAATGGCCGCATCACGGCGCAGAGTGAGCCGGGCCAGGGAGCGGCTTTCACGATCTGGCTGCCGGCCGCGTGAATCCGCATCCGCCCCACTGGCGCTGAAGCAACCATTTTGCGGTGACATTTTGAAGCGCACTTCCCCCCGAATCGAAGCTTAACGCTGACTGGCTTCGAGCGCGTTGCCTGAGACGCCAGGCGGCGCGGCCGGCCAGTGGTGTTGGCAGCCTCGACGCCCCGCCCGTTTACCAAGCCATATCCAACCGTGATACAATAAGCGCTAGCCCGAGGGCCAGCCCCGACGAGCCAGCCGCCCATGTCCGACTTCATCAACCCGCTGATCGATCCCACTTCAGAGTTGGCCGACGTGCTGGATGCCATTCTGCGCGATCTGGCGCAGGTGGTGCGCTACGAGCACGTGCGTATTCTGCTGCTGCCTTCGGTGCTGGACGTGCACCACGCGCGCCGCGAAGAAGATGATGTGATGCTGATCACGGTGCGCGACCTGGGCACGCTGGGCGCGCTGCTGGCTCCCGTCGATCCGATACCGCTCGATCGCTATCCCTTGAATCGGCTGCTGATGCGGATGCAGAAGCCGATCGTGATAGCCGACACCCATTACAGCGATCTTTGGGTCAAGGGTCGTCCCAATGACGGCGTGCGCGGCTGGATCGGCGCGCCGCTGGTGGTCAAGGGCGAATCGATCGGGGTGTTGACGCTGCACAGCAGCGCGCCGCACATTTACACCGAGCGCGACGGCATTGTGGTGTTTGCGTTTGCCAGTCAGGCCGCCGAGGCCATTGACAAAGTGCGGCTGCTCGATCAGGCGCAGAGCCGGCTGCACGCCATGATGGCGTTGTACGATGCGTCGCTGGACGTGATCGGGCAGACGCAGGACCCCGAGCGGCTGCTGCAGACCCTGATGCGCCGCGCGGTGGAATTGCTGCGCGCGGAGGCAGGGGCCATTTACCTGATTGACCCTGACCGCGTCACGCTGCGCGTGGCAATTACCCACGGCTTCGTCGAGGAGTATCGCGGTTTCACGCTGGCCGTGGGTGAGGGGCTGGGCGGGCGCGTGTTTGAAACCGGCGAGCCGATCGTCGTGGACGATTACCGGCGCTGGCCGGGCCGTTCCGAGCAGTACCGCAACGAGACGCGCTTTTCGGCCATCATCGGCGTGCCGCTGCGCTGGCGGCGCGATGTGCTGGGCGTGCTGGAGATCATGGCCGACGCGCGATCGCGCACGTTTACGTCGCAGGATCGCTGGCTGGCGGAGCTGTTTGCCAATCAGGTGGCCATTGCCATGAGCAATGCGCGGCTGGTGGAGCAGAGCCGCCGCCGCCTGGCCGAGCTGGCGGCGCTGCGCAACGTCTCCCTGCAGATGACCTCCTCGCTGGATCTGGAGCAGGTGCTGGACGCCATCTGCGCCAATGTGCTGAGCCTGACCACAGCCGAGGATACGCATATTTACTTATACGACGCCGAGACGGACACGTTTACCAACGCGGTGGCGCTGTGGCGGTCGGGTGAGCACAAGCCGGCGGTGATGCAGCCGCGCCGGGGCGGCTTGACCGATCGGGTGCGGCGCGGCGGCGAGGCGATCGTCATCGACGACGCGCCGGCGCACGAACTGTACTCGTCGCCCGAGGCGCAGGCGTGGGGCATCAAATCCATCGCCGGATTTCCGCTCAAGCGGGCCGGGCGCGCGCTGGGTGTGTTTACGGTGGCGTACGTCGTGCCGCACCATTTTGGCGAGGACGAGCTGCGCATGCTGAACCTGCTGGCCGATCAGGCCGCCATCGCCATCGATAACGCGCTGGCGTATCGCCAATTGCAGAGCATGCTGGCCGAGCGCGAACGCACGCAGCAGGCGCTCATCCGCTCGGAGAGTCTGGCGGCGGTGGGCCAGCTGGTGGCCGGCGTGGCGCACGAGTTGAACAATCCGCTGGCGTCGGTGAGCAGTCTAATCCAGTCGGCGTTGGAGACGCTGGATGTGCGTGTCCAGGCCGGCGCCGATTCGACCCTGCCGGCGGCGATTGAGCCGCTGGGGGTGGAGGAGACGATCGAGCTGGCCGATGATCTGACCTTCAGCCTCAAGGAATTGCGGCGCGCCGGCGACATCGTCAATTCGCTGCTGGATCTGTCGCGCCAGTCTCAATCTTACACCGAGGAAGTCGATCTGTCGGTGGTCTGTCAGGACGCGCTGCGCATTCTGCACAACAAACTGAAGCTGCTGCCCCTGGAGATTGTGGAGCAGTATGCCGACGATCTGCCGCGCGTCCACGGCAACTTTGCCAATCTGGGGCAGGTGGCGCTGAACATCATCGAGAATGCGGCCGAGGCGCTTGGCCGGCAGCCGGGCCGCATTGTGGTGACGACTGGTAGCGATGCGCCGCGCGCCGAAGTGTGGTTTGCAGTGGCCGACACTGGCCCCGGCATTCCGTCCGATGTCATGCCCAACATTTTCCATCCGTTCTTCACGACCAAGCGGCCGGGTGTGGGTACGGGGCTGGGCTTGTATATTTCCTATGAGATCGTCAAGAAGCACGGCGGCGAGATTAGAGTCTCGACGAGCGCGGCCGGCACGGAGTTTCGCGTGGTGCTGCCGCAGCGCGCCCCGAACGTCGCGTGACCCGGCGGGCAGCTGCCCCCGATCGGTTTGGGGTTTTTCCGATTTCATCCGTTGTCAGTTATAATGAGCCGGGGAGACGGGCGGACATGCAGGGCTTGCTGATCGTCGATGACGAAGAGGGTGTGCGCCGCGCGCTGCATAAGGCGCTGGGCAAGGATGATTATCAGTTGTTTCTGGCCGCCGACGGCAATCAGGCCATCTCCATCGTGCGTGAGCGGCCCGGCGATATTGCCATCGTGATCAGCGACTTCAAAATGCCGGGGCTGGACGGGCTGCAGACGCTGGTCGCCATCGGCAGCATCAACCCCGACATTACCCGCATCATGCTCACCGGCTATGCCACGCTGGAGAGCGCCATCGCCGCCACCAACGAGGGCATCGACGGCTTTTTGACCAAGCCGTTTGACAACGCCGAACTGCGCGCCAAAGTGCGCGAGTACTTCATCCGCCGCCGCTTGAAGCAATTTGTCCCGGCGTCGGTGCTGCGCGAGCTGCAGCATAATCCATCGGCGCTGCTGCCGCGCCGGCAGACGGTGAGCATCCTCTTTGCCGATATACGCGGATTCTCGCAATTGACCGGGCAGCACGAGCCGCCGGTCTGGGCCGAGCATTTGAGCGATCATTATTTCACTCCGCTGGGCGAGACGATCTTCCGTCACAACGGTACGCTGGACAAGCACATCGGCGACAGTATCATGGCGATTTTCGGTGCGCCGCTGGCCGCCGACGATGATGGGCTGCGCGCGGTGCGGACTGCGGTGGCAATCCGCGATCAGATGTCGGTGATCAACGCCCGACTCGATCCGGCGCTGCGCCTGCCGGTGGGCGTGGGCGTGCACACCGGCGAGGTGATGGTGGGGCTGTTTGGATCGGCTCGCAAGAGGGAATATACGGCGCTGGGGCAGCCGGTGAATGTGGCCCAGCAACTGCAGAAGTTGGCCAGGCCGGGCGAAGTCTTGATCTCAAGCGATACGTACAGGCAGGTGCAGCCGGCCGTGTACGCGGAAGAATTGCCGCCATCGCCGCTGTGGGGCATCTCTGAGCCGCTGCGCGCCTATCGCGTGCTGGGCCTTGTGGCATAAAGGGGCGACTGTATGTCACTTGATCTGGATCCGTTGGACGGCTCTGATCTGGGCGAAACCCAGCCGGCCATTCCCGAGCTGCCGCCCGATGACGGCGAGCCGCGAGCCAGCATTTCACGCACGGCCTGGCTGTCGTCGGTGCCGGTGGGCGTCTGGGTGATGCTGGGCATCGTGGGGGTGTTGATGGTGGTGATCGTCATCATCGCCACGGCGGCGATCATCCGCTCGGGCACGCAGGCGGCGGCTACACCCACGCCGCTGCCACCGCCCGCCGGCCCCACGATCGGTCTGCTCAGCTCGACGACGTCACCCGGCGCGCAGGTAACGGTGCAGGGTCTGGGCTACCAGCCCAACGAGCCGGTGACCGTTTATCTGCGTGATCCGCAGCGCCCCACGGATCCCATTCTGCAGGTGGCCAAGGGCAGCGCCGCCAACGACGGCACGCTGGTTCTGTCGTTTGTGTACCCGCTTGAGGTGCGTTGGGCAGCCCTGCCGCGCGCCGATGTGATTGTGCAGTCGGGTTTGACAGGCGCTTACACCTATGTGCCGCTCAATGTCACACCGCAGACCGGGCCGGTCACGCCGCTGCCGACGCAAATCGGCATTGGGACGCGCGTGCCCATGGCGACGCTGACGCCGTTCCCGACCTTTGCGCCGCCCACGCCGCCGCCGACCTTTGAGCCGCCGACTTGGACGCCGCTGCCGCCCACGTGGACACCTTTGCCGCCGACCTGGACGCCGGTGCCGTCCAGCCCGACGCCCGTCATCACCGACTGGCGCGGCGAATATTTTAACAACCCCAACCTGGCCGGAGCGCCGGTGTTGGTGCGCAACGATCGCGACATCAACTTCAACTGGGGGCGCGGTTCACCCGACCCGGCTGTGCCGGTGGACAACTTCTCCGTGCGATGGACGCGCACGTTGAACTTTGAAGGCCGCCTGTACCGCTTCTCGGCGCAGGCCGATGACGGCGTGCGCGTGTACGTGGACGATCAGATCATCATCGACGAGTGGCACCCCGCGTCGCCACTGATCTATACGCGCGACGTGAGCCTGTCGGCCGGGCCGCATACCGTTCGGGTGGAGTACTACGAAGGCGTCTTCGACGCGTACATCTACTTCAAGATCGAAGCCGTCAACACCTTTGTAGGCTGGAAAGGTGAGTATTTCGACAATCCGTTTTTGGGCGGCCCCCCCAAGGTCATTCGCGACGATGTGGCGGTCTCGTTTGACTGGGGCGGCAATCCGCCCGTGCCCGGGCTGCCGGCGCAGAGCTGGTCGGCGCGCTGGACCAAATCGGTGCAGCTGGCCGGCGGGGCCTATCGCTTTACGGTGCGCGTGGATGACGGCGTGCGCCTGCTGGTGGACGGTGCGCTGGTGATCAACGAGTTTCACGGCGCCACCGGACAGGCGTATCAGGGCGACGTCAACCTGGCAGCCGGCAACCACACCATTGTGGTGGAGTATTACCAGAACACGGGCGGCTCATCGATTTACCTGACGTATCAGCCCATTGCCGACATCACTGCGTGGCGCGCGGAATACTACGCAAATGATAGATGGGCCGGCTATCCCACACTGATCCGCAACGAGCAGCGGATTGACTTCAACTGGGGCACGGGTTCGCCTGATCCGCTGATCCCGGTCGATCATTTCTCGGCGCGCTTCACGCGCTCCATTGATCTGCAGGCGGGCGAATACCAGTTTGATATTCTGGTGGACGACGGCGTGCGCTTCTACGTGGACGGCTTGCTGGTCATCGACAAGGTGCTGGAGCAGGCCGCCACCCGCTACAGCGTGCGCCTGACGCTGACGCAGGGCCGACACGACTTCCGCATCGATTACGTGGAATACGCGGGCGAGGCGCGGTTGGCCTGGTCGCGCACACCGCTATCGGTGACAGTTACGCCCACGCCGGTGCAGTCGCCGATGCCGACCGCCACCAGCGCCCCCAGCCTGCCCGTCATCGAGCAGTTTGACGTGGTGCCCAATCAGACGCAGCAGGGCGGCTGTGTCAACCTGAGCTGGCGGGTGACCGGCAACGTGGTCTTTGTGCGCGTCTTGCGAAACGGCGGCCTGTTCCAGGACAATGTGCCTTTCGTCGGCTCGACCTCGGACTGCCTGGGCACGGTGGGGACGTATATCTATCGGCTCGAAGCGTTCAACGCGCTCAACCAGTCGTCCACCCGCGATGTGACCGTCAACGTCAATCCGGGGCCGGCCACGGCCACGCCCACGGCGCCGCCGACGATCAATTCGTTCACCGTCACGCCCACGACGGTCACTGCCGGGCAGTGTGTGCAGCTGCAGTGGAGTACCAGCAACGCCACCACGCCCATCTCGGTTGATTTAAACGGACAGACCTTGCAGACTAATCTGCCGGCGGGCGGCAGTTTGCAGCATTGTCCCGCCCAGCCGGGCCAGGCCGTGTACAGCCTGATCATCGCGGCCGGGCCGAACAACGCGGCGCTGAGTTCATCGGTGATCGTTACCGTGCAGTAGAGCGATCGGCCGCACTGCTCGATCGGGGTATAACGCTCCGGCCCGAAGAACGCTGATTCTTCGGGCCGGTCTGTTATCCGATCGGTTGGTCCGTCCTTACGGGCAACCAAATTGGCTGCCGGCAAATCGGAACTTCTTCTCCAGGAATTGGCCGTCGCCCGAAGTGACCCGCCACGCGTCGATGACGGCCGTGCCTTTGGTGGCCGGCCGATCGGAGATCTGGGGCACGCTCACACCTTCGCGAATGTACGTATAGCGCCCATTGCCGCCGGTCGCATCGACGCGGAACGTGAGGATGACGCCGCCCTCGCGGGCCGGATCGCGCCGGCAGCCCACGATGACTACGTTGAAATCGAGCGGGCCGGTGGAGACGGGCGGCTGCGTGGGCAGAACGACAGACGTCGGGGTGACGGTGGCCGTGATGGTGGGAAAGGAGGTAGGTGTTTGCACGGTGATGACTGAAGTCGTGGCCGTGGGGCGCGGCCCGGCTGTGCCCGGCACAATGGGCGGCAGGCTGGGCGTGGGGCTAGGTGAACCCATCGGGGTTGAGGCGGGCACGCCGGCGGGAGCCGGGTTTGAGACCAGACTGCAGGCCAGCGAGGCCAGCATCAACAATGCGCCAAGGATGATCAGTCGTGTGGTGGGCATGACGACCTCCTGAAACAAAAGAACTCCCGGCTGGGAGTTCTGTGTGGCCCATGCGGGGTTCGAACCCGCGATCTCCGCCTTGAGAGGGCGGCGTCCTGGTCCACTAGACGAATGGGCCGCTGAATCAATGCGACGGGATTATACAACAGAACTGCCAATCATGCCAGAGCGCCGCCGGCGATTACGGCGTGCGCAACGGGTTGCCGCACACCTTCCAGGCGCCGCCTTCGTTCACCACGGTGATGTCTTCGTAAACTTCCAATGCTTCGGTCTGCCCCAGCGCGCGCAGTGACATCTGCCCCGTCAGGTGGATGGTGGCGCTGCGCCCATCATTGCTTTTTTCTTCGAACTTCAAGTTGGTAAAATCGAACTGACCTTTCAAGGCGTCGAGCGTGCTCTTGAGATCGATGAACGGATCAAGCCGGGTTTCAATCTCGCTGCGCACGCGCGGATTGTTGCAGGTCAGGCGCAGCACCTCGTCGAAGTTGAGGTCGGACAGGGCCTGAAACCAACTGCGGGTGGCGTCGATGGCCGGGCCGCCGCCCGCGCTGCAGCCGCTGACCAGCAGCAGAGCGGCGACGAGCAAACTGATGAGCTGCTTGTAATGGGTGATCATGGCGGCATGTGAGCCGGCCGGCGAAGTGAAGCGACCTCGCCGGCCGATCAGGGTGCACACTCAGTTAGTTGCCCTGGCAGATCAGCCACTGGCCGTTTTCCCGGACCAGGTTGATGTTTTGATCCATGGGCTGACCCTGCTCAAACTGCCCCGCGAACAGATTGACGAATTGATCGAGTTGATCGGCGGGCACGTCCTGACCCTGAGCCTTGAGGATCTCGGCCAGCACGGGCTTGAACTTGGCGGTGTCGATCTTGATGGACATCTCGCCTTTGACGGCCACCACCGCCTTGTCGCCGTCTTCACTGACCTTGGTGTACTTGGGGTCTTTCAGCGTGATCGTCATGGTGTCCAGCAGTTTCTGCGGATCGATGCCCAGGCTGCCCAGCGAGCCGGTCAGCAGCGAATCGACCTTGTCTTTTTCGGCCGCGCACGCGTAGTTCTTCAGTTGATCGATCTTCTTGTCGGCGGCCAGCTGCATGACGGTCTGCACCACGCTGACCGGATCGTTGGCGGCGGCCCCACCGCCACAGGCGGGCAGCAGCAGGCCCAGCATCACGGCTATGGTGACGAACACAGTTAGGCGTTTCATTCCTTCCTCATTTCTCGGTGGTTTGTGACGCGCCGCCATTCTACCATGACCCGATCAGAAGTCAACGGAATTTTCGATACAGGTGTGGTACAATCGCTGCATAAGCACCCCGGCCGCGGCCTGGCCCGCCGCGGCTCTGTTTGACAGGACACACGAGGAGAGCCATGACTTCAAAGCACTGGACGCCGCGCGCCATCGACGCGGTGCTCGATCGGGTCTTGTTGACCGTCGAGAAACCGGGTCGCTACACGGGCGGTGAACACAATCAAGTGGTCAATGACTGGGAGACTGCGTCGGTGCGTGTGGCGCTGGCCTTCCCGGACATCTACGAATTGGGCATGTCCAACCTGGGCCTGGCGACGCTGTACGACGTCTTGAATCGCCGCGCCGGCATTTTGTGTGAGCGCGTCTATTGTCCGTGGACGGACATGGAAGCGGTGATGCGGCGCGAAGGACTGCCGCTGTATTCACTGGAGACGCATCACCCGCTGAGCGAGTTCGATCTGATCGGCATCAGCCTGCCTTATGAGCAGTTGTATTCCAACGTATTGAACTTGCTCGATCTGGGCGGGATTCCGATCAAGTCCGATGAGCGCGACGCCTCCCACCCGATTGTGCTGGCGGGCGGCCACGCGACCTACAACCCCGACCCGATGGCCGATTTCATCGACGCGTTCGCGATCGGCGAAGGCGAAGACGTGATCGTCGAGATCGCGCGCTGCGTCGAGCAGTGGAAGAGCGAGGCGGGCGATGAGCGCTTCAATCCCGCCCGATCGAAATCGCTGCGCGCCGATCTGCTGCGTCGCCTGGCCCACATCGACGGCGTGTACGTGCCGAGCCTGTACGCGGTGGATTACCATCTCGACGGGACGGTGGCCACGATCAAGCCGATCGACGACTCAATCCCGGCGACGGTGCGCAAGCGCATCGTGCCGGTGCTGCCGCCGGCCGTGACCAAATTCATCGTGCCGTACATTGACATCGCCCACAACCGCGCACCGGTGGAGATTATGCGCGGCTGCACGCGCGGCTGCCGCTTCTGCCATGCGGGCATGGTGACGCGGCCCGTGCGCGAGCGCAAGGTGGACGAAGTGCTGGCCGCCGTCGAAGACATCATGCGCGAGACCGGCTTCGAGGAGATTGCGCTGTTGTCGCTGTCGTCCAGCGACTACACGAAAGTCAAGCAGCTGGCCGCCGCCATCGGCGAGAAGTTCGCGGGCCGGCACCTGCAAATCTCGCTGCCGTCGCTGCGCATCGAAACCGCCTCGGCTGATCTGATGGACGCGCTGAAAGACAATCGGCGTGGCGGCTTCACCTTTGCGCCCGAAGCGGCCACCGAGCATATGCGCCGCGTGATCAATAAATTCATCCCCACGCCGCAGGTGCTGGAAGCGGCGCGCGAAGTGTACTCGCGCGGCTGGCGCACGATCAAACTGTATTTCATGATCGGCCATCCCAGCGAGACGCTGGCCGACGTGCAGGCCATCGTCGATCTGGCCAAGGCCGTGCTGGCCGAAGGCCGCAAGTTCCACGGCAAGGCGGCGCAGGTCAACATCGGTGCCAGCACCTTTGTGCCCAAACCGCACACGCCCTTCCAGTGGGTGCCGCTCGATCTGGCTGAAAATACGCTGGAAAAGCAGGCGCTTTTGAAGCGGGAACTGCGCACCACCGGCCTCAAGGTCAGCTGGACCAACCCTGAAGAGTCGTTGCTGGAAGCGTACCTGTCGCGCGGCGATCGCCGGTTGGGCGCCGTGATCCATCGAGCGTGGCAGCTGGGCGCCAAGTTCGACGCCTGGCAGGAGCATCACAACGTCGGCGCGTGGCGGCAGGCCTTCGACGAGCTTGGCCTCGATCCCGACTGGTACGCGCGCCGTCCGCGTCTGCTGGACGAAGTGTTCCCGTGGGATCATATCGACATCGGCGTGACCAAGAAGTATCTGCTGCAAGACTTCCTGTGGAGCGCCGACGGCAAGACGCGCGTGGACTGCCGCGAGCACTGCTTTGCGTGCGGCATCCTGCCCAAGTTCAAGCAGATGCGCATGGGCACCGAGCCGGATGCGTGGGAGTGCCCGGAAGTGAAGCCCTACGATCGGCGCGGCGTCAAGCCCGTGGCGGTCAGCGATGTCATTCCCCTGCAAGTCGCCTGACGTTCATGGACATTGCCGCCTATCTGGATCGCATCGCGTATCACGATTCGCTTGAACCGTCGGCGCGCGCCTTGACCGCGCTGCACCGCGCGCACCTGATGCATGTCCCCTTCGAGAATCTGGACATTCATCTCGGCGTGCCGATCATCCTTGACCTCGATCGGCTTTTCCGCAAGATCGTCCTCAACCGGCGCGGCGGCTTCTGCTACGAGCTCAACGGTCTGTTCGCCGCGTTGCTGGCCGAACTTGGCTTCCGCGTCACGTTGTTGTCCGCGCGCGTCGTCGGCGAAGCGATCCCGCTCGGCCCTGAATTTGATCACATGACGTTGCAGGTGGACTGCCCGGCCGATGGCGATGGCGTCCGCTGGTTGTGTGACGTCGGCTTCGGCGATTCGTTTTTGTCTCCGCTCCGATTGGACGATCGCGGCGATCAGGTTGATGATCTACGCGCGTACCGACTCGAAGACGAAGACGATTACCTCTGGCTGTGGCAGCGTGATTACGACGGTCACTGGAACCGGCAATATCGATTTACCCTGATTCCGCGCCAGATGGCTGACTTTGCGCCGATGTGCGACTTCCAGCAATCGTCGCCGTCATCGCCGTTTACGCACAAGCGCGTGGCCACCCGCGCCACGCCAACCGGGCGCGTGACCGTGCGGGACAACCGCCTCATTGTGACCACGCGGGGCGTCAAGCGTGAAGAACCGATCGAGCACGACGCGCACTTTCGCGCGCTGCTGCTTGAACACCTGGGTCTCGATCTGAATCATCAAGCCTGGCGGCCGCTGCTGGTCTTGCAGAGCGGTCTATAGCGGCGCGATTCGGCTCGTCGGCCTCTTCGGTGATATACTTACCCTCGCCCCAGACGCAAGTAACCGGAAAGGATATTGCATGTCTCAACTCAGCCTGCCGCCGGCCATGGCGGACCTGCGATCGGACCTGGGTGCGATCGTGGCCGAGATGGAGCGCCGCGCCCCCTATGCGGCGGCCTGGGCCTCGACCGAGCACGGCCTCACCATCACTGTGAATGATCGCGAAGAGAATGTCACAGAACGCCCGCGCACCTCGGGCACGGTCTTGACCATCTTCGACGGCGAACGCCTGCACGAGCGCGCCCTGGGCGGATTCGATCCGGCGGCGGTGGGGCGGGCGGCGCGCGAGCTGACCGCCGCCCTCGCGCCGACCAGCGCCCGATCGATCGATCCCGGCCCGGCGCGTACCGGTGACTTCAGCACCAACCGCAACACGCTGACCACCGCCGAGAAGCTGGAGCGGCTGCGTGATCTGCACCGGCGGATGCGGGCCATTGATGGCGAGCTGGTGAACGTGCGTGTGCGTTACCTCGATCTCTCGGTTCACTCGATGTTCCGCAACCGGTCGGCGGATCTGGCGCAGCGGATCGACCGGATGCACGTGATGCTGCTGGTCACGGCCGCCGGGCCGAACGGCATGCGCTACAACTTTCGCGTCAAGTCCGGCAGCGGCCAGTGGGACGATTTGGCTTTTAGCGAGGATGAGCTGCGTGAGTTGTCGGCCACCACGCACGCGCTGCTGACCGCCGGGCATCTGGAACCGGGCGAATACGATATTGTCACCGCGCCCGGCGTGTCCGGCGTGCTGGCGCACGAGTCGTTTGGGCACGGCGTGGAAACGGACATGTTTGTCAAGGAGCGCGCGCGGGCCGCGCGTTACGTCGGGCGCCGGGTCGGCTCGCCGCTGGTGAACATCTACGATGATCCCAGTGTGCCCGAACAATTCGGCTCGTATTTTTTCGACGATGAAGGGCAGCTGGCCGGGCCGACCGCGATTGTGGAGAACGGCATTTTCAAACGCGGCCTCACCGATCTGTATTCGGCGGCGGCGTTGAACATTCCACGCTCGGCCAACGGCCGGCGGCAGGATTACACGCGCAAGGCCTACGCGCGCATGAGCAATACGTTTTTTGGCCGCGGGACCACGCCGGTGGCTCAGTTGTTTGAGCAGGTGGAGCAGGGCCTGTATCTGGAGCAGATGTCATCGGGCATGGAAGACCCGCAGGGTTGGGGCATCCAGATCACCTGTCACTATGGCCGCGAGATCAAACATGGCCGGTTGACGGACAAGCTCTATGCGCCGGTGGTGATTGGCGGCTACGTGCCGGATGTGTTGGACACCGTTCGGGCGGTCGGCGACGACTTCAAGCTGGATCCGGGCGGGTGTGGCAAAGGCCACAAGGAACTGGTGACGGTCACATCGGGCGGGCCGCATCTGCTGTTGAAAGCGAGGTTGAGCTAATGTTAGACCGCATCATTCAACGGCTGAACGCCCGCACCGATGTGCAGGCCTGGCAGGTCAACCACATCCAGTCGAAAGAAACGCAGCTGTACGCCGTGCCGCAGGGCATTGAGGCGGTGCGGCAAGTCACTCATGAGCGATATGAAGTGCGGGTGCTGCGGCACACCCCCGGCCCCGATGGGCAGCTGACGTGCGGCGCGGGCACGGTGACGCTGCTGCCCGGCGATGAAGTGGATGGCGCCCTGGACGAAGCCGCGTTGATGGCCGGGCTGGTACACAACCCGATCTATTCGATGCCGGGGCCGGTCGATTTGCCGGACGTGCCGCTGGTCGATGAGGATTACCGGCGCGATCCGGCCGGCACGTTGACGCGCCTGTACGACTCCATCCGGCGCAGCATCGAACCGCATGCCGGGGTGCGAGTCACGGCGGCTGAGTTCTTCGGCCAAGAGAGCGCGGTGCACCTGGTCAACAGCCGGGGAGTGGACGCCGCGCAGACCGGCACGCACCTGGCTACTGAGTTTGTGCTGCTGGTTCGATCGGGCGAGGGCGAAGCCGCCCGCGAGACCGAAACGATGGTCGAGATGCGCCGCCGCCGCGCGGCCGATTTCGCGTTGGATGAGGTGGTCAATCGGCAGGCGCAGCACGTGCTCGATCTGCAGCGGGCGACGCCGCCCCCCGACTATACCGGCGCGGTGATCCTGCGCCATGAAGCGCTGGCCGTTTTCTTCTGGGGGGCGCGCGTGCTGGGCAACAATACGGTCTTTCAGGAGCTGTCCTCGGCCGGCGCGCTGTTCAGCCGCACCACGCCGTGGCAGGTGGGCGAGTCGATTTTGAAGGAGGAGGCCGTCGGTGATCCGTTGACGCTGTGGGCCAATCGCTGCCTGCCCTACGGCGTCAATTCCAACCGGTTCGACGACGAGGGGCTGCCTGCGCAGCGCGTGCTGCTGATCGATCGGAACCGGCTGGCGGCGTTTACGGCCAGTCAACGTTACGCCGATTACCTGTCGCTGCCGGCGACAGGTGCTTTTGGCAATGTGGAGGTGGCCGCCGGGAGCACATCTGCCGATCGGCTGTTGAGCGAACCGCACGTGGAAATCGTGGCGTTTTCGTACTTCAACCCCGATCCCGTCAGCGGCGATTTTGCCTGTGAGATTCGGTTGGGCTACGTGTTTGACGGCAAGCGGCGGGTGCCGTTTCGCGGCGGCACGCTGGTGGGCAACAGCCTGACGGCCTTGCACGATGTGCGCTTCAGCACGGACACCGGCATGTACGGCGATTACTTAGGGCCGACGACGGCGCGCTTTGGCTCGCTGCGGGTGACGGGGACGGCCTGACGGCGACGCACTCGCTTGCGCCCGATCGATGATGATGAGACCCGGTTGATCCTGCTTCGAGGAGGAAAGCGCTATGCCGTTCATCGTGATTCGGGGGACGTTCCATCTCGTCAATCGCACGGCCAGCGGAGTGGAAACCGGTTTCGAGCCGGACGGCGATTCGATTCACTTCAAACCCGATAATCCCGCGCTGCTCGATCGGCTGACGCGGCTGCGCCTGCCATACAAGCTCACCCGCATCGGTTCGGTGCAGCTGCGCTTTGAAGGCCTGGACGCGTTGGAGATTCACTACCGGCCGGATGTCGGCGGGGCAGAGACGCATCAACCGCGCCCACTAGCCGATGAGGCCCGCGATTTCCTGACCGGCGTGCTGGGGCTGAACCCCATCAACTACGCGCCGCCGCGTAATGTGCGCGTGAAGCCGCCGGTGGAACACGACGCCACGCCGGGCTATGTCCTGTCGCGCAGCCTGGAGGTAAACGGCCGGCCGGTGTCGTTTGTGTTTGCAGGCGTGCCACCGGTCGCCGATGGCACGACGGTGGAGCTGTCGCGGGTGATGCTGCGCAAAAGCGTCAATTACCGGCTGGTGCGCAATGGTCACGCTTACCCGTTGTTTTACGACACGCTGTTTCACGATCTGCGCGCCACGCTGCTGGCGGCCTCGCAGGAGGCGCGCGTGAACAAGCGCGGCCTGTGGGCGGCCGATCGTTCGCGGCGCGGCGTGACGGTAAACAATCAGCTGTCGCTGGAAACCGACGGCGTGATCTTCCCCAAGTTGTTCCGCCGCCTGACAGATTATCTGGCCGAGGGGCATGCCGACCTGACAGGTTTTCGCGCGTGGCTGGAGGCGAAGGGTGAGCAAGTGCTCGATCTGGATCGCTGCCACTTCACGCATTTTGACAACATCGTGAGCGTGGAGGGCAACGTGGTGAAGTTGACCAAGCTGGCGGATCGTATTGTGTTTGTGAGCGCGAAGTGAGGCGTGAAACGGGAAACGTGAAGCGTAAAACGTGAAGCGTAAAACGTGAAGCGTAAAACGTAAAACGTGATGAGTGATGAGTGAGTTGGATTCTGCGGCAGCAAAGATTGAGGTGAGGACACGGCGGCGGCTGCGTGTAACGTTTGCGCGCGATGACAGACTAAAATACGTCGGGCATCTCGACATGGCGCACACGTGGCAGCGCATTCTGCGCCGCGCCGATCTGCCGCTGGCTTATTCGGAAGGCTTCAATCCGCAGCCTCGCATCACGTTTGCGGCTGCGCTGCCGGTGGGTTGCGTCAGCGACTGCGAGATCATGGATATGGTGTTGGAGGGCGGCGACCTCGACGCGGTGAATGAACAGTTGCAGCGCGCTCTCCCGCCGGGGATCACGCTGATCTCGATCGAGGAAGTGCCGCTGAACGCGCCCGCTTTGCAGGTGCAGCTGGCCGCCGCCGAGTATGAGATCACGCTCGGGCCGGATCAGCCGATCGAGTTGCTGGCCGCGCGCACGAGAGAGTTCTTGTCGGCCGATGAGGTGATCCGCAGCCGGCGCGGCAAGCCGTACAACCTGCGCCCGCTGGTACAATCGCTTGAGATCGCCGCGGAAGCCGATCGGGTGGTGCTGCGGGCGCGGCTGCAGGCCACCGAAGGGGGAACCGGCCGCCCCGACGAACTGATCGCCGCCCTGGGCGCCGATCCGGCCACGGCGCATATCCGCCGAACTGGTTTGTTCTTTCTTGACAAAACGACTTGAGCGGGTATAATTTGCTGGCTTGCGGCCAGTGGTGTCGGGCCGCGAATTGTTGTCTCAAGGTGGAGGTCATCCGTGTACGCAGTCTTCGAAGTGGCAGGCAATCAATACCGCGCCCAGGTGGGCGACAAGTTGCAGGTGGAACGGCTCGACCGGAACGTGGGCGATCAGGTGGAGATCGACAAGGTCTACATGGTGGCCGACGGCGATAACGTGAAGGTGGGCAAGCCGACGGTGGACGGCGCGAAGGTGGTGGCCACGGTGGCCGAACAGGGCAAAGGCCCGCGCACGCTGGTGTTTCAGTATCGCATCGGCGGCAAGCGGCATCGCACGCTGGCCACGCACCGCCAGAACTACACCTGGCTTCAGATCGAGCAGATCGTCAGCGAGTAATACGGGACCCCCGGCGCGCACAGGCGCGGTCGGGCTTCCGTAAGAATTGAAAGGAGCAGCATGGCACACAAGAAGGGCGGCGGGTCGGCGCGCAACGGCAAGGATTCCAACGCGCAGCGGCTGGGCGTCAAGCGCTTTGGCGGCGAGCGCGTCCGATCGGGCAACATCATCGTGCGGCAGCGCGGCATGCACTTCAAGCCGGGCGCCAATGTGAAACTGGGCAAGGACTATACGTTGTTTGCCGTAGCCGACGGCGTGGTGGTGTTTGAGCCGCTGCCGGGCGATCGCAAGCGCGTCAGCGTTCAGCCGGTGACGGAAGAAGGGCAGGGCTAGACATGAAACCGGGTATTCACCCTCAGTGGTATCCTGAAGCGCGCGTAACCTGCGCGTGCGGCAACACCTGGACGGTGGGCGCAGCGGTGCCGGAGCTCCGCACCGATGTGTGCTCCAACTGTCACCCGTTCTTCACGGGCGAGCAGCGCATCGTGGACACCGAAGGCCAGGTCGATCGCTTCATCAAGCG
>CAZKBQ010000081.1:0-19885 GCA_964550855.1 uncultured Anaerolineae bacterium
TCGTCCACGTAGCCGGCGCTGGCGGCGTGATAGGGATTGTTGAACTTCCGGCGGTACTCTTCGGCCAGCCGGTTGCGCAAGGCAGCAGGATCGGGCGCGGCGTCGATCTGATCTTTGAACAGGATGTTGGCCGCGCCTTCCGCGCCCAGCACGGCGATCTCGGCGCTGGGCCAGGCATAATTCACGTCGGTGCCCAGATACTTGCTGCTCATCACGACGTAGGCGCCGCCGTAGGCTTTGCGCGTGATGACGCTGATCTTGGGCACGGTTGCTTCAGAATAAGCATACAACACTTTGGCCCCGTGGCGGATGATGCCGCCGTGTTCCTGGTTGATGCCGGGCAGGAAGCCGGGCGAATCAACCAGCGTGACCAGCGGGATGTTGAAGCAGTCGCACATGCGGACGTGGCGCGTGATCTTGTCGGCGGCGTCGATGTCGATCACGCCCGCGATCACCATCGGCTCCTGCGCCACAATGCCCACGCTGTGCCCGCCGATGCGCGCCAGCCCGATGACGGCGTTGCGCGCCCACGTCGGCTGGATTTCGATGAACGAGCCGTGATCGACCAGACGTTCGATCACGTCGTGCATGGCGTAAGGCAGGGTCGGATCAATCGGCACGATGGAATTGAGTTCATCGTCCATGCGCAGCGGATCGTCGTCGGGTGCGACGAAAGGCGGATTCTCCACGTTGTTGGACGGCAGATAGCTCAGCACGCGGCGGCACAGGTCCAGCGCCTCCTGTTCGGTCTTCGTCGCCAGGTGCGCGGTGCCGCTGACGCTCATGTGCACCTCGGCGCCGCCCAGGCTCTCCGTATCGATCTCTTCGCCGGTTACGGCCTTGATGACCTGCGGGCCGGTGAGAAACATGTACGAGTGCTTCTCGACCATGATGATGAGATCGGTCAGCGCCGGCGAGTAGGCCGCGCCGCCCGCGCACGGGCCGAGCATCAGGCTGATCTGCGGGATCACGCCCGAATACTGCGCGTTGCGACGGAAGATCTCGGCGTAGCCGCCCAGGCTGCGCACGCCCTCCTGAATGCGCGCGCCGCCGGAGTCGATGAGGCCGATGAAGGGCACGCCGTTGCGCACGGCCAGATCCATGACGCGGCAGATTTTATGGCTCTGCATCTCGCTGAGCGTGCCGCCGTACACGGTGAAGTCCTGCGCGTACACGTACACGGTGCGGCCGTCGATCTGGCCATAGCCGGTGATGACGCCGTCGCCTAAGTATTTTTCCGTAGCCAGCCCCATCTCGTCGCCCTGATGGGTGATGAACGGCTCGAGCTCATTAAACGTACCGTGATCGAGCAGCCGTTCCAGGCGCTCGCGCGCGGTCAGTTTGCCTCTGGCGTGCTGCCGCGCCACCCGATCGGCCCCGCCGCCGATGCGGGCCCGATCGCGCATGGCGCGCAGCTCCAAAATGCGGGGGTCTTCCTGCGTCATAGGCGCATCCTTTCAGTACACAAATTCGCGGACATCATAGTTTGAGACCTTCACTTCACCCGATTCGAGACCGGCGCGGATCGCCGCGCGCTGCGCGGCGCGTTCTTCACGATTCAAGGCGCGGATGACCTGCTGCGCGGCAATGAGTGGATACGATGTGCCCGGCTCTTCGACCAGATCACTGAAGTACAGCAGATCGCCCCGGCCTAATGCCATCCGGTTCAGCACATGGATCGTGTCCGCGACGTGACCGGCCGCAAATCGATCGCCACCCAGCCCGATCATGACGATCACGCCTACGTTGACGCCGGCGGCCTTGATGGCGTGCACAGTCTCGACGGCGTCGGCCGCACAGCCGGGCTTCTTGACGAATTGCAGTAAGGGATCGTGCCCGGATTCCAGCCCGATGTACACTCGCTTCAGGCCCAGACCTGCCAGCTCCCGATAATCCGCCACGCTTTTGCGCGTGCCGGTGAAGGCGTCGAGGAAGGCGTACACGCCCACCCCGGTCATTCCCTGAATTCCCGGAAGGGGTGAAAACTCTTCACGCACGATCTTCAGCAGCGGAACGAGTCGCCCCATGGGAATCGCCAGCGCATTGGCCGCGCCCAGAAAAATCGAGCGCTGCCGCAGCAGGATCGACTCGCCCAGATACTCGCGCACCTGTCGAATGTGCTGCCGGAATTCGTCGGGCGTCTTGACACGAAACGGCTGATGATACAGATCGCAGAAGGTGCAGGTGTTGAACGAGCAGCCCTCGGTGGCCTGCAGCACCAGCGCCAGATATTGATCGGGCGGCAGCATGCCGATCGGGCGATAGACCTGCGCAAAGCGCGCAGCATCCGATCGGGCGGCGGCGCTGTCGAACTGCGCGCCGCGTTCGAGCAGGCGCTCGATGTCAGACAGGGAAGTGGGGTGATCGGGCGGCGTCAACCACTGCCAGTCGGGGGCAGACAGCGCAGTGAGCAGCCGTTTCAAGTATCCGGCGGCGGCGTCAACCAGGTCGTCGGCTTCGCTCGGCTCAAGCCAGCGGCGCTGGCGGCCAGCGGCCGTCGGCCATTTGTGCAACACCTGACCGCTCAGGCTGCGCCGATAGTGGCCGCTGCCCGGCGCGCTATCCTGGTAAAGAGAGTAAAAGCGCCCGGCGCGATCGTAAACAAGGACGGTGCCGCCGTTAACAGCTGCGCTGAATGACTCCGGCTTGATGCTCAGCGTGTACAGCGTGTCCTGCCGGCGGCCGCGCACCAACATGTCAACGAACAATCAGGACGGGAATCTGGCCGTGCTGCAGCACACGCTGGCTGGTGCTGCCCAGCAGCAGGCCCTGCCAGGCATTCAAACCGCGCGATCCCATCACAATCAAGTCATAGCCTTCGGTCTCGGCCACTTTCAAGATCGCCTCGGCCGGCGGCCCCTGAATGATATTCAGCGACGCGGTCAGCCCTTTTTCGGCCAGCCACGTCACCACTTCTTTCAACAGCTCGCGCCCGTTCAGCACTGCGCGGCTAACGGCATCTTCGTAATAAGGCTCGCCCAAATAGGCCGGCACCGGATCGTAAGCGTACACCAACCCCAGCTGCGCCTGGGAACATCCGGCGACTTCAACGGCTTTTTCCAGCGCGCGCCGGCTATGGGGCGAACTGTCATAAGCGACCAGAATTTTGCTGAACGCCGCCATGGCTCACCTCCATGTGCAGCCGGGGCCGTTGGCGAAACAGCTTGCTCTGGCCGGATTGCGGCCGGCGCAGTTGGCGCACCAGTCGAGCGTTAGGCGTCCCGCCGGGACGCGCCACCGGCTTGACTCAGACCCCGCACGCTATCACGTTTTCGGTTGATCGCTCGTTCACGCTGGCTCCAGAGACAAATCTCCCGCAGTCTTCAGCTGCGGGAGCCGGCTGCCTAACCTTCCGCGAAGGGGTCGAAGTTGCCTGCGCCCGCCCACACGCAGTGTACGTGATCGTCCAGGCTGCATTCCAAACCCAGCGCGCACTCCTGCTTCTTGACGCGATAGGCATCCATCGCCAGGAAATCGCTGTCGGGATACACCCGGGTCTCGATCAGTTTAGCTTCCTGACGGACCGCGGCACAGTACTGCTGTTTGATGACGACGTTCATTTCCATGTTCGGCCTCCCTTTTGTCCGATCGATCCTCTGCACCTATATGCTACCGTCTGGGGCGCGGCGACCGTAGTGGCAAATGTCATCGGGCGGGGCGATGGTCATCACCGACTCAGGGCTGTGGACCGCTGATTTTGACGATAATCCGCGCCTGCGCCGCCTTAGACAGAGCCGCCGGGTCGAGCGGATGCCCATCGGGAACGAACGCTACCGCCAGATATTTCTGGTGCTGTGACGCGGCCTTCAACAACTCGATCGATCTGTTCGTCCGATCGGAACTGTGTGGTGGTGGGCTGATTACGGCAGGCTGTCACGAAGGGATGGCGTGTTCATGCGCCTCCAACGCAAAGGGGACGACTCGCGAGTCGCCCCCTTGTTTTTCATACTGCATTTCTTACAGTCGTGGTCTAGAACAATCCCACCACTTTGCCTGTCTCCAGGTCAAGGTCCACATCAAAGAACACCGGGCGGGTGGGCAGACCGGGCATGGTGCGCATGGTGCCAACCAGCGGATACAGGAAGCCGGCACCTACGCTGGCGCGGATGTCGCGGATGGGTAGGCGGAAGCCGGTGGGCGCGCCCTTGAGTGTGGCGTCGGCCGTAAACGACAGGTGCGTCTTGGCCATGTTGATGGGCAGCTTGTCGAAGCCCAGGCGCGTGTACAGCTCAATCTTGGCTTCGGCTTCGGGCGAGTAGTCCACGCCGTCGGCTCCGTAGAACTTGGCAACCGCTTCGATCTTGTCTTTGATCGGCCAGTCGAGCGGGTACAGGAACTGGAAATTCTTGGGCTTGTGAGCGGCGGCCATGACGGCCTTGGCCAGCTCGATGGCGCCCTTGCCGCCGTGCATCCAGTGCGTGCACTTGTACGCGCCCTCTGCGCCCGCTTCGATGGCGTACTTGCGCACCAGCTCAATCTCGGCGTCAGTGTCGTCCTTGAACGAGTTTACGGCCACCACCACCGGCACGCCGTACCCCAGGGCGTTCTTGATGTGGCGCACCATGTTGGGCATGCCCTTTTCCAGCAGCTCCAGATTCTCATGGGTGTAGGCCGGATCGAGCGGCCGCCCCGCCACCACCTTGGGGCCGCCGCCGTGCATCTTCAGCGCGCGGATGGTGGCCACCAGCACCACCACGTCTGGCACCAGGCCGGAGTAGCGGCACTTGACGTCCATGAATTTTTCCATGCCGATGTCGGCGCCAAAGCCGGATTCGGTGATGACGTAGCCTTCCGGCCCCACCAGTTTCAGCGCGATTTGATCGGCCACGATGCTGCTGTTGCCGTGCGCGATGTTGGCGAACGGCCCGGCGTGCACAAAGGCGGGCGTGCCTTCCAGCGTCTGCATGAGATTGGGCATGATGGCGTCTTTCATCAAGACCGTCAACGCACCGGCCACACCCAGATCTTCGGCGGTCAGTGCTTCACCGCGGGTGTTGGTGCCAAACACCATGCGGCCCAGCCGCTCGCGCATGTCGGCCAGCGACGTGGTCAGCGCCAGAATCGCCATGATCTCCGACGCTACGGTAATGTCGAAACCCGTAATGCGCTCGTTGCCCTTCTCCTCATCGCCCAGACCGATCTGAATCTTGCGCAGCAGCCGGTCGTTGATGTCCACCACGCGCTGCCAGGTGATGCTGGCCGGGTCGATGTCCAGCCGGAACATCCGGCGTTTGTCCTCTGTGGACATGTCGGCCAGCGTCTCAGCCTGAATGCCCAGCTTGGCCAGACGCTTGCGCTGCGACGGCGTAAATTGGCCGTTGGCCGTCATGCTCTTGGCCAGCTTGTCGTCGTCGGGCTGGGCGCGCTCGTGCAGCATGCGCGCATCGATCGCCGCGGCCATCAGGTTATTGGCCGCCGTGATGGCGTGGATGTCGCCGGTCAGGTGAAGGTTGAAATCCTCCATGGGGATCACCTGCGAATAACCGCCGCCGGCCGCGCCGCCCTTGATGCCAAACGTCGGGCCTTGCGAAGGCTGCCGGATGCAGGTGAAGACTGTCTGCCCCAGATGCGCGCCCAGCGCCTGCGACAGGCCCACCGTCGTCGTCGTCTTGCCCTCGCCCAGCGGCGTGGGCGTGATGGCGGTCACGTCAATGTACTTGCCGTTGGGGCGCTTTGCCAGCCGGTCGCGGACGCTGAGATGGACTTTGGCTTTGTACGGCCCAAAAAGTTCCAACTCGCTCGGCTTGAGCCCCACCTCTTCCGCAATTTGCAGAATCGGCTTGAGCTTGCCGGCCTGCGCGATCTCAATGTCACTGGGGACGGGCGACAACAATTTCAGCCTGGTCGGTTTGAAGGTCGGTTTCTTGGGGGCCGGCTTAGCCGATCGGGCGACCGGCTTCTTGGCGGCCGGCTTTTTGGCAACCGGCTTCTTGACAGGCTTGGCGGCTTTCTTCGTGGGCATTGCTATCTCCTTTGAGGATGTGGATTCGTCTTGAGAAGTTGACGGGCCGGGGTTAACAGGCGCGCTTAGTATATCCTAATTGGCTTGTTTTGACACCCGTAGTGGCGAATGTCATCAGCGCACAGGATACCCGTCACAGTCATAGACTTCTCATCATTTTACCGTGCTTTCACGTGCAGTTAAGCGAACTGATCTACACTGCCGGGCGCTAAGGAGAGATCATGGAAACCACAGATTTGTCAGCACCCGATCGGCCCCTGACGACCCGGCGAACGCACCGCGCGCGGCGAACCGTGGCGGCCGGGCTGATCGCCGCCCTCATTGTCGTCGGCGGTCTGGTGTGTATCCCGATCGTTTCACCCGCGACCGGCGCCGCTGTCGCCGATTGGCTGCGCGGCATCATCGGGCCACAGGCCACCGCCGAGATTGAAAGCCTCGCGTTCAATTTGCAAGACGTCTTCAATCGCGCTCGCTATCAGGTCAGCGGCGGCCAGTCGCAGCTCAACTGGGATAATTCGGCTAACGCGACCGCCCCTCAAGCGCCGGCGCCAACGCCGGCAGGCAGCGCCATCAAACCTGTAACGAACCGACCGGCGGTGCAAGACGCACCGGTGCAGACGCCACCAGGCCTGACCAGTCAACCGGCCGTGAACGTCGTCACTGCACCATCGGCTGTGACCGGCTGGCAGGCCTTCGGCGCGACAACAGTGAGCGGCGACCCGATCATGGCGCGCGCCGTGGTTCAGCCTGATCCCGCGCGCCCGTACGCGCAGGCGGCGCTGGTGCGCATCGATCTGTCCAAGGTGCAGCTGCATCTCGTCGCGGGCACGGTGGAACCGACCGCCGTAAAGGGCACGCCCCCCGTGGCGCGCCCCGGCGACATTCCCGCCAGCGATCAATCCAGCGGGCGGCTGTTGGCCGCGTTCAACGGCGGCTTCAAGGCCATTCACGGCGGATACGGAATGCAGCTGGAGAACGGCGTTACACTTCGACCGCCGCTGGACGGCATGGCGACGATCGGGTTATACAGCGACGGCGGTGTTCGAATCGGGGCGTGGGGACGCGATATCCAGTCAGGCGGCGGCTTGATCGCCTTCCGGCAGAACTGCCCGCTACTGGTCGATGCCGGACAGATCAATCCGCACGTCAACGACGAAAATCGTAAAGAGTGGGGCTACACGGTGAAGAACCTGGACACCACCTGGCGCTCGGGCGTGGGGCTCAGCCGGGACGGGCGGTTCTTGATCTACGCGGCGGGCAATTCGCTTACCGTGGAGGCACTGGCCCATGCCTTGCAGCAGGCCGGCGCCGAGTACGCCATGCAGCTGGACATTAACGGCTACTACACGCGGTTCGTCACATATTCGGCGTCGATCGGTCAGCCGCTCACCGCGCACAAACTGCTGAAGGAAATGACCGGCGATCCGCTGCAATTCCTGCGGCCATACGACCGCGACTTCTTTTACATCGTAACCCGGCCGGCAGTCATGGCGCAGGCGGCGCGCTGAACATGGCCCCGATCAGGTAACCGGCCAGTGCCGACACCGTGCCGATGACGGCCATCTGCAGACCGCTCTTGCCCGGATGACCCACCATGGTCTTGGCTTTGTACACGCCCACGCCAAACAGCGTCAGCGCCGTGATGGTGATGGACACTACGACACTGGGCGTGATGGGCATGAAGAAAAACGGCAGCAGCGGAATGAGCGAACCGACCACGGCCGAGACGCCCACCACCAGCGCGCTGCGCAGCGCGCTGCCGCCGTCCACCGGCGCCAACTTCAACTCGTTGTGCATCATCACGTCCACCCAGGCGCGCTCGTCCTTCATGATCTGCTCCACCGAACGCTCCAGCAGATCGCCCTCAAATCCCCAGCCCCGAAAGATCATGTCGATCTCCGCCCGCTCCACCTCGGGCATATCGCGGATCTCGCGTCGCTCGCGTTCGATCTGGCTCAAGTAATGATCGCGATCGGCCAGCGTGGTCGTGTACGCCACCGCCCCCATCGAGATGGATTCGGCAAACGTCGCCGCCAGGCCGGCCGCAATCACCAGGCGCTGATCGCTGGACGCGGCCGCCACACCCAGGATGACGCCCAGCACATTCACCAGGCCGTCCTGCCCGCCCAGAATGATGTCAGACAGCGAAGCTTGTTTGCTCGCGGCCCGCTCAAAGTGGCGCAACGCCTCGCCCAGTTCCGTCGGCAGACTATCGATACGCGGTTGAGTACTCATGTCTTCTCCCTTGCGGTGTCAGCCAATTTCAATACAATCCTTCCAGTTGCCCCAGTGTAGCCGAAGCGGGCCGGCCGGTAGTAGTGCTACTCATCACGCCGATCGGGCCAAATCATCTAGTGATTGAACCCCTAGCTACGGACGTGCGTAGGCTTATAAACAAGATGAAGATCAAACCCCTGGCTGGACATCCGCATATACGATCCGGGTATTGGATAAGTTTAATTGGAGCGATGCTGCTGCTGGCCGCGTGCGGCGCGCCCCAGCCGGAGCCGCCCGTCGCGTCCACCCCCGCCCCGATTGTTCCTCCTGGCCCAACGCTGCTGCCCACGGCCACCGTCACACCGCTGCCCACCCCCACGCCGACGCCCACCGCCGTGCCCGTGATCATCAGCGACGATTTGCGGGCGCGCCGGTCCGCCGAGCCCGTGCCGCAGCGCGGCGCGCCCTGCGGTGTGGTGGATTTCTTTGACTTTCCGCTGGGCGCGCCGGACGGCGAAGGCGCTGCCGCGCGCTGGCTGTTTGGCCGCTACAGCGACCGCTATCAAGGCATTCACGCCGGGGAAGACTGGGTCTATGACGGCGGCAGCAGCTTGGGGAAGCCCGTTTACGCCATCGGGCACGGGCAGGTGCTGTACGCGCAGCCGCTGGGCTGGGGTGTTGACAAAGGCGTCATCATCATCCGTCACATCTTTGCCGACGGCAGTTTCATCAATTCCTTTTACGGCCATCTTGATCCGCCGAGCGTAACGCTGAAGTCCGGCGACTGCGTGACACGCGGCGAGCACATCGCCGACATCGGCCAGCCGCGCGGCCGGCCGCACCTGCACTTTGAGATCCGCCGCCATCTGCCGGACACACCCGGCCCCGGCTACTGGTCGGTCGATCCCCAGCTGGCCGGCTGGCTGATTCCCACCGACACCATCTGGGACAACCGCATCCAGACATCGCCCGGCGTCAAATGGACGCGCGTGTTCACGTCGAGCAACGGCGCGCCGATCGGCGTGCTGGCCAACAACTTGTTTGCCGCGTTCGACGACGACGAGATCTTTGCCGCCGACCCCGGCACAGGCCAGCCGGCCTGGACGCGGGTTATCACCGGCCATTTTCACAGCGCCGCGCTGGATACCAGCCGCCAGCTGATCTACGTATCAACCCTGAGCGGCACGCTGCAGACCGTCACCGCCGGCGGCGAGCCGGGCTGGTCGATTGAGCTGCCGGCGGCCGGGCTGCTGCCCATGCCCGGCAGCGGCGTCGTCGCCGGCATCAACGGCCGGCTCGTCGGGCTGGCCGCCGACGCCCAGTGGATGTGGGAGACCGATCGGGTGGGCGAGATAGCCGACTGGCTGATCGACGGCGACCGGCTCATCATTTCTACTAAGGGCGACGCGGCGGCAACCTACGCGCTCGAGCGATCGGGCGCACTGACGCGGCTGGCCGCGCCGGGCGGCCGGCTGGCGCTGGCGCGCGGGCAGCTGTTCGTTTACAACCCGACGGGCATCTATCACATCGACGAGACGGCACGCACGGCGGAGCTCCGGCTGCCGCTGGACACGGCTTACTTCCCCGACGGCGATCTGATCGCGGCCTACGATGGCACGCTACTGGTCACGCATCGCAGCGCCGGCGACCAGCGGTTGATCGCGTTGAACGCCGACGGCTCGCTGCGCTGGGATCGATCGATCGCGGTGCTGGGCCGCCGCGTGCCGCGCCTCATCGCCATCGGCCGGCGGGTGTACGCGGTGACCCAGCAGGGCGATGTGCTGCTCATCGACCAGGCCACCGGCGACCTGTGGCGCGTCTTTGACGGCGGCAGTGGCACCAGCTTGCCGGGCGAAGCCTGGGCGCGCGAACTGCCGCGCGGCTATCTGGCCTTTGATTTTCGCGCGGGCCGACTGGTGGTGTTGGATCCGCTGGCGGCCGGGCCACTGCCGGCCGAGGCGGGACAGGCGCCGCTTCCAGATTAGCCTGCCGGGTTCTGGAGTTGACGATTTGCCGACTTGCCGCGATAATCGCGCGCAATTATCTTCAAGGAGAAGAAGCGTCACATGAAGTCCACTCGCAAGCTCGTGAAGCAACCGCAGAAGTCGCAGATTTCGCCCACGTGGTGGATTGTCGGGCTGATCGCCGTCATCGCCGGGGTCGGCCTGATCGCCATCGTCGGGCTGCCGTCCATCGGCGCAGCGCGCACCACCCAGACGGCAGGCAAGGTGCAGGGCGATCCCAATGCGCCGATCACGCTGGAAGAGTACGCCGATTTTCAGTGCCCGGCCTGCGATGCCTTTGCGCGCGGCACGCTGAAACAGATTGAGGATAAGTACGTCAAGAACGGCACGGTCAAGATCGTCTTTCACAACTTCGCCTTCATCGGCGAAGAGTCGATCCGCGCCGCCGAAGCGGCCGAGTGCGCCAACGAGCAAAACAAGTTCTGGGATATGTACGATACCCTGTTTGCCAACCAGGCCGGCGAAAATCAGGGCGCATTTGCCGACGACAAGCTGGTCGGATTTGCGCAGGGGCTGGGGCTGGACATGACGGCGTTCAACGCCTGTTTCAGCAGCGGCAAATACCGCGCCGCGATCCAGTCGGAAACGGCCAACGGGCAGCTGCGCGGTGTGAGCAGCACGCCCACGCTGTTCATCAACGACAAGAAGGTGGTGGGCGCCATCTCCATGCAGCAGTTTGAAGTCACCATCGGCCCATTGCTGCCCAAGTGACATGAACCGACAACGGCTGGTTACACTGCTGGCGCTGGCCGGCATCTTTGTTTCGGGCTATTTGACGTACAGCCACTATAGCGGCGAGCCGCTGTATTGCGGCGGTTCTAGCTCGTGCGAGCTGGTGAACGCTAGCCGCTATGCCTTCATCCTGGGCGTGCCGGTCTCGGCGTTGGGACTGGGCGCGTATCTTGTGATCTTGATCCTGAGTCTGATCAAGACCGATGAACAGCGGCAGTGGCCGGCCATGGCGCTGTTCGGCATCGCGCTGATCGGCGTGATGTTTCAGTGGTATCTGTTCTACATCGAAGTGGCTGTGCTGCGCGCCATCTGCTATTGGTGCGTGTCGTCGCAGATCTTCATCACGCTGATCTTTCTGCTGGCGCTGCCCCGGCGCACAGCCGCTTCCGACGCGAGGCCGGAATAGCCGCCCAGACTCCATCGAGAACCAACGGACAGCCGAAGATGCGCTGTCCGTTTTGTTTTGGCAAAGCTGATGGTTGGCACCCGACAAAGATGATGATCGACGCTGGCTGAAGCAGTGAATCGACCGCATACTTAAAGCACGATTCGCGCGAGACGGCCGCATGGCGCAAGCACTGGTCCGCTCGCCGACGACTTATCTGGCGGCCTCATTTATCGAGGCCGTTTCTATTTGTGACATCCATCACAAGTGCAATTGACTTTTGCCACTCGTAGCTGCTCCACGGCGTGGGTATGATCACAATGGCCTGACGGCCAGTGAAACCAGAGGAGTGTGTACGATGGCGACCGAGATTCAGATTGATGCCCTGCTGCCGGGCGACATGGCAGCCAAAGCCGAACAGATCGGGGTACGCAAAGCCAACCTCAACCCGATCAGCATGTTTGCGCTGTCCATCCTGGCGGGGGCGTTTATTGCGTTGGGCGCGATTTTTGCCACGACGGTGACGGCGGGCGGCATGGCGGTTACGGCGCCCGATGGGACAGTCGCTTACTCGACGGGTCTGCCGTACGGCGTGGTGCGATTGCTGGGCGGGCTGGTCTTTACGCTGGGCCTGATCCTCGTCATCGTGGGCGGCGCGGAGCTGTTCACGGGCAACAACCTCATCGTCATGGCGTGGGCCAACCGCAAGGTGAGCACGGCCCTCCTGCTCAAGAACTGGATCATCGTTTACATCGGCAACTTCGTCGGGTCGGTGGGGACGGCGGTGCTGATGTTCTTCACCGCGCAGTACACGTTTGGCAACGGCGCCGTGGGACGAACGGCGTTGGCGACGGCTAATGCCAAAGTGGGGCTGGATTTTGTGCAGGCCATCGCGCTGGGCATCATGTGCAATGCGCTGGTGTGCCTGGCCGTGTGGCTGACCTTCAGCGCCCGCTCCACCATCGACAAGATCGTCGCTATCATTCCGCCGATCACAGCCTTTGTGGCCGCCGGCTTTGAGCACAGCATCGCCAACATGTACTTCATCCCGATCGGTCTGTTCATCAAAGCCGGGGCGCCGGAATCGTTCTGGACCGCCATCGGGTCCAGCGCCGACAAGTTCCCTAACCTGACGTGGGGCAACTTCTTCATCAACAACCTGCTGCCGGTGACCATCGGCAATATCATCGGCGGGGCGGTGATGGTGGGCGCGGTGTACTGGTTCATTTATCTGCGCCAGCAACGCGCCTCGGCGCCGGTCATCGCGGCGGGCGCCGGCAAGACGGATACCGCCAAACCCGTCGGTTAAGATCGACTGACCGCACAACCGCGACGCGAGGGCGGCGCGTCCCGATCGCAGTGAGCCGATCGGGGATCGGCGGCGCCCTCGTCGTCTGTTCCGCGCAAGCGCTTGCGCAGTTTATCGGAGATAAAACGTATGACACTGGACGAACTGATAGGGGCCGTGGCCGGGCAAATGGTGACTCAGCGTCCGCCGCGGCCGGTTGAGATCAAAGGCGGCTGCGGCGCAGACCTGATGAGCGACGTGCTGGCCGCCATCCAGCCACAGGCGGTGCTGCTGACCGGCCTGTGCAATCCGCAGGTGGTGCGCACGGCCACCATGGCCGATGTGGCCGCCATCGTGTTTGTGCGCGGCAAGCAGCCCACCCCGGACATGATCGCGCTGGCCGGCGAGCAGGCCATTCCGCTAATCACCACCCCGTATGGCATGTTTGAGGTGTGCGGGCGGCTCTACCAGGCCGGACTGCCCAGCTTCGAAACGCACCTGATGAACGACGAAGCAGTCTGAAGGGGCGGGGCAAGGCATGAGCGCAACATTCGATCCCCGACGGGTGGTGACCGATCAAGACGCGAAGACGATCAGCCGCGTCGAGGAACTGTCATACGAACTGAAGATCCGCGACGTGATGACGGCGCGCGTGCATACCGTCACGCCCCAGATGCAGATCATTGAAGTGCTCGATCTCTTCCGGGAGGAGCGCATTTCCGGCGCGCCGGTCGTCGAGAACGATCAGATGATCGGGCTGATCAGCCTGGAGGATCTCATCCGCGCCATGCGGCGCGGCAACGGCCACGCGCGCGTCAGCGAGTACATGACGACCGATGTGATCACCGTGCACGACTTCGAGCCGGTGGTCAAGGGCCTGGAGGTCTTCGCGCGGACGCGAGTGGGGCGGCTGCCGGTGCTGGACGAACAGGGCCGGCTGACGGGCATCCTGACCAAAGGCGACATCACCAGCGGCACGCTGCGCGCCCTGCACGAGGATTTTCAGGCGGAAGAGGTGCGGCGCTATCGCGCCAGCCATCTCTTTGAGGACATCGTGTCCGATCGGACCAGCCTGATCCTGCGGTACTGGATCAAGCCGCGCGATTTTCAGCACGGCGGGCAGGCATCCAGTGACATCAAGCGCGCCCTGCTGCGGCTGGGCGCCGATGCGCAGCTGGCGCGGCGCTGCGGCATCGCCATCTACGAAGCCGAGATGAATCTGATCATTCACACCACCAACGGCGGCATCATCAAAGTGGAGATCGAGCCGGGCCAGATCAAAATGTCGGCCGTGGACGACGGGCCGGGCATTCCCGATGTGGAACTGGCACGGCGGCCCGGTTGGTCAACGGCGACCGAGGAAGTGCGCGAGATGGGCTTTGGCGCCGGCATGGGCCTGAAGAACATCGAGCGTTGCGTGGACAAGATGACGCTCGAATCGACGGTGGGCGCGGGCACGCGGCTGACCATGAAGATTCAGCTGCAGCCCCGGCAGGGCCTCAACGGCACGAGCGCCTCTCACTCTGAAAGGGCGACGACATGACACTGCAAGACCTCATCACTCAATTGAACCTGAGGCCGTTGACGGGCGGCCAGTTCGAGCGGGTTTCGCCGACCGCCGGCTACGCGTCCGATCTGCTGAGCTGTGTGATGGCGGGCGCGCAGAAAGGCGCGGTGTGGGTGACGCTGCAGGCGCACACCAACATCGTGGCGGTGGCGGCGCTGCTGGAGATGAGCGCGGTCATCATCACTGAAGGCGCGCAGCCCGACGCGGCGACGCTGGACAAGGCGCGGCAGGAAGGCATCACCCTGCTCTCGACAGACAAACCGACGTTTGAGGTGGTGGGCCGCCTGTGGGAAATGGGGCTGCGTTGACAGCGCCTGCGCCCTGCCCTTTTCCGGCAGTGCGCGGGTGAAAAGGCCGCGTCGTGAAGACCTATGTCGCCGAACTGCACGTGCACACCGTCCTGTCGCCGTGCGCAGACGTGGAGATGATCCCGCCGCTGATCGTGCGCGCGGCGCTGGATAAGGGCCTCGATCTGATCGCGATCACCGATCACAATGCCAGCGCCAACGTCGCGGCGGTGCAGCAGGCGGCGCAGGGCACCGGCCTGACGGTGCTGCCCGGCATGGAAGTGCAGACGCGCGAGGAAGTGCACGTGCTGTGCGTGTTCGATACGCCGGCGCAGATTGAAGCGTGGCAGCAGATCGTCGATGCGCAGCTGCCGGCGCTGGACAACGACATCGAGCACTTTGGCGAGCAGTTTGTAGTGGACGCCGAAGGCGATTTCATCCGTCGCGAGACCCGATTGTTGATCATCTCGACTTCGTTGTCGCTGGAAGAAACGGTCGGGCGCGTCAACTCGATCGGGGGGCTGGCGATCCCCGCGCATGTCGATCGCAAGGCGTTCGGTTTGATCGAGCATCTGGGCTTTGTGCCGCCCGATCTGCCCATCGCGGCAATTGAGGTTTCGCGTCATCTGTCGCCATTCGACGCCGTGAAGAAGTTTCCGCAGCTCAAGGGCTATCCGCTGATGCAGGGCGGAGACGCGCACCGGCTGGATGAATTGCTGGGTGCAAACGTGTTTGAACTGGCCGCGCCCACGGTGGACGAGCTGCGATTGGCGCTGGCGGGCCGCGAGGGCCGCCGCCTGACCCAGCGAGTTGACAAGCCGCGTGTTTATCCGTGACATCCTTCCGTTGTAGCCGCGCCCGCATGTGATAGAATTCACAAAGTGTAGATTTGACGCTAAGTGGAGCGAATTATGCTGAACACACTTGACCATATTGCCGACAACGACCCGCTGGCTAACCCCGCACAGAAAGCCATCATCGATCAGATCATCGCCGAGAATCGCGAGACGCCCGGCGCGACGATGGTGATTTTGAACCAGCTGCAGAGCCGCATCGGGCATATTTCCAAGCCCATGCAGGCCTACGTGGCGCAGGAATTGAACGTCCCCATGAGCGCGGTGCACGGCGTGGTGTCGTTCTATTCGTTTTTCACCACGCAGCCGCGCGGCCGGCACACCATCAAGTTCTGCATGGGCACGGCCTGCTACGTGGGCGGCACGCCGCAGCTGCTGGAGAAGGCCAAACAGCAGCTGGGCATCGACGTGGGGCAGACCACGAAAGACGGCGCGGTGACGCTGGAGATCTGCCGCTGTGTGGGCGCATGCAGCCAGGCGCCGGTGGTGGTGGTGGATGAGGAAGCAGCCGGGCGCGTGAAGCCCAACAAGCTGCCGCAGCTCATCCGCAAGTGCACGGCGCAGTAGAGGTTGGTAGATTGGTGGGCGGAGTACGATGCGGGAATTGATGTTGCATCTGCTGGACATTGCCGAGAACGGCGTGGCGGCGGGCGCGAAGTCGATTGCGATCACGATCGAGGAAGATCTGCGATCCGATCGGTTGAAGCTGGCCGTGCGGGACGACGGGCGCGGCATGGATGCGGAGCTCGTCGCACAGGTGACCGATCCGTTCGTGACCAGCCGCACCACTCGCAAAGTGGGCCTGGGCTTGCCGCTGTTGAAGGCAGCAGCGGAGTTGTGCAACGGCGGGCTGAGCATCGAGTCGCAGCCGGGCGCGGGCACCACGGTGCGCGTGGAATTCCAGCACAGCCACATCGACCGGATGCCGCTGGGCGACGTGGCCGGGACCATGCTGGCGTTGATCGTCGGCTGGCCGCAGGTGCACTGGACGTTGACCTACCGCGTGAACGACGCGGAATTTGTGTTTGACGACGAACCGATCAAGCAGGAGTTGGGCGACATCCCATTGAGCGAACCGGCCGTCATCGGTTATCTGCGGGAGTCGCTGCAGGCCGGAATTGAAGCACTAACCAACCGCGAAGACGCCCGGATCGCACAGGCAGTTTGAGATCGGCGCGCGGTTCAATCGAGGAGCAAGCATCATGCCAGCCGTGAAAACACTCGAAGATTTGAAACGCATCAAGGAAGAGGCGCTCGCCAAGCGCGAGGCCAAAGCGACCAGCGGCAAGGCGCAGATCAGCGTGGCGATGGGCACCTGCGGCATCGCCGCCGGCGCGCGCGACGCCATGAAGGCCATCCTGGAAACGATTGAGGCCGAGCAGCTGGAGGGCATCGTCGTGACGCAGACTGGCTGCCTGGGCCTGTGCGAATGGGAGCCGATCGTGCAGGTGACGATGGGCGATCAGCCCAAGATCACCTATGGCAAGGTCACGCCTGAGCGCGCGAAGCAGATCGTGCACGAGCACGTGCAGGGCGGGCAGGTGGTGAAGGGCCTGGTTCTGCCGGCGTGATTTTGGAAAACAAGCAGGGAAAGCAGGCAAGTTTGCCTTATGGCCTGACCTGCCTGTTCACTTCATTCAGGACCCACAATTATGAAATACTTCCGTTCGCACGTACTGGCGTGCATTGATCCGGAGTGCCTGAGCAAGGGCGCGCACGAGGTCATCGACGCGCTGCAGGACGAGCTGGTGGCGCAGGGTCTCATCGACGAGGTGCAGGTGCTGGAAACGTCGCGCATCGGCGGGTGCAGCGCCGGGCCGGAGTTGATGGTGTACCCGGAAGGCATCCACTACGCGGGCCTGACCGTCGATGACATTCCGTACCTTGTCGAAGAACACTTCCTCAAAGGCCGCCCCGTCAAGAAGTTTCAGTATCAGCTGGAAGTAACGACCGACGAAGAGCTGGGGCCGCCCAAGCCCAAGGAAGTGCGGGTGGTCCTGCGCAACTGCGGCCGGATCGATCCCAACAACATCGAAGACTACATCGCCGAGGACGGCTACGCGGCGCTGGCCAAGGTGCTGGGTGAGATGACGCCGGAAGCCGTGATCGACGAGATCAAACGATCGGGGCTGCGCGGGCGCGGCGGCGCGGGCTTCTCCGTCGGCAAGAAATGGGAGATCACCCGCGTCGTGCCGGACAATCCCAAGTATCTGACGTGCAACGCCGACGAGGGCGACCCCGGCGCGTTCATGAATCGCCGCGTGCTGGAAGGCGATCCGCACTCCGTCATCGAGGGCATGATCATCGCCGCGTATGCCATCGGCGCGAGCTACGGCTACATCTACTGCCGCGCGGAATATCCGCTGGCGGTGAAGACGCTGAACATCGCCATTCAGCAGGCGCGCAGCTTCGGCCTGCTGGGGCAGAACATCATGGGCAGCGGCTTCTCCTTCGACATGGAAGTGCGCATGGGCGCGGGCGCCTTTGTGTGCGGCGAAGAGACCGCGTTGATCGCGTCGATTGAGGGCAAGCGCGGCGAACCCAAACCCCGACCACCCTTCCCGTCCGTCAAGGGCGTGTGGGGCAAGCCGACGAACAACAACAACGTGGAAAGCTACGCCAACGTGCCGCAGATCATTTTGAAAGGCGCGGACTGGTTCGCGTCGATGGGCACGGAGAAGAGCAAGGGCACCAAGACCTTTGCCATCGGCGGCGACGTGAATCACGCCGGCTTGATCGAAGTGCCGATCGGGATTTCGATCCGCGAAGTGGTGTTCGACGTGGCGGGCGGCATCAAGGATGGCAAGGGCTTCAAAGCCGTGCAGATCGGCGGGCCGATGGGCGGCTGTCTTACCACCGAGCATCTGGATCTGCCGATCGATTACGAATCGCTGACGGCGGCCGGCGCGATGATGGGCTCCGGCGGGCTGGTCGTCATGGACGACGAGACCTGCATGGTGGACATCGCACGTTACTTCATGGAGTTCACGCAGGATGAGAGCTGCGGCAAGTGCACGCCGTGCCGGGTGGGCACCAAGCGCATGCTGGAGATTTTGCAGCGCATCTGCAACGGCGAAGGCCGCGACGGCGACATCGAGCGGCTGGAGATGCTGTGCGCGATGATTAAGGCCACCTCGCTGTGCGGGCTGGGTCAGGGCGCGCCCAACCCGGTGGAGAGCACGCTGAAGCTGTTCCGTCACGAGTACGAGGCGCACATCTACGATAAGAAGTGCCCGGCCAAAGTGTGCAAGGCGATGATCCGCTACGAGATCCAGGACAACTGCACGGGCTGCATGGTGTGCGCGCGCAACTGCCCGGTGGAAGCGATCAGCGGGCAGCGCCGATCGGTGCACGTGATCGATCCGAGTGTGTGCATCCGCTGCGGCATCTGCATGCAGGTGTGCAACTTCAACGCGGTGGCGGTGGTGTAAGGCAAATCACGACGAGCGTCGAGGACGCGGCGTCATGTTTGAGGCCCGGCGTCCCAACGGTTCAGTGTAGGAGGAGTCGATGACAGTCGCAAGCCAGAACGGCAAAGACGCATTGCAGATCGCGCGCGAGATCGTGATGCAGCACGGCCCCACGCGCGACGAGCTGATCCCGATCCTGACGGACATCAGCCACCAGTTGGGCTACGTCTCGCCGGAAGTGATGCACGAGGTGAGCCGCCTGATCGGCATGCCGCGAAGTCAGCTCTTCTCGGTGGCGTCGTTCTATTCGATGATCGCCATCAAGGAGCGCGGCACGCACGTGGTGCAGTTCTGCGAGAACGCGCCCTGCCACGTGGTGGGCGGGCGCAAGGTGTGGAACGCGCTGCGTGACACCTTGAAATTGAACGCAGGCGAGACCAGCCCCGACGGCAAGTGGACGCTGATCACCACCAGCTGCCTGGGGTTGTGCTCGGTGGGGCCGGTGGTCGTCGTGGATGACGACGTGTACGGCAACGTCGATCCGGCCGCGCTGCCGGAGATTCTGGCGCGTTACGAATGATTGCACCGCGAAGACGCGAAGAGCGCAAAGTATGCTTCTTTGCGGTCTTTGCGCTCAGGCGGTGAGCTAGGAGACGGCGATGAAAACAATCCGATCGATGGTGCTGGTTTCGAGTGATCCCGTTTCGCAGGAGCGCGGCGCTCAGGATGTGTACCGGCGGCTGCTGCAAGAGATCGAAGCGCGCGGACTGGCCGACGAGATCAACGTGATGCAGGTGGGCGATCTGGGCCGCCACGACGCGCTGCCGCTGGTGGTGGTTTATCCCGACGCGGTGATCTACGGCCCCGTCAAGCCGGACGATGTGCCGCACCTGGTGGAAGAGCATCTGTACAAAGGGCGCGTCGCCACCGAATTGCTGGCCGCCAAACGCGAGTTGAGCGGTCGGATTGCGTGGCTGAACGCGCGCAAGGGCACGCTGCCTGCCGAACAGCGCATCGTGCTGGAGCGCGCCGGGCTGATCGATCCGGAGAGCATCGAAGACTATATCGCGCACGACGGCTATCAGGCGCTGGGCAAGGCGCTGACCGAGATGACGCCGGAGAGCGTGATCGCCGAGATCGAGCAATCGGGGTTGCAGGG
>CAZKBQ010000082.1:0-19531 GCA_964550855.1 uncultured Anaerolineae bacterium
GATAACCGGCTGACAGGATGACAAACGGCCAGCCGCCGCGCGTGAACGTGACGCCGCCTTCGTCGGGGAAAATCTGAATGCCCAGCACCTGGCCGCCCGTCAGCAGCGCCGCCAGCGCATGACTCACTTCATGCAGCACGACCACGAAGATTTTGATCGGATAGACGATCGGCGTATCCCACAGCAGCCACGTCACACTGAAGAGCGCAATCAGCACCCAGAGGTTTGTGAGATCGATCCGGTCAGAACGTGCGTGCACGAGTTCGCCTTTCTACGAATCACCCGGCCACCGTCATTAGCCACTCTTCCACCTGCCGGCCCGGCTCGATTGTACCGCAAGTACGACCACGGCTGTACCCGGTTCAGCGCTGCGGCGTCTGTTATAATACGTATAGCCAGCAGGTAGGGAGGCGATCGGCGCCACATCCCCGGCCCGATCGAACGGTGTGCCATGACGGTTGAAGCAGCCGGTTCAGAACACGTCTTCTCGGAAGAAGTCTACGCGCGCGTGCTCCGCGCCAGTCCAGTTGCGTTCAGCCTGTCCACCCTTGACGATGGGCGTTACCTCGAAGTCAACGATCGCTTTCTGCGCATCACCGGTTACACCCGCGACGAAGTGATCGGCCGCCGTTCCAGCGAACTGGGCCTGTGGAGCGCGTGGGCCGATCGGGCGCGGGTGGCTCAGGCGCTGCGCAACCGGCAGCCGGTTGACGACGTGGAACTCTCGATCCGCACGAAGTCGGGCGATCTGCGCTACGTGCGGGCTTTCTTCGAATCGCTCGAGGTGGACGGGCAGCGCTGCATCTTCAGCCTGTTTCATGACATCACAGAGCGCCGGCTGGCCGAAGAGGCGCTGCGCGCCAGCCAGCAGCATCTGCAAATGGTGCTCAACGTGACGGCCGATGCGGTCTATGATTGGGATGTGCGCGTGGGCATGACGCGCTGGAATCACGGGCTGCAATCGCTGTTTGGTTACACCGGCGACGCGCTGCGCGCGCACGCCTGGTGGCGGAGCCGCGTCCATCCGGACGATCTGCCGCGCGTGGCTGCCAGCCTGGACGAGACGATCGGGCAGCAGGCGCAATTCTGGTCGTGCGAATACCGCTATCGCCGCGCCGATGAGTCTTACGCGCATGTGATCGATCGCGGCTATTTCATGTATGCCGACGACGGCTCGCCGGCGCGCATGGTGGGCGTGATGGTGGACATCACCGATCGGGTGCAGCTGGCCGAGGCGCACGTCCGCGCCGCCATGGAGGAGCGCCGCCGCCTGGCGCGCGATCTGCACGATTCGGTGACGCAGTCGCTGTACAGTCTGACGCTGCTGGCCGAAGCTGCGCGCCGGCTGGCGAAAGCGGGCGAGCTGGAGCGCGTCGAGTACCAGGTGGGGCGGCTGGGCGATACGGCGCAGCAGGCGTTGAAAGAGATGCGTTTGCTGGTGTATGAACTGCGCCCGCAAGCGCTGGAGCAAGACGGGCTGATCGGGGCCTTGCAGCACCGGCTGGATGCGGTGGAAAAACGCTCGGGCGTGAACGCGCACCTGATCGTCGAAACAACCGATCGGCTGCCCGAACCGATCGAGAGCGCGTTGTACTTCATCGCGCAGGAAGCGCTGAACAATGCGTTGAAACACGCCGCCGCGACGGCTGTCACGTTGAAGATCGCGGGCCGTCCGCCGCACGTGAGTCTTGAAGTGATCGACAACGGGCGCGGGTTCGATCCGGCCGCGATTGTCGATCGGGGCGGACTGGGCTTGATTAGTCTGCGCGAGCGCGCCGAGCGCCTGGGCGGCGTGTTGACGATTGAATCCGCACCAGATCAAGGCACACGGCTGCGCGTGGACATCGACGGGGGACTGGAGGCCGGGCCATGACTGAGGATACGATCCGCATTCTCATCGCCGACGATCACGCGATTGTGCGCGAGGGTCTGCGCACGTTGATCGACACCGAGCCGGGGCTGACGCTGGTGGGCGAGGCGGCCGACGGCGTGGAGGCAGTGACGCGCGCCCGTCTGCTGAAGCCGGACGTGATCTTGATGGACATGTCGATGCCGCGCAAAGACGGGCTGACGGCGATCCGCGAAATCAAAGAGGCTGATCCGGCGGCGCGCATCCTGGTGCTGACGTCGTTTGCCGAAGATGACAAGGTCTTTCCGGCGATCAAAGGCGGCGCGTCCGGTTATCTGTTGAAAGATTCCTCGCCGCTGGAATTGCTGAACGCGATCCGGGCGGTGCATCGCGGCGAAGTGTCGCTGCATCCGACGATCGCCCGCAAGGTGATCCACGAATTGAATCAATCATCGGCGCTGCCGCCCACGACCGATCCGCTGACCGAGCGCGAAGTGGACGTGTTGCGGTTGGTGGCGCAGGGCCTTTCCAACGAGGCGATTGCGGAGAGGCTGACGTTAAGCGAGCGCACCGTGCGCACGCACGTGACCAACATCCTGAGCAAGCTGCAGCTGGCCAATCGCACGCAGGCGGCGCTGTACGCCCTGCGACAAGGCCTTGCCAGCCTGAATGAAACGTAGGCCCGGCGCTGTTTGTCCCAGTTCTGCCGTCATCCCCTCATGACTCAAGACCGCTGATCAAGCGGTCTCTTGTTTGGCCCTCAAGCCGTAATCCGATTGATGCGCCGCGCCGGTGTGAATGCCCTACGCTTCATGACGGCCCCTCACATTGAGCGTCGCCAGACGCCGGCCCCGTCTGAGGCTATAATATGCTTCACCACGACTCTCTACCCTCTGGAGGTTTGGCTATGTCGAAGACCGTTGTGATCGTCGGCGCGCTGGATACGAAAGGCGAGGAATTCGCTTACGTGAAAGCGCTGCTCAAGAAGAAGCGTCTCAAGACGCTCGTCATCGATTTTGGCGTGCTGGGTGAACCGGCCTTCAAGCCCGACATCACACGCGCCGAAGTCGCCGCGGCCGGCGGCGGCGATCTGGCGCATCTCGCGTCGGGCCAGTACAAGGATGAAGCCATGAAAGTCATGGCCGCCGGCCTGGCTGCGATCGTGCGTAAGTTGTACGACGAGGGCCAGCTCGACGGGATTCTGGGCATGGGCGGCAGCGGCGGCACCTCCATCGCAACCGCCGCAATGCGCACGCTGCCCGTGGGTGTGCCCAAAGTGATGGTGTCCACCGTGGCGGGCGGCGACGTCTCGGCCTATGCCGGCGCGAAGGACATCACCTTCATGCCGTCCATCGTCGATGTGGCCGGCTTCAATCGCATCAGCCGCGTCATCTACACCAACGCGGCCGGAGCCATCGCGGGCATGGTCAACATGCCCCAACCCGAAGTCGGCGCCGATAAACCGTTGATCGTCGCGTCGATGTTTGGCAACACGACCAAGGCGGTCGATCATGCGCGCGGCATTCTGGAGCAGAACGGCTATGAGGTGCTGGTCTTCCACGCCACCGGCACGGGCGGCAAAACGATGGAGAGTTTGATTGCCGACGGCTTGATCGCCGGTTCGCTCGACATGACCACCACCGAACTTGCCGATGAAGTGTGCGGCGGCGTGATGAGCGCCGGCCCCGATCGGTGTATGGCGGCCTCAAAGGCCGGTATCCCCGCCGTCATCGTGCCCGGCTGCGTGGATATGGCTAATTTCTGGGGCATCGAAACGGTGCCCGAGAAATATCGGAACCGCAATCTGTACCAATGGAATCCCAACGTGACGCTGCTGCGCACCAACGTCGAAGAGAACGTGAAGATGGGCCAGATGATCGCGGCGGCGGCGAATGCGGCCACTGCGCCTGTGGCGGTCTTGATTCCGCTCAAGGGCGTCTCCATGCTCGATAGCGAAGGTGATCGCTTTTGGGACCCGGAGGCCGATCGGGCGTGTTACGACGCGATTAAGCGCAGCTTGAAACCCGGCATCCCCGTGATCGAAGTCGATGCCAACATCAACGATCCTGAATTCTCCGGCAAAGTCGCCGAGACATTGCTGGATTTGCTCAAACGCTAATCTTGTTCAAGGAGAACCATCATGTCCGTTTCACGCGCAGAAATTTTGAAGCGCTTGCAGGCGCAGATCGAGGCCCGCAAGCCGATCGTGGGCTGCGGCGCCGGCACCGGCATCTCGGCCAAGATGGCCGAAGCCGGCGGCTGCGATCTCATCATCATCTACAACAGCGGGCGCTATCGCATGGCCGGGCGCGGCTCGCTGGCGGGCCTGCTATCCTACGGCGATGCCAACGGCATCGTCGTGGAGATGGCGAACGAAGTGCTGCCCGTCGTGAAGAACGTGCCCGTGCTGGCGGGCGTCAACGGCACCGATCCGTTCCGCTTGATGCCGGTGTTCCTGAAGCAACTGCGCGACATCGGTTTCAGCGGCGTGCAAAACTTCCCGACGGTTGGACTCATCGACGGCAACTTCCGCGCCAACCTCGAAGCGACCGGCATGGGCTATGACAAAGAGATCGAGATGATCAAACTGGCGCACGAGACCGATCTGTTCACGTCGCCCTACGTGTTCGACGTCGATCAGGCCAAAGCGATGGCGAAAGCGGGCGCCGATCAACTGGTGGCGCACGTTGGCCTGACGACGGCGGGCACCATCGGTGCGGGTGTGGCGTTGACGTTGGACGAAGCGATCGAGCGCGTGATGCAGATCGCCGAAGCGGGGCGCAGTGTGCGCAAAGACCTCATCGTCATCTGCCACGGCGGCCCGTTTGACGAGCCGGAGCAAGTGGGCAAGGCGCTGCTGCGCATGCCGGGCATTCAAGGCTTCTTCGGCGCGTCCAGCATCGAGCGGCTGCCCACCGAGCGCGGCATTCGTGGGCAGGTGCAAGAGTTTAAGAATCTCAAAGTGGCTTAGAACTTATCTCTAAACCGTAGGGCGGGCATCCCCATGCTCGCCCGCGCCCATAGGGAGGCGGGCGCTGCGAGGTTTAGAGATAGGCTCTTAGACAACTTTACGGGGCGGCTCAGCGAGCCGCCCCGTTCGTTATGAATGAACAGTTACCGGCATGCTCTGTCGTTAGAGCGAGCCGGATCTTGACAAGCCCATAAAAACTAATACAATTAGATAAAACTAATAATATTAGATTTCTATGCCCCGCTCAAAAAAGACTGCAACATACACGATGTCACCACGTCGTCAACGCAACCATGATTTGATGGTCGCGACCATTCTTGAGACGGCCCGAGCGATCATGCGTGAACAAGGCGTGGCGGCTCTCTCGATTCAGGAATTAGCCCGGCGCTTGGAGATGCGCGCGCCTTCACTTTATAACTATTTTGCAGGCAAGATGGCGATCTACGATGCCCTGTTCCGGCTGGGGTTCGAGTTGTATGCGAAATATGCCGCGGAAGCCACTCGCGATGCGCATACCTGGCAAGAGGAGGTGCGTCTCAGTTGTGAAGCGTATATGCGTTTCGCTCAGCAGAATCCCGAACTATATCAATTGTGTTTCGAGCGGCCTGTCCCTGGCTTTGTCCCATCCGCAGAGAATCTACAACTGAGTCTGGAGTTGCTCAAGAATGCTTATACCCGTTTCGCCCACTGGCAAGAGGACATGGAGACCAGTCTTTCGAATGAAGAAATGGTCAACCTGCTGATCGCGCTCATGCATGGGATAACGGCTCAGCATATGGCAAATGAACCGCAGCTGCCGCTGGGACAGGGACGTTTTGGATCATTGATTCCAGTGGCTATGTCCGTACTAAATAAAGCGTGGTCGAAACATTAACGATCGGTCAAATAGGAGGAAACGTGATCGCTTCCCGTACGTCAACTGCCATCTTCGAGGCAATCCGAATTCCTTACGTTACCGCCGACGAGGCGCTGGCCCTGCTGCGTACCGAGTTGGCTCGCTTCCTGGCGCTCGTCGAAACCCTTGACCTTGCTGACTGGGCCAAGCCCACGGCTTGCACGCTGTGGACTGTACGCGATATCCTGGCGCACCAGGCCGGTGGGTATGCCAGCGGCACAGGTTATCGTGAATTGATTCATCAATATCGGGCAGCGCTCAAACGGAATCGACTGCCCGAAGACGCCATCAATGATCTCCAATTGACCGAACGGGTTGGCAAGTCCCCGGCAGAGCTGATTGCTGAACTCCGTCAGGCGGGACCTATCGCCAGCAACAAGTGGGCTTATCAGTTTCGCCTCTTTAAACTTGTCAGTGTATCTCATCCGGTGGTCGGGCTGCTGTCCGGGCGTCATCTGATGTGGGTTATCCACAGCCGCGACACATGGATGCATCGCCTGGACATCTGTCGCGCCACCGGGCGGGAGTTTGAACAAAGCTCCGGGCACGATGATCGGATTGCGGCGCTGGTGATGCTGGATGTAGCCAAAACCCTTGGTCCCAAACTTAATGGGCGCGCTGTCTTGTTCGAACTGTCCGGCTTGGCAGGTGGCGTGTGGAAGATTGGCCTGGGCGAACCTGCGGCTTCGATCGAAATGGACGCGCTGGATTTCAACGTTTATGCTTCCGGGCGTTACACCTATGCCGAAGCCTGTTCGAAATCCATCTTGCACGGGGACATTGATCTGGCAAAGTTAGCCTTGAGTAAGACAGCTGTGTTATATTGATTCCTCATTCGTCGCCGGCCTGAGCTTGATCGGGCACTGCGCCAAGTCGCTGTCAGCCGCTCCGTAAACGGCCCGATAATTTCATTGAGAAATGATTTAACCAACTTCGCGGTATCCGCCCGCCGCTATCGCCTCAGCCCTGACCCAGCCCGGCCTCGCGGGCGCGGATGATGGCCTGCGCCCGATCGATCACTTGCAGTTTCGTGAAGATATTGGAGACGTGATTGCGCACTGTTTTGGGGGACAGCGACAACCGATCGGCGATCTCGATGTTGGTGTGATGCTGCGCGATCAATTCGAGGATCTCACGTTCGCGCTCGGTCAGTTCGGGGAAAGCCTGCGGCGGCGCGGCCGGGCGCGGGGCGGCAAAGTATTGCATCAGCCGACGAGCGATGCTCGGCCCGAAGATGGCTTCACCGCTGGCGACGCCCTGAATGGCGCGCACGATCTCGGCTTTGAGCGCGCCCTTCAAGAGATAGCCGCGCGCGCCGGCCCGTAGCGCGGCAAAGACTGATTCGTCATCTTCAAACATCGTCAGCATCAAGATGCTGATATGCGGGCTGGTGTAAACGATCTGGCGCGTGGCCTCAATGCCGTTAAGGCCCGGCATCTGCACATCCATCAGCACAATGTCGGGTTGCAGTTGACGGGCAAGTTGAATCGCCTCTTGCCCCGAGGCGGCTTCGCCGACCACCTCGAGCGAGTCGACGGATTGCAGCAAGTTGCGCAGACCCTCCCTGAAAGGGGCTGAATCTTCGGCGATTAAGATGCGTAATTTGTCCATGGTCTCATCCCGTCGCCAGCGGCAGATGGGCCAGCACGCGCGTGCCGCCCTCCGGCCGCGCTTCGATGACACAGTGCCCGCCCAGTTCGGCGGCGCGCTCGCGCATGGAAATTAGCCCCACGCCGGCGCGCGCCTCAGCTGCCAGTCCCACCCCATCATCGCTGATCTCCAGCCGCAGTTCATCTTGAACCGATAGGCGCACCGAGCAGTTGCGCGCGTGAGCATGATGATTCACATTGTTCAGGGCTTCCTGCGCGATGCGATATGCGGCCACTTCCACCGCGGCCGATAACGGCGGGAGTGATTCAGGTGTATTCACTTCGATATGCAAGCCTTCCGGCATATTCGCGGCGGTCTGGCGCAGCACCCCGATCAAGCCGAGTTCGTCCAACGCGGGCGGGCGCAGATCGTACACGAGACGGCGGATGTCTTGCAGCGCCGCCTGCGCTTTGGCCGTCACATCGATCAGAGTGGCTTCAACCCGATCGGGATCGCTGCGCGTCCAGTCGCGGGCGCTGTCGGCTTGCATGGCCAGCGAAGCTAACGCCGGGCCTAAGCCGTCGTGTAGATCGCGGCGAATGCGGCGACGTTCTTCCTCACGCGCAGTCACCAATCGCTCGCGCGAATGCTGCAGATCGGCGGTGAGGCGCACGCCGTGCGCGGCAATGCCGGCCTGGCGCACAAAATCAGTCAAGAGCCGCCAGTCGGCCCGCGTGAAAGATTCACCCGGCGCGCGCGGCGCGAGCCGCAACTCACCGATGGTTTCCTGCTGATAGCTCAGCGGCAAGCGCGTCAGGTCTGCACGCTGCGCCAGCCGCGCATCGCCATATTCGGCGGACAAAGAACGCGCTTCGTCGCCGAGAAGTTCGATCGAGGCGTAGGGCAGCCGCAGAGCCTGCGCCACCGTTTCGACAATCGTCGGCAAAATCGCAGCCGGCGACAAAGTATCTTCCAGTCGTCGCCCGAGATGTGAAATGACGGCATACGGCTCATCGCGCTCACCGTAGATCAAACGATTCACGCTGCGCTGCAGCCGTTCGCGCAGCGGCTGAAAGAGGATCGCGATCAGAGCCGTCGCCAGCAGCGAAGGGACGAGGCTGCCGGTCGTCTGAAGCAGTGCGCCCGCCACGGACACGACGAGCACATAGAGGCCGACGACGATCACCGTGAGCGAACCATACACCAGCGTGCGATGGATGAGGAGATCGATATCCCACAACCGATAGCGCATCACCGCGATCGCTAGCGAGGTCGGGATGATGCCCAGCGTCAGCCACCAGCCCAACGAGGTCAGGGGCGTCCACCAGGGCTGCGGCGCGCCCGGCGGTATCTGGGAAGCGACCATGTACGGGATCTGCGAAGCACCCAAAATCAAGACGGCCAGCAAAAAGCCGAGCACGGCCCATTTGGTTTGCTGCCGCTCGATCGGCCCGGCGATGCGACGATACCGATAAATCTGGGCATACATGCCGGCGATCAGCAGAATCAGATAGACGCCAAAAGTGATACTCGCGCGCGGCGTCGGCGTGGGCAGCCATTCCGTCATCGTGACGTGAATGAAGAGCGGCGCCATGAGCAGCAGCATCAGCGCGGCGTACCGCGTCCAGCGTGGCGCAAAGCGGCCATCGGGAAACAGATAGAACAGCAGCAGGGTTGGAATAAAGAGAGCCGCCTGCAGTCCCAGAATTTGAGCCGTCGTGAGAAACATCCCATCGGTGACGGCTGCGCCCGGGAATAGCGATGGAAAACCATTTAACGCTTCGAGCGGCCCGGCCATGATGATGCCATAGGCCAGCAGATAGAAGGCGACAAACAACGCGCCGGGGTCTTGGCGTTTTTTCCAGAAGATGACGACGGCCAGCGTCAGTGAAACCAGCGCGGCCAGCAGCGACACCGCGCCCTGCGCCGTGCTCATGAGCGCGACATACCACGCGGGCGCATCGACCGATTGATCGAAGGCCGCTCCGCTCAGACGAGTCGCGTATCCCAACGGAAGAGAGGCGAGCAGCATGAACAGCGCCAGCACTGCGCACGTGAGCCAGGCAACATGTGCCACCCTCAGCCAGCGCAGGTGCCAGGCAGCGGCCTTCGTCGTGCTCACGTCTGCTTCCATTCGAACCGACATCGCTGAGCTCCGCTTCTTTGAAGCGCCACGTGCTTTAAGTATAGCGTAGCCTCAAGCGGGTATCAACACCACCTTCCTGGAAAGCCGTTACTGGGTGGTTGTCGCCAACTTTGGCAGCGATTGGAGATAGAGGAAGACGGCTGTCAATTCATCATCGCTCATCTTGCCATAGGTCTTCCACGGCATCATGTCGTTGAGCGTATGCTGCGCGGGCGTCACGCCGGTTCGCAGCGTGGCGATGAAGTCCGCCACGCGCCACGCGGCCAATTCGCCGCCGGGCGTCAGGTTCGGGCCGAGCAGATTGCTGGTCGGATCGTCCACCTTGCCGCCGGATAGCTGTGGCCCGTGACACTGACGACAGCCGTTGAGCCGCACCAAATAGTCGCCGTATTCTTTGGTCACACCAATCGGGGCTACAGCCGGACGCGGTCCGGTGTGATCGATCAGATCAGCCATCATGAAATTATCGAACGCGCCCACGCCAATCAACACGTTGCCCATCAGGGTGAATTGTTTGGGGCCCCATGCCTGATCGACGGGCGGCACGGTTCTGAGATAGGCGATGATGCTGCCCAGGTCCTGATCGCTCAGGTAGTGAAAATCCTTCGAGGGCATGACGAAGACCGAAGTCCCATCGGGACGAACACCATGCCGCAGCGTGCGCACAAAATCGGCAGTGGTGTATGACGCGCCGATGCCGCCCTGGCCGCGCGTCAGATTCTTGGCATGGATCGTGCCCAATCCCGGATCGTTGAAGAAGTCGGTCCCCGCCAGATTCTCGCCATGACAGCCGGAGCATAGCAGACTGACGAGATGTCGGCCGCGTTCGAGCGCAGCGGCATCCTCAGGAATCGTTACGCTCTCAACCTGCACCGCATACGTCTGGGTGAATCGGGACTGCCCGCGAAAATACAGCACACCTGCGACGATGATCAACAAGCCGAGGATGATGCTCAATCCAAGGCCAAGCCGCTTGAGTATCTTCTTAACCATGAGTCTCCTCCAATTTTGCGGCGGTGATTAAAACGGCTTGAACATCATCAGCCAGGCGATGATGGCGAGTCCACCAAACCCGATGAGGGTCAGCCGCGCCGGCCGGGCGCGATCGAGCAGCGCATTCAACTCCGCGGCGCTGAGCGGTTCCGCCTGCGGAGGTTTTCCATACGATGAGGGCAGGCCGATTCCCTGGCGGATTTGGTTCAGCTGGCGCGAACCCAGCATCCCCATCGCCGCATAGATCACAACCAGCAAGATCAACGACAGCCAGATCCAGCCGCGGCTCCACCACTGCCCCATGAATCCGGCGATGACGCCGGTAACCATCAGCACCAGCAGCGAGAGCAACATGACGCGCGCGGCGCCCGACGACAGCTGGAGCAGCCAGCGAAGACGATCGACATCGCGTTCGTGTTGCAGCGCAAAGTACACACCGGCCGACACGCCATGCGCCATCAGAAAGCCAAAGAGACCGATCACGTGCAGAAAGACCACCAGTTGGTAGATGTTCATGGTGCGCGCCTCCCGGCTGTTGGATTGATCACAAACGCGCAAAAAACCCACTAGATCACAGTTCACTTTCGCTGGATGAAAATCCGGCGGCGACCCCGACGGATCGTCATCCGCCTTGAGCATTTCTGTAATATGATGAGACTAGCACACACACTGTCCCGTTGTCATGAGTCAGTGTCCTATCAGGGCCGGGAAAAATCTCACCGTTCAGTCGGAATGCGGCCCACCGGCGCGGGCAGGTATACAGGGGAGTTTCATTTCTGTGCAAACGTCGCCCAGTGGACGATCTTTTTAATCCTCCATATTGACAAACTTCGTCAACCTGCTGTATTATAATCGGCAGATTTCGATAGCATATCGACAAATTTCAACAATATAACCTTGCAAAAGGCAAAACCCTTGACGACCTTCGAGCGTCAACAGCGCCTCATCGAAATTCTCCGCCAGCAGCCGGGCATCCGCGTCCCCGAACTCGCTCGCCTGCTGGAGGTGTCCGAAGGCACCATCCGCAACGACTTGCGATCGCTCTCGCAGGCCGGTCGGTTGAAGCGCGTGCGCGGGGGCGCCGTGGTCGATGCGGCCATTCGCATTGAAGCCCCGGCCTTTTCCGCGCGCGCGCGCGTCAACGCCGAAGCCAAATCGTACCTGGCGCGCGAAGCCGCCCGCCTGATCGACGACGGCGACACGATTCTGTGTGACGCCAGCAGCACCGTCTACCACCTGACCCATTATCTGAACGACCGGCGCAACCTGACCATTATCACCAATGGGATCGAACTGGCCCGCAGCCTCGCCGCTCAGCCGGCGCACACGGTCATTTTGCTGGGCGGCCGATTGCGCAATGATGCCGCGGCCCTCGCCGGCCCGATTGCGGAACGCGCCCTGGAAGACCTGCGCGTCAAGACCGCCTTCCTCTCGGCCACCGGCCTGGCGCCGGACAGCGGCCTGTACGAAGTGGATATCGACGAAGCGCAGCTCAAGCGCAAGATGATCGCCGCCGCCCGTTCGGTTGTGGCGCTGATCGATGCCAGCAAACTGGGCAAGGTCGATCTGACCTTGTTCGCGCGGTTTGATCAGCTTTCGCGGCTATTCGTCGATGACGCCCTCACCCCCGAATGGCGATCGGCGCTTCGGCAGTTACCTGTGCCCTTGACGATCTGTGGAGCCGACGAGGCCGATCTCCCGCCGAAAGGATCAGCATGACACCGCACACTTATCTCGCCGTCGATCTGGGCGCCGAAAGCGGACGCGCGATCCTTGCCACGCTTGACGGCGGGCAATTATCTTTGACCGATATTCATCGCTTCCCCAACGGCCCGGTGCGCCTGCCCGACGGTCTGCACTGGGACATTCTGCGCCTGTGGTCAGAGATCAAGATCGCGCTACACAGCGCGACGCACCAGCATCATACCCAACTCGCCGGGATTGGCATCGACACGTGGGGCGTGGATTACGGCCTGCTCGATCGAACCGGCGCGCTCATCGGCAATCCCTACCATTATCGCGACAGCCGCACCGATGGCATGGTGGAAGCAGCATTCAAACGTCTGCCGCGCGAGCGCATCTTTGATTTGACCGGCATTCAGTTCATGCAGCTCAATACGCTGTATCAACTGTTCTCGATGGTCGTGCAGCAAGCGCCCGCGCTGCAAATTGCCGAGACGTTTCTGACCACCCCCGACCTGCTCAACTATTGGCTCAGCGGCCGCAAAGCCTGCGAGTTCACCATGGCGACGACGACGCAATGCTACGATCCGCGCCGCTGCGCGTGGTCGCAACCGCTGCTACAAGCGCTGGACATTCCGACTCACATTTTCCCGGAAGTGGTGCAACCCGGTACCGTGTTAGGCACAGTGCTGCCCGATATTGCCGAAGAAACCGGCTGCGGGCGCGTGCCCGTGATTGCGCCCGCCTGTCATGATACCGGCTCAGCGGTGGCGGCTGTTCCGGCTGAGGCCCCACACTTCGCGTGGATCAGTTCCGGCACATGGTCAATCATGGGCGCGGAGACCAGTGATCCGATCGTGAATGCCCAGAGCCTGAAGTACAACTTCACCAACGAAGGCGGCGTCAACGGCACGTGGCGCTTCTCGAAAAACATCATGGGCCTGTGGCTGGTGCAGGAATGCCGCCGCACGTGGGCGCGCGGGGGTGAAGAACTATCTTACGCCGAAATCACACAGCTCGCCGCCGAAGCCGAACCGTTCCGCGCGATCATCGACGTCGATGCCGACGAATTCTTTCAGCCCGGCAACATGCCCGCGCGCATCCAGAAGTATTGCGCGCGCACGGGGCAGCCCGTGCCGGAAACCAAAGGCGCGATTGTGCGCTGCGCGTTGGAGAGTCTGGCGCTCAAATACCGCTGGACTTTAGATCGACTTGAAGAGATGCAGGGCTATCGCCTGGAGCCGATCCACATCATCGGCGGCGGAACTCAGAATCGCTTGCTGAATCAACTCACGGCGGATGCCACCAACCGATCGGTAGTGGCTGGCCCCATCGAAGCCACCGCCATCGGCAACGTGTTGATGCAAGCCGTCGCGCTGGGACATCTCAAATCGCTGGATGAAGCGCGCGCCGTCGTGCGGCATTCGTTCAAGCCGGAGACGTATGAGCCGCAGACTTCGGCTGAATGGGATGCGGCGTATCAAAAGTTGTGTGAGTTTATTGCAATCTAAAACGTAAAGCGTAAAACGTAAAGCGTAAAACGTAAAGCGTAATACATCCATTACGTTTTACGCTTCACGCATTATGAAAGGACATCATGTTAGACGCACCTTATCCTGAACTGGACGAACTCTTGACCCTCATCGGCGAGGCAGGCCGCCGCCTGTCCGAAATCGAGGCGAGCGAAGGCGCCGCCGGCAACATCTCGATCTACATCGGCTGGCCCATCGATGTGCGCCGCCGCTTTCCCAACGTCGAGCCGATCGAATTGCCGGAAGCCGTGCCGGAACTCGTCGGCAGCACGTTCATCGTCACCGGCTCGGGCCGCCGCCTGCGCGAAGTCATCGATGACCCGGCGGCCAATCTCGGCTGCGTGGCGGTCGATGAAGGCGGCAGAACCGGTCGATTGTACACTTCGCCGCGCAAGCTGTTCGCGCGCCTGACCAGCGAATTCAATTCGCATCTCGCCGTGCATCACGATCAAGTCGTGCGCTCGGGCACCAACTTTCACGCCGTCGTGCACGCGCAGCCGCGCCATCTGACCTATCTCAGTCACATCCCGCGCTACCAATACGAGCCGTATCTCAACCGCCACTTGCTGCGCTGGCAGCCGGAGTTGATCGTGCAGCTGCCGGAGGGCATCGGACACGTGCCGTTCCTCGTACCGGGATCAGCGGAGTTGATGGCCGCCACGCTCGAATCGCTGCGCCACCATCGCATCGTGATCTGGGGCAAGCACGGCGTCATGGCCCGCTCGGACATCTCGGCCAAACGCGCCGCCGATCGCATCGAGTACGCCGAAACCGCCGCGCGCTACGAATACATGAACCTGGTCAATCACGAACAGGGCGAAGGCTTGAGCGTGGAGGAGATTCGCGCCATTGCGAAGCTGTGGAATGTCGATCAAAGTATCTTCTAACGAACTACGCAAGCCGTGCTGCGTAAAACGTACTGCGTAAAAAGAGGCCCATGACCAAACAGCCCACCGATGCACACATCCGTTCGGCGTATCGCGTGGCGAAAGAACGCTATGCGCTGCTCGGCGTTGATACCGACAAAGTGTTGAAGACGTTGAACACGGTGTCGCTCAGCCTGCACTGCTGGCAGGGCGATGACGTGGGCGGCTTCGAAGATATGGGCACGGGCCTCAGCGGCGGCATCGCAGCCACGGGCAACTATCCCGGCAAGGCGCGCACACCCGACGAGCTGCGCAGCGATCTCGACAAGGTGTACAGCCTCATTCCCGGCATGCATCGGCTGGCGCTGCACGCGATGTACGCCGAGACCAATGGTCGTAAAGTCGATCGCAATGAACTGCGCCCGGAACACTTCACCAACTGGATCAGCTGGGCGGTTGCCAACAAGCACGGCCTCGACTTCAACCCGACGTTGTTCTCGCATCCCAAAGCGGATAGCGGCTTCACGCTGGCGCATCCCGACAAAGCCATCCGCGATTTCTGGATCGAGCACTGCATTGCTTCGCGTGAGATCGGCGAGTTCTTCGGCACGGAACTCGGTACGCCGTGCATCACCAATATCTGGATTCCCGACGGCTACAAGGACACGCCGGTCGATCGCTTCGCGCCGCGCGAACGCCTGAAGGATGCGCTGGATAAGATTCTCGCGGAACCGATCGATCCACACTACAACCTCGATTCGATCGAAGGCAAGCTGTTCGGCCTTGGCGTGGAAAGCTATACGGTTGGGTCGCACGAATTTTATCTGGGCTATGCGGTGGCGAATCAAACGCTGCTCACGCTCGATGCGGGTCACTTTCATCCGACCGAAACCATCGCCGACAAAATCTCGGCGGTGCTGTTGTACGTGCCTCAGATTCTGCTGCATGTCAGCCGCGGCGTGCGCTGGGACAGCGATCATGTGGTGATCTACAACGACGATCTGCTGGCGATCGCGCAGGCGATCGTGCGCGGCGGCTTCCTCGATCGTGTCCACATCGGGCTGGACTATTTCGACGCGAGCATCAATCGGGTGGCCGCCTACGCCATCGGGGCGCGGAACGCCCTGCGCGCAGTGTTGACGGCGCTGCTCGAGCCGATTGATCTGATGAGGAAAGTGGAACTCGCGGGTGACTACACGCAGCGTCTCGCTTTGCTGGAAGAGATCAAGGGACTGCCCTTTGGCGCAGTGTGGGACTATCACTGCTTGAAGCAAGGCGTGCCGGTGGGGTTGCGTTTTATGGATGAAGTGCGCGCATATGAGAAAAAGGTGTTGGCGAAGCGTAATGTGTAATACGTATTGCGTGAAACGTAAGGCGCGATCAATCAGCAATCAGCAATCAACAATCAGCAATTCAGGAGCAGGCCATGAACGGTTGGGCAGGAAAAGTGTTGGACATCGATTTGACCAGCGGCGCGATCAAGACGTATTCGCTGGATGAGCAGATGGCGCGGTTGTTTCTAGGCGGACGCGGGCTGGGCGCGCGGATGCTGTGGGACGAGGTCGGCCCCGGCGTCGATCCGCTCTCGCCGGAGAACGTGTTGATCTTTACCAACGGCCCGCTCACGGCCACGGGCTATCAGACCAGCAATCGCTTCTCGGTCTCGACGAAAAGCCCGCTAACCGGTACCGTGTTGGATGCCAATTCGGGCGGTTTCTGGGGCATGCAGTTCAAGAAGGCCGGTTACGATGCGCTGATCGTGCGCGGCAAAGCTGAGAAGCCGGTCTACATTGAAGTGAAACCGGGCAGCGTTACGATCAACGATGCCGCGCACCTGTGGGGCAAGCGCGTGCGCGAAACGACGAAGCTGCTGGGACAGAACAACAACAAGCGCAACGTGTTGTGCATCGGCCCGGCGGGTGAAAACCTGAGCCGTATCGCCGCGATCATGAACGACGGCGAACGAGCGTTGGCGCGCGGCGGCCCCGGCGCAGTAATGGGCAGCAAGAACCTCAAAGCGATTGTGATCGAAGGCAAGCAACGTCCCGAAATTCTTGATGAAGAACGCTTTAAGTTTTTATTGTACGAAACGCGCAAGCTGTTGAAGGCCAGCCCGCTCACCAGTCAGGCGCTGCCGGAATTTGGCACGTCGGTGGTGATGAACATCCTCAACAACATCGGCGCGCTGCCCACGCGCAACTATCAGGAATCAGTGTTCGAGCAGGCCGAAGAGATTTCGGGCGAGGCGTTGACCGACAAGTATCTGGTGAAGAACGCCTCGTGCTGGGCGTGCCCGATCGGCTGCACGCGCATCAGCAAAACTGATAAGGTCGAAGGCGAAGGACCAGAATTCGAGACGACGTGGGCGTTCGGCGCGGCGTGCGGCATCGACGATCTGGCGGCCATCATCGAAGCGAACTCGATCTGCAACGATCTCGGCTTCGATACGATTTCAGCGGGATCGACGATTGCGTGCGCGATGGAATTGACGGAGAATGGCAAGCTCGACAGCGAACTGCGCTTTGGCCGCGCCGACTTGCTCGCGCCGACATTGGAAGACATGGGCTATCGACGTGGTCTTGGCGCAGAGTTGGCCGACGGCAGTCTGCGCCTCGCCACCAAGTATGGCGCGCCGGAACTGTCGATGAGCGTGAAGGGTCTGGAGATGCCCGCTTACGATCCGCGCGGGATGCAGGGGCAGGGGCTGCTGTATGCCACGTCGAATCGCGGCGCGTGCCACATGCGCGGCAACATGCTGGGCCTTGAAGTGCTGGGGCTGCCCAAGTTGATCGATCGTTTTCAGGTGCAGGGCAAATCGGGTTACGTGATCTTGCATCAGAACGCGGCAGCCGCCATCGATTCGCTCGTCATTTGCAAGTTCACCAACATGGGCGTGGCCGAAGAGTACTTCGCGCGCGCGTTGACGTCGGTGACGGGCGTGCAGTATGCCACCGGCGATCTGATCAAAGTGGGTGAGCGGACGTACAATCTTGAGCGGCTCTATAACATCCGCGAAGGCTTCACGCGCGCCGACGACACGCTGCCCTCACGTTTGCTGAATGAAGCCGTGCCCGCCGGGCCGAGCAAAGGCTGGGTCAGCAAACTGGAGCCGATGTTGATCGAATACTATCGGGCCCGCGGCTGGGATCAGAACGGGGTGCCAACGCCCAAGAAACTGGCCGATTTGCAATTGGCCGATCTGGTGGTGACTGCGTGAGCCACGCTGGCGCGCCAGCGAGTGAACTCGACGGCTGATAACGCGGAAGTCGGCTTAAGCTGACTTGGGATGCCAGTCGCCGAATTCATTCGGCGCGAGAATTGAACGGAGACTATCATGATCGACGAACGCATCTTTCAACAATTCAGCGAAATCGGGCGGGACTTATATGAGCATCAAATGATCAGTTCGCACGGCGGCAATCTCAGCATCCGCCTGGGCGATCGCATCATCATCAAGCGGCGCGGCGCGATGCTGGGCCGTCTGCGCCCGCACGATCTGATCGAGACCGGCATCGAGAAGAACGACAGCGGCGTGGCGCTGGCCTCGACTGAGCTGCTGGCGCATCGCACCATCTATCAACAGACCCCGGCGCTGGCGATCTGCCATTGCCATCCGCGCACGGCCATCGCGCTGTCGCTCTCGCGTGATGAGATCGTGCCGATCGACAACGAGGCGTCGTATCTCTTGAAGAAGGTACCCGTCGTGTGGGAAGAATTCGCGTCGGGCACGCCGGAGATGGCGAACAAACTCGCCGCCGCGTTGCAGCAGTACAAGATCGTGTTTCTGCGCGGGCACGGCAGCTTCGCCATCGGGCAGACGCTGGACGAGGCGTTCTTCTGGTCGTCGACGCTGGAAGAAGCGTGCGAGATCATCCTGAAGGCCAAGATCATCAACGAGCCGTTCATCGAATATCGCGGAATGAGCAGCGCGTATAACAAGTGGTGAGTGAAAAGTGATGAGTGATGAGTAGGAATCTACTCTTTCTCCGGCATTCATCATGTTGAGTTGAGGATAATAGGGGCGGATAACTTGCAGGTCGCGTAAGGTGGTTTTCGCTTCATGTGAAGTCGCCTGTCGGGACGGATTCTTGAACCGATGACCACCGGGCCAAGCAAAACACCCTGAACCTATGGTCCAGGGTGTTGCTCTAGGTAGCGGGGACAGGATTCGAACCTGTGACCTCCGGGTTATGAGTGACAATCGTATTTCGTGGAGTTTTGACCTACAGGCTACTCGTTTTAGGGTAACCCGTGAGTCTGCATTGAAACGCAGCCCGTCAAATTGAGATTGTGTGCAAGAGATTGTAGTGCAAGGCGATTCGGATAGCAAGGGCACTGGAGTACGTGATCAACGCGCTTGTGCTCGATTCTCGTGAATCGCGAACAAGCAGATGATTGGGAGCCAATGGGTTGGCCTCAATTCACCAACAGCGATGCCAATGACGCTTTCCGTGCCGGTGATAACCACGCGCTGTTACTTTCGCGTTCGCGACAATGAACTTCGCAAGTTTTTCGCAGGATTTTTGAAACCACGGCGCAGGGTCAGTTTTATAATCATCTCGATTCAAGTCGATTGGCCTTCGCCAACGATGATTTGATTATTTCTGTTCTCATTGTGTACGCACGTTGATGCGGCACTGAGTTTCTATCGACGTTGAGCGCTTGAGGCTCCACTCCATTGGAGGAAACCGCTCGTCACGTTGGAGGAAAATCTATCTACGTAGTTGTCAGTGAAGGCAGCGCCTGATATGCGCGCACTCACTGACCCAGCCTGACCCGGACTGGCCCGGATAGACCGGGGGAAAAGTCGCACAGCCGCTGGCGTGCGGCGAGGGGAAATTCTGGCAGACCTGATTGAATGAAGTTCCTGATGGGCCTGCCTTGCGTCCGACGAAAGTCTGGCGACGAAATCTCAACGACCAACAGGCTGCTCGCAGCCTTTCAAAACCGCCGTGCGTAATCCGGGCCATGCCGATCACTGAATCCGGCGCAAGCCGATCACCGAT
>CAZKBQ010000083.1:0-19192 GCA_964550855.1 uncultured Anaerolineae bacterium
TGGCGCGCCGCGAAGCGCGGATCCAACTATCGGTTTTGTTGCGGGCGATCATCGCCGACATCGCGTACGCAAAGGGGATCGTCAGGCCGACGAAGCCGAGATACAACATCGGCGGGTGGATGATCATGCCGGGATGACGCAGCAGCGGATTCAGGCCGGTGCCATCGGTGGGCGTGAACGCCCTTAGCCCGGCAGGTTGAAAGACGGCAGCGCTGACGTTGCCGGCCGCGTCCACCCACAGGCGCGCAAAGGGATTAGCGAAGAAGATGACCAGCAGCAGGAAGAAAGCCTGCGTGCCGATGGCCACGGCCAGCGTCCACGGCAGCAGATCGCGATTGGTCTTCCACGGGCGGACGAAGGTGAAGAAAATGTACAGCGACATCAGCCAGTTCCAGAACAGGATGGAGCCGTTCTGGCCGCCCCACAGCGCCGTGATGCGCAGGAAGGTGGGCGTCGTCTCATTGCTGGTGCGATACGTATATTCGATGTTGTAGTCGCCGGTCAGGTTGGAGTAAATAATTGTGAGGCAGGCCAGCGTCAACAGCGGCATCACAATGATGGCTGCGCGCCGCGCACTTTCAACCAAATCAGGGCGTTTCTGCTGACCGCCGGCCACGGCGGCCACCAGCGCGTACAGCGCGCTCAACGTGGCCAGGATCAGCGTAATCAAGCCCAGGTCCGCTACCATCCGTCACCTCCCCAATGTAAGACAACAGAGAGATGGAAAGAGGAGAGCGGCGCTCTCCTGCTCTCCATCTCTCTGTGATTGCTCGTCCGTCTACACTCAGCCCTGCTTTGACTGATCAACCTGATTCGGGAATTGCTCTTCATAGCGCGTGGGACACTTCAGCAGCAGATTGTCGGCATAGAATTTGCCGTCGGCGCCCAGGTGGCCCTCGACGATGGCCTGCGCATGCGGCTCACCGATCAGGTCCGGCTTGGGGCCGTTGTACACGATGCGCAGCGGCGTCTGCGTGTCGATCTTCTCGGCGTCGGCGATGTCAAACTCCAGGTACGGCTGATTGTCGCGGACTTCAAACTTCACCGACTCGTTGATGACCGCGCCGGACACGCGCACGCTCTGATCGATGGCGCTCTGCCCTTTGGCGCGCAGCGCTTCCACCGTGTAGAAATATTGCGCGCTGGCCGTCATGCTGGTCACAATCAAGAAGATCGCCGCCACGGCGATTAACGATCCGCCCAGCAAATACTTTGGCTTCATGCTCGTCTCCCGTTGTCTGCTAAATCCATCTGCTCAATTCCGAACGGTAGTGTACCATAACCGTTGATCGAGTGTCAATGCGCGGTTAGAAGAAAGGGTCAATGATCCTGTGTTTTTCCCGGACATTTGTCAGTGGGGTCGCGTAACAAGTCGCTGTTTGCGCCTCTAAGTTACGCTATTGTAACAGGCTTCACGATGATCTGGATCATGTAAGCCAAATCTCTAATCCGGCCTTAATCTCCCGCGATCCGACGGCGGCGATCAGGCGACGATTACCGGCGTGCCGGCGTTGTCATCCACCACCAGTAAAGGCTCAGCGTATTCCGCGGCCGGCATTGACCACCGATAGACCCATTTGGCGTCATCGGCCAGCACGTTGACGCAGCCGTGGCTGCGCTGCCGGCCGAAATCGTTGTGCCAGTACGCGCCGTGCACGGCCGCGCCGGCCTGGGTGAAGTAGGTGCAGTACGGGACGCCGGGCAGATCATAGGCATCGGCCCGGCCCAGAAAGCCCATCATGTGCCGCGAAGGACGTTTGCGCACCACCGTATGCTCGCCGATCGGCGTGGTGAAATCGACCACACCCACGCCCTCGATCGTGAAGGCTGCGCCCGTCGCACATCGCGCCGAATAGACCAGCTGCTCACCTTCGTATGCGTACAGGCGTTGATCTTTCAGGCTGACTTCCAGGCGTTTGTCACGCGCGCCCGGCGACATGGGCGTCAGCTCGGCCGGAGGAATCGGGCGCAGGCCCACCGCCCGCACGAACTCCACGCGACTTTCGTATTGATCGTCCCACAGTTGATACCAGTAGTCGCCATTGGGATCGCGCACGCTGCCCACCACCAGGTGCACGCTGCTATAGTACAGGCGATACAGACGCGGCGCAGTGTCGCGCGGCATCGTCCGCATTTCCACGTAGGGCACACTGACCTCGGCCCAGAAGCCGCGGCCCGCCACGTGCTTGACGGGCTGATTCAACCGGCGCTCCACCGGCTGCACCCACGACGAATACACCCAGCCGCGCGGCGTCAGGAACCACTGCGCGTTGTGTTTCATGAGACCTTCGGTGGATACCACGTCCAGCAGGTCCAAGACCTCATCCCGCGCATAAGCCCATTCCTGGCGCGCGCCGGGGCGCGGTTCGGCGTAAGCCCAGATGCGCCACTCCGTCACGCGCCCCAGTCCCAGCCGCGCGCGCGGATCATCTTCGGGGGGCGGCTTCAGCACGACCGCCCCCAGCACAGCGCCGCTCAGCTTCAAGAAGTCGCGTCGATTGAGGTCGCTCACGTCTCGCCCGCTCCGGTCGCTAAGTCCGTCGGCGGCCGCGCCCAGCGCCGCATCAGTAGCAATACTAAAACGATGATGGCCAGGCTCCACACCTGCGTCATCCGCACCCCGTTGATCAGGAGCGAATCGCCCCGGAAGGCCTCAAGGATCAATCGGGCAGCGGCGTAAGCCGCGATGAACAGGCCAAAGCGGAAGCCGTCAAAAGCCCGATCGATCTTCAGCACGCTCACGCCGATCACGGCGACGGCGATCAATTCATAGAGTTGGGACGGATGCCGCGCTTCGCCCCACAACTCGATCGACCACGGCAGCGACGCCGGTGATCCGTACGCATCGCCGCTCGCCAGGTTTGCCAGCGCCCAGCCGCCCGCCAGCACGATGAAGCCCGGCGTCAGCGCATCGAGCAGCCGCCGGCCGGCGAGGCCCTTGCGCCGCGCGTACAGATACGCGGCCAGCACCGCGGCGGCCGCGCCCCAACCCGCCGACAGCGTGTTCAGATCAAGTGCCACAATCTGCGCCGGATAATTTTGATAGATGGTGACGTGCTCGAGCACATAGCCCAGCCGCGCGCCAAGCAAGCCAAACACGCCGGCGAGCAAAGCCATGTTATAGATCGCGTCGCCGGGCAGGCCCAGCCGTCTGGCGCCGCGCTCAGCGGCCTCCGCCGCGAACCACACGCTTGCCAGCAAAATCAGCCCGCGTGACTGAAGCGCTAATGGACCAAGATTGATCGTCGGAAACATGGTGGCTGATCAGTGATCAGTGTTTATTGGCTGGTAGTTAGTCGTCAGTGGCAAGCACTCAACCAACCACTCATCACTCATTACTCGTTACTCATTACTCGTTACTCATCACTTCTCGCCCAACAACTTCTCAATCTTCCCGATCATCAGCGCCTCGCTCATCGGCCCGCCGAAGAGCATGTCGCCGATCGTCCCGTCGCGCGCCACGAAGAACGTGGACGGCATGGCCTGCAGATAATAGCGCTTGCTGGTCGCGCCATCGCGATCAAACACCACGGGAAACGTCACGCCCAGCCCGGCGACGAACTGCCGCGCTTCGGCTTCGCTATCCTGAAACGTCGTATTGATGGCGACCACCGTCAACCCTTTGTCCCGATATTGCCGATAGACGTTGTCGATGGCCGGCATCTCGGCGCGACACGGCGTGCACCAGCTGGCCCACAGATTGACCACCACCACCTGGCCGCGCAAATCGGACAACTTGATCGAGCCGCCTGCGATCGATTCAAGATCGAAATCGGGCGCGGGAAAACCCACCTGCGGCGCGGGCGACGCGCCGCTGTTGGAGCGGCCCGTCGCGTCGCGCGACGCGACGATCACGCCGCCGCCCACAATCAGGACGACGGCGATAAGCGCGCTAAAGCGGCGGCGATCCGTCAGCCACGCCATAAGCAGAACTACTGACCCAGCGTCTTGTCGATGACCTGCTGAAACGCCTGCAGCGGCTGCGCGCCGACGAGCGGCTGCCCGTTGATGAAGAACGTCGGCGTGCCGCGCACCCCGGCCTGCTGGCCTTCCTGGGTGTCGGCCTGCACCCGTGACAGCGTCTCGTCGTTGGTCAGGCACGGCTCAAACTTCGCCATGTCCAGGCCCAGCTCGCTGGCAAAGCCAATCAGTTTGTCCTTGTTGAAGGCGCCCTGATTTTCACCGTTCTGGCGGCTGAACAGCAGATCGTGATACTCCCAGAATTTGCCCTGATCGGCCGCGCACTCGCTGGCCTGGGCCGCCCACACCGATTCCTGTCCCAGAAAAGCCGAATGCTTGTACACAAATTTTACTTTGCCGGTATCGACGTATTGTTTCAGCAGCATGGGCGCCACGGTGGCTTGAAACCTTCCGCAGAACGGGCACTGAAAATCGCTGAACTCAATCACCGTGATCGCGGCCTGCTCATTGCCCACCATATTCGCCGGGCGGATGGCAAACTGCGACGGATCCACCACCGCCGGTTCCTGGCTTTCGGCCGCCTGCGGCTGGCCGCCGCCGGCCTGCAGCGTGGCGATCGCCTCGATGACGCCCTGCCGCGCCGCCGAGCGCATGGCTGAATCATCAATCGCCGGGCCGCCGGCCGTGGTTGTCACCGTTGGCCGTGCCAGCAGCAAGTTGTACACCGCAAAGCCCACAATCCCCACAACTACGCCGAAGAAAAACCATGCCGGTGCCACCCAGCGCGGCGCACCCGAGGCACGTGTCGGCGCTTCGCGCACCTCTTCCACTTCACTCTCCAATTCGGCAGTATCCTGCACAACTTCAACCAGTTCTTCGGGCGAATCTGTCACTCACGGCCTCTTTCCATTCCCGGACAGCGGAATAAATGACTGAGGTAATTATAACTGGTTTCCGGGGAGACATGGTGTGAGGGGCTGAGGCGGGATTCGTTCCCATTGGCCGACGCCTCATTCGCTTATTCAATGGACCTTATCGGAAATAGCAGCACGAGCATCCCCATGCCCGCGATCCGCCGCATGGGGATGCGGCGGCTACGGTAATTCCGATAAAGTCCAATGTTCGAACTCATTCGCTGAGGCCTTCTCCCGCAGCCCCTCAAACAGATCGGCCTCCACGCCCCGCCCGCCGTTCACCAGGCTGAACGCCCGATAGTACGTCTGCACGCCCCACAAGTTCCGGTGATGCTCTACCGGCAGGTCTTTCAACTTCTGATAACCGGGCAATTGCGAACAGTGCTTCTCCACCGCCGACCACACCTGCGGCCAGTATGCGCCGGTATCGATGCGGGTCGTCATCGCCCATTCCGGCCAGCCCGTCGCGCGGCGCTCTTCGCCGTTGATGTGCATCACCAGATCGCCGAATGCCGCCTGATACGCCGCCAGATGCGCGGCCGTAAATGTGCGATAGTACAGCTTGCTCACGCGATGAGGCGGCCGACCACCATCGGCATATGTTGCATCCGCCGCCAGCACAATCGCCGCCGTCGTCAGCTGCGAAATCGCGATGTGATCAGGATGACCGTAGACCCCGTCAGGATCGAACGTGATCACCACATCGGGCCGCACACGCCGCAGCTGTGCCGCGATCTTCGCCGCCGCCTCGATCGGGTCGGCCTGATCCAACTCGCCGTCGATGTAATCCAGCAGCACCACCTCGCGCAAGCCCAGCGCGCGCGCCGCACGCTGCAACTCCGCCTCGCGGATGCGGCCCAGTTCGGTCAGTCCCGGATTGTCTTCGTCGCTCCCCCACCAGCCGCGCTCGCCGCGCGTCGCCGTCACCAGATACGTTTCCACGCCTTCAGCCGCATACTTCGCCAGCACGCCGCCCGTCGCCAAAGATTCATCATCGGGATGAGCCAGCACACACATCAACTTCATCATCAGCCTCCTATGCCTTAGTCCCAGCTCCGCGCCGATCGCCCGATCTGCGCTTCCGCGTAAGTCATCCACTCGTTCACCAGCCGCTGCACCTCCGTAAAGCGCACCCGGCCGATGTCCCGCACACTCGACTCAAACTCCGGCACCATCACCGACGCCAACGACTCCGCCCAGTCCTCAGCCGCGCTGTCGGCCCGATGCCGCAGCGCGCGGCCTGCATTCCAGCCCGGAAATTCGCCGCCCAATTGATAGCGCCCCTTCTCATCCACAAACGCGCCCACGTTCTCGGCAAACTTCTGCGAAATTTCGCCTATCGCCAGGTGCAGCGCCGACATGCGCGTATCCCAAATGTGGCCTAGTTCGTGCGCCAGATAAAACGCCCGCGCCGTGTCGTCCAACCGCGCCCACGCATCATAAATGCCGATGGTTCCGCCGATGGCATACGCGATATTATTGCGATAAGCCTGATCCCGATAGAGCGCCACATCTTGAAACAATAATTTGAAGGCCCGCCCTGCATCCCGATCGGCCAGCCCGGCAAACCGGTTCTCCATCGCCGCCAGCGCGCGCTGCACACTCAACACCTCATCCAACGACCAACGCCCCGTCCGATCGGCCAGCGTGATACCGTACCGCTGCGCGATGGACTGAACAGCCTCAACCTTCAGCGTCTCGCTCCGCGCCCAATCGCTGGGTGACACTTCGACGTAACCGAACACCGTCTGCGCGACATTGTCGGCCGACAGGGCCGGTGCCACACACAGCGCGACGATCAACCACGCCGCCGCCAGCACACCCAGCCGCAACCCGCTTGTCCCCGTCATGCCGCGCCTCCTCTCGAAAGATTCTCCCGCTTGTCGGCGAGGGCCGCGCGGCCCTCGCCGGGATTCAGCCTGATCTTCAGGCCGTCTTGCCGACCGGCGCTGTCACCGTCGATGCGCCGTTCAGCCGATATGCTTGTGTCTTGCGCGTCTGGCCCAATGACCACAGGAGCACCGCCGCCAGCACCGCCATGGCCGCCGCGACCGCGTACACCGCGCCCTGCCCCCACGCGTCCATCGCGTAACCGATGCCCAGGAAACCGGCCGTCCCCGCCACCGGACTCATCCCCTGAATCCACGGCAAGCCGCGCTCCATCGCCGACGCCGGCAGCCGATCTGCGATCAATGCCGACAGCAGCGCGCCGTTGGCGCACAGTGCCACCAGCGTCAGCGTCGCCGCCAGCCAGAACATCCACAATTGAGTGGCCAGCGCCAGCATGATCGAGCCGCCCGCCGCCGCTGCAAAACTCACCATCAGGAACTTCTGGCGTCCCAGTCGATCGGACAGCGCGCCGATCGCCATCACCACCGGCATTGCCAGCAGCCCCGACATCGTGGCCGTGCCCGCAATGTCGCTCGCCTCGAAGTTCAGCGCCTGCATCGACAGCGCCGTGCCCAACCGCCCGATGTTGATGGCGAAGGCCGACACCACCGCGATGATCAACAGCCGGAAAAAGACCGGCCCCAGCGGTGCAGTCTGAGAGGCACTGGCCCTGCGCCGCGCCTTGCCATCGTGCCGCGACTTGAACCGCAGCACGCCCATCACCGGCAGCGCCGCCCACACCACCGCCAGCGCCACAAACAGCGTGTAGTAGCTCGTTTCGGCGACCAGCCGGCTCACCGTCGTCCCGCCGAAGATCGCGCCCAGCGGAAAGGCCAGGAACATCAAACTGAACGACTTACCTCGGCTGCCGTTACCGGCGTACAGCCCGGTGAACACGTTGATCAGCGCCAGCAACATGCCACCGCAGAACCACACAATGGACGTGAGCGCCATCACCTGCCACAGCGCCGTGGCCTGCCCCACCAACAGCAGCGCCGGGATGCCGGCCGCGCCCGCCGCGACAAACAGGCCGCGATGCGTCAGCCAGCCTGCCAGCCGATTGGTCAACATCGACCCCGCCGCGTTGGCCGCGTACATCAGCGCAAAGTACACGCCGATGACGGTGCGCGTCGCGCCGAATTGCGCCGCATACACCGGCAGCACCGGAAACAACCCCATCCCCACGAACAAGATCACGAAGCTGCTCAGAAACAGATAGGTCAGCTGATTGCCAAACAGTCCGGCGATCCCGCCCTTGCCGGTTGCCGTCGCGTTGACCCGCTGCGCCACCCGATCGGCCTCGGCTTCCCGACGTAGCATCTCGCGCCGCGCCCCCGCCAGTTTCTCCGCTGCAAATGAATTGCTCATCGCGTCCCCCTTGCTCCCTCGATTGAACTGACCACAGGATACTCCCCCGCCGTGCCGGCAGCGTGCCAGGCAGCGATCCAAAATGCGATCCACGACGCGAACTTTGGAATCGGGGCGTTTTGCTGTACAATGACTCTGCCGATCAGGCACAGGCAGCCTATGGAAAGGGGGACCACAGGCCGTGCTGCGCCTTTACCTGCTGGGCAACCCTCGACTGGAACACAACGGCAGCGCCGCCAACCTCTCTCGTCGCAAGGCGTTGGCTTTGCTGGCCTACCTCGCCGTCTCGCGCCGACCGCGCGGCCGCGATGAGCTGGCCGCCCTCTTCTGGGCCGAGCAGGATCAATCGGGCGCGCGCACCAACCTCCGCCGCGATCTGTCCGTGCTCAAGCAGGTGTTGGGCGACGAGGTGCTGATCGCCGATCAGCAGCAGGTCAGCGTCAATCTCGACGGCGCGTTCTGGCTGGACGTGGCCGACTTCGACGCGCAGATCGATGCCGCGCGCGCCCATGCTCATGGCGACGGCCGCATGTGCGACGCATGCGCTGCACACCTGCGCGAGGCCGCCGCCCTGTACGCGGGCGATTTTATGGCGGGCTTCAGCCTGCCCGACAGCGCCGCTTTTGAAGAGTGGCAGTTCTTCGAAGCCGAACGTCTGCGGCAGCGATTGGCCGGCGCGCTGCAGCGCCTGATCGAGTGGCACATCGATCGGGGCGAGTACGACCGCGGCATCGATTATGCCCGCCGCTGGCTGGCACTCGATCCGCTGCACGAACCCGCCCACCGCCGCCTGATGCAGCTGTATGCGTGGTCGGGCCAGCAGTCGGCCGCGCTGCGCCAGTATCAGGAGTGCGCGCGTCTGCTCAAGGCCGAACTCGGCGCGCCGCCCGAAGAGGCGACCACCGCGCTCTACGAAACGATCCGCGCGAAGCAGCTGGCCCTGCCCGATCGCGCCGCTGCGCCGACCGCGCTTTCAACCGCCGCCGCACCCGACTTGCAACAGACCGTGCGCTACTGCCTCGCCGCCGACGGCGTGCGGCTGGCTTACGCCACCATCGGCCACGGGCCGCCGCTGGTCAAAGCCGCCAACTGGCTCAGCCATCTCGAATACGACTGGCAGAGTCCCATCTGGCGGCACTGGCTCACAAGCATGGCACGGCATCACACGCTCATCCGCTACGATGAGCGCGGCTGCGGCTTGTCCGATTGGGACGTCAGCGACATGTCGTTTGAAGCGTGGGTGCGCGATCTGGAAACCGTCGTCGATGCGGCGGGCGTGCAGCGCTTCCCGCTCGTCGGTATTTCGCAGGGCGGCCCCATCGCCATCGAGTACGCCGTGCGCCACCCCGAACGCGTGAGCCATCTGGTGTTGTACGGCACTTACGCGCGCGGCAAACTCAAACGCGATCCCACCCCGCAGCAGATCGAAGAGATCGAAACACTGCTCAAACTTATCCGATTGGGCTGGGGACGAGAGAATCCCGCTTTCCGACAGGTCTTCGCGTCTCTGTTTATTCCCGACGCCACGCTGGAGCAGCACCGCTGGTTCAACGACCTGCAGCGCGCCTCGGCCTCGCCCGAAAACGCCGCCCGCATCGTGTCCGGCTTCAGCTACATCGATGTGCGCCAGCAGGCGGTGCGGCTAAACGTGCCCACGCTGGTGCTGCACGCCCGCAACGATCAGCGCGTGCCGCTCGAAGAAGGCCGCCTGCTGGCCTCGCTCATCCCCGGCGCGCGCTTCGTGACGCTGGAAGGCAGCAATCACATCCTGCTCGAACACGATGCAGCCTGGGCACAGTTTCAGATCGAAGTCGATCGATTTCTGGCGGCCACCCCGCGGCCCGATCGGCCTTCACCCCCGATCGAGCTGATCGATCGATCGGGGCCGCGCCACACGCCGCCTGCCTCCGCCAAAGGCTTCATCGGCCGCGAAAAAGAACTGGCCGATCTTCATCATCTGATCGTCGACGATGCGGCCTGCCGTCTGTTGACTTTGATCGGGCCGGGCGGCATCGGCAAGACCCGATTGGCGCTGGAAGTTGCCCAACGTTCGTTGTACGACTTTCGAGACGGCGCGTGCTTTGCGCCGATGGCGTCGGTGACCGAAGCGGTCATCGTGCCGGCGGCGCTGGCCGAAGCCTTGAACTTCAGCCTGGCCGGCACGGCCACGCCTCAAACGCAGCTGCTCAACTATCTGCGCGACAAACACCTGCTGTTGATCTTCGACAACTTTGAACACGTCACGGCGGCAGCCGACTGGCTGGCCGAGATCCTCGCGGCCGCGCCGCGCGTGAAGGTGCTGGTCACGTCGCGCGAACGGCTGAACCTGCAGGATGAATGGGTGTACACCGTCGGCGGGATGGCGTTTCCACCGACAGACGAGCAACTTGCCGCAGAGATTTCGCCGGAAGATTACAGCGCCGTGTCGCTGTTCATCCAGCGCGCGCGCCGGGCCGTCGTGCACTTTGCGCCCGACGCCGACGAGCTGCGCGCCATCGTCCACATCTGCCAGCTGGTGGAAGGCTCGCCGCTGGCGATTGAGCTGGCTGCGGCCTGGATCAACGTACTGGACTGCGCCGCCATCGCCGCCGAGATTCAACGCGATCTGGATGTGCTGACCACGCGCCGCCTCGACGGCGCGGCGCATCATCGCAGCCTTCAGACGGTCTTTGATCACACCTGGCTGCGGCTGTCGGCCGATGAGCAGCACGTATTCAAACAGCTGTCGGTGTTTCGCGGCGGCTTCCAGCGCGCGGCCGCCGCTCAAGTCGCCGATGCATCGCTGGACGGTCTGTCGGCGCTGGTGGACAAGTCGCTGCTGCGGCGCGATTCGGCCGGGCGCTATCACGTGCACGAGCTGCTGCGCCAGTACGCGGCGGCCAGGCTGGCGGCCTCGCCCCAAGACGAAGCCCGCACCTTTGATCGACACGGCAGCTACTACGCCGCTTTCCTGGCCGATCGTTTCGACGATGTTCTCAATGGCCGGCAATTGGAGATGACGCGGCTTACCGAGCTGGAGATCGCCAATCTCCGCGCAGCCTGGCAATGGGCGGTGACGCACCGGCGCGCCGACTTTATGCTGCACGCCGTGCCCGTGATCTGGTCGTTCTGCGAGTTTCGCTGCCGCTATCTGGAGGGCGCGAACCTGCTTGCTCAGGCGCTGGACGTGCTCCCGATTGATGCGGCGGCCGAATCCATCCGGCGGGGCCGGGCGCACACGCTGGTGTCGCTGGCGTGGCTGCTGATCCGATTGGGCCGGCTGAGCGAAGCCGAGCAGCTGTCGCACGAGGCCATGACGATCTATGAGCAGCTGGGCAGTCCACCCGCACCCGGTGTCGCCACCGATCCGCGCGTGGCGTTGGGTATACTGGCGTCGATTCGCGGCGACTACGCGACGATGATTCAGCTGGGCGAGCAGGCCGTGCAGATCAGCGAAGCGCATGATCACCGCTGGAATCGGCCCTACGCCTACTACCTGCTGACGCGCGCAGCGCTGGCGCAGGGCGACTACGATAAGGCGCAGATCAACGCGCAGCAGGCCGACCGCGCGGCGCAGCAGTCCAACGATCGCTGGTTCATGGCCTACTGTCTCAACGAACTGGGCAATGTGGCGCTGGCCCGCGACGAGTTCGACACGGCGCGCGATCACTTTCAGGCCAGCTTCGTCATCCGGCAGGAGTTCGACGACCGCGAAGGCATGGCGATTGCGTTGAACCGGTTGGCGACGGTGAAGCTGCGCCAGGGCGATGTAGCGGAAGCAGGCCAGCTGTATGACCGCAGCCTGACGCTGTATCGCGAGCTGGAGGACAAGGGTGGCTTGACCAGCACGCTCAACGGGCTGGGCTTCGTGGCGATGACGCGCGGCGATCAGGCCGAAGCGTGCGACTACTTCCGGCGCGCGCTGGAGCTGGCGCGCGAGTTGCGTTTTACGCCGTTGATGCTGTGGATCGTGCTGGGCGTGGGCGAGCTGCTGCTGCGGGCGCGACGGCTGGAGCGGGGCGTGGAGTTGTTGTCGCTGGTGATCCACCATCCGGCCGGCGAGCGCGAGGCGGGACTGCGCGCCCGGCAATGCCTCGATCGGTTCCGCGACGACCTGCCCGCCGAGCGTTTCACCGCTGCGTATCAGCGCGGCCAGACCGTCGATCTAGACAGCGTGTCTGTCCGACTGTTGACCGATCTCCTCGCGTGGCAATCGATGTAATCTCCGTTTCGCCAGGAAGACCGATCGGATTGGCAAACCGATCGAGAATTCCTTGACGCACCGTGTTATAATAGCCTCAGATTGGTGAATGCGCGCACCAATCAGCCCTCAAATCCCAATCCGCAACCCAAAATGAGGAGGTCAACTTGAACATCGTCGTCTGCACCAAGCAAGTGCCCGATAGCGCGGCGACGCTCAAAGTGGATGAGCAGTCGAACGTGAGTTGGGGCGATGCGCCGCTCGTCATCAACCCGTGGGACGAGTACGCCATCGAGGAAGCGATCCGCTTGAAGGAGAAGTTCGGCGGCAAAGTGACCGTGCTGTCGGTGGGGCCGGAGCAGGCCAAAGAGGCGTTGAAGCAGGCCGTGGCGATGGGCTGCGAGGAAGCGGTGCTGGTGTGGGATGCGGCCTTCGACGGCAGCGACACGCTGGGCATCACGCACATTCTGGCGCAGGCCATCCAGAAGATCGGCGCCGTGGACGTGGTGCTGTTCGGCAAACAGGCCATCGACGGCGATACGGGTCTGGTGCCGGCGGGCGTGGCGCGGCGATTGGGCTGGCCGCTGTTGTCCTACGTCGCCAAGATTGACGAGGTAAGCGCGCCGCAGATCAGCGTGACGCGCGCGTTGGAACAGGGTCGTCAGAGCGTGACCAGCCGACTGCCGGTCGTCATCACTGTGGTCAAAGAAATCAACGAACCGCGTTATCCATCGTTCATGAACATCCGCAAGGCCGGCAAGCTGCCCATTCCGGTGTGGGATGCGGCCAGCGCAGGCGTGGATGCCGGCAAGGTGGGTCGGGCGAATGCGGCCGCGCACTGGATCAGAGTCTTTCCGCCGCCGGCGCGCACCGGCACCGTCGAGCTGATCAACGGCGATTCACCGCAAGCCATCGCCGCGGCGCTGGCCGACAAACTCCTGGCGGACAAGGTGATCTAACATGGCCCACAACATTCTCATCTGGATCGAAATGTTCAAAGGCCGGGCCGTGCCCATCGCTTACGAATGCCTGGGCGAGGCGCGGCGGCTGGCCGACGGCGGCGTAGTGACGGCGGCGGTCTTCGGCGAGAACGCCGCGGCCATCGCCAACGAGGCCATCTCGTTCGGGGCCGACAAAGCGATCGTGTGCGACGACGCCACGCTGCACGATTTTCGCCCGGAACCGTTCATCGCGCTGCTGGCGAAGCTCGCCCGCGAGGTGCAGCCCGACATCGTGATGATGGGCGCTTCCACGCGCGGGCGCGATGTGAGCAGCGGGCTGGCGGTCGAGCTGGAAACCGGCGCCATTGCCGACTGCACAGCGATTGAAGAAACCGATGGACAATTGATCGCGACGCGCCCGGTTTACGCGGGCAAATTGCTGGCCAGCGTCAGCGTGCCGACTGCGCGCCCGATGATCATCACCACCCGATCGCGCGCCTTTCCCCTGCCGGAAGCGACCGGCAAGACCGGCGAGGTAAGCAGTGTCCCGGCCGTGCTGAGCGAGGATCAGATCGCCACCAAAGTCACCGGCTTCGCCGCCGAAGGCGAGGGCGAAGTCAGCCTGAACGATGCGAGAATTATCGTATCGGGCGGGCGCGGCGTGGGCGGGCCGGAGGGCTTTGCGCCGCTCATCGAGCTGACCAAGACGCTGGGCGCGGCGTTGGGCGCGAGCCGCGCGGCCGTGGACGCCGGCTGGATTCCGTACAGCCATCAAGTGGGGCAGACCGGCAAGACCGTGGCGCCCGATCTGTATCTGGCCTGCGGCATCAGCGGCGCCATCCAACATCAGGCCGGCATGCGCACCGCCAAAGTGATCGTCGCCATCAACAAAGACCCGGAAGCGCCCATCTTCAAGCTGGCGCGCTACGGAGTGGTGGGCGACCTGTTCCAGATTGTGCCCGCGCTCAACGCAGAGTTCAAGAAACGACTGGGCAAGTAGGCCGATCGTCAACCACCGCGCGGAGAAGCCAGCTCACGTGCTTCTCCGCGTTTTGCTGCCTGCCCTCATCACTCTGCACAGCGCTGCCGCCACAAGCTTGTGCAAAATACCGATTGACGCCGGCGGGCAACTCGCTTACGCTATACGCACAACTCAATAGCAACACTCTTATCCAGAGAGGCGGAGGGACCGGCCCGATGATGCCTCGACAACCTGCCCCAAGGTTGCGCCGCAACAAGGTTGCGCCGCACCGACGGCAAGGTGCCAATTCCGGCAGATGCAACTTCTGGAAGATGAGAGCGTGGTCGCAAGTCACTGCATGTTGACCCCTTCTCATCCAGAAGGGGTCGATGTTTTGTCCCCTGTCTGGTCTCTCGGATAAGAGGTTGATCTCAAGGAGAGACCGATGTCACCTGAAGTTCACACTGCCGCACGACCCACCGCCCTTCAGATCGCCCTGCCCCCGAGTGTGTCACGCGGCCCATCGACCCGCGCCGTGCACGGCGACCGCCGCCGCGACAACGCCTATCACTCGCTGACGCCGCCCATCGTCCAGACGGCCACGTACACGTTTGAAGACACCACCGATCTGTGCGGTTTCATGGATGCCCGGCTGTGGGGCGGCGCCAAATCGCGCACCGAATACGGCCGCTATGGCAACCCCACCGTCGCCGAAGCCGAAGCGCGCCTGGCCGCGCTCGACGCCGCGCAGGACGCCCTGCTCTTCTCATCGGGCATGGCCGCGGTGACCACGGTGCTGCTGTCGTTTCTATCGACCGGCGCGCATCTGATCATCACCGACGATGCCTATCGCCGCACGCGCCAGTTCTGTCTCAACTTCCTCAAGCGCTACGGCGTGGCCGCGACGGTTGTGCCCGCCGGCGATTACGCCGCGATGGAAGAGGCGATTCGACCCAACACCCGCCTGATCATCTCCGAGTCGCCCACCAATCCGTATCTGCGCGTGCTCGATTTGGAGCGGGTGGCCGACATTGGCCGGCGGCACGGCGTGCGCACGCTGATCGACGCGACGTTTGCCACGCCCATCAACCAGCGCCCGATCGAGTTCGGCATCGATCTGGTGCTGCACTCCGCCACCAAGTATCTGGGCGGCCACAACGACATCCTGGCGGGCGCAGTGTGCGGTAGCGAGTCGCTGATCGCGCTGCTGCGGCAGCAGTTGTGGATGCTGGGCGCGGTGGTCGATCCGCACAACGCGTATCTGCTGCTGCGCGGCCTGAAGACGCTGGCCCTGCGCGTGCAGCGCCAGAATGAGAACGGCCAGCGCGTGGCGGAGTTTCTCGCCGGGCAGCCGGCCGTCGATCGGGTGTGGTATCCCGGTCTCAGTACACATCCTGATCACGACGTGGCCGTCCGCCAGATGAGCGGCTTCGGCGGGGTGGTGACGTTTGAAGTCAAGGGTGATCTGGCGGCGGCCAGCCGCCTGATCGACGCGGTGGAGATTCCCATCATCGCGCCCAGCCTGGGCGGCGTGGAAACGCTGATCGAGCAGCCGGCGCTGATGTCGTACTACGAATTATCCACGGAAGAGCGGCTGGCCGTGGGCATCAAAGACAATCTGGTGCGGCTGTCGCTGGGCGTGGAGGACGCCGACGACCTGATTGCCGATCTGGCGCAGGCGCTCGATCGGGTTTAGGATGACCCCTTGTCCCCAACACCGGATTTCCAGTCGAAATCCGGTGTTGTTGTTTGGGGTCGGCCCGCCCGCCCGGCCGGCGCACATGGACGTGTCACCCGCATTGTGATATGATCCTGGCAGCCCGGGATTTCCCCGCCCCTGTTACTCGAACCAAAACAACAACTCATCAATCTGAATTGGGAGGAGACTTATGCGCCGTTTCGCATCGGTGTTGTGTACCTGCGCGATTTTGCTCAGTTTGTTCGCCGCGCCGGCGACTGCCGTGTCGACGACCAGTCAACCGCGGGGAGCCACTCTCAGCCGATCGGGGGACGCCGGCCCCGAAAAACCCGCCGCCATTGACTGTACCACTTCGCCTTTCGGTAACACTCTCGTGCTGGGCGGCGAGAAAGAGATCTTCGTCGGCTATCGGGGTGGATCGGCGCCGAACGCGGGCTGGCTGGCCTATTCACGGCTCGATGTCAATCCGGCCGGGCAGCTGCAGCATCAAGACACCTGGCTGGGCGGCAACATCAGCAGCACGCTGACCAACGTCTCGATGGTTTCCGGCGCAGCCACGGATCTCAATGCCGACGGCAAGGCAGAATTTGTGCAGACTTTCAGCGACGGCGGCGGCGCCTCCTATCGAACCGTCTCGCATCGCAACGGCGCTGCCGACGCCTTTTGGACGCCCAGCACCGGCCTGCCGCGCAACAACATGGTGGCGGCGGCCGGCGACCTCACCGGCGACCCTGATCACGACGGCGAGATCGCGCTGGCCTCATGGTACAACTCGGGCACCGGCCCCTATCCGCTGGATGTACGCATACTCAACGGCTATCCGGACGGAAGCATTGCGCCGGAACCGTTGAATCCGATGGCTTTCTGGCGGTCGGGTCAGGTCACGCGCACCAATCCGTCGCTCATCAGCGTCGCCACCGGCGATTTGAACGGCGACGGCACCGCTGAAATCATCGTGGGCTACGCCGAGAACGGCGGCAGCGCCGTGCAGGTCATTGCGTTCACGCGCGACATCAGCTACACCATCAATGAAGGCAACAACGGCGTCGTCGCCAGCTATCTGCGTGAAGTGGCCGCCGTGCGCTATACGGCCATCGGCAACCCGCTCAACGTCAAAGTGGCCGCGGCCGACATCGACGGCGACTACAAAGACGAAGTGATTGTCGCCTTCGATCACAACGACACCAGCAATCCCGGCTTCAGCGATGCCATCCGCGTGTTCACACTCGATCTGCAAGTCACGCCGATCGCGACGACGCTGGTGCAGAAAGCGGCCTGGCAGTACAACGAAATGTCCAGACAGCTGGTGCTGCGCGCGGGTGACGTGGACAAAGACGGCCTGGCCGAAGTCGTCATCGGCTATCAGTCTTACAACCCAACCGGCCTCAAGCTGCAGACGCTGGATGCCGAACAGAGCACGATCTTCGTCCACAACACCATCAAAGACAGCAGCGGCTTTCGCGATCTGGTCAATGAACTTTCGCTGGACGTGGGCGATCTGAACAAGGACGGCGCCCAGGATATCGTCGCCGCCTTCCGCGACTCCGGTTCACAGCTGCAGGTCGCGCGGTATACCGATCAGATCACGCCGACGACCGGCATTCAATTCGTCAGCAGCTGGCGCGACGGCACGCAGGGCCGCACCAACGCCAGCAATATCACCGTCAGTCTGGGCGACTGGGACAACGATTCACTGAAAGCCCACTACGCACCCGCCACCGGCGGCTCGATCTTGTGCAAGCAAGTGCAGGAACCGCAGATCAGCTCGGCCATTTTCTCGCCGCCGTTCTGGCAAAGCATTCAAAGCGGGCAGGATAAGTACGGCACGGTGGGCAAAGCCCGATCGACCTCGGTGACGACCGAGACAGCGGTGACGACCGAAAGCAGCCACAGCGTCTCGGCCTATTTTGGCGTCGGTATCGACGGCGAAGTGGCTTCGGCCAGCGCCAAGGTCACCGCTGCCTACGAATTCACATCGGGCAAGACGCGAACGGGCGGCACCACCACCGGCACCACCGTTCAGGAGGGCTGGACCGACAACGGAGCGGGCTTCCTGGTGTTCGATAATACCGCCTACAACTGCTACAGCTATCAGCTGCAGATCGCCGGCGTCGATCAAGACGGCGCCGCGCGCTTCTGCGAGAATGTGGGTGCCACGCAGCAAGCCACCGAACTCGATGCCTGGGACGCCCAGAACGGCACCAGCCCCGCGCAGCAATATCAGTGGGCGCCCATCGCCCGCGACTGGACCGATCTGGCGTTGTTCCGTCTGCCCGGCGATGCCGCCCAGTCCAGCACCGCCCTCGGCGCGACCGCCGATCGGGCTGTGGACGGCAATACTGATGGCAACTTCTACGACAACTCGGTGACGCACACTTACGATGAAGCGACGCCGTGGTGGCAAATCGATCTGGGCGCGGCGCAAACGATCAGCAAGATCCGGTTGTGGAATCGCACGGATTGCTGCATCAGCCGGCTGTCAGACTACTTCGTCTTTGTGTCGAACACCGATTTCCGATCGATCTCCGACGATCCGCTGGTGCTGGCCGCCGACAATCGGGTACACACCTACACTTATACGTTGAGCGGGCGGGTCACCACGTTCCTCACGCTGGACAATGCCCTGAATCCGGTTCAAGGCCGCTACGTGCGCGTGCAGTTGAAAAACACCGGCGTCCTGCGACCGCTGTCGCTGGCCGAAGTGCAAGTCTTTGGCCCCAATCACGTGGAACCCGATCGGTATCCGGTGGATGTGCGCGACACGAATCCCAACGACGGTTTTCTGGAAGTCAAGGTGTACAACCCCAACAGCCTGAGCTATCAGTGGGTGAGGCAGCGCGGGCAGCTATTGTGGAACGGGGCGGCCGACGGCGTGCTCAACGGCAGCACCATCGGGCCGGGCAACGTCACGCGCGAATGGTCGCTGCAGCAGGATTCCAGTACGCATCAGGCCACCGCCGAATCATTCGGGCAGTCGGCGCGCGTGGGAGTGGAACTGGAAGTGGAAGCGGGGCTGATCGCCAAAGTGCAGGCCGGCGCGGGTTACGAATACGCCAGCGGCCTCACCACGGAATCATCGCGCAGCGTGGAATGGGGCACCGGCTTTGAGCTGGGCGGCGGCGTCGCGGGCTTTCCGCTGCAGGTCAACAATCAAAACGCGATCTGGCCGACGCGCTGCCAGTATGGCTTCCAGCCCTATTATTACCTGATCACCGACGAGTCGAGCTACGGTTACCAGCACACCTATCTGGTGCTCGACTACATTGTGCCCGGCGATCGCAACAACGCCTTCGATCTGGATCGCAGCAAGAACCTGAC
>CAZKBQ010000084.1:0-18827 GCA_964550855.1 uncultured Anaerolineae bacterium
CATGTGTAAGCGGCTGATTGTCCTGTCGATGATGTTAATCGCGTTGGCTGCACCACGGCGGGCGCGCAGGCACTCAACGCGATTAACATCATCGACAGGACAATCAGCCGCTTACACATGAGGGCCTCCCGGGCGCGACGGGGTTTCGATCGGAGTACCTGCAGCCGCCATCAAAAGTTCATTCTGGCGCCTGCCGACCAAATCACCCGCCGGGCGCCGCCGGCCCGATCGGGTGAGCGTAATGCCGGTAAGGATGATCACCGCGCCGCCGGCATGATAGATCGTCAGCACATCGCCGCGCGCCACAAACGCAAACAATGCAGTGAGCACCGGCGTCAGATTGGAGTAAACGGCTGTACGGGCGCCGCCCAACTGCTGCACGCCGCGATTCCAAAGCATATAGCACAGGGCAATGGCCAGTCCGCCAGAGAACAACACGCCCAGCCAGGTGCTCAGCCCGACCTGAGGCCAATCGGTGGCCGCAAAGTCCGGGGCGGCGATGAGCAGCAGCGGCAGCGTGCCCGCCGCCACGGTGAGCGCGGTCAGGCGCAGCGGCGAGTGGCGGTGCAGCAGCGGCGCGGACAGCACCGTGTAGCAAGACCACATGAGCGCCGCACCCAGGATCATCAGATCGCCCAGCCAGCTGTTGACGCTGCCGGCCGCCGCCTCGATGGGCGCGTTGCCCAGAACCACCACGCCGATGCCGGCAAATGACAGTAACACGCCCGTCCAGGCCCGCGCCGACAACGTTTCGATCTTGAGCAGCACCCCCAGCAGCGCAATGAAGATCGGCGCGGTGGCGTTGAGCAATGCGCCGTTGGTCGGCGAGGTCAACGCCAGCCCGTTGATGAACAAGACTTGATACAGCGCATTGCCGATGAAGCCGGCTGCGCCAATCCGCCAAAGGTCGGCGCGCCGCAGCGGCGGGCCGCCACGGCGCGCCAACGGCAGCAGGATCAGCGCGGCCAGCGCAAACCGCAGGGTGGTGAACGCCACCGGCGACAGCGCGCCGCCGATGACGTTTTTGACGACGGTGAAGTTGACGGCCCAGATCGAGACCATCGACAACAGCAGCAGATCGGTGAAGGTGAACAGCGAAGCGCGCGAGTTCACGGCGCGACCTGCAGTTCGCGGCCGCAGCGCGCGCAGCGCGCGACGGTGGCGCGATAGGTGAGCTGATCGGCGGGGCAGATCTTCCGATCGGGCCCGGCGGCTTGCTCGATGGTTTGATCGACCAGCTCGCGGGCCAGCCCAAGGTTGATCAGCTTCTGCCGCACGAACTCAATCGGCGTGCCGCTGTCCATATCGGCCTGCGCCTCGCGCGCCAAGCGATCCAGCGGGGTGGCGGCGGGCGGCGGCTGCGTCAGCACGTCGGGCGAAAAACTCCAGCCGCACGTCGTGCAGACCACGTCTTCACCCAGCGAATTCAGCGGGATCAACGGGATGAAGTAGAGCGTAAACCAGTTGCGGCCGCGACGCCGCTCGTACGCGCGTGGGGCGCGACAGTGCGGACACACAAACTGGCCGGTGGAGATTGTGGTGTGGCGGGGCTTGACGCCAAAGATGATGATCATAGAGTATTGAGGCCGGTGTGCAGACGCTGGGTCTGCCGGTACGGGAACACGTCGATCACTTCGCCGGCGCGCAGGCGTTCCTGCAGATTCGTCCAGAAAGCCACGCCCAGCAGATCGCCGTGCGCTTGCAGGAAGGTTTCCTTGACGTTGGGCTGCAGCCCGAAGAACCGGATGAACTCTTCGGGAAAGATGTCGCGCTCGCCTACGTAAAACCACGGATCGGCGCTGGTCTCTTCGTCGTAGTCGTTTGACTGCGGAATCTCGCGAAAGTGGTAATCGGTCAGCAGGCCCAGCTCGTCGTAATCGTAGAAGACCACGCGCCCATGCCGCGTCACGCCGAAGTTCTTCAGCAGCATGTCGCCGGGGAAGATGTTGGTGGCGGCCAGGTCCTTGACCGCCTGCCCGTAATCGATGACGGCCGCGCGCGCCGCCGCGTCATCGACCTGCCGCAGGTACAGGTTCAGCGGCGTCATCTTGCGCTCGGTGTACAGATGCTTGATGGCGATGCACTCGCCTTCCACCGTCACACTGCCCGCGCACTCGGCCAGCAGTTCGGCCAGCAGCGCTTCGGAGAAGCGCGCCCGATCAAATTGCAGATGCTCAAACTCCTGCGCATCCACCAACCGGCCGGCGCGGTCGTGCTTGAAGACCAGCGCGTATTTGTTCATCACTTCCTGGCGCGTGGTCGTCTTGGGATAGGCAAAGCGGTCTTTGATGATCTTAAAAACCACGTCGAACTGCGGCAGCACAAACACCATCATGACCATGCCCTTGTCGCCGGGCGCGATCTCGAACTGATCGGTTGATTCACGCAGGTGGTGCAGCAGGTCGCGGTATAACTCAGTTTTGCCGTGCTTGTTGTAGCCGATCGAGATGTACAGTTCCGCCACGCGCTTCAACGGCATGATGGTCTTGAGGAATTCGATGACTTCCAGCGGATTGTCCACTTCGACGTGGAAGTACGAGCGGGTGTAGCTGAAGACGATGCTGACACTGTCTTCATCCAGCAGCACCGCGTCGACGACGATGCCTTCGACGGGATGGCGCAGCGCGAACACCAGCGGCACGGTTTGCCCGCCGCCCGATCGGATCCGCCCGACGATGTAGGCCCCCTTATTGCGGAAGAACACCGGCCGCAGCACGTCCACCTGCGCGATGTCACTCACCCCCTGCTCGCGCAGGCGGCGTTCGATCTCGGCGGAGGCCAGCCGCACGTCCAACGCCAGATCGTGGAACGGCGCCTGAAACTCGGCGGCGTAGTCACTCAACACGGCCTGCGTCAGCGCCGGCACGCTCGTCGGCCGCGCATACGTGCGCTGGAGCGGCCGGGCCGATCGGGCGGGCGGCAGATCGAAATCGGACTCCACGAATTCGCGCTCGGCTTTCACGCCCACCGTCGCAAAGATGCGGCGCGTGATCGAATTGAAGAAGGTTTCGGCCAATTCAAAATCGCCGCAGCCCGCGATCAGGCGCGAGTAGGCCGCTTTCATCCGCACCCAGACTGTTTCCTCTTTGACCTCGCCGCCCAGCAGGGCGTGCACCTCGGCCACGATGGCGTCGACGACCTTTTTGTACAGGTCCAGCCGTTCCACCGCATCGCTCTGGATGCCGCGCCAGTCGCGCCGCTCGAAGCGCGCTCGCGCGCGGCGCGTGACGGCGCGGAACTCGTCTTGATAGGCGTTGAAGCCGCGCCAGATGGCGGCGGCGGCCGCTTCGGCCAGCGGATTAGGGTCAGTCATAAGCTGGCGTTAAAGCCGACCACGAAGACCGGCGCCTCTGCGCCGTGATCTCCATGGTGATTCACTGAGTGAGCATCAATACGCCCGGCCAAAGATCGCCACGTCGGTCGCGGGTTGACCGCAATGCACGCACACACCTGTGCCGCCCGGCTGCTCCAGCGGGATACAGCGCGTGGTAGCTTTGGTCTCTTCCTTGATCTCCGCTTCGCATTCGCGCCGGCCGCACCACCACGCTCGCGCAAAGCCGTCTTCGATAATGGCTTTGAATTCGTCATACGACTTCGGCTCGTGCGTGTTGGCGTCGCGGAAATCGGTGGCGCGCTTCAACATGTCCGATTGGATCGTGACCAGCAAAGTCTGCACGGCCTCCAGCAACCCGGCCTGCGGCACGAACGACTTGCCGTCTTTGCCGGGCAAGTCGCGCCGCGCCAGGACGACCGTGCCTTTGTCCACATCCTTCGGCCCGACTTCGATCCGCAGCGGAACGCCGCGCAACTCCCAGTCGTTGAACTTGAAGCCCGGCGTCTCGTCCCGATCGTCCACCTTCACCCGAACGGCCTCTGCCAGTTGCGCGCGCAGTTGATCGACCACGGGCATGACGCGGCTTTTCTCGGCGTCGTTCTTGAAGATGGGCACAATGACGACCTGAATCGGGGCCAGACGCGGCGGCAGCTTCAGGCCCTGATCGTCGCCGTGCACCATGATGATGCCGCCGATCATGCGCGTGGACAGCCCCCACGAGGTCGTCCAGACGTGCTCCAGTTCGTTCGACTTGCTCAAGTATTTGATGTCGAACGCTTTGGCGAAGTTCTGCCCCAGAAAGTGCGACGTGCCCGATTGCAGCGCCTTTTTGTCGCCCATCATCGCTTCGATGGTGTACGAGCGCACCGCGCCCGCGAATTTTTCGCTGTCGGACTTGCGACCGGGAATCACCGGGATGGCGGCCTCGTTCACGGCAAAGTCGGTGTACACGCCCAACATCTGGCGCGTCTCGGCTTCGGCTTCTTCGGCGGTGGCGTGAGCCGTGTGTCCTTCCTGCCAGAGAAACTCGGCGGTGCGCAGGAACAATCGGGTGCGCAGTTCCCACCGCACGACGTTGTTCCACAGATTAATCAGGATCGGCAGGTCGCGGTAGCTCTTGACCCACTGCGCGTACATGTGGCCGATGATGGTCTCGGACGTGGGGCGCACCACCAGCGGCTCTTCCAGCTGCTCGCCGCCCGCGTGCGTAACCACCGCCAGCTCGGGCGAGAAGCCTTCCACGTGCTCTTTTTCCTTCTGCAGGAAGGACATGGGGATGAACAGCGGAAAATAGGCGTTTTGATGCCCGGTGGCCTTGAAGCGCCGATCGAGGGCGGCCTGCACGTTCTCCCACAGCGCATAGCCGTAAGGGCGGATGACCATCGAGCCGCGCACCGGCGAATAGTCGGCCAGCTCGGCGCGCTGCACCACTTCGTTGTACCACCGGGAATAATCTTCACTGCGGGGCGTGAGTTTGTCGGCCATGATGTCTCCTGATAAGAGGATGGAGTGGAACGTATCGCGTAAAACGTCATGCGTAAAACGTGAAGGGACACTTACGTTTTACGTTTTACGTTTTACGTTTTACGTTTCACGTTTTAAGCAACGATAACACATCATCCACATCCGCCGCGTACTGGATAAGTTCCCTGTACTGCGGGCGCACATGATAGTCGCTGGCAAATTCGCCGATGGTCTTGCGCCACATCTCGCCCACCAGCACAAAGGGCCGGCGGGGCAGCTCGCCCACCTGCAGCAAACTCCACGTCAGGGCCACCTCGCTCAGCGTGCCGATGCCGCCCGGCAGCGCCACCCAGGCATCGGCGAAGGTGCACAGGTGGTGCAGACGCTGGAACAGCGCCGGAAACTTGATCTCCTCGTCGATGTAAGGGTTGGCACTGGGCCGCACGCCATCGAAGACGGATGTGGTGACGCCGATGACGTGGCCGCCCGCCTCTTTGGCGCCGCGGCTGGTGGCTTCCATCGTGCCGCCGTAGCCGCCCGTGGCGACGACGTAACCGGCGCGCGCCAGCAGCTGCCCCAACCGGCGCGCGGCGTCATACTCGGGCTCGCCATCTTTGGGTGAGTTACTGCCATAAACAGTCACGATCGGTCCCTTGAAATGTGCCATGTCCTCACTCTTCACGTTTTACGCCTTACGTTTTACGCCTTACGTTTTACGCTTCCGTCCCACCCCTCACTGATCACTCATTTCTTCGTCTGGCCGCTTTGCGCCAAACAACACCCGCAGGCCGCCCACAATGCTGCGGATGGGATGCCCTTCGAATTGCTGCGCGTACGTCAACGCGGCGCGTTCCGGCGTGACGGACTGATCGTCCTTGCGAAGTTCATCCAGATAATCAATGATCGACAGATAGAGATCGGTTTCCGTCTGACCGGCGAATTCCTCCAGCAAATGATTGTCGCGGATGGCCGTGACGATGGGCAGGTACACGGTATCATACCAGTGGGCGGTAGCTTCATCTTCAGAGACGGCCCGCTTGAAGTCCAGGCCCATGTAATAGCGATGCCGATCGATGTGCTCCTGCAGTTTGGCGTAGCCCAGATCGCTGGAGCAGCGAATGGCCTGATCGGGCCGCAGCTCGGCCAATCGGGTGCGCGCCAAAAACCGCTCGTGTGCCTGCTGCGTCTTCGTCGCGGCATGCGCGGCCGCGTCGCTGTCGCCGAGCGCTTGCGCCATCGCCCGCACGATGCGTTTGATCGGCTTCTCGCTATATTGATCGGCATAGTCCTCGGCTGCCTGTTCAATCGAGACATCGGCCAGTTTCTCGCGCAGGTAATAGTAGTGCTCGGTGATCCACAAATACAGATCAGATTCGGTGCGTGCCGGGAACTCCTTCAGCACGTCGTGCGCACGGATGACATCGACGATCGGCTTATAGACCGTATCATACCAGTGCAGCACCGCCTCCTCGTCGCTGACTTCGCGGTGCTGCTCCAGCTGCATAAAGACGCGATGCGTGGCGATGTGCTCCAGCAGCCGATCGTAGCCACCCGCCACCGTGAAGCGGATGCGCTGCTCGGGCCGCAGTTGATCGAGCCGGGTGCGATCGAGGAAGCGGCGATATTCGTGCAGCACGCGCAAGTCCTCAGCCCGGAGATCGGCCGAGACCGGCACGCGCGACACCACCTCCTGCACTTCGGCGTCGATGAACTCCATGCCCTGCTCGCGCGCCACCGACACACGATGATGGCCGTCCAACACAAAATACGCATCGCCCACCTTGTACAGCCGCACCGGCGGCAGATCGACGTCGTCGTAGTAGGCGCGGGCGATACTCTTCCAGCGCGCGGCGGTGCGATCTTGCGCGGGTAGGAAGACTTCGTCGAAGTCGCGATAGCGATCGACGCTGCCGATGATCTGCGCCACCGGCACCGGCTGCACGCCGCGATAGATCGGCCCACCCAATCGCAGCGCGTTCTTCACCTGCTGATACGAGAGCAGCGTGTTGGACCGGCCGGCCAGCCGCGCCATTACGTCGCGCCACCACGCCCGCCGCCGCGCGCTGCTAAACGCCTCCTCGGCCCGCTGGACGTCATCGGGCATAAGGATGCTCCAGTTCGATCAGTTCATACGGAAAGACGTTGATGATGCGCGTCGTGCCCAGCTGCACGCTGGGGCGTGTGCCCGTATAAAAATGCCGGTGACCGTGCAGCACCAGCCGCGGCTTGAAGCGGCGGATCAACGTGGTGATGGCTTTGAAGCCGACGTGCGCCGGGTCCGGCCCGTCGTTGATGCCGAACGGTGGCGAATGCGTCACCAGCACGTCCAGATAGCGGCCATACCGCGCCCGATTGCGGATCAGTTTCAACGCCAGCTGCCAGGCGCGGCGGTTCATTTGATCCTGGGTGTACTGGTGACGGCTGGCCGGATCATACCGGATCGATCCTTCCAGCCCGGCCAGGATCAGGCCCTGTTCGGTGACGACCGACCGCATGTCCAGCGATTCGGCGCCGCGCGGCGCCAGATAACGCTTGCCCGTCTCCGTGTATTCGTAATCACGATCGTGATTGCCGTGCACAAAATACATGGGCTTGCCCAGCAGCGTCACAATATAATCGAGATAGTTGTACGGCAGATCGCCGCAGCTGATGATCAGATCGACGCCGCCGAAACGCGTCACGACGTTCGGGCTGTGCAGCGACTCCACTTCCTGATCGCTGATGGCGAGGATCTTGAGCCTGCTCACGAGTCGCCCTTAGCGGCTAGCGCCGGCCGGGCGATCAGCGCCCAGCACAGCGTGGTGAGCGTCAGACCGTCGCGAATGGCGTTGCGCCCGATTAGCTCGCGCAGCTCGTCCAGCGTGAACCAGCGCAGGCCCAGCGTCTCGTTGAGATCGGTCGGCTCTGCCTGGCGAGTCAGCCCCTGCCCGATGACGGCGTGAAAGACCTGGTTGCTCGAGCCGTTGGACGGATGATATTTGCCCAGCACCGTCCACTGGCGGGCAGTGTAGCCGGTTTCTTCCAGTAGTTCGCGCGCCGCACCGTCCAGCAGACCCTCACCCGGCTCCAGGCCGCCGGCCGGCACCTCCCAGCCGCGCGTGTCGGTAATGAAGCGATAGTGATCGATCAACAGCACGCGGCCGTCATCGCCCACCGGCAGCACGCCCACCACCTCGGCCGGGTAGTCCAGCACGTGATGCTCGGGGATGCGGGAGCCGTCGGGCAGCTGCACATCCCAGTATTCCAGGTTGATCCACGGGCTGGCGTAGATGCGACGCTTGCCCAGCACCTGCCACGGTTTAGTCCCAGTGTCGGCCATGGTTCACCCGCAGCTTGTCCAGCGCGGCCTGCTCCAGATCGATGCCGCTGATCGCGGCCAGTTGCAGCAGATACAGCAAGACGTCAGCCAGCTCGGCGGCCAGCTCAGCCCGATCGGCCTGCTCCCCCCACTGAAAGTGCTCCAACACTTCCGCCGCCTCGATCGACAGCGAGGCTGCCAGATTGCGCGGCGTCTGCGGCCGCGGCGAATCCGCCGCATACCAGCCCTTGGCAGCGACCAGTCGATTCATTTCTTCCGTCAGCGTTTTCAGGTCCATTCGTTCAAAACAAAAACCAGTCCTCTCATGTTGTCTGGAGAGGACTGGTCGATTAGCCGGGCATACATCGCCGCGCGCCTATCCAGAAACGCACATAGTTACAGCCGGGGCGGGGCAATTTGGCAACGGCAGCGTAATCATGGCGGCATTATAACTAGGTGCAGGACACTTGTCAATTACAGTCGAGGATGCTATAATCGCGCTCGCTCGGGCGGTTAGCTCAGCCGGTTAGAGCGCACGGTTCACATCCGTGAGGTCGTAGGTTCGATCCCTATACCGCCCACTATACAGAAGGCCGCGGATGCGCGAGTAAAGCCCCAGCGCGACCGCGGCCTTTTCTTGGACATCACACAGGAGCCGCTCCGAAGTGCGGTCGTTGTCATCACGTTCTTCCCAGATCGACTGGCTCTTAACGGCGCTGCGCTGGCTGTTGCTCTTTAGCGTACTGGGCGTGGTGCTGCTGGCGCCGCCCATCGAGGGTGAAGCCGCCGCGACCCCGCCGCAAGGCGTGCTGATCCTGCTGCTGGTCGCCGGGGTGTACAACCTGATCACGATGGTGCTGTTGGTCTTTGAGGTGCCGGTGCGCGCCGTGGCCTGGGCCAACCTTCTCGTCGACACGCTGCTGGGCGTGGGTCTGATGCTGGTCTCAGGCGGCGCAGACAGCCCGCTGTTCTACTTCAGCCTGTTTCCCGTTCTTAGCGCCGCGCTGCGGTTTAACTGGGCCGCCGATCTCATCGTGACCGCCGTCACAGGGTTGGCTTATTACGCCATGGGCGGCCGGTGGCCCAACATCATGATCCTGGCGCTGGCCGGCGTGGTGGGCGGCGCGTTGGGCAGCCGCATCCGTCATCTGGCGCTGGAAATGTCCGAAGCCGAAGCGGCCAGCGAATTGCAGCGGTTGCGGTCCACCCGTGAACAGGCGCGCGCCATCTTCGAAATGGCCTCCACGCTCAGCGCCACCCTCAACTACCAGCGCATTCTCGATTCCGTATTGGATATCAGCATGCTGGGCCTGAAGGAGATGGGGCCGGCGTCCACGCGCATGGTCAGCCTGGTGCTGCTCTTGTCCAGCCAGGGCCTGACGGTGGCTGCTTCGCGCCACCTGACCGGCCACGATGAGCGCCTGCCCCTGATCCAGCGCGAGGACGGCGCCATCAGCCGCACCCTCGCCAGCGCCGAGCCGGTCATCATCAACGATCCCGCGCACGATCCCGAGCTGACCACTTACACGGCGCTGCACCGCTGCATCACGGCCGTGTGTGTGCCGCTGCGCGCCGGCTTTGAGAATTACGGCGTGGCGGTGTTTGGCAGCCCCGATCCCGGCGTGTTTACGCCCGACACCATCGACGTGCTGACGGCCGTGTGCAACCAGGCCATCATCGCGCTTCAAAACGCCCAGCTGTTTGAGAGTCTGCAAACCGAGAAGGCGCGCATCGTCGAGATCGAAGAGGACGCCCGCAAGAAACTGGCGCGCGATCTGCACGACGGTCCCACACAAAGCGTGGCCGCCATCGCCATGCGCATCAACTACACTCGCACCCTGTTCCAGCGCGACCCGACGCGTGTGCCCGAAGAACTGGAAAAGATCGAAGAATTGGCACGCTCCACCACCAAGGAGATCCGCCAGATGTTGTTTACATTGCGCCCGCTGGTGCTGGAGACGCAGGGGCTGAAGGCGGCGCTGGAGACGCTGGTGCAGAAACTGCAAGACACCGACCCGCAGCTCAACGTGCATCTGGAAATCGATCAGCGCACCGAAGACCTGGACAAGAATACTCAGGGCATGATCTTCTACGTGGTGGAAGAAGCGGTGGGCAATGCGCGCAAGCACGCGCAGGCCAAGGACATCTGGATCCGGGCCGGCCGCCAGAACGGCGCGTATTTTGTGGAAGTGCAGGACAACGGCCTGGGCTTCGACGTCAACAAGGTCCAGTCCAACTACGACAAGCGCGGCAGCCTGGGCATGATCAACATGCACGAGCGCGCCGAAGTGATGAAAGCCAAACTGTCCATCGCGTCGGCCATCGGCCAGGGCACGCGGGTATCGCTGCGCTTGCAGCCGGAGTCACAGACGCAGTGAGCGAAGCCCAGCTGCTGCCCGTCATCTGGACGTTGGCCTCCATGGTGATCTTCGTGCTGGTGGCGCTGGCCGTGCCGCCGGCGCGCGCGGCGCAGCTGCGCATCACCGCCGGCGGCCGGATGGTGGAGCCGGTGGCGCGTCTGGTCTACTACATCGGCCTGCCCTACGCGGCGCTGCTCACCAACTCACTGGCCCTCATCGATCTGGGCTTGGCCGGCAACAGCGGCGGGGTGCTGGGTTGGTCCGGCGCCGACTGGCTGAATGCGCTGGGCAGCTGGCTGGTGGTGGGTTTCATGGCGCTGGCGCCCATCGGGTTGGCGGCGCGACAGCTGGCGCGGCAGGGCCGACTGCTGGGTGTCGACGTTCGCCCGGCCGGGGCCATCATCGTCGACAGTGTGTACAGCGAAGTGCACTGGGCGTTTTATCGCGCCGCGCCGCTCATCCTGCTGAACGATGCCTACCTGGCCGCGCTCATCGGCGTGGGACTGGTGGCCGTGGAGCAGGCCGTGACGCTGGCGCATAGCGGGCTGGGCCGCGAGGCTGAAGATCGCCAATCGTGGCTGGGGCAACTGCTGCTGCTGGCGATGAGTTCGACGCTGTTCGTTCTGACCCGCAATACCTGGCTGATCATCGCCCTGCACGTGACGGTCGAGCTGGCGCTCAAAGTCTGGACCGGCCGATTGGTCCACCGGCCGATCGCGCCGCCCGTCGAAGTCGCCCCGACAGAGCCGGCAGATCGGCCTCTTGCTGAGGCAGACTGATCGAAGACCAAAAAGAGGCGGCTCGCGTGAGCCGCCTCTTCCATGTGCGGGTGCGCCTAGTGGATGAAGAACGACAGCGCCACCAGCACCACCGTGATCGATCCGGCCAGAAGCCCGATGCGGCGCAGGTCGGCCCGCACGTAACGGTAATCCTCGACCTTGACCTCGGCCTGTCGCGCGGCGCGCGCGGGCACGGCGGTTGCGCCGGCCGCCGCTTTCTTCTCGGCTTCAGCCGCAACAGACATCGCCGTGCTGACATTATCGACAGCCTGCCGGATGGCGCGCTGCTGTGATTGCTGCTTCAAGACTTTGCGGGTTTTCTTAGCCATGCGAATGATTTCCTCAATGGTTTGGCGGGCGGTATTTTACCACAAAAATCCGATCGGCTGAAGGCGCCCGATCGGGTCGATCCGGTTTAGCGCAGCTCGCCAAAGACCACGATCCGCTGAGTGTCCACCAGATAGGGATAGCACGAAACCAGCGTGATGGTCGGGTCGCTGGTCGGCGCCATCACATCCACCTGCGTGGGCGGCACGATGCGGCTGCCGCTGATCACATAGCGATAGCGCTGACTGCCTGAATAGACGATGACCTCGTCGCCGGCCGTCAACTTGTCGAGATAGCGGAAAATCTCGCCGAAGACGTCGTTGTGCCCGGAGAGCACCAGATTGCCGCGCTCACCCGGATTGGCCGAGCCGATGTGATGACCCACGCCCTTTTTCAGTTCTTCCCAACCGTCGCCCGGCACGATCTGCGCGTCGACGTTGATGGCCGGAATCTGGATGCGGGTGGGCTGGCCGGGGCCGGGCGTGGGAATGGGCTGCGGTGTGACCGATTGGACGAAGGCGCGCAGATGCGGCGGCACTTCATCCAAGTTGGGCACCGCCCCGCCGGGCGCAGTGGGCGGCCGGTGGCCCGACGGCAGCACGACAGCGGTGATCAATGGCGTCGGCGCGGGCGGCGGCAAAGTGGGCACCTGCGCCGCCGCCTGGTTCGTTTCAACACGCGCCTGCTCCATGCTGACGGCGACGAAGATCAACCCCGCGACCGCGCCGACCTCCACGAGCAGCAGCAGTCGATCGCGCCAGGTCTTAACGGTGGACCGGCCCAGCGTCAATTTGAACCGCCGCTTCGGCGCATCCTCTTCGGCCGGCTGAACGTGATAATAGCTGCGTGATTGGACGGGCGCGGCGGCAGATTGGATCGGCGGCGCGGGCGGAGCCTCGGTCGGTTCCGGCACATCCACCACGCGGCCATCCTCGCGCAGACGTTTGAGCCGCGCCAGACGCGCCTCGCGCTTGCGGATGGCGAGGATCTCTTCCAACTCTTCGATTGAGAGGTCGTCAACCGATCGGCGATCCGGCATCAGGACTTGTCTTTCACACCCACCGCAAAGACTTCGCGCTCAAAAAACCAGCGGAAGGGCGGCCACTCAAAGAAGACGTGCCGCAGCCCGCGAAAGAGCAGGTTTTCCTGCCGATGTTGCGGCGGGCTGTTGAGCCACACTTTGACGCGCGCAAAGCCCGCGCGCTGCAGATATTGTCGCAAGCTCACAATGCTCTGCTCGTTGACATGCACTTCGACGTTGGCGGCCACGTTGAGGGCCCGCGGATTGGCCGGATATTGCTTGCCCTGCAAGCGGCGCACGAAGCGCACCACGGGATAGGCGTATTGATCGTACCAGCGATTGGGCGCAGTATGCACCACGATCATGCCGCCGGGCTTCAGCACCCGATGGATGTCGCTGAGCGAGGCGTGCAGTTCCCACGGATACAGGTGCTCCACCACGTCGAACATCAACGCCCGATCGAAGGCGTTGTTAGGATAAGGCAGGCGCTTGGCGTCGGTGCGATAGACACCCACCGGCAAAGCTTCGGTTTTGGTCGCCTCCCGACTGAGCTGCACGGCGACTTCGGCGTAGTCGATGCCATAGGCGCGCGCCCCCAGCCGCGCCACGTGGCGCAGAATCTCGCCGCGCCCGCAGCCCACATCCAGCACCTGCATGCCGGGTTTCACCTCGGCGTAGGCAAAGGCTTCGCTCAGGCGGCGCGACAATCGCTCACCCTGCGATTCGGTGAATTCCTCGTAGCCCTCGCACGCGGTGAGGAAGTATTCCTCCGTGTAAAGGGATGACGGCAGCGAAGGTTTGGTATCCTCAGTCAACAAACAGTCTCCATATCGGCCACAAATTCCGGTGCGCCGCTCACTTTTCACTCGTCACTCAGCACGATTATAGCGGATGCCCACCCCTCAGGCAACACGCCGCCGCAGGAGGATACGGCCGATCGAACGGACTTCCTGCGCCCGCATCAGCAGCATCGCGCCCAGATAGATCGCCAGCCCAACCAACGCCGCTCCGCCGACGACGATCACCTCGGTCACGATCGAGGGCGCGCCTCCGGGCGCGCCCAGCGCGGCGATCAGGCCGCGGCTTGCCAGCCACGCGCCCAGCGCCATCGCCAGAGAACCGACAGCAGCCTTCAACGCCAGCCGGCCCAGCCCGTGTCCGCCCACACCGCCCAATCGATAGCGCAGCAGCCACAGCATGATCAGCGCGTGGCTCATCCACTGCACCGAGTTGGCAATCGCCAGATCGGTCACCTGCAGTGAACGATGGCTCAGCGCCGGCGGCACCAGCGCCATCAGCAGATAAACGCCCACGTTGCAGATCAGGCCGACCAGCGCGGGCGTTAGCGTGTCCTTGCGCGCATAGAACGCAAACACCAGCGGTTGATCGATCCCCGCAAAGATCAGGCCGATCAGGTACAGCCACAGCATCAGCGTCACGGCCTGCGTATCGGCCGGCGTGAACGCGCCGTGCTCGTACACCAGCCCCACGATCTGGGGCGCCAGCACAAACAAGCCCACCGCCGCCGGAATGATCAGCACGATGACCAGCCGCAGCCCCTGCGCCAGCGTCGCCCTGAATTCGGCAGGCGCGTCCACCGCCGCGTGCCGCGACAGCGACGGCAGAATCGCGATCGACACCGCGCTGACGATCAACCCCAGCGGAAACTGGATCAGGCGCGTGGGATAGTCCATCAACGCGATGCCTTCCGGGCTGGTGCGCGAAGCCAGATTCAGGCTGATCGCAATCGCCACCTGGCCCACAATCAAACCGCCCAGCACCGGCGTGTACAACTTCAGCATCTTGCGCAAAGCCGGATCGTGCAGATCGAAGTGCCAGCGCAGCGCCGCCCCCTTCAACGCCGGCAGTTGAAACACCACTTGCAAGATGGAGCCGGCCAGCAGGCCCAGCGCCATGGCCGCGATGCCGAACCGATCGGCCAGCAGGATGGCCACCACGATCATCGAGGCGTTGTACAGCGGCGCGGAAAACGCCGGAAACGCAAAGCGCTTCAGCGCGTACAACGCGCCCGACAGCACGCTGGACAGGCTCAAGAAGAGCACGGCCGGGACGGTGAGGCGCAGCAGATCGATCGTGACCTGCAGCAGCCGATCGTCAAAACCGCCCGCCATAAAGCGCGCCACCTGCGGCGCAAACAACTCGATCACCAGCACGGCCAATGACAGGCAGACCGTCGCCACCGATAGAAACAGGCTGAGCAGCCGCCACAATTCACCGCGATCTTTCTTCGCGGCCAACTCGCTGAACATCGGCACCAGCGCCGAGCTGACCAGTCCGCCCACCAGCAGATCGAAGATCATCGACGGCACGATGGCGGCCACGTTGTAGGCGCTGACAAAGCCCGACGCGCCGAACAGGCCACTCTTCACCGTCTCGCGCACCAGCCCCAGCCCGCTGCTGAGCACGTTGCCCAGCGACACGATGCCCGCCGCGCGCGTGATGGCGGCCGGCGGTTCAAGCCCGATCGGCTCTTCGGGCCGATCGGCCGGTAGATCGATCGGGGAAGCAGCCGGTTCCGAAAACAGCGTATCCGTCGTTGATGAAGTCATCGTCTGATCCGTCGCCCGATTGTACCCCACATCCCGGCGGCCGGAGGTACGCCGCCGACCGAGGGCAAAAGATGTGACATTTGTCAGGGGATCGGGGGCTTGACTTTGGGCCGGGCGGTGCTAGAATAGAGTTGTCAGACGACTATCGTCTGAGGTCATTCACCACCCGATTGCCTCTCATGGTCCGAAAAAGCATCTCGCTCGCGCAGCAAATCATCGACGAAATCCTGGCCGGTATCCGGGACGGCACCCTGCCCCGCGAGGGCGGCTGGCTGCCGTCCGAAGCCGAGCTGGGCAGCCAGTTCGGCGTCAGCCGCGCCACCGTGCGCGAGGCGCTATCGCGGCTGGAACAGGCCGGGTTAATCGTGCGCAAGCACGGCGTGGGCACACAGGTGGTGCCGCAGCCGCCCGTCATCGACACCGGGCTGGAAGAGCTGGTCAGTCTGGAGACGATGGCGCAGCGCATCGGCCTGGAGACCAACATGGGCCGGGCTGTAATCGAAGAACGCGGCGCCACGCCAGCCGAGGCGGGCCAGCTGCGGCTGGCGGCGGAGTCGCCGGTGTTGTCGGTGGCGCGCGTGATCATGACCGGCAAGCGGCCGGTGGCGTATCTGATCGACGTGGTGCCGACGGCCTATCTGCGGCGCGAAGATCTGGGCGCAGACTTTCGCGGCTCGGTGCTCGATCTGCTCATTCAGCGCGGCGTGGGCCTGAGCCACTCACGCACCGCCATCAGCGCGGAAGCCGCCGACGACGAGATTGCGCGCAAGCTGCGCCTGCAGGTTGACGAGGCGCTGCTCAAACTGGAGGCGCAGCTGTACACATCGGAGGGCGCCATCGTGGACTACTCGACCAGTTACTTCGTACCCGGCTATTTTCACTTCCACGTGGTGCGGCGCGTGGGAGTCAGCGGCGACGTGCAGCTGAAAACTCGCTAGGCATTACACTGCCTCACGGCAGTCGATCCATTTCAAAACCAACAATATCTCAGGAGGATTGTTCCATGCGTAGCTTTGCTGGTCGTGACATTCTGTCGCTGAAGGACTTCGAGCGGCAGGAATTCTTCCGTGTGTTCGAAATTGCCGAGCGGTTGGAGCCAATCGCGCGCAACCGTCAAAACAGCGATCTGCTGAAGAACAAGACGTTGGTGACGGCGTTCTACCAACCCAGCACGCGCACGCGCCTGGCGCACGAAGCCGCCATGCATCGCCTGGGCGGCCACGTGACCGGCTTCAGTGATGCCAAGATGACGCGCGCCGGCGACTTCTACCAGGAGTCGATCAAGGACACGGTCAAGATGCTGGAGTTCTACGGCGACGTGATTGTGATGCGCCACTTTCAGCAGGGCGCGCCGCACGAGGCGGCCAAGTGGGCCAGCGTGCCGATCATCAACGGCGGCGACGGCTGGGGCGAGCACCCGACGCAAATTCTGACCGACCTGTACACCGTGCTGCGCGAGAAGGGCCGCATCGACGGCCTGAAGTGGCTGGCCGTGGGTGACATGCGCATGCGCACCATGCACTCGCTGGGCTATGCGCTGACGCAGTTCGACTGCCCCATCACCTTCGTCGCGCCGCCCGACATGAACCTGACGCCCGAATTCAAGGAAGAATTGAAGGGCTACAGCCTGAACTTCAAGGAAGCCGAGCACGTGGAGCAGGCCATCGCCGAAGCCGACGTGATCCTGGTCGAGCCGGTGGTGCAGCCCGACTACACCAAGAGCCGCGACGAGCGCGCCGGCAAGGACGTGGGCCTGACGCCCGCCAACTACAAGATTACGCGCGAGCTGCTCTCGACCAAGGCCAAGAGCGACGCCATCCTGCTGCACTCGCTGCCGCGCATGGACGAGATTCCCACCGATGTGGACATCACCCGCTGGTCGCGCTACTGGCAGGAAGCGTTCAACGGCGTGGTCATGCGCATGGCGCTGCTGGCGCTGATCTTGGGCGCAACGGAATAGTTCAAATAGTGCGGTAGTGGCATAGTGCGATAGTGAGTGGTTCAACTATCGCACTATCTGATTCCTATCGCACGAATCACCCCCACCAGGAGACCAACCATGCAAACCTTCCTCCACGGTCGCGATCTCATCGGCGACCTTGATTTCAGCAAAGAAGAAGTCGAAACCGTCATGGATGTGGCGTTCGATCTGAAACGCAAGCGCGCCTTGAATGAACCCCACGCCTATCTGCGCGACAAGGTGCTGGCAATGCTGTTCTTCTTCAGCAGCACCCGCACGCGCGGCTCGTTTGAAGCGGGCATGGCGCAGCTGGGCGGCCACCCGGCCTTCATCGACAGCAAGACCACACAGATCGCGCACGGCGACACCCCCAAGGAAATCGGCGAGATTCTGGGCCGCTACTACGACGGCCTGGCCATCCGCCACGTCGATTGGGGTGTGGGCAACGGCTACCTCAACGCCGTCGCCAAAGCCTCGCGCGTGCCGGTGCTCAACATGCAGTGCGACATCTATCACCCCTTCCAGATCCTGGCCGACTTGATGACCATCATCGAGAAGAAGGGCCGCGATCTGCGCCGCAAGAAGATGGTGGTCTCGTGGGCGTATGCGGCGTCGTATCAAAAGCCGATGTCGGTGCCGCAGTCGCTGGTGCTGCAGATGCCGCGCTTCGGCCTGGACGTGGTGCTGGCGCATCCGCCTGAGTTCCGCCTGATGCCGGAGATCATGGACATGGCCCGGGAGCAGGCCCGCAAGTTCGGCACCGGCTTCGAAGTGGTGGACGACATGGACGAGGCGTTCAAGGACGCCGACATCGTGTATGCCAAGTCGTGGGGGGCGATGGTGCACACGCCGGACGTCGAGGAAGGCGCGAAGATCATCAAGAAGTACGAGAGCTGGATCACCGATGAGCGCCGCATGAAGCTCGCAAAAGAGGACGCCATCTACATGCACCCGCTGCCCGCCGATCGCAACATCGAAGTCACCGACGGCGTGCTGGACGGCCCGCAGTCTGCCGTGTACGACGAAGCCGAAAATCGCCTGCACGCCCAGAAGGCCGTGATGGCGCTGACGATGGGGTAAGGAGCTCACCTATGACTCAAAACAAAGTCGCCGTCGTCGCCGTGGGCGGCAATGCGCTCATCATCGACAAGCAGCACGAGGACGTCGCCTCGCAAATCAGCGCCGTCGAAGAAACCTGCCGGCACATCGCCGACATGATCGCGCAGGGCTGGAACGTCGTCGTCACACACGGCAACGGCCCGCAGGTCGGCTTCATCCTGCGCCGCAACGAACTGGCCTATCCCGAAGTCCACTCGACCCCGCTGGACGTGATCGGCGCGGACACACAGGGCGCGATCGGTTACATGATCGCCCGCGCCCTCAACAACGAATTCAAGAAACGCGGCATCCAGCGCGATGTCGCCGCGGTGGTCACGCAGGTGGTGGTCGATCGCAACGATCCCGGCTTTAAGAACCCCACCAAGGGCATCGGCGGCTTCACCACGCAGGAGAAAGCTGAGATCTTCAAGAAAGAAGGCTGGATCGTCAAGGAAGACGCCGGCCGCGGCTGGCGCCGCATGATCGCCTCGCCCCAGCCGCTCAAGATCGTGGAATTCAACGCGATCAAGCAGCTGATCGACAGCGGCTTCATCCTCGTCGGCGTGGGCGGCGGCGGCATCCCCGTCATCGAAGACGAGCACGGCCAGCTGCAGGG
>CAZKBQ010000085.1:0-18725 GCA_964550855.1 uncultured Anaerolineae bacterium
GGCGCCGTGGTGGCTGGCAGCGCGGCGGGCGTCGGCGCCGGTGTCGGTAGCGGCGCGGCGCAGGCCGCGAGCAGCAGGCCGCTCAGCAGCGCAACGATCAATCGGGTCTGCCGGCTGGCGGCAGGTTGTGTCCACTGGTTCATTACTCACCCTTATAGTGTTCAGGCAGCGTTGAGATACCGATCGAACCATGCCAGCATCTTGGCCCAGGCGTCGGCAGCCGCCTCGGCGTTGTAACGCGGACCGGTGTCGTTGAAGAAAGCGTGATCGGTGTTGGGGTAGATGATCTTCTCGAAAGTCTTGCCGGCCTGCTGCATGGCGGCTTCCATCGTCGCCGCGGTGGAGGTGATGCGCGTATCCCGATCGGCGTACACGGCCAATACGGCGGCGTTGATCTGCGCCACTTCGTCGGCGGCCGGGGGCGGCCCGTAAAACGGCACTGCCGCGCGCAGTTCCGGCAGGCCGATCGCCACCCGCCACGTCACGCCGCCGCCGAAGCAGAAGCCGGTCATGCCCACCCGATCGGCCTGCACGTACGACTGCGCTTGCAGGTAGCGCCAGCCGTCTGTAAAGTCGGCCACGAATTGATCTTGAGAAATGCTGCTGAGCAGGCCGGGCACGCTACCGGGATCTTTGCCGGCCGTGCCGCCCTGCCGCGAGAGCAGATCGACGGCGAGGGCCACGTAGCCTTCGCGGGCAAAGCGGCGTGCCACGTCTTTGATGTGTTCCGTCAGGCCGCGATTCTCATGGCAGACCAAGACAACGGGCGCCGGCGGGCCGCCGGCCGGCCGCGCCAGGTGCGCCATTAACCGAGCGCCGTCGCGGCCGTCAAATTCAATGTCACGCGCTTCGATCTCGCCATTGATACCGCTTGCGGGCGGCGTGGCCGCTTCGGTGGGTTGTATTGTGGTAGCAGGCGCGGTCACCGTGGCCGTCGGCGCGGGCGCGGCAGTCGATGTCGGCGTGGGTGCGGCGGTCGGTTCACTGGTCGATGGGGGTACGGTCGGCGGCGTGGGCTGATCGGGTGGCGTGCAGGCCGCCAGCAGCGAAGTCGCCAGCGCCACGCTGCCCGTGACGCCTGCGATCAACTTCAAGGCGTCGCGACGGGTCAGCAGACCTTCCTGATAGTCTTCGATGAATTCGTCCAGTAGATACTGCTTGAAGTCGGTCATGATCTCCTCCCTTGAGATATGATGGCCGGCTCGGGGGCGCGGCTGGCGCGCGTGCATCAATCATATCCGAAAACGGGCCAGTCAAACAGCGATGAAAACAGGGGGTTGGCCGAACAAAAATCCGGCTGTCGATTCGTTCGACAGCCGGACTTTGTCTTGTCGCCTGCCACGGTCGTGGCGCGTCATCCGGTCATGCTGCGGCGGGCGATACCTTCAAACCGCCCTCGGCTCCCTGCCCGTTGCCCGTCTCCCTCTGTCCATTCCCGCCGATCTGCTCCTGCCGCCGGAACTGGCTCATGTACAGATCGTAGAAGAAGCCTTTCGCGTCGAGCAATTCGGCGAACTTGCCGCGCTCGATAATCTCTCCATCGTTCAAGACCAGAATCTGATCGGCGTGCTTGATGGTGCTGAGGCGGTGCGCCACGACGAAGCTGGTGCGGCCATGCAGCAGTTTCTCCAGCGCGGCCTGAATCAACTTTTCGGTGCGCGTATCCACGCTGGATGTCGCTTCATCGAGAATCAGGATGCGCGGATCGGCCAGGGCTGCGCGCGCGATCGAGATGAGTTGTCGCTGGCCTTGGCTCAGGCCGCTGCCGCGCTCGCCCAGCACGGTGTGGTAGCCGTCCGGCAGGCGCTCGATGAATTGATCGGCGTGGGCGAGTTTGGCCGCGGCGATGCATTCCTCATCGCTGGCCTGAGGCCGCCCAAAGCGAATGTTGTTCATCACGGTGTCACTGAACAGGAAGCTGTCTTGCAACACGATGCCGATCTGCTGGCGCAGCGTGGCCGCCTGCACATCGCGCACGTCGATGCCGTCGATCTTGACCGCGCCGCCGGTCACGTCGTAGAAGCGCGGGATGAGATTGATGATGGTGGTCTTGCCCGCCCCCGTCGGCCCGACGATGGCGATCATCTGGCCCGGCTCGGCCTTGAAGCTGACGCCGCACAAGACCGGCACGCCCTTTTCGTATTCGGCGTGCGTTTCGGTGAATTCGACCGTGCCTTGAATCGGCGGCATGGGCCTGGCGTCGGCTTTATCTTGCACGTCGGGCACGACATCCAGCAGACCAAAGATGCGCTCGCCGCCCGCGATGGCGCTTTGAATGTTCGTCCACAACACCGCGATCTGCTGAATGGGCTGGTTGAAGCGCTGCACGTACGCGATGAAGGTGATCACCAGGCCCAGCGACACGGTGGTGCCCAACAAGGGCGTGTTGCGCAGCACCAATAAGCCGCCCACGGCCGCCACCAGTGCCATGGCCGCGTAGCCCAACGCTTCCAACGTCGGGGCAAGCGCCGACGTAAAGGCGACAGCGCGGATGTTGGCGTCGCGATTGGCCGCGTTCACATCGCGGAAGTTGTCGATGTTCTCCTGCTCGCGGCTGAAGGCCTGCACCTCGCGCACGCCCGAAATGTTCTGTTGCAACTCGGCATTCACATCGCCGATGGCGGTGCGCGTCTTGCGGAACGCCTTGCGCGCCTGCGCCGAGAACCAGCTGGTGGCGATCCACATCAGGGGCGCCATGGAGAGACTGATCAACGCAAACGGCCAGCTCTTGGTCAGCATGGTGTACGCGATCCACACGAGCAGCAGCACGCCGCTGACGACGTTGACCAGCGCAAAGCTAATGGCCTGTTCGATCGTGGACGTATCGTTGGTGATGCGGCTCATCAGGTTGCCCGCCTCATTCTCGGCGTAGTAGCCCAGTGACAGGCGGTGCAGGTGATTGAAGACCGCGACCCGCAGCGATTTGAGCACGTGCTGGCCGGACCAGGCCATTGAATAAAAGGTGAGGCCGGTTGCCACCGAGCCCAGCAAGAACAGCCCGACCAATCTCAACACGATGCCGCCCAACCCGGCGATCTTGGCCTCATTAGTCAGGGTGGTGCCGGCCCCTGCCGCCGGATCATACCAGCAGGTGTTCGTCGCCGGCTGACTCGCTTGAGCCGCCGCGCCGGGCAAGTTGCCAAAACTGCCGCTGGCCGATGAAGGGCTAAGGTAACAATCGATCGCCTGGCCCAGCAGCTCCGGGCCGGCCACTTGCGTCCACGTCGATATGACGACCAACACCACCGCCAACAGTAACACCGGCCAGAACGGCTTGAAGTAGCCGCCAAGGCGTCTCAATGTCTCACTCGTATTCCTGGGTTTCAGGGCTTCGCGTTCCATCAACGCGCGCGGCCCGCCCGGTCCACCAAACATGGGATCCTCCTAACCGCTTATCGCGAGTTGCTCGTTGTTTAAAGTTTGTCCATCGCCAGCCGTCACGCGTCAGGCCGCTTCGGCCACCGGCGGCTCTTCCAGCTGTGCGTCGGCCACCAGCTGCGATTGATAGATCTGCGCGTAGAGCTCGCTGCTGTCCATCAGTTCTTCGTGCGTGCCGCGCGCGACGATCGAGCCTTTGTCGAGCACCAGGATCTGATCGGCGTTGAGCACGGTGCTGATGCGCTGCGCAATGACGAAGCTGGTGCGGCCCTTCATCAACCGATCGAGCGCCTGCTGAATCTTGTACTCCGTGACGAGATCGACGCTGCTCGTCGAATCGTCGAGGATCAAGATGTGAGGATCGAGCAGCAGCGCGCGGGCAATGGCGACCCGCTGCTTCTGGCCGCCGCTGAGCGTGGAGCCGCGCTCGCCGACCGGCGTGTCGTAGCCTTCGGGAAATTCCATGATGAAGTCGTGCGCGGCGGCGGCCTTCGCCGCGGCGATCACCTCGTCCAGGGTCGCATCTGTGCGGCCAAAGGCGATGTTGTCGCGGATCGTGCCGCTGAACAGATTGGTTTCCTGCAGCACAATGCCGATCTGCTTGCGCAGCGAGTCGATGGTGACATCGCGCAGATCGTAACCATCGATTGTGATCTGCCCCTCCACGGGATCGTAGAAGCGCGGCAGTAGATTGATGATCGTGGTCTTGCCGCTGCCGGTCGCGCCGAGGAGCGCGATGGTCTGGCCCGGCGTCGCTTTCAGACTGACGTGGCTGAGCACCGGTGCGCCGCCGCCCGGATAGCGGAAGGTCACGTCCTTGAATTCAACATAGCCTTGAATCGGGGGCAAAGCTATCGCCCCGGGCTTGTCGGTGACATCGCTCCTGGCGTCGAGGATCTCGAAGATGCGGCTGGCCGAGGCGGCGGCCTGCGACATCTGCGTGATGATGAAGCCCAGCTGCGCGATCGGGAAGAAGACGAACACCAGATACAAACTGAATTGCTGCCACTCGCCGATCGTCAACGTCGCCTGGATGATCTGTTGGCCGCCCGCATACAACACCGCCGCCTGGCCCAGGTTGGCGATCAGGAAGATCAACGGGAAGAGCAGCGTGAATATGCGCGAGACTTTAATGCCCTGCTGCATCAGCGCCTCGGCGGCCTGTCCAAACTTGGCCTGTTCCTGCGGCTCGCGGGCAAAGGCCTTGACCACTTTGATGCCCGCCAGATTCTCCTGCAGAATGGTGTTGAGCCGGGACAGGCGGCGCTGCACTTCGCCGAACAGCGGCTGCGTGATCGAGCCAAAGACCAGAAAGAGCACCAGCGCGATCGGCAGCACGGGCAGCACCACCAGCGTGAGCGGCAGATTGGTCACCGCCAAAATGATCAGCGTGCCCGTCAACAGCACGATGGCCTGCAGGGTGAACAGCAACCCCTGGCCCATGAACAACCGCACCTTCTCCACATCGTCGGTCGCCCGGATCATCAACTGGCCGGTCTGGTTCCTGTCGTGATAGCTAAACGACAGGCGCTGAATCTTGGCGAACAAATCGTTGCGCAGGTCAAACGCCATGCTTTGCGACAATTTCTCGGCGTTGTAGGCCTGCAAGAACGAGAAGACGCCGCGCACGATGGCAAAGCCGACGATGGCGATGCCGGCAATGATCAAAGCGGACTCGGCATGGTCGCGATAGTTGGCAAACTGATCTGGCGTCCAACCGATCTGCGGCAGAATCTGCGGCAGGGCCTGAGCCGGCGCCTGGGCCACTTTCTGCGCAATCACGCCGTTGGTCACCGAATCGATGATGCTACGCACCAGCGTCGGCACCGCCAGCTGCGCCAGCGTGGCGATGAACAAAGCGCCGTAGGCGACCGCCATGATTTGGCGGTAATGGCCCAGATAGCTCAACGCGCGCCGCAGCGCGCCGAAATCAGCTTTGGGCCGCGCCGGCCGGCCGCCTTTAACATTTTGTCCCATCATAAGATCCCGATCCTTTCCTCGCATGTCCTGATGATTCACGCGTGTTTACCCGCACCGCTCAAGAACACTTCCACAGCGGCGGCCACGTCCTGGGCGGAGACTTTGGACAGCCGGTCGGGCCGGCCATCGTGCGTCAACGCCAGAATCATGCCGTACAACAAGCGCGCGTAGAAACGCACATCGCCCGCTTTCAGTTCGCCGGCGGCCTGCGCCGCGGCCAGCCGTTCTTCCAAGGGGCGCATGAAGCTGTGTCGCATTTCGCTGAACAGCTTGTGGCCGCGCGCATTCTCCACGTTGCGCAGATCGCGCCACAACGTCTGAAAGGTCTGCCGGCGCTGACAGGTGAGTTCGGTATAACACGCCGCCAGCTGTTGCAGATCCTCACGCAAGCCGCCCGGCCCGTCGGCCGCGGCGCGTAACGCCGCCAGCGCCTGTTCGTGATCGCGCTCCAGCATGGCCAGGAACAAATCTTCTTTGTTCTTGAAGTGATAGTACAGCGCGGCGTTGGTCATGCCGCACGCCTGCGCGATGTCGCGAATGGAGACGCCGGTGTAGCCCTGCTGGCTGAATAACTTGGCCGATGTGTCCAGAATGGCGTCGCGTCCGCCCGAATCGGCTGGCATACGCCCCTCCATTTTCAGATTCCAATATCCAACTTACCAAACGTTCAGTAACAACGGGGCGGGAGTTTACAGCTGGCGTGGACGGCTGTCAACCTGATCGAACAGACAGGTTGACAGCCCGGCCCTGGCGGAGATTCTGCGCAAAGAATGTGAACTCAGTCTGAAGTCAAGGTGGATGTCTGACGAGAAACGACGACAGGGTGATCTGGCTCCGATCACCCTGCCGTGCGAAACGTATCACACACCGCAGTCACGCTTGTGCATGCACCACGCGTCCCGTGGGCTGTCTGCACTCCGGGCAGATGCCGGCGCGTTCCACGCGCAGCTTCCAGCCGCGATACTCGTGCCACGGCAGCGCCTGCGCCACATCCTTCGGCATGCGCAGCAGGAAGTGCGTCGTCGGCTTGTGGCTGTTCTGGCTGCCCCACCACACGCTGCAATCATCGCAGCGCCAGGCCACGCCCGCCGCCGCGCGCGGCGGTTGAAGCACATGTTGTTGATCGCTGAGTTGGTTAAACATGCCAGTCTCCTCCTTTAGCGAAACGTTTATGACCAGATCGATTGATCCATCGAATGAATTCGATGTCTGATGGCTGAAATCCGTTGAAACGGATTAGGCGCGCGGCCGATGCGAAACATGCCTTGGCCGGTTTTCGTTGGCAGACGTTGAATTCATTCAACGGAATTTGGGCTTCAAGCGGACTCCTGATGTGTCTCCTTAACTCTGCGCATCCAGCCGGAAAGTGCTCCTGACACCTTTATCGATCATTCCCTCCGGCAGGAAGCGCTTCAACAGCGCGATCGATTTCGCTTCCTGGCCGACGAGATAGCGCAAGCGGGGCCGGCGGCTGGTGATGATCTTCAAGACCGCGTCGGCCACCAGCTCGGGGCCGGGGCCTTTTGTCTCGTAGTCACGAAAGGCGTCGAAGGCGCGCTGTCGCTGCGGCGCGTAATCGGCGATCGGCTGAGCCGCCACCTGGCGATGCGCCATCATCGGCGTATTGAGAAAACCCACCTCAATCTGCGAGACTTTGACGTTGAACGAGCGGACTTCCTGCCGCAAGGCGTCGGTATAGCCTTCCACCGCAAACTTGCTGGCCGAATAGACGCCCATAAACGGCACCGGCGTCAGCCCGGCCAACGAGCTGATGTTGATAATCTGCCCGTGCTGCTGCCGGCGCATGAGCGGCAGCACGGCCTTGACCATGCGCAGCACGCCGAAGAAGTTGGTCTCGAACTGGGCCTTCGCCTCTTCGATGGAAATTTCTTCCGCCGCACCGGCCAATTCGTAACCCGCATTGTTGACCAGAATGTCGATCTGGCCCGCTCGCTGGATGACGGCTTGCACGCAGGCCGCGACCGATTCATCGGAGCGCACGTCCAGCGGCAGCAGCTCGACGCCGGGTATGGCTTTGGCATGAGCAGGCTGGCGGCTGGTGCCAAGCACCCGATAGCCCTTCTGCGCCAACAGGTGCGCCGTCGCCTGACCCACGCCGGATGATGCACCTGTGATTAAAACGACTTTGGGAGTGGACATTTTGACCTCCTGATTGGCTTATCGTGTGGTGCTATTGTCCGGGCGGGCGGTAACTGGCGGTCTTCTGCGCGGCCTGGTCAACTTCTTCCGGCGTAAGCAGCACGGTCGTGCGCGCCTTCACCGCTCCGCTGGCATTGGTGATCAACGCGGCGGCCGTCGCGTCCACGTTGCCCGGCCCGTCAACGATGATGACAAAATCGTCGCTGCCAAAGGCGAAGTAGAAGGTTTCCAGCTGCGCGCCCAGCCCCTTGACCAACTGCTCGACGGCCTGCCGACGCTTTGAGCCGCCTTCTTGCAGCAGCCCTTTCAACCCCTGCTCCGTATAGGAACCTTGAACGAGATATTTTGGCATTCTATTGCTCCTTGCTTGGTCTTGTCACACAGTATATGGATTCCGCTGTTGAATTCACAGCCGAAGAGCTGTCGAATTTCTGCCCAAACATAGAAACCGGGTTTCTACGGTTCGGCGCTTGATTCCATCCGAACGGCAGAAACCCGGTTTCTCAACCAGTGGGGGAAGTTACTCGCCAGCCAGTTCAGTCTGCCACAACCAGGCGGTGATGCGCTCCAGCGCGGCAGCAAGTTGATAGCGATAGGTGTTGAAGGGGATGCCGATCGCTTCGGCGGCGAGTTCCTGCGTGGGCGCGGGCTGGAAGTAGGTGTGCCACGCGGCCCGATAGAACTTCTCATCTTTGGGGGTCTGCTTCAAGGTCTCGGCGGCGGCGCGCAGCAAGGCTTGCAGTGTGGCCGGCGTAGGCGAACCTGCGGCGCGCTGCATCACCAGCCGTGATCGCATCAGCGGATTGGCCGCCAGCTCGATCGGGTGGGTGAAGTTCCGCAGCGCGCTTTTCACCGCGTCGGCAAATTCCGGCTCGGATAACACGATCAACGGCGGGGGCGGCGCCACCGCGACATCGGCCGGCGTCATCTGCGTCATCATCTCGCGGGTGCTCATCAATTCCAGCCACTGCGGCACGGGCGTGGCGCGCCAGTCGTGCGCAAACGCATGATAGCGCCAGCCGCCCGCCTGCGCATCGGCCTCCTCGGCGCGATGAAAGTTGAGGTAATTCATAATGGCCAGCCACTCCGCCGGCCGCGCGACGTAGAGCAAGGTCCAGGCCAGGTTGGGCGTGGTCAACCACAGCGCCGTGCAGTAAATTCCCAGCGCATCCAGAACGGGCGTGGTGAGCTGCTGATGCGTCTGACAGTCAAAATAGAATCGCGCCAGCATCACGTCCTCGCCGTGGCGCAACGGCGCGTGACGCCGAATGTAGTTCGTCGCCGCCCGCGTCACCGGATCGGCGGCGATGTCTTCTGAGGTCGTGTGCGCCAGAAACAGGCAGCACATCACCCCCAGCACCGCGCCTCGACTGCCGCGCACCACCACCCAATTGTCCGGCCGCCGCTGCAGCCAGTGCTGCGCAAACGGCACAACGCCCGGCCCCTCCAACCGGGCCACGCTTTCGAGAATATCTTCATGATCGGTGTGCGCCGCCGGCTCGGCATAGAACTTGCCCAGTTCCTTGTACTGAAAAGACTGCTGCATGATGGGATTGTTGCGGTGCATGAAGATCAGATCGGTGGCGCTTTGAAACCGATCGAGGCCGGATTGGACGGCGAGGTGGCGAATGATGGGCGCGCGGATTCGCCGATGCAGATCGACATAGCCGTCGGGATCGCGCCACTGCCAATCCCGATCGATCACATCGCGCGCCAGATCGTGCGGATACAAGCCCTGCGGTCCCTGCTCGATGAACGACAGGCCGCGCAGCCACTCGAAGAGATCGTGCGCTTCCTCCTCGCCGATCACTTCACGCAGCAGCGCTTCATTCGTCACGCGGGCGTGCGCGCAGATGTGCAGCGCCAGTCGATGCCGCGCGCCGGGCACGTGTTCGATGAAGCGCTTGAGCAGCGCATCGATCAGGTCGGGGGCTTGATCGGGTTGGAAGATCGCGTCATCCGTTTGCTGTGCGACGACATCGGCCACCAGCGAAAGACCCAGCGGATGCCCGTGCGTGAACGACACCACGCTGTCATGCTGTGCGGCGGGCACGCCGCGCGCGGTCAGGTAGGCGCGGCTGTCGTCGGGCGGCAGGTTGCGCAGCGACACTACGCGCAGCAGATCGTGCCATTCCGGCGCGCTGCGCCAGGCCGCGTCGGGCGGTTCGCGTCCGGCGATGACGACCAGCGTCGGCGCGGGCAGCTGCGGCAAAAATGTCTCGCGCAGCCACGCGTCCAGTGGCGAGAGCAGCTCATAGGTGTCGATCAGGATCACGCTGCGCGCGGCAGCCGCCAATGTTTCAAAAGGTGAGGCAGTGGGTTCAGCGTTGAGCGCGAGGTTGACGGCGGCGATAAAGTGCTGCGGAATAGGATTGATGTGGCGCGCATCCAGCGAGACGAGGGTGACGCCGGCTTCGTGCACCACGCGCACAAATTCGTGCAGCAGCGAAGTCTTGCCCACGCCGCCGGGGCCATACAGGTACAACACGGCAAACGGCGGCGGCGACTCTTCCAGCGCCAGACGGAACAGAGCGATCTCGGCGATGCGTCCGACGAAATGCTTGCGCCGCGCTTCGGCCAGGCGATCGGCCAGTCGAGTGGAAGATGATGCAGCCATGTTGCCCCCGCTTTCGGCTCAACACAGCCAGTAACTGATTTAATGATAACCCAGGTTGACCGGATTGGGTAGCAACCTCCGTGCCGATTGCCTATTTGCGTCGACGCATAAAGATGAAGCCCGCGATAGCGGCCACCACTACACCGACCACCGCCACGATCGGCAGCGCGGCCGACGGTGCTTCGGCGGGCGGCGCAGCCGCCACGGTCGGTTCGGCCGTCGGTACGGCGGTGGGGGCAGCCGTGGCGGTTGGCGCGGCCGTCGGCGGTGTCGTCGCGGTCACAGTGGGCGTGGCCGTCGCCGTTGCCGTTGGCCGCGGTTGGCCGGTCGCCTTCACCACGAACACCGCCGTGGTGCGCGGCGGCACTTCAAACACGCCCGTCTTCGCATCGAAGCGGGCCTGCTTCAACACCGGGTCGGTCGAGGCGGCCTGCGCCGGGTGCAGCTCAAAGGCCAGCCCGGCGAATTGCGGATCGTTCAGCGCGATCTGTCCGGGCGAGGCGTTGAACATGACCAGGATGTGATCATAGGGGTCAGACAGCCGATCGGGTTGGGAGTTATCCAGATGCATGATGATCAGGCCGGGCAGTTGATTCGGGCCGCTATTGAGAAACGACAGATGCTGCTTGATCTGATCGGCCGTCTCCAATCGGAACAGTTTGGAACTTTTGCGAATCTTCAGCATCATCTCAAAATGAGCCAGCGCCGATTGGATGTCCCGGCCCGACGGTTTCAGCGCCTTGTCCGCCAGCAGCGGCTGAATGATCGGCCACTGGTCGGCGTTGTCGCCCGCGGGCGGCAGACCCACCGCCCAGTTGTCGGCGTTGTACGTGAAGTCCAGCCGGTTGAACCAGTCGCCGGAGTTGTAGCTGTTCCGATCGAGTGACTTGGAACGCAGCAGTTCGTCGCCCGCGTGGAAGAAGGGCACGCCCTGCCCCAGCATCACCAGATCGAGCGCGACGTTGTTCAGGCGGATGCGATCGGCCAGCGGCAGATCGGCCGGGGCTTTGGCCTGCACCGCGTCGAAGATCGTCTCGTTGTCGTGCGCCGACACGTAGTTGATGTTTTCCTGCGGATCGAGCGTGTAAGCGGCGGGCTGTCCGTTATACTTGATCTTCTCGGCGGGAACTACGTCGCCCTGCGCATTGAGCAGTGGATAATCGCGCAGATTGCCGGCCAGCCCCACGCGGATCCAATCCATGTACTCCAGCAGGCGCGCCTGCTGCTCGTCGGACGTGCGCTCCTCATATCGATTGGGTGTGTCCAACAGGCCGGTGGCGAAGCCCTGCTCGGGCAGCGGCGCAAACGGCCCACCGCCGCGCGCGCCGTCGCGCAGCCGATCGTTGAACACGCCGATGCCGGTGCCGCCGATGTTCAACTGGCTGGCATTGACACCGCGCGCATTGTTGGCCACTTCACCAAAGTCCCAGCCTTCGCCGTAAACGTAAATCGACTTGCCGTCCACGCCGTCCTGCGCCATGGTCAGCGCGTCCAGTGCAGCGCGGACGTGCTGCATGTTCTCCAGCGTGTGATGCCCCATCAAATCGAAACGGAAGCCGTCCACCTTGTAAGCCTTCGCCCACGTGAGGAGCGAATCGATCATCAGCTTCTCCATCATCTTGTGCTCGGTGGCGGTGTTCTGGCAGCAGGTGCTGGTCTCGATCCGGCCGTCGGCGCTGAGGCGGTGATAGTAACCGGGCACGATCTTGTCCAGCACCGATTTGGCGCTCTGGCCGCTGGCGTTGGTGTGGTTATACACCACGTCCATGACCACGCGCAGCCCGATCTGATTCAAGGCCTGGACCATCTCGCGGAATTCCAGAATGCGCGTCGGCCCGTTCGGATCGGTCGAGTAGCTGCCCTCAGGCACGGTATAGTGGAACGGATCGTAGCCCCAGTTGAAGCCATCCCGATCGGCCAGTGGCGCGATCAGGGCCTGCTGCCGGTCGGAATCGCCGGGGAACGATTGCAGCCGCTTGAGGTCCGGCTCCTGGCGCTTGGTCTTGTCTTCCTCGATCGTGGCGATGTCGAAGGCGGGCAGCAGGTGAACGTGCGTCAGCCCGGCCTGGGCCAGGGCCTTCAGATGTCGCATGCCGTTGGACGCGAGTTCGGTGAACGCCTTAAAGGTGCCACGCTCGGCTTCGGGCACGGTCTCATCAAAGATACTAAAATCGCGCACGTGCAGCTCGTAGATCACGGCATCTTCGGGCGCGGCCAGCGCCGGTTTCGTCAGCTGCAGCCAATCGGGCGGCTGCAGGGCCGCGTCGTTCAGATCGACGATCTGGCTGCGCGTACTGTTCGTCGATAGACTGAACGAATACGGATCGGTGACCAGGTTCTTTTCGATCTTGCCCGTCGAGGGGACATACACTTCCACTTCGTACAGGTAAAACTGATCCTGCCAGTCGGCCTCGCCCTCGATCGACCACACACCCGATCGCGGATCAAGTTCCAGCGGCCGCACGGTCTCATCGGTTGTGGTCGCATCGGCGTAGAGGTGCACGCGAACCGATCGGGCGGTGGGCGCCCACAGGCGCAGAGTGGGTCGCGCGCCGTTCCACGTCACGCCCAGCGGGCCGTCGTAAGCAAAGACGGCGTCCAGCACGCCCCAGATTTGCACGCCGCTGGCATCCACCAACTTGCCGGTCTGATCGTGCGCGGTCACGGCCAGCTGGCTTTTGACGATGGCCGGAATCCTGTCCAGGTCGGCGGGGTCAAGCTTGAAGGCCGAGAAGCCGGCCAGATAAGGGTTTCTCTTGAGCACATCGGCGCCTGGCCCGGCGGTCACAAAGGTCAGGGAAATGGTCTCGCCGCCTGTGACACCCTGCGGCGTGGCGGTCAGCGCGCCGTCGGGATCATACTGCAGCGCATACGTGTAGCGCGGCGAGCCGACGGTGTTCCACACGATCGTGTCTTCGTTTACCCACATGGCCTGCTGCCGGGCGATGTTGCCGCGCGGCGCGCCCTCGGTGCTGATGGTCAAAACCGCTTTTTCGGGATCGAGTCCAAAGTACACTTCGTCACCGTCTGCTTTCACCGTAAATGGAATTGGCGCGCCGCCCGGCCGACCGTCCGCGCCGTAGGTTTTGTCGAGGTTTTCGTCGACGGCGAACACGACCTGGTATGTGCCGGCCGGCAGCTGTGTGGTGCTGAAGGCATACGTGCCGTCGCCGTCGGGGTCTTGCAGCCACGCGCGCAGACACGTTGGATCGTTATCCTGTCGGCAACCCAGTTCGCTCTGAAAGCTGCCGGTCGCCACCAGGATCACCGAGTTGAAATTGTCGGTCACCCAGTGCGCCTTGTGGTCGTAGTAAAACTTCACCTTCGTCGGCTTGTCCACCACCAGCGGAATATCGGCGCCGCCCGCCTGCGCCTTCGCGCCGTAGTTCTCGCTCCAGCTGCCGTTGAGCGCGACTTTGTAGCGCGGCCCTTTGCCGTCTTGATCGTTGCCGGGCGTAATCTCGAATTCGCCCGTCCAGATGTCCGATTGCGCGTCGTAGGTCAGCGCGGTCTTGTCGCAATCGGGCTGCCAGTCGGCGCTGCACCCCAATTCCGATTGGTGTGTGCCGGGCACGACGACTTTCGTCGGTGCCGGGGTGGTCTGGGCATGCAGCAGTCCGATCGGTATCAGCGAAACCACTACCGCAACGAGAATTGAAGTCGAGATTAGCCCCCGCAAGATGACAACTCCTTGAGCGTGGATGACCGAATTATACCGCTCGATTGCTTTATCTGTGTTACAATCACGCCACACCTGAGCCGTCACTCATTACTCGTTACTCATCACTGATCACTCATCATGTATCTCCGTCACCTCTCGCTTACCAACTTTAGAACCTACGCCCGACTCGAGATCGATCTGCCGGCGCAGGCGATTCTGCTGCACGGCGACAATGCGCAGGGCAAGACCAGTTTGCTGGAAGCGATCTACGTTTTAGCCACCGGCCGATCATCGCACACAGCCAGCGACCGGCAGCTGATCCACTGGCTGGCTTCGGAAGAAAGCCGCACGCCTTACGCGCGCCTCGTGGCCGATGTCACCAAAGCCGAGCGGGCGCTGCACATCGAAATGGTGCTGATGCTGGAACCGGCCGCCACCGAGGACGGCTGGCGTTTTCGCAAGCAAATCAAGGTAAACGGCGCGGTGGTCAAAGGCGCGGCGCTCGTCGGGCAGATTGCGGTGGTGATGTTTCTGCCCGACGATGTGGAGATCGTCAGCGGCGGGCCGGGCCATCGCCGCCGTTATCTGGACAGCGCGCTGGCGCAGGTCGATGCCGAATACGCGGAAGCGCTCGATCTGTACGGCGATGTGCTGACGCGGCGCAATGCGCTGCTCAAGCAACTGGCCGAGACCGGTGACGCGGCCAACGCCGCCGATCAGCTGGCTTACTGGGATGAGCAGCTGGCGCGGTCGGGCGCGCTGATCACGCTGCGGCGGCAGCAGGCCGTGGCCGAGCTGGAGGAGATCGCCGATCGGCTGCACCGCGATCTGACGCGCGAGCGCCATCATCTCCACCTGCGCTATCAACCGTCGTTCAATCCCGATCAACCTCAAACGCCCGTTTATCAGCGCAGTCTCAAATTCGATCTGCCCACGCAATCGCCGGAAGCGACGCTGGCACAGGCGCAGGCGGCGTATCTAAAGCAGTTGTCGGTAAAGCGCGGCGAAGAACTTGCGCGCGGCACGACGCTGATCGGTCCGCATCGCGACGAGCTGCGCTTCATCGCCGACGAGATCGATCTGGGCACGTTCGGTTCGCGCGGGCAGCAGCGCACCGCCGTCCTGGCGCTCAAGCTGGCCGAGGTGCACTGGCTGCGCTCCCAGATCGACGATTGGCCGATTTTGCTGCTCGATGAAGTGATGGCCGAATTGGATATGAACCGGCGCGGCTTCTTGCTCGATCAGATCAATGGCGCCCATCAATCGATCCTGACCAGCACTGATCCGGACATGTTCACGGCGGAGTTCCGCGCACGCGCGAAATTGTTGAAGGTGGTGCGGGGCCGGATCGAGGCTTGAGCCGGGTTACTCGATCGGCTTCTTCGCCGGCACACCCACCCGTCGGGGGTATTCTTCCGGGGTCGCAACCAGCTTCTCGATCACGATCAGGTTGCGTTCGTCGGGCAGGCCGGGCACGCGCACCGGCACGACCTCGGCGTTGAGGCCGCCCAGCAGCAGGATGGCGGTTTCGGCGCGCTCGATTTCCTCTTCCACTCCCGTTGACTTCTGCGCGATGGCGACGCCGCCCACTTTGACCAGCGGCAGCAGATATTCGGTCAGCACGGGCAGATCGGCCACGGCGCGCGCCACAGCCACGTCGTAGTATTCGCGGTGATCGGGATCGCGGCCGGCGTCTTCGGCGCGGGCGTTGACGACGAAGACGTTGTAGATCTTCAGTTCTTTGATGGCCGCCGCCAGGAAGTCGCACTTTTTGCGGGTGGCTTCGACCAGCGTCACCGTCACGTCGGGGCGCGCAATTTTGATCGGGAGGCCGGGCAGCCCCGCGCCCGCGCCCACGTCGATGAGGTGTCTGGCTTTGGGCGGCATCGCCTTCAGCACGCTTAAACTGTCGAGGAAATGTTTGATCACGATGTCGCGCGGATCGACGATCGCGGTGAGATTGAGGCGCGTGTTCCAGTCCACGAGCAGCCCGGCGTAATGCGCAAACCGATCGAGCTGTTCGGCGTTGAGATCGATGCCGAGGGCGCGGGCGCCGTCGGCCAGCAGTTGGCGGTCAATCACGAGGCAGATCCAATCGAGTTGTGTTGGCAGTCACCACGAACCTGAGTATAATACGCCTCACTTGAATTCGCCATCATTGGAGGGCACATGATCGATCGGGCCACGCACTGGCTGTATGCCGAGCGCCAGCTGAGCGCCGGGGCAGCCGTGGAAAACATGCGGCACGACTTGTGGGCGGCCGGTTTCTACGGCATCTGGCTGCGGCTCACGCGGGCCGAAGCGCCGTATCAGGTCAGCGGGGTGTGGAAGGACGATCGGTTTGAGATTGAGTTTGAGCCGCGCCGTTTCCTGACGATCCGCTCGGCCAAAGAGAATGAGTGGCTGAAGAAGGCGTTTACGCGCGTGCTGGGCCAGCCGCCGCATTTTCAGTATGAGGATCGGGCCGGCGTGGTGTATGAGTGGCGCGTGGCCGAGCGCGAGGCGCGCTGGCAGTCGATGCAGGGCCTGCCGGCGTACAAGAATTTGAAGCGGTTGGATGTGCCGGCGGAAGCGTAGCGCCGGTTTATGATTAACGTCAAAGTCCCGCCGGGCGCACGCGCCGGGGCGGGACTTTGTGTTTGGGCAGTCTGCGGCTGTCAGAACATCGAATCGATGAGGTCGCGCTCGCGCATCATCCGCCGCTTCCAGTTGTTGATGAGCGGCACCACGAAGGGCAGCAGGCGCAGGCTGTAATACGGCGGCAGGATGGGCAGGCCCAGCAGGTCGCCGAAGCTGATCAGCACGAAGAGATGTTCCAGTGAGCCGCGCGTGCGCGCCAGCGCTCGCACCTGATCATGCACGGCCATGCCGTACAGAATCTGGCGCAGGGTTCGACTGATTCGAGCTGGTTTAGTTGACATCCCCTGGCTTTCGGCAATGACGAGTAATGAGCGACGAGTGACAGACCAGTGGCATTACTCGTTACTCATTACTCGTCACTCATCACGTTTCACGCAAACACCGCTTCGGCCATCTGGCCCATCGACTGCACGCCGCGCACTTCGTTGGCGTACAGTGGCACTTTGGCCCGCACCAGGCCGTCGAACTTCTCCCAGACCTCGTCCATGTAGCGATCTTGCATCGCCAGCCGGTTCTTGACGAAGTCGGGCGAGGATGCCTCCACCTGCGTCCGATCGATCAGCATGTTGACGAGCACACCCCCGACCGGAATGCCGAACTCGTGGAACCAGCCGATGAAGCGGGTGATCACGGCGATGGGCAGTGCTTCGGGCAGCGTGACGAAGAAGAAGGCCGTCTGCGCCGGATCGGTCAGCAGCACGCGGGCGTGCTCCATGCGATCGCGGAAGGTGATCAGGTACTCCATCAGCGGGTCTTTTTCCTTCTTCTTGGTGAACGACAGCATCTCGCGCAGCGAGCGCGCCTCCTCGCGGCTCTTCAGCATCTTGTTGACCCACAGCGAGTACACCTTGGACATGCCCAGCAGGCGGCGGGCGTTGGCGGTGGGCGCGGTGTCGAAGACGTAGGCGTCGTACTCGGCCTTGAACATCAGATCGATCATGTTCTCGAACATGGCCGACTCTTCAAAGGCCGGGTTCATGGTGGCCGATTCGACGAAGTCTTCGGCCTTGGTGGTGATGTCGGCAAACTTCAGGAACCATTGAATCTTCTCACGGATTTCGACCTTGCTGCGCTCGATGGTGTCCTTGGTGTCGATCTCGTAGGCCCACAGATTCGGCACGCCGGTGACCGGGGTGTGCTTGCCAAACACGTCCTGGCTCAGCAGGCCCGACAGACTGTGGACCGGATTGGTGGAAGCCAGCAGCGTGCGCTTGCCCTGGCCGGCCAGCCACTGGGCGGTGACGCCGGCCGATACTGTCTTGCCCACGCCGCCCTTGCCGCCGAAGAAGATGAAGCGCAGGTTCGGATGGGCGGTGAAGTAGTCGCGCATGGAAGTTTCAATTTCTTTTGCCATGACGGTCTCCTGTGCCTCCCCCGCTATTGGCCGTCCGCGTACATGATGCGGGCCAGCTTCTCAATCATGGGCAGGCCGGTCACGTCGCGTTCCAGCTCGGGCACGTAAGCCTGCACCTGCGCGCCCAGATCGGTCTTGATCTGCGCCAGGTAGCGATCTTGCATCTCGATGCGGTGGCGGAGATAAGCGGGGATGTCCTGCATCAACAGCTCGCGCGGCACCACGCGATTGACCACGTAGCCGGCGATGGGCACGTCGAAGGCCGAAAACAGCTTGGCCGCCTTCTGCGTGTCCAGGATGATCATCTCTTCCGGCACCACCACAAAGAAGAAGGCGGTCTTCTCCTTGTCGGTCAGGATGCGGCTCGACTGATTGATGCGGCCTTTGATGTAGGACAGTTCGGTCAGGATGGCGTCTTCCTCGGTGTTCTTCTCTGATCGCAGCCGCGACACCATCTCCTCGTATTCGCGCATCTCCTCGCGCAGTTTGGTGATGCGGTTGATCCACTCGTCGTACACCTTGGCCATGCTCAGGTAGTACAGCGCGTGACCCAGCGGCACCAGGTCGTAGATGTAGTAGTCGTAGCTGCCCGCCACCACGATGTCCACCACGGCGTCGAAGATGGCGCTCTCCTCCATGGCCGGCTCGGCGCTGGCCGCCTGAATGTATTGCTCGATCTCGTCAGGCACTTCGTCAAAGCCGTACATGTCCAGGATCTTCTGGCGGATTTCGCCCTGGTAGGCCTTGATGTGCGTGTCGGCATCGATCTCTTGCGCGAACAGGTTGTCCTTGATCTTCACCGGCCCTTTGCCAAAGATGTCCTGCTGAAAGATGTCGCTGAGGCTGGCCTGCGGATCGACCGAAAACACCAGCACCTTCTTGCCCTGCTCGGCCAGCCAGTAGGCCGTGGCGGCCGAGAAGGTGGTCTTGCCCAG
>CAZKBQ010000086.1:0-17963 GCA_964550855.1 uncultured Anaerolineae bacterium
CCCGATCGTAGGCGCCGGCGAAGCGGACGATCTTGCCGCCGAAGCCGCGCTTGAAGCGATACACGCCCCACAGATCGTCGCTGCGATTCAGGTAGTTGGCTTCCAGCGTGGCCTCGTCCTCGTCGGGAATGCCCCACAGATCGTACTCCTGGCAGCCGCGCGCTCTGGCCCACTGGATGGCCGCCCACTGCAGGGCATGATTGGGCATGCGCTGCCGCTCAGCCTCGCCCGACGCGCCGTAGAAGTACCAGGCCCGCTTGCCCAGCGCAAAGACGAACAACCCCGCGATGACGCGCTCCTCATACGTCGCCACGAGGAGCTGCGCGTGGCGCGGCACGAACAAGTCGAACACCGCCCGGTAATACTCCGCCGAGTGGACAAAGAAGCCATCGCGTTCACCGGTCGTCTGCATCAGCGCATTAAAGGCCGGCAGATCGTCAGGCGCGGCTTCGCGCACGATCACATCCTTCTTGGCCGCCAGCCGGATGTTGTAGCGCGTCTTGGGGTGCATCGCCGCCAGGATGGCGGCATCGTCTTGATCGATGTCCAGCGTGATGGTGCGCGGCGGCTGGATGGTCTGCGGGCTGGTGCGAAAGCCAAACTGCGCGGCGCGGACGTTGAAAGGATGATCGGCCAGGCGGTCCGGCTCGATCTTCAGCAGAATGGCGCGATGTCGCCGCATCAACTGGTCGAGACCGACCACCAGCTCACGGCTCAGCTCATCATCGTCGAAGTCGAGAATCGGCCCTTTGGGGATGTAAGCCAGCGTGCCCAATCTCATCGGCAGCCGGCGGAACAGCACCAGCGCCCCCGCGACGATCCGGCTGTCGCGGACCACCGCCAGCCGATCGGCCGTCCAGTCAAAGCGGGCCTTGAGCTCACCCCACAGCGAGGTTTGCAAAATATGCGGCTGCGGCTGCGCAGCGACAAACGCATCCCATTGATCGGACGTGGGCTGAATGATCATCGGCGCGATTATAGCAGATTCAACTCCGCACTAAGCGCACGCCCTGCTCCGACTTTCGACGGATGACGCCCGCCCGACGCGGTGCTACACTCAGACTGAAATTCAATCGGAGGTGCAGCCATGGAATCGCGAGGACGGATCTTCTGGGGCGTGGCGCTGGTGCTCTTTGGCGCGGCGCTGCTGGCGGCCCAACTGGGGATCATTCCCTTTACCATCAATTTTGCGCTGTTTCTGTTCGGCGTACCGGCCCTGATGTTCCTGCTGGCCTTCGTGACCGACCGACGGCAATGGTGGGCGTTGATTCCGGGCTGCGTGCTGGCGGGCCTGACCTTCATCGTCTTCAACAGTGACAATCACCTCATCTCCGACGAGCAGGCGGGCAGCGTCTTCCTGTTCAGCATCGGGCTGCCGTTCCTGCTGATCTATGCGCTCGACCGGCGGCAGTGGTGGGCGTTGATTCCCGGCGGCATGATGTCGGTGCTGGCCCTGATGCCGATCGTGGCGACCCGTGGAACGCCGGGTCAGGTCGTGGCGGGGTTGTTCTTCGTGGGGCTGGCGGCAGTCTTCGTGCTGGTCCGACTGGCCACGCTCTCCAACCCGGCCATGGCGTGGGCCTGGTGGCCGGCCGCCATCTTAGGCACGTTCGGATTGTTCATCGTGCTCACGGGCACGGTCGCGGCGGAACTATTCTGGCCGTTGCTGCTCATCGGCCTGGGGCTGCTCATCCTGGCACGCGGCTATCTGCCGCGCCGGAGCGACAACAATCACACGCAGCCGAATCGATAATTCATTTAACCGGATGCGAACCCGCCTCAAGACGAGGCGGGTTTTTTGTTGTCACTCACCCCGATCGATCTTCTGGCGATCTCGAGTTGAAACGGCTTATCGACATCCATGCCGATCTCGGCATGATCGCTGATGTAGGCTTTGCACTTCACGCCGATGATCCGATCGGCGCGGGCCTCGGCCGCCGCCAGCGTCAGCGTGCCCGTGATCAAGCGCAGCAGCACGTCGAAGCCGATCAACGCCGCCTGCCGGAAGACGTTCTTGCGCCGATTGAGCAGCTCGTCCCACAGGCGGCGCGACTCGCTGGTCATCACCCGGGCGCTGATCAGGCTGAGGCTGCCGCCGCAGAACACGCCGTCGCGCAGGCGCGCGTAGGATCGGCGCGAGTCGGGAAACCGGGCCAACATCGTTTCTTTACGGATGATGCTGTAGTACACATCGTGATCCGTGCGCAGCATCCCGCTCAGATGATCGTCCACGATGGCGGGCGTAATGAGCGGAATGTCGCAGGCCGCGATGAGCAGGTGATCGCGATCGACGGTGTCCTGCAGCGCGCGCTCCACCCCGGCCACGTAGTTGGCGATGAGGCCGCCGACCTGCGGCACGAAGATCACCGGCTTCGGGCCAAAGTCGATGCCGCACGTCGCGTCCAGCCCCACGATGATCAGGCGATCGACATAGTGCGAGCCGCTCAGCGCGTCGGTCACGCACTGGATCATCGGCCGCCCGCCCACGGGGATCAGCGCTTTGCGGGCGACGCCGGCGTATTGCAGCAGGGGATCGGCCTGGCCGGCGCTTGCGCCGGCGCTGATGATGGCGTCCATGTCAGGGCAAATGCTTAGAGCAGGCGCAGCTGCGGCTCAAGGCGCAGCGCGTCGATCAGATCGTTCAACTCGGCGGTCGTCAGGGCGCGGCCCCGGCCGCTGGCGGCGATCAGGGCCGCTTCCAGCACATTGGTGCCAAACGAGCGCCCCTCGAACACGGGCGTGGTGGTAATCAACGCTGTGACGCCGCGCTGCCGCAGCTGTGCCACATCGGCTTCGGTTGTGGTGTTGGTGACGACGACTTTGCCGTCCAGCCGATCGGGCAGATGCTTCTGCACGTACAGCCAGTCGCCGGCGATGACGCCGGCCCGGGCGTAAAACGCCTGATATTTGGGGACGATGGTATGTTGGTGTTGGCCGGTGGGATACAGCCACGCGATGGGCATCAGGCCCAGCACGGGCAGCAGCAGCCGGGCGCAGCGCCGCAAAGTGTTGAAGTTGCGAATCGGCAGCGGCACCCCCAGCGCAAACATGAAGTCGGCGAAGACGCAGTCGTAGCCGGCTTCGATGAAGGATTGCGTCAGGCCGTAGCGCGTGATGGCGGCCACGAGGAGGGCCGTCTTCGGGGCGATGTCCAGGCGGGCGGCCACGTGCCGCATGGTGCGCGCTTCCAGCGTGTCCTTCAGCCCGCCGCCGTCGGTGATGGGCGTGCGACGAACCCCGGCGATCAGGCGCTGCGCGTCGCGCAGGGGATAATTCTTCCACGGCGTGTGCACGTGCAGATCGATGCCGCCCACGCCGAAGGCATCGACGCGGCCGTCGAGCTCGGCAAACAAGCGCTGCGCCTGCTGAAGATCGCCGTCGGTGCCGAGGCGTTCGATGTGGATGCGCTGGCCCAGCAGCTCGATCTCCACGGCTTTGTCGCGATCGGTGCTGCCCAGGCTGATGCTGACGATGTGTTTGGTCGCCGGTGTCATGGCAAAGAAAACCCCGCCACACGGGAAGCGTGACGGGGATTGTAAACCGATCGGGCGTGGAAGGCCAATCGGCTGCGCGTTACTTCCGATCGGTCATCGGGACGAAATCGCGTTCGCCGGCGCCCAGGTAGATCTGCCGCGGGCGGGCGATCTTCTGATCGGGATCGAGGATCATCTCCTGCCACTGAGCCAGCCAGCCGGCCGTGCGCGGAATGGCGAAGAGCACGGGGAAGAACTCCACCGGGAAGCCCATGGCCTGGTAGATGATGCCGCTGTAGAAGTCGACGTTGGGGTAGAGCTTGCGCGAGATGAAGTAATCGTCGCTCAGCGCGATGCGTTCCAGTTCCACGGCGATGTCCAGCAGCGGGTTGGAGCCGGTGACGGCGAAGACTTCGTCGGCGGTGCGCTTGATGATCTTGGCGCGCGGATCGTAGTTCTTGTACACGCGGTGGCCGAAGCCCATCAGGCGGCGTTCGCCTTTCTTGACGCTTTCGATGAAGCCCGGGATGTTCTTGACGTGGCCGATCTCGGTGAGCATCTTGAGCACTTCTTCGTTGGCGCCGCCGTGCAGCGGGCCGTAGAGCGCGGCGGCCGCGCCGGCCATGGCCGAGTACGGATCGACCATGGACGAGCCGATGGCGCGCATGGCGTTGGTGCCGCAGTTCTGCTCGTGATCGGCGTGCAGGATGAAGAGCACGTCCAGCGCCCGCTCTTTCACCGGATCGGGCTGGTACTTGGGCTGCGCCATCTTGTCCAGCATGTTAAGGAAGTTGCCGGTGTAGCTCAGGTCGTTGTCGGGATAGACGTAGGGCAGGCCGCGATGGTGGCGGTATGAGAAGGCGGCGATGGTGGGCACTTTGGCGATGAGCCGGTAGATCTGCTTCTGGCGGATGTCCGGGTCTTTGAAGTGCTTGGCCTCTGGATAGAAGGTGCTGAGCGCGGCCACGATGCTGATGAACATGCTCATGGGGTGCGCGTCGTAGCGGAAGGCTTCCATCAGGTGCTTGGTGCTTTCGTGCAAGAAGGTGTGATGCGTGATCTCGTAGGCCCAGGCATCGTATTGCGCCTGCGTGGGCAGCTCGCCGTACATGATCAGGTAGGCCACTTCCAGAAAGTTGGCTTTTTCGGCCAGCTGCTCGATCGGGTAGCCGCGATAGCGCAGGATGCCCTTGTCGCCGTCGATGTAGGTGATGGTGCTCTTGCACGAAGCGGTGTTCATGAAGGCCGGATCATAGGTCATCAGCCCGAAATCGCCGGGGTTGACTTTGATCTGGCGCAGGTCGCCGGCTTTGATGGTCTCGTCCTGAATTGGAATTTCATATTGCTTGCCGGTGCGGTTGTCGGTGATCGTCAGGGTGTTGCTGGGCATGCTTGGCTCCTTGGTGTAGGGTTTGAACAGCAATAAGCGCGGTGACAGGGAAATTGTAACCAGTGCGACGGGCAAAGTCAATGCGTCCAGTGATTGGATGCACCGGGCGCGGAAAGGTGACGGGCGGTGCAGGGCGCGTGCTATAATCGCGGCGCGGATCGGACGTTATGCGTTTTCTCAAACGGCATTCAACCTTTTTTTTCGGCACGCTCGTCTTCGTCACGGCGTTGGGCTGCTATATGGCCGGGCTGCCGCCCGCGCCGGTGCCCGGCGACCCGAGCGAGTACACGTTTATCCCGTGGATCTTCGGCATCGCGCATCCGCCGGGCTACGCCTTCTATACGCTGCTGGCCGGCCTGTGGCAGCGCCTGATCCCCATTGGCACGGTGGCCTATCGCACCCATCTCCTCGCGGCGGCGGCCGGCGCGCTCAGCGCCACGCTGGTCTATCTGATCGTTCAACGATTAGTGGCCGCGCGACATCAGCCATCGGCCAGCGGCCAGCCGCACCTGGTGGTTCATTTACCCGCCTTGTTCGCCGGCCTGTCCTTCGCCGCGGCCACGGATGTCTGGCAGCACAGCATTCACGCCAACGCCCACATCATCACGCTGCTGCTGGCGACGTCGAGCGTCTGCCTGTTGATCGAGTGGTGGCGCACCGGCAGCGATCGGTGGCTGTACCTGTTCGCCGTGCTGGCCGGCTTCAGCCCCACTCAGCACTTGCTCTTAGTCTTCACGTTTCCAGCGTACGCCGTCTTTATCGTTCTCGTCCAACCCCGATTGTTGATCCAGCCCCGACGGCTGCTGCCGCTGATCGGCTGTTTTGCGCTGGGGCTGAGTGCGTGGCTGTACTATCCGCTGCGCAGCCCGTCGGCGCCGTTCGGCCCCACCGATATCACCTCACTGGAAGCGTTTATACACTTCGTCAGCGCCGAGGGTTTGCGCGTCAATCTGTTTCACTTCGGCCTGGCCGATCAACCGGTGCGGTTCAGTGTCTTCGTCGAGCTGGCAAAACTGCAATTCCCCGTCGTCACTCTGCTGCTGGCCATTCCCGGCGCACTCTGGCTGGCGCGCCGCGCCTTCAAGCCGTTTGTGCTGGGCGCGGTTTTCCTTGTGACGCTGTATGCCTTCATCATCAACACCGTGCAGGACGTGATGGCCTATCTGCTGCTGCCGTTCATGCTGCTGGCGGTGTTCATCGGGCTGGGTGCGTGGGCGCTGAGCGAAGCCGTTTCCATTGTCTCGTCGCGGGTTACGCTGCGACGCGGAATCTCCATTGTTGTTTTGTTCGCTTTGTTGCTTCTGCCTGTTGTCCGCCTGGTCGATACTGCGCCGCGCGTCTCGCTGGCCGACTACACCGTCGGCGCGGACTGGGTGAACACCATGTTCGATCGTTTTGCGGGCAGGGGTGAGCACGCTGTCGTCCTCGCGCCGTGGGAGGCGATGACGCCCCTGTGGGTGGCGGAATACACCGCAGGCCGCAAACTCGATCCGGCTGATGTGACGCCGGTGTATGTGACGACCGCCTCGGCGAATCCGTGGCTCGATAACGTCTTCGCTCACTGGAACGACGGGCCGGTGTATCTGGCCGATTATCGTCGCGCGGTGGTGGAAGGCCGATTGTTCCGGCTGCGCCCCGAGGGCGATTGGCCGTTGTGGCGCGTGGTGCCGCCGGGCGATACGAGCGTCCCGCCGCTCGATCACCCGCTCAATCTCAGCGCGGGCGGCATCGAAGTGATTGGCTATTCGTTGGATCGCACTGCGATTGAAGCGGGCCAGAGCGCGCACTTGACGCTGGCAATGCGCGCCGCCGTCACGCCGACGCACATCATCATGCCGTTTGTCACCGTCGGCGGGCACGAGTTTCGCTGGACGACAGACTCGCGCCTGCTGACCACGGAATGGCTGCCCGGCGAAGTGATCGTGGAGCGTTACGACCTCACGCTGCCGTTTGATGCCGCACCGGGCGAATATTCGATTACGCTGGGGCTGAGTGATCTATCAACCGGCCGGGATCTGGAGTTGAGCGTGCCTTTGCAGACACTACACGTGCTCGCGCCGACTCGCCCGCACATCGAACTCGAGCGATCACGATTGGCCGACTTTAACGCGCAGATCGGGTTGTTGGGCGCCAGCGCGAATGGCGTGGCGGCCGCTGATCCGTTGGCAACGGTAACCGTGCGGCCGGGTGAATCGATCGAGGTGTGGTTGAACTGGTGCGCGCAGCAGCAGGTCGACGAATCGTACACCGTCTTCGTACACTTGATCGATGCGAATAATCAACTCATCGCGCAGCAGGATTACACGCCCATGGGCGGCGCCTTTCCCACGCAGTTGTGGATCCCCAAATGGATCGCAGGCCAGAGCATGAATGATCCTTATCGGCTGAATGTCCCGGCCGATCTGCCGCCGGGCGACTATTTCATTGAAGCCGGTTTGTATGGCATGACCAGCACCCGCCGGATGCCGATCCTCGATCGGGGCGGCGGATTGGCCGGTGATCGCGCGATCTTGTTCAAGATCAGCGTCGCAAACAATGATCGCCCATAACTTTAATGACCAGGCCCCGACTTAACTAATTAGGCCTTTTGACAGGCATTGGTCTTTTGGTTAGATTTGCGTATAATTAGTTTCAAGCCATTCACGTACTCCCGATTGGAATGACACAACAAGCTGACCCTGCATCGCCGCGGCGTCGCCCGGTACTACCAGGCTTTGTGCATAGCCTGCGGTTTAAAATTGCCGTGGGCGTGGCGCTGCCCGTATTGGTGCTGACGCAGACCATTTCCATGGCGCACGCCTGGCGCGAGCGGGCGCTGATCGATCAGCAGCTGGCGTTTTTGCAGGAACAGGTTGCCGGAACGCTGGTGGGGGCGCTGGAGCATGCCATGATCGCCAACGACGGTGCGATGATGACGCAAGTGCTGCAGCACGTGACCGAGACCGGTGATATTAAGCGGGTGCAGGTGCTGGACTTGAACGGGGCCGTGCGCGCCGACTCGACATCCAGCCCGACGCCGGCCAACCTGGCCGAGGTGGCCTGCTCAACGTGTCATGCGCAACCCGGCCCGGCTCTGGCGCGCGTGACGCAGCTCGCCATGCAGGACGGCACCCTGCGCCTGGCCGCGCCGATCCCCAATCAAGCCGCGTGCGATGATTGCCATCCAGCGCAGGCCGCGCATCTGGGGCTGCTCATCGCCGACGTGTCAGTCGCCCGGCTGAACGAACATCTACGCGACGACCTGGAATTTGACCTGTTGCTGGCGGCGGGGATTTCGATAGCGCTGGCGATCATGGTGTACCTGATGCTGGACTGGTTGATCGTGCGCCGGGTCGATCGGATGCAGGCGACGGTGGCCGGTTACGCCGACGGCCGGTTCGATCAGCGCATGACAGCCGGTACCGACGAATTGGGCCGGCTGGCTGGCGCTTTTAACGACATGGCGCGCCGCATGCAGCAATCGGCGCGCGAACAGCAGGAGCGCGCTAAAGTCCGCCAGCGCGCCATCGTGGAGGAGCGCGAGCGCATTGCGCGCGAACTGCACGACGGGGTGGCGCAGCTGCTGGCCTATGTCAACACCAAGGCGATGGCGGTGCGGTTGCTGCTGAGGAATCGCCAGGTGGAGCAGGCCGATCGGCAGCTGCTGCAGTTGGAAGAGGCCGCGCGTTCGACCATCGTGGATGTGCGCGAGGCGATTCTGGGATTGAAGCTGGCCGGTCGCAGCGGCACATTTATCGGCGCGCTCAACGAATATGCCCTGCAGTTCAGCCGGCTCAGCGATCTGCCGGTGACGCTCAACATCGCGCCGGAAGCGGCCCAATGCGTACTGCCGGCCGAGACCGAACTGCAGCTGCTGCGCATTGTGCAGGAGGCCCTGACCAACATTCGCAAGCATGCGGCCGCCACACAGGCGGTGATCAAATTGCAGGTGATCGATCGCCAGCTGGAATTATCGATCCGCGATGACGGCCAGGGCTTTACGCCGGGCAATTCGCCCTCTGATACCGCGGCCAAATTTGGCCTGACCACCATGCGCGAGCGGGCCGAGGCCATCGGCGCGATGTGGCACATCGCCACCGAGCCGGGCGCCGGCACGGTGCTGATACTGCGGCTACCGCTGAAGGAGTGACAGATCATGCGCGTTCTGATTGCCGACGATCATTCGTTGTTCCGCGACGGGATCGGCAGCCTGCTGGAAGCGGCCGGCTTCGAAGTGGTGGGCGGTGCGGGCAACGGTCGGGAAGCGGTGGAGGCCGCCGTCCGTCTGCGCCCCGAGCTGGTGTTGATGGACATCAACATGCCGGTGATGAACGGTCTGGAGGCCGTGCGCCAGATCAAGCAGGCGCTGCCCGACACGCGCGTGGTCATGCTCACCGTCTCCGATGACGATCGCGCCCTGGTCGATGCCATCAAAGCGGGGGCCAGCGGTTATCTGCTCAAAGACCTCAACGCCAACGAATTCCTGGCCATGCTGGACGGTGTGCAGCGCGGCGAATCGGCCATGCAGCGCCAGACGATGTCACGCCTGCTCGACAACCTGTCCGACTTTAACCGCGCGCGCCACGCGGAGCCGGACCTCACCGCGCGCGAGATCGAGCTGCTGCATCTGGTGGCGCGCGGCCTGTCCAACAAAGCCATCGCGCAGGAGCTGTCCATCAGCACCAACACCGTGAAGTATCACATGAAGGGCATCCTGCAAAAACTCGGCGTGCAGAATCGCGCCGAGGCCGTGGCCCGCGCGCTGCGCGCCGGCCTCATTCAGCAGGACGCGGCCTGAGGGTAGCACCACTCACCGGCCGGGTGTTTGCACAAACCCCTAACCTGGGTTATGATTTGGGCCGCGCCGTTCAGTTGCGCGCCCGCCATTCCCAACCCGCCGCAGGCTGGCACCGGCTTTACCCGACAGACTTTCACAGTGCGCCGCCGGATCAATCGGGTGTGGAATGAGTCCGACTTCACATCAAGGGGAAAGCACATGTTTGGCAAAGAAAAGACTTCAGGTTCGTCGCTGCCGACCGTGGCCGTGCCCACCGCGGGCGGCGGGGCAGCCGCCAAGATCGAAACCGTCATCGGCCCCACGGCCAACTTTAAGGGCACGGTGCAGAGCGATGGCGGCCTGCGCGTGGATGGCATCTTCGAGGGCAACATCCAGATCGCGGGCAATTTGATCATCGGCGAAAATGGCAAGGTGGTGGCCGATGTGGCTGCCCAGAATGTGTCGGTGGCGGGCGCCTTCAAAGGCACCATCAAGGCGGCCGGCCGGCTGGAGATTCTTTCGACCGGCCGTGTCTGGGGTGATATTTCGGTGGCGTCGTTCCTCATCGACGAAGGCGGCTTCTTCCGCGGGCAGAGCGTAATGCCCGGCGAACCGGACATGCCGTTGTTGGAATCGCCGCTGCCCGAGCCTTCGTCGGTCAAGATTGTCGAAAACGGGCAGTAACTGTCCGACTCGTTCATCACCAACCAGGCTTCGTCAAGAAGCCTGGTTGCTTTTTGCCTCAATGTCCACCGCGCGCGCCACCGGCGTCCAGCGGCCCAAGCGCAACGTTCCCAGCCCCACCAGCGCAAAGCCGGCCGTGTAGATCAGCAGCACGCCGGCCGTAAGCCACTGCCGGTCGGCCAGCATCAGCGTCGCCGTGATTAACGTGTAGATCGACAGCGCCAGTTCGATCCAGGCTTGCCGGCTCGATCGGGGATCCAGACCGATCGGGCTGATGGTATCCGCGCCGCGTTTGGGCGTGCGTTTGAAATCGCCCGCCCGATGGATCAATCCGTCGATTACGTTCAAGCCGTTGTTGAAGGCCAGGCCAAAACCAATCGCCATCAACAACGGCAGGCGCAGCAGACGGCGCGGCGCTTTGCCCCGATATAACGCCCATTGCGAGAGGACGTATTCCAGCGGCAGCCCCAGACCGCCCAGCCCCAGAAATGTCAACGGCAGCTGCTTGAACAGCTGCGGCTGCAACGCCAGTGGCAGCCATAACACAATGACCACCAGCATCATCAGGTGCGCGGCGTAACCGCTCAGGTACATCAACCCGCCGGCTTTTTGCGCGAGCGACAGATTGGATTGCAACAGCGGCAGGCTGAGCTTGCGCAGGCATTGTGCGCCGCCCTTGGCCCAGCGGCCATGCTGGGTCTTGATGGCCGCGATGTGATCCGGCTCTTCCTGCGGCACGCTGACGTCCGGCACAAAGGCCGACTGCCAGCCCTGCATGGCCGCGCGCAGGCTCAGATCCATGTCTTCGCACAGCGTGTCGCCCTGCCAGCCGCCGCTGGTCTCGATGCAGCGGCGGCGCCACACTCCCGCCGAGCCGTTGAAGATCATCGGCAGGCCCGAGCGGTTGCGCGCCAGCTGCTCGATGATGAAGTGTCCGTCCACGCCGATGGCCAGCGCATGGGCGAGCGGCGCTGAAGTGGGCAGATGATCCCAGCGGGCTTGCACAAACCCGATCGTCTCATCGGCGAAATGGGGCAGCATTTGCCGCAGGAAATCAGGCGCGGGCACGAAGTCCGCGTCGAAGATGGCGATGAATTCGCCGGTGGCCGATGTCAGGCCATTCGCCAGCGCGCCGGCTTTGAAGCCCTGCCGGTTGGCCCGATGGATCAGCTCGATGTCGAGGCCGCGCGCTCGATGGGCCTCCACGCGCGATCGGGCCAGAGCCGTTGTCCGATCGGTGGAATCGTCCAGCACCTGAATCTGCAGCCGGTCGCGCGGCCAGTCGAGGTTGGCCGCCGCGTCAATGATGCGCTCGACGACGGCCGGCTCGTTATACAACGGCAGCTGCACGGTGACCGTCGGCCAATCTGCCCGGCGGATGGTGCGCGGCCGATCGCCGCGATGCCGTCCGTACTGGATGACCAACAGCAGCACGTGCAGGCCATAGACAGCCAGCCACGTGGCGGCAATGGAGTAGAGGATGACGATGATCATGAATTCGCCTGCTGGAAGATACGCTGTGGATTGAGCCCCGGTTTCACACAAACAAGACCGCGACAGTGAGTCGCGGTCCGGGCGCAGGGCATTATAGCAGGGTGAGGCGCTTTGGCAACCGGCCTACAGCGGGTCAGCCGCCCGCCGGTTTGCTGCGTGTGATGAACCAGGTGGCCGCGGCGGCGGCCGCCGCCATGCCGACGTAGATGATGACGATGGTGGGCGCATCCAAAAAGCGCAGTATCGCCACGCCGGGCACCACTGCCGCGCCCAGCACGCCCACCACCAGCCAGATAACGATGATGGCAATCAGTCGTTGAGTTGAAGTCATGCTCCCTCCCGGTGATTTGATGGTGCGCTCAGCCCGGTCACTTCCCACACGGCTTCGGCTGTGGAACGACCCTTGACGTGCAGCGGCGGCAGTTCTCGCGCGGCGACGTATTCCTTCACCTGCTCGTAAGCGGCCGCGCTGATCAGAATCTGGCCGCCCTGCGCGTTTTCCTGCAGGCGTTTGGCGTAGTTCACCGCGTCGCCGATGGCGGTGTAATTGCGCTGCTTGTCCGTGCCGATGTTGCCCACCACCGCCTCGCCGGCATGCACGCCGATGCCGAAGTTCAGCCGATGCTCCAGCCCGGCGCGGGCGTGAAACGCGGCGATGTCATGCTGCATCTTCAACGCGGCCTGCACGGCGCGCCGCGTGGGCTGGGTCTGATCGAGCGGTACGTTGAACAGGCCCATCACGGCGTCGCCCATGAACTTGTCGAGCACGCCGTCAAAAGCCAGCACCGCGTCGGCGGCCAGCGCCAGGTAGGTGTTTAGTACTTCCACTAACTCTTCCGGCGCCAGCCGCTCGCTGAACGCCGTAAAGCCGCGCAGGTCGGCAAACAGAATCGACAGCGGCTTGCGCACGCCGCCCAGCTTGAGCTGCGACGGATCGCGCAGCAGCTGTTCCACCACGGCGGGCGGCGCGTAACGCATGAATGTCTCTTTGATGAAGCGCTGATCGGCTTCCAGCCGCCGCTTCTCGGTGAGATCTTCCACCACAATCGCCACGCCGGAGACTTCGGCGCGGTCGCCGCCGCGCAGCGGGGCCAGGTTCACGCTCAACTCCACTGCGCCGCGCGCGGGCAGGTCGCGTTCCAGATCGCGCGCCACCACCACATGCCGGGCCTTCACCTCGTCGATGGCCGACTGCAAATCGGGCGCGATGGGCAGCGCGTGGCGATACGGCTGTTCCATCGCCTGCTGGACGGGCACGCCCAGAATGGCCTCGGCCGCCCGGTTGAACAGCGTGATCCGGTCATCCATGTCGGTGGTGATGACGCCCGACGTGATCGACTCGAACACATTATCCATCAGGTCTTTCATCACGGTGATGGCCGTGAGCTGCTGCCGCACGCGCTCGAACAGCCGCGCGTTCTCGATGGCCAGGGCGGCCTGATTGGCCAGCGCCGCCAGCAGGTCGCGGTCGCGTTCGCCGAACAGCCCGGTGCGGATACGATTGTCTGCGTAAATCACGCCGGTGATCTGCTCGCGCACGATCATGGGCACGCACAGGATGCTGCGCAGGCTGTAGGCCACCACGCTTTCCTGCGCCGCAAAGCGCGGATCGGCCTGGGCATTGGTGGTGGCGACGGGCTGACCGTTGGCGGCGACCTGGGCGACGATGGTCCAGCTGACGGCGAACTCGCTGTGCTGCAGCGTCTCGCGATCGACATTGCGCGCCACCCGCACTTCCAGCTCGCCCGAGGTCTCGTGTTTCAGCATCAAAAAGCTGCGCTCCGCGCCCGTCAACTGGATGATGCGATCCATCACCTGGTTGAGCACGTCCGAGAGTTCCAGCGTGGAGTTGACGGCCTGGCCGACTTCATACAGTGCCTGCAACGCCTGCCGTTCGCGGGCCAGCGCCTCAACCGCGGCCTGAAAGCGCGGCATCAGGCTGGTCATCTTCAGCAGCGCCTGTTGGGCTTTCGTGATGTCGGGTGTGCCGGGCAGGCGCGTCAGGATGACGGCCTGCTGCTGGATCTGGGCGTTGAGGTCGGACAGCAGCGCGGACAGATCGCCCTGCGCGGCGGCCGTGCGCAGCATCAACGTCGAATCGATTCCGGTTCGGGGCGAGGATGGATTCACCGTAACGATCTCGGGCCGGGGCGTTGTGGCGATTATACAACAAAAACCCGATCGGCCAGCTCAGCCGATCGGGTTGCAGTTTCACTTACACGCGCCGCCTGCGCCGCAGCGTGGGGCGGCCCGGGCGCAGCCGCCGCTTGACTCCGGCCCACCACATCGGCCGGCGCAGCGTGCGCCAGATCGATTGGGCCTCGGCCGGATCGGCCTGCGTGCGGCCGTAACGTTCCTGCACATACAGCGTGGCCACGCGCTCGACCGGGCCTTCGTTGCCCGCCAGCACCGCACCGATGGCGCGCGCCTGCTCGAACGGGGTTTGCGCGGGCGACAGTTTGACCCGCATCCAGGCGGCCATGCGAGCCAGCCGCGCAAACGCCCACTGTCCGCCGCGCACCGCGCGCCGGCTGATCCCGCGATTTTCGTAGCTCCACATGGCGATGACGGCGCCGCCGACGAGCAGCAGGCCGGTCGCGCCCGCGACCAGCAGCCACGTCAAATCAGGAGAACTGCTGATGGGAGCGCCCGCGTCGGCGGCGGGAAAGTCGTTGGCCGCGCCCTGGAACGGATCGAATTCCTGATCTTGAGGCTCGCGCGACCGACCGCTGTTCTCGGTCAGACCCAGATCGGCGTTTTCATCCGTGCGGGATGAGGCGGCGGCGGCGGCCACTGGCCGGTCGATGGCGGGCTGGCTGGCGGTCGGCTCGAATTCCACCCAGCCGTAGCCGGGAAAATACACTTCCGTCCAGGTGTGCGCGTTGAACTGGAAGACCTGGTAAACGCCGCGCTGCGGATCCAGACTGCCCTGCGTGTAACCGGTGGCGATGCGCGCCGGGATGCCCAGCGAACGCGCCATGACGGCCATGGCTGAGGCGTAATAGTCGCAGTAACCGGCTTTTGCATCAAACAGCACGTAGTCCACGCCGTCCTGTCCGGCCGGCGGCGCGGGAATCTTCTCGTTGTATTTGATGTGGGTGCGCAGCCAGGTCTCCAGCGCGCTGGCGCGATCGTAGGGCGTCTGCGCGTTGGCATCGGTCACGATCTGCTGCGCCAGATCGCGCACGCGCTGCGGCAGACTGGCCGGCAGCTGCAGATAACGCGCGCTGATGGCCGGCGGGTAAAGTGTGCCGGCGGAGCGCAGCTGATCGATGGAGGCCACGGAAATGTCCGAGACGACCTGATAACTGTCGCCACTGTTCAACGGGCTGATGGTCGACCACAGCGCAACATCGGTGGTGGCGCTGTCGGGAAACGACTCGACCCACGCCGCGCGATCGACCTGCACCGGCTGCGGCGCGGCGAAGATCAAGGTGTTGTTGGGGAAGAAAACCGTGAACGTCTGCGTTACCGGGCGGCGCTCATTAAACACTGCCGACAGCGGCTGATCGTTGGCATCCACCGCCAGGCGCGTGGTGTCCGAACTCTGAAAAGCGCGGCCGGTATATTCGTCATACACCACGGCCTGCCAGTAGCGGCCTTCGGAAGCTTTGACTTCCATGACCAGTTCGTTGCCCAGCGTGCGTTGGCCCAGCAATGCCAGCGTGCGGCCGAAGGGGTTGGCAAAGGCCAGGCCGTTGGGCTGCAGGCCGGAAAACAGCCGGCTGAAGGAATCCTCCATCGATCGCACCGGGCGGCTGATCTCGCGCCACAGGTCGGTGATCTGCGGCGCGCCCACGACGTTGGGGGCGACCGCGCCAAACACGACCGCGACGATGGCGATGCTGGAGCCGATCTGGAGCAGGTCGCGTTTGATCTCCGGGTTGAAGCGCACGCGGCTGAAATGCCAGCGTTCCTCCTGACTCAGCGTGTACATCCGCGCGGCGTACAGCAGCACGCAGAACAGGAACAGCCCCAGCAGCAGGATGATCGACTGCGGGCCGGCGTAGTAATAAGTGTTAATCAGGAGCACCGTACCGGCCGGCGCGATCACCAGCCAGATGCGGCGCTGCCGACAGGTGTTCCAGACCGCCAGATAGGAAATGAGCCAGAAGATCGCCGAGAGGAAGATCAGGAAGATGGTATTATCGGTGCCGACACCGCCCGTGAGGACCGCCTCGCCCCAGATATACACGTGCTCGCCCAGCCGCACAATCAGGTGGCGCAGCGTGTCCAGCGCGGTCATGCCGAAGACCTTGTCCGGCATCTGATCCAGCGCCAGCAGGGTGACCCACCCCACGCCATAGCCCAGCATCACCAGGTGGGCGGTCAGCGCCCGCCACGGCCGCGTGACGATCAGCGCGCCCAGCAGCACGCCGGCAATGACCGTGACGCCCAGCAGATCGAGCCGCGGCATCCACTCGGCGGCAGCAATGCTCCACGCCGCGCTGCCCACGATGCCGATGACGAGCAGCAGCGCCAGTCGATCGACGCGGTAACGAACAAGTGAAGTTGAACGTGTCATAGGTCTTCCTTGGCCCGGCGTGCTGGGGAACTGCGACCTGCGCGGCCGCCCCACCACAAGAATGATACGTGGGCAGCGCGGTGAAGGTTCAAACACATTGTAACGTCGTGAGCAGGGGGCGTCAACGCGCTGCGGCTGAGGGTAAAGTTGATCTTCTAACTCCTTTCCCGGCGCCTTATCGCGCCTGCGGAGGCGTCAACGCGCTGCGGCTGAGGGTAAAGTTGATCCTCCGGCCGCCCCGCACATCAATTTGCCTCTTGACGTGCAAACCGGTTTGTGCTAGAGTATTTGGGAGCGCTCCGGCCTACCCCAAGCCGGCCGCCGCAGGTGACTCGACGTGCAGTCTCGTAAGAGCAAACAGCGCATCACCATCAATGAGGTGGCCGAGCGGGCCGGCGTCGCCAAGACCACCGTTTCGCACGCGCTCAGTGGCAAGCGCCCCGTGGCCGAGGAAACGCGCCAGCGCATCTTCGCCGCCATGCGCGAGCTGCAATTCACCCCCAATCCCATCGCGCAGCGCCTGGCCGGCAAACCCAGCCGCACCATTGCGCTGGTGCTGCCCATGGCTTCCTCCACCCTGACGGATGTTGAAGTCCGCTTCATGACCAACATCGCCGAAGTGGTCAACAAACATCGGTACACCTTTCTCACGCTCACTTCGCCCAACGTCGGCGCCGAAGACCTGCGCCTCATTGTGCAATCGGGCCTGGTGGAAGGCGTGGTGTTGATGCGCATTCAGGTCAACGACGAGCGCGTCAAACTGCTGCGGGACGCCGGCGTGCCGTTTGTGATGATCGGCCGCACGCGCGACAACAAAGGGTTGACCTACGTTGACCTGGACGGTGAATCGGCGTGTGGACTGGCCGTCAGTTATCTGGCAGAACTGGGACACACGCACATCGCTTTTATTTGCCCGGAAGATCTCAACTTCGGTTTTGCCTATCGGCTGGTGCGCGGTTACGAAAAAGGCTGCCGCAAGCACAACCTGTCGCCGCTCAAGTCCCCCGCCGTGCCATCGGACGATGCGGGTTACCGCGCCATGCAGACGCTGCTGAACGAGCACCCGGAATTGACCGGCGTGATCGTGTGGTCTGATGTGGTGGCGGTCGGCGCCATCAGTGCCCTGCGCGATGCCGGCCGTGATATTCCCGGTGACATCTCCGTCATTTCCTTCGATCGTTCCGAACACCTGCCGCTGGCCTTATCCGACCTGACCATCATCGACACCCGTCCCGAAGTGGTCGGCGTGCAAGCGGCCGAAATGCTGCTGGACCTGTTAAACGAAGCGCCGCTGGCCCAGACGCAAATCCTGATGCCGCCGCGCCTGATTAACGGCAAGAGCACCGCGCCGCGCCCGTCCCATGCGCGGCCCGTAGCGTGATCGAATGTGGCAACAAACTTGAATTTCCAACCACACAATAAGGAGGTGAGGCCTAGCGTCGATTGTTCAACAGCGTGTCCCGCGGCGTCTGGCCGTTGAGCGCCAGGCTCAGGCGGCCGGGCCATTGAATCAAACTGACTTACGCAGCAACGACCCATTACTCTCTGGAGGAGTAAAAACATGAAGACCCGTTTTTCGCTCATCGCGTTATTGATGGTGCTGGCGATGGTCCTGGCCGCCTGCGGCGGCGCAGCCACCCC
>CAZKBQ010000087.1:0-17620 GCA_964550855.1 uncultured Anaerolineae bacterium
TTGGCGGTGAGCGGCTGCGTGTACGGGAAGCTCTTGCCGTTGATGGTCAGGCCGATGCCGGTGTCGTTGAGGATCATGGTGTATTCTTTGTCGTAGGCCGGCTCTTTGCTCTTGTCCTTCGGCTCGATGATGAAGGCGCCCATCAGGCCCTTGGTCACCTGCTCGGCGGCGTTGTGGTGCGAGTGGTACATGTGCGAGCCGGGATTCTTGGCGACGAACTCGTACGTGAACGTGGAGCCGGGGGTGATGGGCGGCTGTGTGACATAGGGCACGCCATCCATGCTGTTGGGCGTGCGCACACCGTGAAAGTGCACGCCCGTGCTCTGCGTCATTTCATTCTTCACGTTCACGCGCACCTTGTCGCCCTCGGTCACGCGGATTTCCGGCCCGGGCACGATGCCGTTGTAGGCAAAGGCTTTGATCGGTTTGCCCGGCTCAATTTCCCAATCGACTTCCTTACAGGTGATCTCGAAGACCTTCGTGTCACCGTCCATGGTGAACGCCAACGGCTTGCGCCAGAACAGGTCGTCTTTGCCGACGTTGTCCAGGAACTTTTTCACGCCCTCTTCGTGCAGGCGATCCATTTCCCGATAGTCGGGTGTGGCCTGCGCGGCCGGCGCGGCCTCCATGTTCATGGCGTCAGGCGTCGGCTCCGGGGCCGAAGGAGCGGCGCAGGCCGCAGCCAGTCCCAGCCCGGCGCCGGCCACACTGGCGGTTCGCAGGAATTGGCGGCGCGTCAACTTGGAATCCCCGATCATGATCTCTCCTCCGTAGGTGTGTGTTGGTGGGGGAGTTTACTCGATAACGCGGGCGTGTCCAATGATCTTTGTCATAGCCGTTTTAGTGACGAATGTCATATTTATTATTTGTGTCTGTGAATTCTGCGGGCGGGTGCTTGCCCCCGCCCTATTGTCAAGTGTCAACTCCTTCTTCGAGCAACCATTCGATAGCCGCCTCAAAGGAGGTAAAAGCACCGAGATGGAAGCCCCGGTTATGTGCGCACAGGGCAAAGAACCCCGTGTAATCAAATTGCTCCACTGGACAGAGAATGGCCGTCTTTCGAGGTCGATCCTTAGGGAAGTTGCTGAGTTCACTCGCCAGATACCAGAGGTCGGTAATGGACAATTCAGGTTGTGTCTTTCGAACGTCCAGGAATACGCTATAGTTGATCGCGGGGTCTGAGGCTGACGCGATCTCAATAAGCAGTTCCCTGGCCGCCTCGAGGTTAATTTGCCCTTCGGCAGTCGCTTTGATGTACTCGTTCGCGTGAATGAATCTGATATTCGCCGGCATCGTTCTCCTGCCATCTGGGTTGATGTCCAGCCTATGGTTGAGAGACAGGCTGCCCGGTTCGAATAAACGTTTACCTTGAGCCTGTCTCTATAGTTCGCCGTGCTTGCATTCCTAGGCGGGCATGAACGGATATGAGGATACCCGGCCTACAGTGCTGCTTCCAGCGCCTGTTTTACGGCCGAGCCGTCCACGCTCTCGTCCTGCAACAACCGATGGGTCAAAGACTCCAGGGCGGTCCGGTGTTCCATCAGGAGCACTTGCGCACGCTCGTACTGCTCGGTGACGATGCGCCGGACTTCGGCATCGATCACCTGGCGGGTCTCCGGGCTGAGCTGGCTGTTGTCCTCGACGGCGCCGCCCAGGTATTGAAGTTGCTGCCCGGCGTAGCGCACCGAACCGAGCTTATCGCTCATCCCAAACTCGGTGACCATGCGGCGGGCCAGTTCGGTCGCGCGCATGATGTCGTCGCTGGCGCCGGTGCTGATGACGTTGAAGACCACCTTCTCGGCCGCCCGTCCGCCCAGCATCACCGCGATGCGATCCTGCAGTTCGTCCATCGTCAGCAGGTAGCGGTCTTCAGCCGGCATCTGCATCGTGTAACCCAGCGCGCCGCGACTGCGCGGGACAATACTGATTTTACTGACCGGATCGCCGTGCGGCGTCAATTCCGCGACGAGCGCGTGGCCCGATTCGTGGTAGGCCACCGTGGTGCGCTCCTGCTCGTTCATCACATGCCCCTTTTTCTCCAGCCCGGCCACGGTACGCTCCAGCGCCGCCTCGAAGTCGGCCAGCGTGATGGCTTCGCCCTTACGACGAGAAGCCAGCAGCGCGGCCTCGTTCATCACGTTGGCCAGCTCGGCCCCGCTAAAGCCGGGAGTCATGCGCGCTGCACGGTCCAAATCGAAATCGGGCGCCAGCTTGATGTTGCGGCTGTGGATCTTCAGGATTTGCAGCCGGCCGGTCAGGTCGGGATTGCCCACGGTCACCTGGCGGTCGAAGCGTCCCGCGCGCAACAACGCCGGATCGAGCACTTCGGGCCGGTTGGAAGCCGCCATCAGGATCACCGGCGCCTTAGCATCAGTCTTGAACCCGTCGATCTCGGCCAGCAGTTGGTTCAGGGTCTGCTCGCGCTCGTCATTGCCGACCTTGAGCGCCCCGCTGCGGCTCTGGCCGATGGCGTCGATTTCGTCGATGAAGACGATGGCCGGTGCGGCTTTGCGAGCCTGCTCGAACAAGTCGCGCACCCGCGCTGCGCCGACGCCGACAAACATCTCGACGAACTCCGACCCGCTGGTCTCGAAGAAGGACACACCCGCTTCCCCGGCCGTGGCTTTGGCCAACAACGTCTTGCCGGTTCCGGGCGGGCCGACCAACAGCACACCTTTGGGGATGCGTCCACCCAATCGAGCAAACTGTTCGGGCGCCTTCAGGAACTGGATGATCTCCTGCAATTCGCCGATGGCTTCATCACAGCCGCCAACGTCTTTGTACGTGATGCCGACGGCCTCAGGCTTGACCTCAGTGGCCTTGCTCTTGCCCACGCCGAAGAGGCTGCCCATGCCGCCGGCGCCGCTGCCGGCCATGCGCTGATAGCCGGCATACCACAAACCGCCCAGCAAAATCAGCGGCAGGCCGTAGGCCAGCATGAACTGTCCCAGCGGGCTGGGCGGTGGCTCGGTTCGATATTGCACCCCCGCGGCATCCAACTCCTCGATCAGCTTCGGATCCCCGTCAGGCATCGCCACGGTCGTAAAGGGCATATTCTGATTTGCTTGGCCTTCGGGGTTCGCGGCCTTCATCTCGCCGGTAATGCGCGTATCACTGAGGGTGACCGCGGTGATCTCGCCCGCCTTCAATTTCGTTTTGAACTCGCTATACGGAATTTCCAGCGCCTGATTCATAAGCGGGGTGAGGATAAACATCTGGAATAGCCACAGCCCGATCAGGTTGGAGATCAAATAGCTGAGAGCAACTTTCAGCTGGCGCTCCATTTGCTCGCGGCGTTTCTTGTCCTCGTCCCGGTTCTTTTGAGGAAGTTTAGATTTCAGGTTCATCATGAGTCTCCTTTTCAAACAGCACATCGTCCCAACGATAGGGATAGGGCGGCTGCCACTGGGCAGCGGGCAGGGCATAGCTGGCCGGATCGAAGTCCGGGCAGCGCGCCGCTTCAAGGCTTGTGAGGTTCAACGATACGCTCGTCGTCACCAGCTGTATGGCGCTGATTGGAACCACCATCCGGCGCGCTTGCTGCGGTAGATTGATCGGCAGCTGGTCCAGCTGATCGGATGTCAGATCGGGCAATTCGCCCTGCACAACCATGGCCGTCACGCGCCGGTTACGCGGATTGATGATCACCCGCTCGACGTGTCCGATCGGCATATCAGAGGCGTAGACCGCGCAGCCGCGAGCGGGTTGCAGCACGCGCTGATCTTCGACGTCGACCGCGACGCCCGGCGCACGCAGGTAGTTGACCACTGCGCGCACGTGCGGCAGATTAGCGGCGCACTCTTCGGCCGCCGCGCGAATCTCGGCGCTGCCGACCTCACCGTTGAGCGAAATGACGCCATGTCGCGCGTACACGCGGATCAGCTGGCCGTATGTGCGCGCGTCGTGCGCCAGCGCCTGCGCGACCTCCATCACCAGCTCGTCGTCGACGACCAATCGATTCTCGACACCCAACACTCCGCGGGCGGAGCGAGCGGCCTGTTCGGCCTGTGCCTTGATCCCGGACGTCTGGGTGTGACCCTTCAATGTGACCCGGCCGGCGTGAACCGAGATACCGATCTCGTGATAATCGGTGGCGCGTATCATCTCATCGGCCCACAGGGCGTCGTTGACTTCCGACGCAATCACGTCGTCAGGATAATAGTCGGGCTGATCCTTCAATGCGCCTCGGTCGACGTTCAAATACACGTTGTGCTGCTCGACCTTGTCTACCCAGTCAACCGGCACGATCACGTCACGGCCCGGCAGGTGGCCGATGTGCATGACAAAGCCGCTCACCCGGCCGTTTGAATCGAGCAGCGCCAGCGACGCTCGGCCGGCCGATTCATTCTGGCAGACGACTTGCCACCCGGCGTATAGCCCGGGTGTAAACGGCTCTCGGCTGATCTCGGACCTGTATTCAGGCAGCGCCGCTGCCTGTCCCCGACTAATGTTCAAGTGCACTTCGTCCGCGGCAGCCGCAGCCACCGCTGCTTGCGGCACGACAACTGTCTGAGAATTAATCAGGCCAGGTTTTCGCACCGCCAGGGCGGCCACACGCGCCTGACGTGGATCCAGGATTACCTGCTGCACCCGGCCATATTCACCGTCTGTCGCCAGGACAGGTGAGCCAATCTCAATTTCCCATCTTTGTTCGATCATTTTATTTCCCCATTCTCGCGAGTTCCCCCCAGCTCTCACTTGGAACCCCGGAGAGACTCGGTGATATTTAGAGTTGGATGAACTCGGTCCTCAACGTACATGCGGAAGAGCCGTCCGCCTCAGTGCGCTAGATCTTTGACCACGCCATCAATTCGCGACAGATTCAATCAGCGTGACGAGTGCCGGCGATTATCCCTGGCGTGCCGGGCGACAAACCAATCAGCCCACCTGTGCTCGCGTCGGACAGTGCGCCGTATTTTGTTTGATCGTCAGTCAGTTGGCCGGGCCACACTCGCCACGAAAATAGGCCCATTCGTCACACGTGCTGCCGTTTGGGAAGATACAGATTCCCTTCTGACTGCCATCGTCAGCGGTGACGACCTGTAACTTATTGCCATGCTGTTCACAAAAGACCGCAGCTGGATTGGGCAATTTGGTTTCCGAGTTGGGCATGGTCGCTTGCGCGGTTAAGGACGAACGGCCGAAGGCGACGATCACACACAGCGCAATCAACACCACGCTGATCGCCACCGTGCCATATTCCCGGCGTGACAGGTGAAACACCGCTGCGCCAGTCATGACGAGGGTCAAGCCAGCCGCCGCCAGGGGTGTCAGCCAGGGCAGAATCCCGGTAAGCCAGGGAACCAGCAATCCGACCGCCGCCAACAACTCACAAATTCCAATGAAGGTGCGCAACCTGGGCGCAAGACTGAGTGGTTTGCCAGGATGCTGCTTTTCATGCCAGGCCTCAGCCGCCGCTGACCATGTAACGTACAACCGGCCATGCCATACAAAAACGACTGCCAAAAATATTTGAAGTATCCACAAAACGCTATTCATAGTTCTCCCCTATCAATTCACTTACAGTCAACTTATCGTTACTGGCGCGTGTGCAGCTTCTCACGCAGCGTCCGCCGTTTGTCATATAGCTCGGTCAATCGCCGGTCGAGCTCCAACGTGCTTTCAAAGCTGGCCCGGGTGGCTTTCCGTCTAAGGTCTTTGACTATGGCTTCCAATTCGGCCAGCTGGGCTTCTGCCTGGCGATGACCATCCGCCGAGAGCCTGGCTTGCTTCGCCGCCGCCTCGGCCTTCAGTTTTTCGAGCTCGGCGCTCCAAACTTGCAGTTCGGCCTGGGTTTGTGCCCGCAGGTTTTCCCAGGCGGCCTGACGCTTCACCTGCAATTCGGTGAGTCGTCGCTCGAATTCCGTCTTATCTTTTGCGGCTGTTTGCGTTGTCTGGTCTTTCATGTTGTTCCTCTGGGTGTCCTCAGAATGGATGTTGCAGCCAACAGCCAGTGGCGCCATTGGCTGCAACATCGGGTCAGGCCACCGCCTTAAAGGGTCAAAGCTTCCTTGATGAGCTGGCGGGCCTGCTCGAGCTTGGCGCTGCGCGCGGCCTGGTCGGCCTTGACTTCGGCCATGCGTTTCTCGATGTGCGCCTTGCGCCGATCGCCGGCGTGCTGCAGCTGACCCTGCAGGGTCTCGATCTTCGCGTCCGTCTCGCGCTGCGTCTGCTCCAGCCTCGCCTCGACCGCGGCGCGCGTTGCCTCCAGCTTCTTCTGGGTGGCATCGATTCGCTTCTGCACAGCGGCCTTGGCGTCTGCATTCGTCTGCTTCAGCTCTGCCTTGAGCTCCGTCAGTTCGGCGTTCCACGCAGCCGCTTCCCGGGCCAGTTGATCTTCGATGACCTCGGACCGTTGGCGCCGGAAGACAATGCCGCCCAGTTGCCCCAGCTTCGTATCCACCGGGGTCACCCAGGTCTCCTCGACTTCGGCGATCACAGCCACTTTGCCCGGGCTCAAGGTCTTCGATACTTCATCCACAAAGTCCACGCCGATCCCTGACTCGCCCAGATCGATCAGCAGGCCCGTCAGAGCGCCTGTGGAGGCCCCAACGGCAACCCCGATCGGCCCTGCCAGCAAGCCGATCATGCTTCCGGTCAGCAGACCGAGCGCGGTCCCGATCGGCCCTTCATCAGCCGCTTGTTTTACGCTGACAGTCCCTGCAGCATCTTTCACGATCACCGCGGTCGCGTACAACGTGATGTCGCCCGCTGCGTGCAGCTCCTTGAGCGCGCTCTGGCCTTCGAAGGCCGCCGGCTCGGTGTCGAAAACAGCCACTAACATCTTAGTCATTTTGATCTCCTTAGATTCATCGAAAGTAACGCGGTTAAGCCGTCAGCTTGCTCCGCAAACCGCGCAAGCGGAGGCCGAAAACGAGCAGGGTGACACCAAACACCACTGCATAGATCCCAATCAGCCACACCACTGCCACCGCGCCGCTGCCGGGATTGGCAAACACCAGCACACCAAAGACGATCGAGAGCACCCCGGCCAGCGCCAGGAGCCAATCCCGCGAGACGGGCAGCTCAAAGCCGGCGATGACTTCAAAGATCCCCGTCAGGATGGCCCACAGACCGATGAGAAAGACCAGGGCCTGCGCCGTAATGCCGGGGAAGAAGAACGTCGCCACGCCGACGGCCATGCCGAGGATGCCGTCGAGCACATACCACACGGCTTCCCGGCCGCGGTGCCCAAACGCGCCGACGATGGCAAACACGCCATCGACAAAGGCGTACGCGCCGAACACCAGCGCCAGCGAGACCAGCGTAATGCCCGGGAAAGCCAACGCCACGATGCCGAACACGATGGCGAGAATACCGCGCAGCACCACCGTCCACCACTTCTGAGTCAAAATATCAAACATGCTACACCTCCGTAGAATTGTTGTTTATCCGGCGGGACGCCCGGTGGCATCCTGCCGAAGATGTCGAGATTACGAATCGTTTTATACGAGCCCTGCAACGTCTGCCTCATTTCTTGCCGTTTAGAACCTCCTGCACCTTCTGCGCTTGCTCAGGGGTAAGCGTGGTCGACAGCACGGTCCCGCCATAGTTGCTGAATTCCGCGGCGACCAGGATGGGATCAGCCGAACGCAGGAGCGCAAAAATGGCCGAGTCACCGGGCTGCACCAGTGTGCCGACATCCTTGACAAACTCGTCGGCGATGCCAAAGTCATCCTTCCACCATTTCGCATCCAGTGCGCCGCCCGCCGCGCCGATCACGCCGCCGCCGATCGCGCCGGCCGCAACCGCGACGCTGGCGCCGGCGGTCACAGGGGCCGCAATCGCGCCCAACGTGAGTCCGATCAACGAGCCGAACAAGCCGCCGAAAGCGGCGCCTTCACCCGTCGTCAGCTGATAACTGGCATCAATCCGCAGTTTGCCGTTGTAGTCGCGATAGGCCGCGACGGCGTCGTCCAGATCAATGGTCCAGTCATAGTTCAGGTCCACGAGCTCGTTCAGCACTTGCGAAGCCCGGAACATGTCCTTTTTGAAACCTACGACAATAAGGGTTGACATGGTGTTTCTCCTGTTCATTGGAACTGCAGTTTCGCAGTTTCCTGTGTGAATCCTAAACTCGATCTTGTTCCGGCGGGTGCGGTGTGTTATCATGAACCTGACAGTTGGCCGGAGCCGCTTATTTCACTGACTTGTCCAAACGCTTGTGAACCCGCTCGGACGATTTCATCAGGCACTATCATAGCCAGAAGAGGCCTCAGAGTCACTCTGCAAGACTTGACAACTCACTTGTCATGACTTGTCACTTGCCGGTACCTTGAGAGTCGGCGAAAGCAGGCTGTTTCAATGTCGCCCGCTGCGTATCGAGAGCACGACTATAGCTTCGGTCAGCAAATCCTGGTGCTGCGCACTGCCAGCAATTTGACCCAGTCCGGGCTGGCCGAACTGCTGGGCGTCTCACGCCAGGCCGTGGTGGGTTGGGAAGCCGGTTCCAGTCGTCCCTCAGCGCACCATCTCCAGCACTTGATCGAGCTCTGTTTGCAGCGCAATGCGTTCCACCGTGGACAGGAAGCGGAGGAAATCCGCGCCTTGTGGCAGGGCGCACGCGTGCGCGTTCCCCTCGATGAAATCTGGCTCACCCGCCTCCTGGAGCAGCGTGACTCATCGGCTGTGCCGGCATCTTTACCACCCTCACCACTCGTTGATGCGGAAGCGCCCAAATCCGGGCCACTAACAGACTGGGGAGATGCGCCAGAGGTCTCTACCTTTTACGGACGTGAAGACGAGCTCGCGCTGGTGAGCGATTGGCTGCTGGAACAGCACTGCCGTGTGGTCGGCATTTTGGGCATGGGCGGCATCGGCAAGTCCACACTGGCCGTCACGCTCATGCACCGCGTCGCCGATCAGTTCGACGTGGTCATCTGGCGTTCCCTGCGCGATGCTCCGTCGGCGGAATCCGTGCTCGACGAAGTGCTGCGGATCGTCGCGGGCGAACCGCTGATCGTCGTATTGGACACGCTGGAACGACGCCTTAATCTTTTGTTTGAACACCTGCGGAGGCGGCGCGTCCTGCTGGTGCTCGATAATTTGGAAAGTGTGATGGAGGAGGCCGAGGGTAGCGGGCGCATGTTACGGAGTTTTGAGGGTTATGGACGCTTGCTGCGTCGCGCCGCGGAAACCAGACATCGCAGCTGCATATTGCTGACCAGCCGCGAAAAACCTCTTGAGCTCGCGCCGCTCGAAGGCAGTCGCACGCCGGTTCGTTCGCTGCAGCTTGGGCAACTCGATGCTGCCGCCTGCGCAGCGTTGTTGCAAGAACAAGACGTCACGGGCAGCGTGGCCGAGCGTGAACGCTTGATCGAACGCTATGGCGGCAATCCGCTTGCGTTGAAAATCGTGGCGCCGACCATCATGAATTTGTTTGGCGGCGCGATTCGTGCTTTTCTGGAACAGGGTGAGATAATTTTCGGCAGTGTGCGTTACCTGTTACAAGAGCAATTTGCGCGGCTCTCGGCCATCGAAGAAAGCACCATGTTGTGGCTGGCGATTCTGCGTGAGCCAGTAACCGTGCAACAGCTTTCCGCGGTGCTGGTCAATCCATTACTGCGCACGCAGCTGTTGGAGGCGCTCGATGCGCTGCATGGTCGGTCGCTCATCGAACACGGCAAGTTGAAGGGGAGTTTTTCCCTCCAGTCGGTCGTGTTGGAGTACACAACGGCGCGACTCATCGAAGCGGCGGCGAGCGAAATTGAACGCGGGCACTTGCACCTCTTGATTAACCATGCACTGGAACTGGCGAACGGCAAGGAATTTATTCGGGAGGCGCAGGTTCGATTAATCATCGCGCCGATTCTCGCGCGCCTGCGCGCCTTGTATGCTGAGCCGGCGGCGCTGGAAGCACGCTTGCTCGCGCCGCTGGAGTCGTTACGAGGTCGGAGTGATGAGTTTCAAGGCTATGCCCCTGCCAACCTGCTGGCGCTGCTCCGCGCCTTTCGCGGCGATCTGTCGAGACTCGCTTTGCAGCAGCTGGCGATTCGGAGCGCGGACTTGCGCGGCGTGAATCTGCACGACACGAGTCTCGCTGAAGCAACCGTGCGCGATACGTTGTTTAATGAGGCGTTCGACACAATTTGGTCCATGGCTTTTGGCAAGAACGGTACCTATTGGGCAGGCGGGGACCGGCAGGGACACGTGCAGCTGTGGTATTACAAGGAACGGCGCTTGCAGTTTGTCTGGAGAGCGCATTACAGCGTGGTCTCTGCCGTCGCCTTTAGCCCCGACGAGCAGTGGCTTGCCACCGGCAGCTGGGAGGGTGTCATCAAGCTGTGGGATGCGGCGAATGCCACGCTGCGCTGGACAAGCTCCGCGGTGGATGCTGTCATGGGATTGGCATTTTCACCCGATGGGCACACGCTTGCCAGCGCCGGGACCGACGGTCAAGTTCGCCTCTGGGATATGACCGGCGCATTACGCCAAACGCTGGGCGAACTTTCGGGGCCGGTCTTTCGCGTCGCGTGGAGTCCGAATGGCGAATTTCTCGCTAGCGCGGGACATGACGCGCGCGTCCGGCTTTGGGAAGCAGCAGGGGACGGCACAGTCAAGTCCGTGCCGCGCAAAATACTCGAAGGACACACCGGCCCGGTGCGGGGATTGGCGTTTGCACCGGATGGTCGAACGCTCGCCAGTGCGAGCTGGGACAAGACCGTCAAATTGTGGGACATGCCGACCGGAACGCCAAAGGAAAGCATTGCCCTTTCTGCGCGCGTTGAAGGCCTGGTGTGGAGTCAAGATGGTCGCTATCTGGCGGCGGGCGAAATAGAGCGGGCATTTTGGGTCTGGGACGTGGAACAACACAAGCAGCGCACGACGTTTTATGGGACGATGGCGCCGGTGCGCGCGATTGACTTTTCGCCGGACAGCAGCACTTTGGACACAACCGATGATAGCCACTTCCAGGTCTGGGATATGAGCAGTGGTCAGTGCATCCGCAAATGGCAGAGTTTTGCGCGCACGATAAATGACCTGGCCTGGAGCCCGAACAGCGCGCATATTGCAAGCGGCGGCAAAGATGGTCTGATTACAATCTGGGATATTTCACAACGCGTCCTGGTTTCTCTGTTGCGCGGCCATAAGGCGGTTGTTTGGGGCATCGCGTGGAGCCCCGATGGTCGGTGGCTGGCGAGCTGCAGCGAGGACAACACGATCCGCCTTTGGGACGTAGCCAAAGCCGTCAGCGAACGGGTTCTGACGGAACCCGCGCTGGTTGATGCTCAACTTTTTGCAACGGCGTGGAGTCCAGATGGTACGCGCCTGGCGGTGGCCACTCACCGGCAGGGTGTGTTTGTTTACGACCTGCCCACTCGAAGTTTCCAGCGCGTTGGACGCTCCGGTGAGCCTCCCCGAATCCGCCGCGTGGAATGGAGTCCTGACGCCAGGTACCTTGCTGCTTCTGGTGAGGGAGGGCTTATTCTCGTCTGGAACACTGAGGACTATTCTGTGCAGGCGGCCTTGCAGGGCCAGCGCGGCATGGTGGCTGCCCTCGCCTGGAGTCCCGACGGCACGCGGCTTGCCTCAGGCAGTTGGGGGCACGGGAGCGATCAGTTGTTTATTTGGGACGCCCGGAGCTGGCAGCGGATTCGCGCGCTTGACGACCCGAACGAATTGGTTTTTGGCGTTGCCTGGAGCGCCGACGGCAAACGTTTAGTCAGTGCCGGCAGTGACGGCATTCTTCGCTGGTGGAATCCGCACAATGGTGAGTGCATCCTGTCACGACAGGGGCACGAAGAACCGGTCCAATCGCTGCGAATCAGTCCTGACGGTCGCCTCCTCGCCAGTGGCGGGGATGATGGAGCGGTTCAGATATGGGAAATGGAGAAAGGCGCTCATGTAGCGACCTTGCGGCGCGACCGTCCGTATGAACGCCTCAACATCGCCGGCATCAAAGGTCTGACCGAGGCACAAAAACAGACGCTTAAGATGATGGGCGCGATCGAACAGGACAACTGAAGCCATCGGCCCGGCTCAGCCACGCCCAAAGCGCATCGACTCCAACCGCTGCGAAGTTCACACTTGCCCGACCGATAGGGCAATTCCCGTTTTGACTTACATCAAGTGTCGGCCTCGAGCGCAAACCAAAAAGGAGTTCACTATAAGGCTGCAAAAATCATGTAACACTGCTTAAGGTGACGGCGGGTGAATTAGTCGATTCAGTCAGAAAAGTGGTCACTGCCAACATCAACCGCACCAGTGTGCCGAAATGGAGATTGTCGATGGACGGCGGCCCTTATCCTCGTTTCTCACTTCTCACTCGTCCGCCTCACCCGAGGCGTTGACGCCCGGCCGGACTGGCGGTAGACTTGACCTTACCCTCATCCCGGAGAAAACTGTGACCACCTATGCTCAATCGCGCTGGGACCTGAAAGCTCTGGTACCCGGCCCCGACAGTCCGCAGCTCAACGATTACCTGTCCCAACTCGAAGAAACCCTCGGCGATCTGGAAGCCGCCCGATCGCAGCTGCGGCCCGATATGCCCGTCGCTGAATTTCTGGACCTGCTTCACCGCCACGAGTCCATCGCACATCTGGCGCATCGACTGGGCGGCTATGCTTTTCTGTGGTTTGCCGAAGACACTCAGCACCCGGAGGCGCTTAACTTCAAAAGCCGCATCGAGCAGTTACTGGCGCAGGCCAGCAACCGCACCGTGTTCTTCAGCCTGTGGTTCAAAAGCCTGTCAGACGCCGAAGCCGATCGGTTTGTGCAGGCCGCCGGCGACCTGCGCTATTATCTGGAATCGCTGCGCCGCTTCAAGCCGCATACCCTGAGCGAAGCCGAGGAGCAGCTCATCACCCTCAAAGACGTCAACGGTATCGACGCGCTGATCACCGTCTATGACATGATCACCAACAAGTTCAAATTCACCCTGCAAGTGGACGGCGAAACCAAAACCCTGACCCGCGACGCGCTGGCCGCCTACGTCCGGCACCCCTCGCCCGACGTGCGCGCCGCCGCCTATCAAGAACTCTATCGCGTCTTCGCTGCCGAGCGCACCCTGCTGGCGCAGATCTACAACTATCGCGTGCGCGACTGGCACGCCGAAGCGCTGCAGCTGCGCAAATATCCCGAACCGATCTCGGTGCGCAACCTGGGCAACGACCTCCCCGATGCCGTCACCGACATCCTGCTGCAGGTCTGCCGCCGCAACAATCACCTGTTCCAGCGCTACTTTAAGCTCAAGGCCCGCTGGTTGGGCCTGCCCGACGGCCGCCTGCGCCGCTACGATCTGTATGCGCCCTTATTGGAAGCCGAAAAGGAGTATGACTACGGCGCGTCCGTGGACCTGGTGCTGGACAGCTTCCGCGATTTCTCGCCCGTGCTGGCCGCGGCGGCGCGGCGCGTCCTGGCCGACGGCCACATCGATTCCGAAGTGCGCGCCGGCAAACGCGGCGGCGCCTTCTGCTACGGCGTGCTGCCCGGCGTCACCCCGTGGGTCATGGTCAACTTCGCCAACCGCGCGCGCGATGTCTCCACGCTCGCGCACGAACTAGGGCACGCCATCCACAGCGTCCTCGCCGCCGATCATTCCGTGCTGACCTTCCACGCTTCGCTGCCCCTGGCCGAGACCGCCTCGGTCTTTGCGGAACAGCTGCTCACCGACCGCCTGCTGCGCGACGAAACCGACCCGGCCGTGCGCCGCGACATCCTCGCCAACAAGATCGACGACGCTTATGCCACCGTGCAGCGTCAGGCTTACTTCACGTTATTCGAGCGCGAGGCGCATCAGCTGGTGGTGGACGGCCGCTCGGTGGAAGAGATCGCCGATCGGTACCGCGCCAACCTGCAAGAGCAATTCGGCGACGCTGTTGAACTCAGCGACGAGTTCCGCTGGGAATGGATCTCCATCCCGCACATCTACCACACGCCCTTCTACACCTACGCCTACAGCTTCGGGCAGCTGTTGGTGCTGGCGCTCTATCAAACCTACCGTGCCGAAGGGCCGTCGTTTGTGCCCAGGTACCTGAAAATCCTGTCATACGGCGGATCCAAAGCGCCCGCCGACATCCTCACCGAAGCCGGCATCGACGTCACCTCGCCCGACTTCTGGCAGGGCGGCTTCGAAGTCATCAAAGGCTGGATCGACGAACTGGAAAGCCTGGAAGCGAACTGACCATGGGGCTGATCTACCATCTCGTTCAAGACGGCTATCTGCGCGCTCAGCCGCCCGATCGGCCTTACACGCCCGCCGGTTTTGCACGCGAAGGCTTCATTCATTGCACGCGCGGCGAAGCGCAGCTCACCATCGTCGCCAACCGCTATTATGAAACGGAGCCGGACACGCTGCGCGTCCTCGTCATCGATGAAGACGCCGTTCGATCTGAAATCAAGTACGAACCCGGCGCCGACGGCGTGCTGTATCCTCACATCTACGGCCCGCTCAATCGCGACGCCATCCGGCACATCCGATCGTTGCCTCGTCGGCCCGACGGTTCCTTCGGATCACTGGAATAAACGGTGACGCTGCGCACAATTGAGGCGCGGCGTTTGGGTCGGCTTTGGAATGCGCTGCATTTCTCAAAGCCAAATAGGACATTCGATAGTACTCTGGATCATTGTCTTATCCAGCTCGGTATGTTATCACTTTAGTACCTCGCGAGTCGGCGCACGATCCATCCCCGGTTCGTCGCGTCAGTAGCGGAGTAAACCACCGACGCATCAAGCGTAGCAGGAAAGGAGGCTCGATAAATTTGCTGACACATGTCGAACCACCGGAAAACGCGAGTCCGATGTTCGACTGAGCGGCGTCACGAGTACCCAAACCACCTGTCTGCTGTTTAACGGCTCCGGCCTGCGGCCGCAGCGATGACTTTGACCCGCGGTCGTTGTTTTGGTCAAAGCATCCGCGTGGTTCATCAGTCGGATTCACCCCTCGGGGTGCCCCACGCGGCGGCCGGCACCGGCAGAAGCATCCGTATCAGCCTGGTTCGCGGGAAGTTGTGGAGGGTGAGTCGCCCCCTCCGGCGCACATGCTTTACCCGCTTCTGCAGCGCCGGCAGAACAGGAATAAATGTTGAGATTAGAGCGGACTCGTCTGCGCCCCGTGTTGGAGCGGCTTCGGCGGTGAGAGCAGGGTGGTGTCACCCGCCGGCGCGCTGCCAACCGACATCGGACAAACGAGTAATTGAATAGTCTGCCCGGGCCGCCCACTCACCGTGGGCGGCCCCTTTTTGTCTCGACTTTTCGCTTGGCCTCAAATTGCCTCTTGACAAGCCCCAGATCAGCTGTATTATATGTTTAATGGGAGCGCTCCCAAGTTGTTTGGGCTGCTGCTCCGATCTCGTTCGCCGGATTGGCGGGCGCCGGCGGTGTTTGGCCGGCTGTCGGCCGGGCCGGGCGGGCAGGGCATTTCTTCGAGAATTTACCGGGTTTTTCCTCACAAATCTAAGTCTTTCACCGGCTGTTCACTGCTGCGCGTTTTAATTTGGTTCGCGTTCGACTCGACTTTGATAATTTTCTGTCATTTCTTTTGGGAGCGCTCCCAATAATCAGAGGGCGTCATGAACCTGGAGCAGATTGCGCGGCTCAGTGGCGTGTCCCGCTCGACGGTATCGCGCGTCATCAACAACGATCCCAATGTCAGCGACACCACGCGGGCCAGAGTGATGCAGGTGGTCAAGCGTGTCAACTACGAGCCGAACGCGGCCGCGCGCGGTCTGGCCGCCGGGCGCACGCAGGTCATCGGCCTGGTCATCCCCATGGGTGTGTCGGCGCTGTTCACCGACCCGTACTTTCCACTCTTTACACAAGGTGTCTCGTCGGCCGCCAACGCCCGCGATTATTCGGTGATGCTGTGGCTGGCCGAGCCGGAATATGAGCGCCGCCAGATTCGCAAGATCATGTACAACGGTCTGATCGATGGTGTGATCGTGGCGTCGATGCTGACCAACGATTCACTGGTGCAGGCGCTGATCGAGGGCGATCTGCCGTTTATCCTGGTGGGCCGTCATCCCACGGACAACAGTGTGAACTATGTGGATGTCGATAACCAATCGGGCGCGCAGACGGCCGTTGAGCACTTGCTGCGGCTGGGCCGCCGGCGCATCGCCACCATCAGCGGCCCGCAGAACATGATCGCCGGGGTGGATCGTCTGGCCGGTTATCGCCGGGCGCTGCAGGCCGCCGGTCTCGAAGTTGATCCGGCGTTGATTGCGATCGGCGATAACACCGAGGCGGGCGGTTATCTGGGCATGCAAGCGCTGCTGCCGCAGTCGCCCGACGCGGTCTTTGCGGCCAGCGATGCCATGGCGGCCGGCGCGCTGCGTGCCTTGCGCGATGCCGGCCGGCAGGTGCCCCGCGATGTCGCTGTTGTGGGCTATGACGATATTCCCTTCGCGGAACATTCTGATCCGCCGTTAACCACCATTCGCCAGCCAATCTCTCGCATGGGCCTGGTGGCCATGGAGACGCTGGCCGACTTGATTGAACATCCAGAGCCGCAGCCCCGCCATGTCATTCTGCCTACCGAGTTGATTGTCCGCTCGAGTTGCGGCGCCGGCTGAGCGGGTGCTGTTGCTACATCTGCAGGAGGTCAATGCGCGCCACTTTACTACCTTGTTTCGTCGCCGGTGCAGTGCAACTGTTGTGATCGTGAACGTCCCAATCACCAGAGGAGAAAAGGAGCAAAGTCATGCGTAAGGTCAGTGTAACACTCGTGAGCGGGTTGGTTGTCATCGGCCTGTTGCTGGCAGCCTGCGCGCCGGCTGCGGCCCCGACTCCGCAGACCATCGTGCAAACGGTGGAAGTTCCCAAAGAAGTGGTGAAAGAAGTGGTGCTGACGCCGACGCCGGTGCCCGCCGCGCCGGCGGCCGAGACGTACGCGCGCAACGAGACGTTGTATACCAGCGGCACGCAGTGGGGGCCACCGTCCAGCTGGAATCCGTTCAACCTGGGCGGCTACGCCATGGGCACCATCGGCCTGGTGTATGAGACGGCCTTCATTTATGATCCGCTGAAGAATGAGTATCTGCCGTGGCTGGCGGAGAGCGGCACGTGGACCAGCGACACGGTGTATGAGATGAAGGTGCGCAAGGGCGTCACCTGGTCGGACGGCCAGCCGCTGACCGCCGCAGATGTGAAGTTCACCTTCGAAATCGGCAAGTCGGCGCCGGTCAACATCAGCACGGTGTGGCGCTACCTGGACAGCATCGATCAGGTGGATGATTACACTCTGAAGTTCAACTTCAAGACCACGCTGTATCAGCAGTGGGGTAATACGCTGTACACCACGGCTATCGTGCCGCAGCACATCTGGTCCACGTTCTCCACCGACGCCATCGTCTCCGGCGCCAACGAGAACCCCGTCGGCTCGGGCCCGTACAAGTTTGACAGCTACGATCAGAGCCGCATGATCTGGGTGAAGAACGACAACTGGTGGGGCAAGAGCGCGCTGAACCTGGATCCCAAGCCCAAGCGCATCGTGGACATCGTCAACGGCAGCAACGACGTGGCGCTGGGCATGGTGCTGCAGGGCGGCCTGGACCTGAGCAACAACTTCCTGCCCGGCATCGCACAGCTGGTGCGCGGCGGCTACGGCGTGGAGACCTATTACTCTGAGCCGCCGTACATGCTCTCGGCCAACACGGCCTGGCTGCTGCTGAACCTGACCAAG
>CAZKBQ010000088.1:0-17604 GCA_964550855.1 uncultured Anaerolineae bacterium
CGCTGCGCACGCATCTGGATCAGCTGCACGCCGCCGGCGGCGACGCGGCCTTCGACGCACTGTACGTACCGGTGCGGTTCGTGCCGCCTCCGCCGCGCCCCACGCTGACCCCCGATGATGCCGCCGCGCCTGAAGCCGTGACGTTGAGCCGCGCCCTGCGCAGCGCGCGCCGGCTGGCGATCACCGGCTCAGCCGGCGCGGGCCGCACCACGGTCTTGAGCCAGATCGCGCGGCTGCATCTGGCGCGACAGGCGCAAAGTGCGCTGGGACTGGATCGCGAGCGGCTGCCGGTGTGGGTGGATCTGGCCGAGATCGATTGGGCGGCGGCCAGCGCCGCCAATGCGCTGCCAGCGCTGCTGGACGGCGCGACGACGCATCTGCCGCGCTTGATCGCGCCCAATGCGGCCCGGCTCATCAGCAGCCGGCTGCGCGCCGATGCGGCCCTGCTACTGTTGGACGGCTTCGACGGGCTGACCCCCGCGCAGCAGCTGACCTGCGCGACGTGGCTGGCGGCGCTGCTCAGTAGTTATCCTGAGTGCGCGGTGATCATCGCCGCTGGCCCGACGGGCTACGGGCCGCTGCACAACCTGGGCTTCGCCGCGCTGGCGCTGGCCGACTGGACGCCGGACGACATCGACACGTATGCGGGCAAATGGATCGAAGTGGTGAAAGGCGGCAAGCAAGATCGACAGGTGCTGGCGGGCGGCTTGCGGCAGCTGGGCGGGCTGACCCCACGCCCGATCGATCTGGCGCTGGCCGCCGGGGCGTGGCACGCGCGCGCGGCGCTGCCGGCCAGCCGGGTGGCCGTGTACGAGCAGTGGATCGATCGGCGGCTGGAAGGCGATCCGGCGAAAGTCAAATTGCCGCCCGACAAGATCAAATCGATCCTGGGGCGGTTGGCGTGGACGGCTTTTCAGTCGAATCGCGTGGAGTTTACGTTTGAAGAATTGACCCAGGCGGCCGGGGCTGAGCTGGTGACGGGCACGCCCGAAGAGGCAGCCAGGCGCGCCGAAGTGACGGCCGAAATTGCTCATGAAGTGCTCGATCGGGCCGGAGTGCTGCGGCCATTCGGTGTGGACGGCTGGACGTTTACACATGGCGAAGTGGCCGCCTACCTGGCCGCACGCCACGCGCTGAACACCGGGGCAGCGTTGACGCCAGACCTCGATGCCGCTCACGGGGCCGGTGTGCTGGATTTTTACGCCGCGCTGACCGACCCGGCCGAGCTGGTGCGACAGGGGCTGGCCGCGCCCGACGATTTGGGCCGACAGCACTTGTGGCGGGCGGCGCGCTGGACGGGCGAAGGACATCCCGATGCGCCGTGGCGCAGCCGTGTGATGGGCGAACTGGCGCGCGTGCTGGTGCAGCCGCAGCAGTTCGGGTCGCTGCGTGCGCGGGCGCTGCGCGGCCTGCTGGTCACGCGCGATAAGGGCCTGCCCTATTTGCTCAAACGGCTGCTGTCTCATCCCGATAGCGCGGTGCGAGCGCTGGGACTGCAGGGCCTGCAGCAGCTGGGCCGCGAGGCTGATCTGCCGTTGTTTGCGGCTGCACTCAACGACTCGGCGGCAGAGGTGCGCCGGGTCGCGGTGGAGGCACTGGGTCAGCTGGCCCGCGACGGAGTGTATGCTGCCGTGGAGCAGCTGATCCGATTGCTGGTGGAAGCCGACGAGGATACACGTCGGCTGGCGGCCGAGCTGCTGGCGCACTGCGGCGAAGAGGGTCATCAAATTTTGCGTGAAGGCGCCGACGAAGAGGACTTGAAAGTGCGGCGCGCGGCGGCGTATGGTCTGGCGGCCGTGAACCAGGAGTGGGCGCGCGAGCGGCTGCGCCGGCTGGAGCGAGATGATACACAGTGGTTTGTGCGATCGGCGGCGACGGACGCATTGGGCCTGATGCAGGCCCGCCAGCGGCCGCCGACGGACACGCCGCCGTTGGACCTGACGCCGGTCGTCATCGATCAGCAGGGCTGGCTGGTGGAATGGGCGGCGCGGCAGGGCATCGGCATTGGCGTGGGCCGACAGGCCATGCAGGCGCTGCTGCGGGCGCTGGCTGAGGGTGACCGGCCAGTGCGGCTGGCAGCGCTGCGGACGCTGCAGTATATGGGCGACCTGTCGCACCACGACACGCTGCGCGGGCTGCTGGCCGATGCGGACGGTGCGGTGCGCGATGCGGCCTTTGAAGCGCTGGAAACGATTGGAGAACGGGTCGGACGGGCGATTCCAAGGTGAGAAGATCGATCGGGATTGGCGAATGATCTCTTGGCCGCACCGGAGACGCCCGATCGGACGCGGTCAATTATCACGGGCCGGCGTCGATGTGCTTGAACGTTGGCTTGCAGATTGTGCGAGAGTCACTCTGACGGATGGGATTGAATCGTGACGACTGAACGAACCGAGGGCAGGCCAGAGACCATCACGCGGTACATCGAGTCTGAGCGGCGCATTAAGGGCTGGCAGGCGCATGAGCCGGCACACTTGCGGCCAAGCGGACGCACGCAGTTAATGACACACGGCTATCCTGCCGAGCGAACGGCGGTTTTGTTTCACGGCTTTACCAACGCGCCGCAGCAGTTTGCGGCGTTTGGGCGGCTGCTGTTTGAGGCGGGCTATAACGTATTCCTGCCGCGTGCGCCGCATCACGGGTTGCCTGATCCGCTGGCGACCGACCACGCGCGGCTGACGGCCGCTGAGCTGCGCGAGGCGGCAGAGCGCGCCGTCGATGTGGCCGGCGGGCTGGGCGAGCGGTTGATGGTGATGGGCCTGTCCATGGGCGGCGTGATGACGGCGTGGCTGGCCCAGCATCACCGGGAGATCGATCTGGCGGTGATCATTGCGCCGGCGCTGGCCTTTAGAGTGGTGCCGCTGCCGCTGACTCAACTGGTCGGCGAGGCGGCGCTGCGCGTGCCCAATATCATGCGCTGGTGGGATCCGACCCTGAAAGCGAAGGCGCCCGGCCCCGCGCATCAGTATCAACGCTATGCCACGCACGGGCTGGCGCACATCTTGCGCCTGGGCCGGGAAGTTCAGGCCGCGGCCGCCCGATCGGCTCCGGCGGCCCGACGGGTGCTGGTGGTGACGAACGCCAATGACGAGGCCGTGGACAATCGGGGCGCGGCCAGGCTGGTGGCGGCGTGGCGCGCCGCCGGCGCAGACAACGTGCGCACGTTTGAGTTTCCGCAGAGCGACGGCCTGCTGCACGATCTGATCGATCCGCAGCAGCCGCAGCAGCGCACGACGTATGTGTACGACGTCCTGCTGGATTTGATTGAACGACAATGAGCCGCCCTGAGGAACAAGCCACCCGGCGCGCCACACCGGCCGACTGGCTGACGAACGCGCTGCCCTCACAGCGCGCCACGATTTCTCTGGATCGGCGTTTTTCGCTGCCGGAGATTCAGCGCCTGCAGCGGGGGCTGGTGCCTGAAGAGATGGAAGACAAGTGGTTTATTTACTGGGAGAATGACACGCTAGCCTTCCATCGGAGTTGGACCGGGAACTGCATCTACCGCGTGCGATTCGCTTACGAGGGCGACACGTATCGCATGATCGAGGCCGAGGTCAATCGTGACCCGGAACAATATCGCGAAACCGACGACGACGTGGATGCCCGGATGATCTCGTATCTGATCGACGTGCTGCTGCTGGAACGCAATGTCGACTTTCCCAGCGCGGAGCCTGACGCCCAACAGCGCGCGCTCAAAAAATGGAGTCAAATCGGGCGGGCGATGCTGGGACAACATCCCCGACGATAAACGCGGCCGGTCACGATTTCTCGCGCGTGGCCGGCGCACTGTCTGCCTGCGCCAGCCGCGCTTCCACTTCGGCCACGCTCACCCCCTGCACGTGCACGCGCTTGCGCCGCGCTTTGTCCCCACTGACGATGGAGACCGCACGACTGCGCACCTTGAGCCACGCGGCCACGCACGTGATCAGCGCCGCGTTGGCCGCGCCCTCCACCGGCGGCGCGGTGAGCCTGATCTTGATCGCGTCGCCGTCGCTGCCCACGACCTGATTCCGGCTTGAGCGCGGCACCACTCGCACGGCCAGCAGCACGCCGTCGGGGGCGGCAGCCACGGGCCGATCCCCGGAACGAGGCGTCATCGCAGCGTCGAAGCCAGCATCGCGATCACCACCCGCTCGACTATGATCAGCAGGATAAAGGCCACAATCGGGCTGAAGTCCATCATGCCCGCCGGCGGCAGCAACCGTCGAATGGGCGCCAGCACCGGTTCGGTCAACTGATACAGCACCCGCGCGATGGGATTGTACGGATCGATCGGCAGCCACGATAGCAGCACGCGCCCCAGCAGGATGAAGGAATAGGCTTCGAAAATAAACTGTACGATACCGATGATTTGCATTTGACTTCAATCTACCTTTCACCAAAGATTGCGCGGCCCACGCGCACCAGTGTGGCGCCTTCTTCCACCGCGACTTCAAAATCGTCGGTCATGCCCATCGACAGCTGCGGCAGATCGACCGCCGGGTAACGCGCCGCCAGTTCGTCGCGCAATTCACGCAGCGCCCGGAACACCGGCCGCGCCAGCTCGGCTTGCGTCACGATCGGCGCCATCGTCATCAGCCCGTCGAGTCGCACCCGCTCCAGACGGGCCGCGGCCTCAACGGCCGCGTTGATCTCGTCGCGGCGGGTCGCGTCGAAGCCATATTTGCTGGCCTCGCCGGAGACGTTGACTTCCAGCAAGACCGGCAGCGGCGCGGCGCGCCGGCCGGCGAAGCGCGCCAAGCGCTCCAGTAATTTTACGCTATCCACCGAATGAACGCGATCGAACAACGCCGCCACATCGTCAGCTTTGCGGCTCTGCACGTGCCCGATCATGTGGAACACCACCGACGGATCCGTCACTGCCCTTCGGAAGGCGGCGATCTTGGGGGCGGCTTCTTCCACGCGATTCTCGCCGAAGTGGCGCACGCCCAACTCGTAAGCCCGAATGAGCTGTTCCACCGGCTGCGTTTTGCTCACCGCCACCAGCGTGACCGACGCCGGATCGCGCCCGGCGCGGACCGCCGCGGCTGCGATGCGATCTTGCACTCGCTGCAGATTATGCTGAAGTGTCATCGCAGTCCGATAACCACGCCGAAGCGACCGGTCCGGCCGTGTTCGGCGCGATGTGAAAACCATTCGTCGGTGCGGCTGGCCGTGCACAGCTGCGCGTCTTCGATCTGCGTGACGCCGCAGGCGCGCAGCTGCGCGGCCACCGCCGCGTTCAGATCGAGGTGCGTGGAACCGTCGGGGCGGCGCTGAACGATCGGGGCGGCCGCCGGCACGGCGGCGCTTACGGCTTCGATGACTTCCGGCCCCACACGATAGTGATCGACACTGATGCACGGCCCGATGCCGGCCCAGACATCGCGCGGGTCACTGCCAAAGGCGGCTTGCAGGGCCTCGACCGTGGCGGCCGTGACGTTTTCGGCCACGCCGCGCCAGCCCGCGTGCGCCAGTCCGACGGCGTGCTGCCGCGCATCATAGAACACGATCGGCACACAGTCGGCAAAGCGCATGGTCAGCGCCAGGCCGCGCTGCCGCGTGACGATGGCGTCGGTGTCGGCACGATAATGGCCGGCATCGCCGGCCTCCACCACGCCCACGGTTTTGCCGTGTACCAGCCAGGCGGTGGTGGCCCGATCGGGCGTCTGATCGAATACGGCCAGCATGCGGCGATTGTTCTCCGCCACCGCTTCGGCTTCGTCGCCGACCGACCGCGACAGGTTTAGCGACTGGAACGGCGCGCGGCTTACACCGCCGCGCCGCGTGAAGACGCCGTGATACAGCTCTGACGCGCCGGACAGCGCGTCAAACTGGTAATACGCAAGTTCTCGATGTTGCTGCCGCTTCAACGTGATCGATCCTTTATCCGAAAATCACACTGCTCATCGGCGCGGGTCTGACACCAACGCGGGTGGCTTTCGGTGGCGCTGCCGGCCTGCTTCAGGACTCGGCGTCAGAGTCCGGCGCAGCTGAGCTGGAACCAAAATTGAGCAGGCCGCTCTTGAGGGCGGCTTCAAACCGATCGGGGGTGAGGCCGGCGGGGGCGGCTTGCTCGGGCGGTTGTTCGGCGGCCGGCGATTGATCGATCTGATCGATCTCAAAGTTCGACAATAGCCCCAGCCGCTGCGCCTCTTCAAAGCTCAGCGCGGCAGCCGGCTCGGCCGGTTCTTCTTCCATCGCCGGCTGGGACGACGCGGGCGGTTCGGGCCGGTTGGCCACGATCTCAGGCGCGGGTTGATTCTTCTTGAAGTTGAACGTGGAAACCGTGCCGAGCGGCCGCGTGGTAGCGCGCGACGCCGCCGGCTTTGCTTCGGCCGGCGGCTCGAAGACGTTTTGCACTTTTTGCGCAGCCATCTCCTGATGCAGTGCCTCGGTGTCGGCCGCGCTCACCGTGCGGCCCAGCTGTTTTTGCATGGATTCGGCGGCGCGCTGCACGATGCGATCGATCTCCAGCGCCGACTCTTTGGCGTACAGCCACACCAGACCCTGCTTGGTGCCTTTGGGCACGATGACGACCAGATACAGGCCGCGGCCCAGCGCCGTGGTGTATACACTGACGCGCTGACCCTCCATGTAACTGGTGGAGAAATCCTGGGGTTCGCCCAATAGCGAAGCCAGCGAAGCCGATGTGCTGCGCGCACCCGCGATGAGGTTGGAGATCGGCTCCAGATCGGCGGCGCTGACCAGCCCTTTGGCGGCGATGACGTAGCCGGCCTGTTCCACCAGCAGCGCCGATTCGGCGGTGGCCTGCGCGCGGAGTTTGGACAGGACGGCTTCGATCTGTTCGAGGTCGCGCTGGTTGAAGATGTAAACGCGCGGGGGCCGTTCGGCCGGGGTGTCCAATCGGGCGGGGAGTACTGCCGGGATGGCGCGCGCGGGACTTTTCGCCAGTTCGCGCTTGACCACCGAGAGCACTTCGTCGATCGAAAACGGCTTTTTCAGGAAGTCGGCAATGCCCGATCGGAGTGCGGTAATCACGGCGTCCATGTCGCCAAAGCCGGTGAGCATGACCACCGGCACGCCGGGCATCAGTTCGAAGATGCGCCGGGCCAGGTCCAGGCCGCTCATGCCCGTCATCTTCAGATCGGTGATCACCAGATCGAAGCGATCGGTCTCGGCGATCTGCAGGGCGCGCTCGCCGCTGGGCGCGGTGCGCACCACGTAGCCGGACGCTTTGAGCACATCGCCCAGCGCCTTGCACACTTGCGGCGAGTCATCGACTACGAGAAGTTTCGGACTATCCTCGGTCATGTCGGTTCACAGCAGGCCCGGGCCGGACACGGTGGCGGTGGTGATGGCGCGCAGCGCGATGCCGGCTTCAAACAGTGAGATCAGCGCGACGATGAGCGTCTCGCGGCGCGGCTGTTTGTCCTTGTTGACCCAGCCGCCGACGAAGTTGATGAGCGGGATCCAGCTCAGCGCGACGACGCCATACAGGATGTGGATGATGCCGCGTGCCGGCTCGCCGCCGCCCAGCGCCAGGATCAGGCCGATAATGCCCTGCCCCACCGCCAGCAGGTTGCCCACGACGATGATGCCCCAGTAATTGGGCGAAACCGGCCGTTTGCGAAAATATTCCACCAGGCCATAGATGCCCGCGATGGCGGCAAACAACACCATGGCGGTGGCCAGACGCTCGTGCAGAAAATTCAGTGACACACTCGGCTCCGTTTACGACGAAAGTTCAACGGCCTGGCCGGCCGTATAGCGCTTGACGGCGTGGCCGTGGCGCACGGTGACGCGCCCCGCGCCAGCGGCCTGCCACTGCCCGTTCAGGCCGATGAGCGCGGTGTGCGCATCGACGCCGATGACGAAGGTGCCGGCCGGCCGGCGGCCAAACATCAGGTTGACCATGACTTCGGGGAACTCATTATAGTGCGGCACGACAACGGCCTGCGGAATCAGGCCGAACGCGGGCTGCCAGCGCGAGATCAGCGGCACACCCCATCGCGCCGTGAAGGCGGGCACATAGCCGCCCATGATCATCGCGCCCGCGCTGCAGCCGGCCACCACGCCGCCCCGATCGAGCACGGCCTGCACGGCGGCCCAGACTTTGGTGTCGGCCAGCGTGGTGTACAGATAGTCTGGCTTGCCGCCGGAAAAGTACACCAGGTTCGACGCGGCCACGCGCGCGGCAAAATCCTCGTCGTCGGCGTCAGACCGATCGAGCACGGGCAACCCTTCGGCCTGCGCGCCCAGTCGGGTGAAATGATCCACGCCCATGCGCATCCACCGATCGGGCACGCCTGCACCATCGGGTGCGGAGGCCGTGGGCAGGATGGTTACGCGGCTGCCGCCCGCCCGATCGAGCAGCTGTCGATCGATGGCCGACATCGTGTCCAGAAATTCGCCTGCGCCAACCAGCGCAATGGTACCCGCCATGCTATCTGGCCCTGACCTGCAAGTTGAAGAAGCCGCCGGCCGCGCCGCCCGAACCGGGCGATAACGGCTGCGTCACCACAAAGTATTGACTCAGTTGCGCGTTGATCCCATCGACGAGCGGCTGCGCAAAAAAGTTCGGGGCCGGCGTCCAACCCACATTGGAGACGGTGTTGGCATTGAGCAGCGAGAGCGGGACGATTTGCACCGCCGCGCTGTCGATCTTGAAAATCTGCTCGGTGTCGGTTTGAATGGAACACGTGACCATCACGGGCAGACCGGCCAGCCCCGACCAGCTGCCGTAAAACACCACCCGGCCGTCAGGCAAAATCCGGGCGCGCCCGTTGCTCAACCCCAACTGCGGCCCCAGCCCAAAACGGATGTATGAACTGAGCTGCTCCTCGGTAAATGAGATGCGGAACTCCTGACCGGCCGGCCGCGCGGCGATCTCGTCCAGGCCCTGCTGAAACTCCGCCGATGAGCCGGGATTGGAATCGATCGGGCGGTTGAGCGCGGCAATGGCCGCGCCGCCGATGAGAATGCCGCCGGCAAAAAAACAGGCGGCAGTGGCCGCCACCAACACGCCCACGGTGATGATCAGGCGGCGCACCGCCTCGGGCGTAAAGCCGATCTGCGTGACGTTGGTGACGTTGCCCTGAATCAGATCGTCGCCCACGCTGATGATCTTGTCGCGCCCCACGACATCGCCGCCGATGTTGACTTCACTCGCGCGGATGTCAACCTCGCTGCGATCAGGCGGTTGTTCGGCGGGTTGGGGCGTGTCTGTCATGGGCGTTATTATCCCGCTAATGAGGCGAGAGGGCAAGCGCCGCGCAAAAAACACGGGCGTCTTCGCGCGCGAAGACGCCCGTAACCGGCCGGCAGCCGCCGTCAGCCCGGCGGCATGATCAACTTCAGGTAATCGCCCACCTGATCGACCGTCATCTGGCCTACGTGCACTTTGGCGATGGTGCCGTCCGCGCGAATGAAGAACGACGTCGGCAGGCCCATGATCGCCCAGTCGGAACTGATCTTATCGTCGGTGTCCAGCACAATATCAAAATCCATATGATACCGGCCGACGAAAGCCTTGATGTCGTCGAGGTTGTCGAACGCCACTGAATCAACCGCCAGCACGCGCAGACCGCGCCCTTTGTTCCAGTTGTAGGCGTCCACCAGGAACGGCATCTCCTGCTTGCACGGCCCGCACCACGTGGCCCAGAAGTTGATGATCACCGGTGAGCCGCGCAGCTCGGACACGCGGATCGTGCCGCCGGCCAGCGTGCCCAGCTGGAAATCGGGCACGACTTCACCTTCTTTGGGCAGACGGCCCAATCCGCCGGACTGGCCCGTCAGCAAGGCCGACGAGGATGAAGCGGCCGTTGACCGGCCCGACGGATTATTCGGCGCGACTGAGGGCAGCACAAGCAACAGCGCGCCGATGAGTACCGCCAGGATCGAGGCGATCAACGGCAGGGCGCGCACCCAACCCGGACGGGCAGCGGGCAGCTCGTCCATCTCAAGCCGCCGGTTTTTCCGTGGCGATCTGACTCACGGCGCGGCCGCCTAGATAGCCCAAGTACGCCGGCACCAGCGGCAGCACGCACGGCGAGAGGAAGGACAACAGGCCGGCAAACAGCGCGATCGGGATGGTGGGATTGCCGGTCATGTTGGCGACGAGCCCCTCTTCGATGGCCACGGTATTCAGGGCCGCCTCGGAGCCGGAGGCCAACTGAGCGAAGCGCGTCATCTGCCCGCTGAACAACAACACGCCCAACACAATGAGGAAAACGCCGCTCACGATCTCAAACACGCGGATGTAGCGACGCAGCCGGCGGAGCACGCCGGTCGCCCGATCGACGATCAGGCCCAGCAGCACGAACGGCAGGCCCAGCCCCACGGCGTACGCAGCCGCCAGAATCATGGCAATGCCCACCTGATCCTGGCTGAGGCCCAGCGTGATGATCGCGCCGAAGATCGGCCCGATGCAGGGCGACCAGCCCGCCGCAAAGAACACGCCCATCAGCACCGACGAGCCATAGCTGGCGCCGGGGCTGTACGGTTTGCGTGTATCGTAGTCGAGGAACGGAATCCTGATGATGCCCAGAGTGTGCAGGCCAAAGACGACCACCAGCGCCCCGCCCACTTGCGAGATCACTGCGCTGTAGTCGCGCAGCGCCCCGCCCAACAGCGTGGCCGCGCCGCCAAAGCCGAAGACGATCACGATGGCCATGCCCAGCACGAACAACAGGGCGTGACTAAAGGTTTGAAAGCGCACCGCAAACGTCAGCGGCTTGCGCACCGGCACTGCGCTGGTCGTCATGTCACCAACTCCTCAACAAGATACTGATTAGATGCGCCAGCCCGGCCGCGGTTACTGGCCGCTGTCTTTTTGCTTCTTCTCCACCAGCAGGCGCAGCGTCTCGATGTCTTTCTCCACGTTCTTCTGCCGCGACCGGATGCTGAAGATGTACAGGAACGTAATCAGCCAGAAGACGATGTAGGCCGGAATCAAATACGAAGCGATGTTGGTCATTTCAGGGCTCATGGCAGTCTCCAGATTGAGCCGGGCAGCGGTCAACGAACGTCATCGGTTGTTCATGGCCGCCGGCCCGTCGTTCAGGGCGAATGACTCGCGGTTCCTCAGACGTTCACAATTTCCTGCTTCAACTGCGCCACTTCATCGGCGGTGCGCTCCACGCGCGCCCGCGCCGCGACCAGCAGGATGTACACCAGCGTGAAGGCCGCCAGCGACACGAACATGGCCGGGCGCATGTTGGGCGTCAACCCGAAGCCGGGCGATTGCCCCAGATCGGGATGGATGGTGTTGAACCAGCGGGTGGAAAAATAAGTAATCGGGACGCTGGCAAAACCGATGATGCCGTACACGGCGCTGAAGCGCGCCCGTCGCTGCGGATCGTCGATCGCGCTGCGCAGCATCAGATAGGCCACGTAGATGAACTCCGTAATGGCCGTCGTCGTCAGGCGCGGATCCCATGTCCACCACGTGTTCCACACCGGGCGCGCCCACAACATGCCCGACAGCAGCACCATCACGCCGAACACCACGCCGATTTCCACCGAGGCCGAGGCGATGATGTCGTACTTGCGTTGTTCACCCCGCGCCAGATACAGGATGCCGCAGACGAACGTGACGAATAACGCCAGGCCCGCGATCCACGCGATGCCCACGTGGAAGTAGAAGATACGCTGCACATCGCCGCCCGACAGCCGATCGGCAGTGGGCGCGTACCCGAATGCCAGGTAGATCGCCACGGCGATCAGCAGGCCCGCCGCGATGAGCAACAAGAGCGTCACATCGAATTTGCGTGCTTGAGTCATCGGCTCATTCTCCTCCCCGCGGATTGAATCTATTGTAACACCGTTGATTGACCCGCAGCCGCCAGCCAGGGCAAAGCCAGTCGCCTGATCTGGGCCGCCGCATCGCGCAGCGCCTCATCCAGTTCCGCGCGCGACGCGTACCGCCACAACACGTCGGCCACGTCCGCCAGCGCATAGCCTTCACCCGTTGCATGCGTGTCGCGCCAGCGCAGCAGCCCCAGCGATGCGCCCGCCCACGCGCTGTAAGCGCCGCCATAATCCAGCGGATCAGCCGTGGCCTTGCGCTGCAGCCGCACGTCAAACGTGAAACTCTGCGGATCAAGCCCGTACACGATCTGGAACTCGATCAACTCGAAGGCGCCATCGGGCGCAGCGCGCACCAGATACGGGTACGGCATGCCGCCCGCCAGCGTCTGCACCTCAAACCGATAGCCCTCGGTGGCAAAATCGGCCGCCACGCCGGCCTGCACAGCCTCCGCAAATTCGCGGCCGCGATGCGCCGGCATCTCCCAGGGCTTGACGGCCACCGCGTCCTCCAGCCACGGCAGGCCGCAGCGCTCCAACTCTTCCAGCAACCCCGGCAGATCGTTCGGCTGCCACCACTGATCGGGCTGCGCGTACACACGTCGGCCGCACACAAACCACAACACGTGGCCCAGGCGCGCCCCGCGCGCCGCCGGATCGCCATCGTAAAAGTGTGGCGCCACCTCCGCCGACTTCGCCCGGATCAAATTGATCGTAAATTCGTCGTCGGGCAGCCGATGCCGCTGAAACTGCACCACGGCGTGCACGTCGTCGCCCAGCGCCTTGCGAAAACCAAACAGCTCTTCGCCCAGTCGCAACCGGCCGTCATACTCATAACCGAGCATCCGCAGGCGCGGCGCTGTCGCGCTCAACAGCCAGGTTTCAAAGTCAGAGGCCGTCATCGGCTGGTCACTACTCTTCCACCACGTATTCGTACACCAGAAACGCCGCGCCCACCATCACCAGATCAAACGCCACCAGCAGGCCAAACCAGTTCGACCATTCGTCAAACGGCCGGCCGTCCAGCGCCCCCGACGTGCACTTGACCGCGGCCAGCAGCGCCGGAATCGCAATCGGCAGCAGCAGCACCGGCAGCAGCACCTCGCGCAGGCGCGTGTTCGCCGACATCGTGGACAGCAGCGTGCCGATGCCGCCGTAACCCGCCGTGCCCAGCATCACGATGAAGATGATCGTCGGCTGCAGAAACGGCAGATTGAAAAAGATCACAAACAGCGGCAGGATGGCCGCTTCCACGACGAACATGAACAGGATGATGCCCACGGCCTTGCCGAAAAAGATGGCGCTGCGATCCACCGGCGTCAACAGCAGCGCGTCAAACACGCCCCGATCGATCTCAGACCCGATCGAGCGTCCCAGCCCCAAGATGCCCGCAAAAGCGATGACCGACCACAAGGCCCCCGGCGCCACCGTGCCTGCGCGCGCCACGCGCAGATCAAAGGCAAAAGCAAACAGCAAAATCACCAGCACGGAAAACGCCCCCATCGTGCTGAGCAGCTCGCGCGAGCGCAATTCCGTCGTCAGATCCTTGCGGACGATGGCCCACACTTTCCGAAGATAAGTCATGTCAGGCCGTCACCCGTCTGAATTCGGAACGAAACATCGCCACGTCCACCTCGCGGGTGCGGGCCTCATATACCAGCTTGCCGCGCGCGATGACCAACGCCCGGTCACACAGCGCCCAGCCGCGCTCCAGATCATGAATGGTCATCACCACTGTGCGCCGGCCGTCGTTGATCTGCCGCAGCAGCGCCTCCAGCCGATCGGAGGCCTCCGGGTCCAGCCCGGTGAACGGCTCGTCCAGCAGCACCACCGACGGATCGTGCAGCAGCGCGCGCGCGATGGCCAGCCGCTGTTGCATCCCGCGTGAGAACGTGCGCGTGCGATCCCCGCGCCGCTCCAGCAGGCCAACCTCGTCCAACCGCTCCTGCGCGCGGCGATGCAGATCGGGCACGTCGTACATGCGCCCGAAGAATTGCAGATTTTCCTCGGCGGTCAGATCGCCGTACAGCAGCGGCTGATGCGACAGCAGGCCGATCTGCCGGCGCGCATCGTCGGCGCCTTTGGGCAGCGCGTGCCCGGCGATGGATACCTGCCCACCGGTCGGGCGGCTGAGCGTCGCCAGAATGCGAAGCAGCGTCGTCTTGCCGGCGCCGTTCGGCCCGGCGATGGTGACGAATTCGCCGGGCCGGATGTCCAGATCGATGCCGCGTAAGGCCATGACCGGGCCGAATTGCTTGGTAAGCTTGTTTGCCAGAATCAAGATCTGTTCTCGATGCGCGCGCCGTGAAGCGCCGGTGTCTGCCAGAGTACGACGCGGCGTTACTCGTCATTCATCAACTTCAGCAACTTCTCTTTCAACTTCGCTCGCCGGGCCCGATAATTCACTTCATCCAGCTGCCCCGCTTCGAAGTCGTCGTCCAGCGCCGCGATCTGATCGATTAAGGCTTCGCGTTGACCGGCCGTCGCGCGGACAGGGGCGGCCGCCGCCTTCGAGCGGCCGCGCTGCCACAGGACGATGCCGCCCAAGCCCACCACCACCAGGCCGATGCCGGCGATGATGCGCCAGTCCAGCCCGCCCGCGCCCGGCGGCGTGATGGATACGCTCAAATTCGTACCCGCCGTCAGGCCGGTCGCGCGGTATTGTTGATAAGTGCTGCCCTGTATCGGCTGCACGCCCGCCGCCGTCAGCTGGCTGCTGTTGACGTTGACCTGTCCCGGCTCGCCCTCCACCAGCATGTTCACCGAGCCCACGTCCTGGAACAGCGGCCGATCGAGCGAATAAGGCGCGTTGGGCAGCACGTAGCGGTACACGATCTGCGCGGCGTTGTCGCCCACCGGCACGGCATCGAAGTACAACAGGGTGTTGTCCTGGCGCACCAGCGTGTCAGTCCGCATGCTGGTGTCCACGCTGAACTGCGTGGCGTCTTTGGGCAGGCCCAGCGTCAGAATGGGTTGCCCGAAGCCCGCAATCAGGCGATCGGTCGGATTATTCAACACGACGATCTCGCTGACTTCCAGTCCGTTGGCGCCCGGCACGGCCACAATGTGCAGCGTGCTGATTTTGAGGCCGCTGCCGTCGGGCGAGCTTTCATACACTGTGATGGGCAAGGTCACCCGCGGCGCGTAGTCCACCAGTTCGCTGAAGAAATTCAGGTCTTTGTAGGTTGTGGTGGCCGCCAGCAGATCGCCCGGTTTGGCCTGTGTCGATGAAATGACAAAGCGGCCTTCGGCATCCGATTGGAACGTCTCGGTGATGGCAGTCTGACCCGTGCCGCCGGGGAATACGTAGAACGTGATGGGCAGATTGCCCGGCACCGGCTGGCCGGCCGTGCCGTTGACCAGATAGCCAGTGATGTTGATGGCTTCGCCGGGGGCAGCTGAACCGGTCGGGGCCGGGGCTGCGCCGGGGACAGGCGTGGCCTGCGCTGAAACGACGCCACTCGAGCCGGCATAGTCATACGCCAGAGTGCGGATGTAATCGACAACCGCGCGGCGCTCCTGCTCGCTGGTGGTGCCGGCGAACGACGGGATGTGCGTGGAGGCCAGCGCCTGATCGAGCTTGCCCGCTTCAATTGAGGCGAAGGTGGAGAATTGGGTGAAATCCGGCAGTGTGCCTTTCGCGTCGGGGCCATCGCCCTTGCCGGTCTGACCATGGCACTGCACGCACTGTTTGGCGTACACTTGCTGGCCCAGATCGATCTGGCGTTGCGGCGCGGCCAGTGTCCATGCGTAGGCGATAACGTCCCAGCGTTGATTCACGTCCAGCGAACCGGCGAAGCCGGGCATGCCCGATTGCAGGTTGCCGTTGGCGACGACGTTGTACCACGCTTCAGGTGTCCGCGCGCGCGCGATCACGTCGGAAGTGAGGTCGGCCACGGGTTTGCCAAACTGCGACTGAATCTGCGCGGCGACTTCGCCATCGCCGCGACCCGCAGCGCCATGGCAGCGGATGCACTTTTCCTGATACAACGCTGCGCCCGCCTGAGCGTTGGGCCGGCGCGTGGGCAGTTCCATGGGCTGGGCAGGTTGACCGCTCTGCATGAAGGGCGCGGACGGCTGCACCACTTCGCCGTTTGCCCCGGCCTGCCCGATCGGGGCGGGCGAGGCCAGCGAACAGGCTGACAGCAGCGCGGCCGTCAGGCTGATCAGCACGATAGAAATGAAAGACGAACGACGTCCAACCTGCTGTCGTCCGTCACCTGATCGCAAAAAGTGAACGGGCAAGATCCCTCTCCTCCAACTACAGGTTAAGCTTGCGAAGCAGTTCTGGCGCGCAGCGACGCGCCGCACTTGGCACAAAAAGCATCATCGGCCGAAACCGGTTTGCCACAATTGGGGCACGTCAACTCGGCGACCGGCGCGGCCGGAGCCGACTTCCGGCGGGCCGCGATCTGTGCCTCGATGTCCGACTCCGTTAAAGAGGCCGCCGGCGCGGCTGATTTGCGCCGGGCCGCAATCAACGCTTCCACATCATCTACGGCCGGTTTGGGCGCAACGGCGGGCTTGCGGCGGGCGGCGATCAAGGCTTCCACATCGTCGGCGGGCTTCGGCGCTGCTGTCGGCTTACGCCGGGCCGCGATGAGCGCTTCCACGTCGTCGGCCGGTGGCGGCGTCACGGGCGCGGCCGCCACCGCGCCGTCGATGCGCTTCAGGATGTCAGCCGCCTGCGCCACCAATTCTGCGCGCACGCGCTGATAGTCGTCGTCGTTGGTCTTGCCGGTGGCGTGATCCATATCCAGTTCGCGGATCTGCGAATAGAGCGAATCGCGCTGCACTTCCAGCGTGACGATGGCGGTTACGTCCAGGCTGCCGCGCTGCCGGACGAGCGGCCGGCTGACGTAGTAGGCGATGACGGCCAGCAATACGATACCGATGAGGATGGCGACAATTTGCACGAGACTCTCTCTTGATGTCGGGGCGGGACGGTCGGCCGGTGACGGCCGCTTCGGACCGGCCCTTATTCTTTCAACAGTTTGTCAAACTCGGCGCTCAACTCCGGCACAGACACCGGGCTGATCTTGGTGAAGCGCACGTTGCCCTGCTTGTCGATGATGTACGTTTCCGGCACGCCGCTGATGCGGTAGGTGGGGCCGATCTTCGTCTGCAAATCCGGGCCGTTGGCAAAGGTGATGCCGAACTTGCTCAGGTAGTTGCGCGCGTCCGCCTCGTTGTCCAGCCAGTCGATGCCCAGAAAGACCACGCCCTTGTCCTTGTATAGCTGGTAAGCGGCCTCCAGATCGGGGGCTTCGTCGGCGCAGGGAATGCACCACGACGCCCAAAAATTGATCAACACCACCTTGCCGCGCAGGTCCGACAGCTTGACCGGCGAACCGGCCGTATTGCCGTGATAGCCGTCGTACAGCGTCAGCGTAAATTCGGGCGCCGGGCCGGAGGTGGGCTGCGTCTGGTTGCGCGTAAACAGCCCCCAGGCCAGGAAGCCGATGAAGACCACCATCACGCCAAAAACGAGATAGCGCTTTACAGCCGATCGGGGTGAGACCGGCTCCTCAACTTCGTTGACAGGTTCAGACGTCACTTCGCTCATATCCATTCCAGACTGGTTAAATCACCGGCATTAAGACGAATTCCTATTTGATTTACGCCACTGTCATGCCCGCATGCTTTTAGCGGGCCTCCAGTGGCCCGGCTGCGCATGGCTGCTCAACAGCCGCCCGCTTCGCGAGGCATGACACCGCGTGGGAGCGTAAATCAAAACGGAAACTGCGCTAATAGTCCTTCAGATCCCGCTCAACCCGATCGACATACGCGTCCCCGCTGGACGCCGCCGGTGGCGCGGCAGACGGGGCGGCGGCGGCGCCGCGCGCCCGCATG
>CAZKBQ010000089.1:0-17571 GCA_964550855.1 uncultured Anaerolineae bacterium
GGCTGCGGCGTGACCGTTGGCGCGGGCAGCGGTGTGCTCGTCGGCGGCAGGGTGGCCGTGGGCAGGGGGGTGCTGGTGGCGGTGGGCAGCGCCGTGGCCGTGGGCGTGATCTGAGCCACCGCGCTCGCGGCCGCCGAAGCCGGCTGCGCGATCAGCCACACGCTCAAGCCTGCTCCGCACAACAGCACCATCAATGCGATCAAGCCGGTGATGATCGACGCGGCGCGACCCTGGCGTGCAGGTGTTTTTGTTTCGAGCGGGCTTTGATCGGCGGTGGCGCCGATCGGGGCAGCGGCGGCCCGATCGGTTGATGCTGCCCCGCGTGGGCGTTTGCGCGCCCAGCGGATCGCCGCTTTGGCGCGCTCATTCTTCGGATCGATCTCCAGCACGCGCACCGCGTAACGCAGGCTGTCTTCGCCGTTTTCGGCCAGGCCGGCCAGCCACAACAGCGCCGTGATGTTATCGGGATCGCGACTCAGGGCCTTCTCGAAGAATTTGCGCGCGGCGGCCGGATCGTCCGGCGCGAGGCGCGTGCCATAGGCGATGAGTTGGTTTACAGATAGAGCAGCGGTCTTGGTCATGGTTTCTCGCTCAAAAAGCACAGGATGCCGTTAGCAATGCCGGTGGCGGGCAAGTCGGGCTGCTTGACGATGATGTTGTAATCGAGATACAGAAACCCGGTTTCAATGATGGCCGCCGGTGTGTTTGGATCGACTTCAGAGAACGAGTGGTACGACGTCATGTCCGGCGTGATGCTGTGCTCGTGAAAGTACATGCCGGTGGCTTTTTGATATTCGTCCTTGAGACAGTTGACCAGCCGATCTTCCGTGCCGGGGATGGCGCTGGCAGCGGCGCGCGCGACCTTGAAGCCGCTGGCCGGCGGATCGGCGTCGATGGGCTGGCACGAGTCGGCGTGAATCGACAGCAGCAGATCGGCCTTGTAGCCGTTCAGCCGATCGTCGAACTCCTGCAGCAGATCGGTCCAGATGCCGCGCGATCGCAACTTCTCCACCACACGCTTGGCAATTTCAAGGTTGGTCTGCACTTCGGTGGTGCCGTCGGGACAATCTGCGCCGGAGTCGTTGCCCCAGTGCCCGGCCACGATGCCCACCCACGGGCCTTTGGGATAGTCGGTGGGCAGCACTGTTGGGACGGGGGTGGCCGTGGGCGTGGGCGTCGGTTCGGGCGTGGAGGTGGGTTCCGGCGTGTCTGTGGGCGTCGGCAGCGGCGTCGGCACGCGGATGTTCAGGGTGGAATTGGCGGCGGCCGCCTCGATCAAGCCAGTCGTTGGTGTATCAGGCGGCAGACTGCCCGCCCGCGCGGAACTGAGCGCCGCCAGCGCCAGCGTGCCGGCGACGGCCAAAACGATAACCAACCCGATTTGATGACGGCTGGCGGTGGGCCTGGGCTTGGGCCGCACCGCCATATCGCGCGCCTTGCGCGTGCTGCGTGTGGCGCGCGTTGTGCGCGCCGCGCTTCGGTTGGAGTAACGTGGCATGGCGTTTATGATACCATTTTCGCCGGGCAGAAGTCAAAAGCGGCCATTGATTTCCCGCCGGCTTTGCGGTACAGTTAGGCACTTCACGCGGGAGGCCGCCGATGACGATTCACCAAAATCGACGTTTGTGGCAGCGGCACGTTCTGGCCGAGAACCGGCGCAGTATTGAAGGGCTGTTGGAAACCCTGTGCGCCGAGCCGGTGTACAAGATCATGGCCACCAACCAGACTTACAAAGGCCAGGAGCGTGTGGCCGAGTTTTATCAGGGCCTGTTCGACGGCGTACCCGATGCGGTTTTTGAGTTGATCAACGTGTTTGTGGGCGAAGAAGGCGTGGTGGAAGAGTCGATTCTGCGCGGCACGCATGCGGGGACGCTGTTTGATCTGCCGCCCACCGGCCGGCCTGTTGCGCTGCCGCTGACGATTGTGTTTCCCATGCTGAACGGCGAGATCCTGGGCGAGCGGCTGTACTTCGATCTGCTGACGCTGCTGCGTCAACTGGATCTGCCGGTGCCGCCTGCTCCGGCCGAGTAGGCCGGGGGCGTTCGACACCCGATCGGGGAACGCCAGCCGCCGTGCTTGACGGACGCCATCGGTGTGTTATAATCTTCGTACTCGCATCAGCCAAGGGGCAATCGATATGTTCAAGCAGGTATGCATGTGTTGCAGGATGAGGCGCTAGCCATCGTCCTGCCGTTGTAGTCCTTTCCGACTCACAACCAGACCAACACCCGGACGGTGGCCTTTGCCAGAGATGAGCAGGGGCATTCGCCGTGCGGCGCGTGTTGGTCTGGTTTTGTTTACCGGCATCCAGGGGAGGAGGCCCAACCATGAACACCACCCAAACCGCTCACCCGCGCTTGACTTACGCGGCCACACTGCCGGGCGACGAGTTGTTCGAGCGCGTCGGCAATACGCCGCTGCTGCCGCTGCGCCGCATCGGCGCGGCATATCCGGGTGTCGCCATATACGCCAAGGCTGAATGGTTCAATCCCAGCGGCTCGGTGAAAGATCGCGCCGCGCGCGAGATCATTCTGGCAGCCGAGCGGGCGGGCGACCTGTGCGAAGAGCGCGTGCTGCTGGACGCCACGTCGGGCAACATGGGCATCGCCTACGCCACGCTGGGCGCAGCGCGCGGCTACCGCGTCATGCTGACGCTGCCGTCGAATGCCAGCCGCGAGCGCATCCTGGCGCTGCGCGCGCTGGGCGCGGAACTGGTGCTGACTGATCCGATGGACGGCACAGATGGCGCGCAGCGCGAGGCCAAAGCGCGGTACGCGGCTGATCCCGATCGGTTTTACTACGCCGATCAGTACAACAATGCCGCCAACTGGCAGGCCCATTATCACACCACCGGCCCCGAAATCTGGGAGCAAACACAGGGTCAGGTGACGCACTTCGTGGCGGGGTTGGGCACCGGCGGCACGCTGACCGGCACCGGCCGCTGGCTGAAGGAAGCCAATCCACAGATCGAACTGATCGGCGTGCAGCCCGATTCGCCGCTGCACGGGCTGGAAGGGCTGAAGCACATGCCCACCGCCATCAAGCCGGGCATCTACGACGAGCACCTGCCTGATCACATTCAAACCGTGGGCACCGAGGAGACCTTCGTCATGGTCAAGCGGCTGGCGCGTGAAGAGGGACTGTTTGTGGGCATCTCGGCGGGCGCGGCGGCCGTGGCCGCGCTCAAGTTGGCGGCGCGCATTCGGCAGGGCGTGATCGTGACGATCTTCCCGGACAATGCCTATAAGTATTTGTCCGAACGCTTCTGGAGCGAAGGTTGACGCGATGCTCAAACTTGGAACGGCTCAATGGCAGGCCATCGCGCGTCAGGTGGAGGCGACGTATCCCAACGAAGGCGGCGGCCTGCTGATCGGGCGGGTGGACGATACCGGCGCGAAGGTGGTGGACGAAGTGCGCGTGTTCGAGAATCAACGCGAGATCGAGGAGCAGTACCATCGGATTTTGATCACCGATCGGATGGTGCGCGAGGCCGAAGACTATGCCGACGCTCACGACAAACTGCTCGTCGGGTTTTTCCACTCGCACCCCGATCATCCCGCGCAGCCTTCGGAGTTCGATCGGGAGCACGCGCTGCCGTGGTGGTCATACGTGATCGTGTCGGTGCAGCAGGGCCGCGCCGCCGAAGTGCTGAGCTGGCAGCTGCGCGACGATCGATCGCAGTTTGAAGCCGAAGAAATCATTCAGGGCGCTTAGCGCCTGTCAGAGGAGATGATCATGACTGTGCCGATTACGATACCCACCCCGCTGCGCGGCTATGCAGGCGGGCAGAAGACGGTGAATGTGGAAGGCGCCACGGTGGGTGAGGCGTTGAACGCGCTGGCTGCGCAGTTTCCCAATCTGCGCCAGCATCTGTTTGCCGACGACGGCCAGCTGCGCTCGTTTGTCAACGTGTACTTGAACGAGGAGGATGTGCGCTATCTGAAGTATGTGGATACGCCCGTGAGCGAGGCCGACAAGATCAGCATTGTGCCGTCGGTGGCGGGCGGCTGCCAACCGCTGGCCTTGAATCTCGAATAGACTAAGTAGCCGATCGGCTACCCGGGAGGGGGAAATGACTGAACGGAAAGTGGATCATTCGGCGTTGCGGACCAATCAGGCGTTTATCATCGGCCTGCTCGTGATCGGCTTCGTGGCCGATGCGCCGTGGCTGGTGGCGTTCGTGTCGGCGGTGATGCTGATCGGCACGGCGCTGCCGCGGGCGGGCCTGTTCAAGGCGGTGTATCTCTACATTTTAAAGCCGCTCAAGATCGCGCGGCCGGATGTGAAACCGGATAATCCTGAGCCGCACTTATTTGCGCAGGGCGTGGGCGGCGTGGTGCTGGCGGTGGGCGTGCTGGCGTTCGCGGCCGGCGCGCCGGCGCTGGGCTGGGCGCTGGCCTGGGTCGTCATCGCGCTGGCGGCCCTAAACCTGTTTGCGGGCATCTGTGTGGGCTGCCTGATGTATTACTGGCTGAATCAGCTGGGCGTACCGGGTTTCAAATACGCGCGAATTTCGGTCCGAGAGCCGCGGCAGTAGCGAGGGTAAAATATGATCGAGCGAATGTTGATTGCGGCGCTGCTGGTCGCGGCAGCGCTGGGCGCCTATCAGGCGGCGCTGGCTTATCAACGGCGGCGCGTGCTGACCGCGGCGAACTCGACGGGTGGCACCGGCCGATCGGCTCTGCTGGTGTTTACCAGCCCCACTTGCGCGCCGTGCAAATATCATCAACTGCCGATCGTTGATCGACTGATGGCCGACTGGCGCGATCACATCGACGTGCACGTGATCGATGTGAGCGAGCAGCCCGACGCGGCCCGGCAGTACGGCATCTGGTCGGTGCCCACCACGGTGGTGTTGGACGCGCGTCAACAGGTGGTGGGGCTGAATGTGGGCGTGGCCGAAGAAGCCAAACTGCGCGCGCAGTTTGAGCGCGCCATGGCGCGCGCGACGCAGTCGGGATAAGAGGTGATCATGACGGTTGACCTGAGTCACGAAGAGATTCGCCGTTACAGCCGGCATTTAATCATGCCTGAAGTGGGCATGGACGGCCAGCGCAAGTTGAAGCAGGCCAGCGTACTGTGCGTGGGCGCGGGCGGGCTGGGCTCGCCGCTGCTGCTGTATCTGGCGGCGGCCGGCGTGGGCCACATCGGCGTGGTCGATTTTGACGTGGTGGACGACAGCAACTTGCAGCGGCAGATCATCCATGGCACGTCCACCCTCGGCCTGCCCAAGCTCGAATCGGCCAAACGCCGCATGCTCGATCTGAACCCGCTCATCGAGGTGTCCACATATGGCGAGCCGCTGACCTCGGCGAACGCGCTGGATGTGATGAAGGACTACGACGTGATCGTGGACGGCACCGACAACTTCCAGACGCGCTATCTGACCAACGATGCCTGCGTGCTGCTGGGCAAGCCCAACGTCTATGGCAGCATCTTCCGCTTTGAGGGGCAGGCGTCGGTCTTTTACGCCAAAGAGGGGCCGTGCTATCGCTGCCTGTTTCCCGAGCCGCCGCCGCCCGGTCTGGTGCCGAGCTGTGCCGAGGGCGGCGTGCTGGGCGTGCTGCCCGGCGTCATTGGCACGATTCAGGCCACCGAGGCCGTGAAGCTGATCATCGGGCAGGGGGAGCCGCTGATCGGGCGGCTGCTGTTGTACGACGCGCTCGAAATGAGTTTCACCACGCTTAAACTACGGAAGAATCCTGATTGCGTGATCTGCTCGGATCATCCGACGGTAACGCAACTGATCGACTACGATCAATTCTGCGGCGTGGTGCCGCACGAGGTGGACGCGCAGGGCCTGGAGATGACGGTGAAGGACTTGCGGGCGCGGCTGGAACAGAACGGCCGCGATCTGGTGGTCATCGACGTGCGCGAGCCGCACGAGTGGGAGATCTCGCACCTGGATTTTGCGAAGTTGATCCCCAAGAACGATCTGCCCGATCACTTCAGCGAACTCGATCAGACCAAAGAATACGTGCTGCACTGCAAGAGCGGGGTGCGCTCGCTGGACGCGGCCAAACTGATGAAGGCGGCCGGTTTCCGCGTCAAGTCGCTGCGCGGCGGCATCAACGCCTGGGCGCGCGAAGTCGATCCGAGTCTGCCGATCTACTAAGTTTCGCCGGCAAACAACCGTGCAAAGCCGTCGTAAGACCGCAGCGGGATCAACTCAAAGGTAATCAGGCCGTGCTCGACCAGCGGCAGCGTGTCGAGCGCGGCCTGCGCGTCTTCAAGGCTGGCGCATTCCAGCACCAGCACGGCGGTGTCTTCGCGGGCATCGAAGTACAATTCGCGGATGACGCCGGCCTGCTGCAGTTCCCACGCCCGCCGGGCTTCGGCCCTCAGATGCGGCTGAAAATCGGCCTCGGTCAGGCCGGGCCAATCGCGCTCCAGCGCCAGAATCTTCATCGTGGCACATCCTCCCATACTGCCGTTTTCAGGGTTGCCCCTCGATGAGCCGGCGGATCGCCTGCGCCATGGCCGGGTTGACGGCAAAATGCGTTTCCAGATGGGTCAGGATCGCGGCGGCGGCTTCCATACTTCGATCGTACCCCGGCACGAAGGCGGCCAACTCTCGCGCCGCTGCGGGGAAGCGCTGTTCAAAGCGCCGTTCTCCGGCAAACGGATCACGACCGCCGGCCTGCTCCTCTTCGATCGACGCGGCCAGTTCGATCACCCGATCGACGGCATAGTGCTGGATGAAGCGCTGCGCCGATAGTTTTTCGCCGCGTCGATAGCGGCCCAGCCCCACGTACAGGTTGGTCAGCGCTTCGCCGATGAGCCAGTCGGCCGAGCGGGGTGCGGCCGGGCCGATCGGGCGCGAGGGAACCGCCCACGCCTCATCAAACTCGGCCGTTTTCCAGATCACGCGCGCCTTCGCAAATGCCGCCTGACTCAGTTCGTGCGGCTCGAACACGGCAAATTCGCAGAAGATGCCGTCGTCGAACAGCAGCTTGCAGCCATCGGGCGTGTTGAAGAAGTGATAGGCAATGGGTTGGATCGAGCCAAGCCAAGCCAGATCGGATAAGTAAGACTGCTTATAGCCCGGCGCGGCCACGACGAAGAAGTCCAGATCGGAATACTCGTCCAGCCGATCGGTCTCGGCGCCGACCGAACCCAATCCGATCAGGGCCAGCGCGTGTCCGCTGCGCGCCAGCGAGCGGGCGATGTCGTCGAGGCGGGCGAGCAACTGTGCGGGAGTGGGCATGCGCCAAGTTTACCCGAGGCCGGCGGTATTACGCAACCTGCCCGACTCGATGCCGGTCGGGCAGGGGGCCGATCGGATTGCGGCTGTTACGCGGGTTGCGGCGCGGCTTGCAGCGGAAACAAAACCAACGTTTGCGGCGGCTGCTTCGGCTCTTCGTTCGGATCGGTCAGATAGAATTCGTAGGCGATGCCACTGGGCGCGTAGCCGTGGTCGGCCACATGTTTTGTCAGCGCTTCGTACGCCGGGCCGATGGCGTCGTAGGGGCCGATGTGCAGCACGGTGGCGACGTGGCCGCCGGGAATCTGGCCGGGTTGGATGCGACCTTCGCCGGGCAGCGACGCAGCCACCGGAAAGCCGATCTCCACATCGAGGTCTTGCATGTCCATGTTATAGTAGGCGGCGAACGGCGCGCCCGCAAACTGCCCGCCGGCCCGACCGATGTACTGGGCGATTTCGCCGAAGACTTGACCCATGACCTGCGGCAGGTCTTGCACGGCGGCGCGGGTGCGGATCGATACTGTTGGCTGCGCGGCCTGTTCCTTGATTTCGCACTGGTAGTTCACGCTGTCCTCCTGAGATGGATAAGGTGCATCTCTATTGTCGCCTTATCCAATGCGGCGTCAATAGAACGCATACTTAAATTGCCGCGAGTCAGCAGTATTCTGGGCCGGCGCATCGCTTCAATGCGCCGGCCGATTGGTCGCGCGTTGTCGCACGTCGAGGTCAGACTGCCACAGTTTCACGGGCGGCTTGCAGCGCGGCCAGCAATTTCTTGAAGATGGCCTCGCGCCGCTTGAGTTCGTCCTTGTACTCCAGCCGATCGGTGTTCCGGATTTCCAGTCGCACGTCGGAGATGCAGGCTTCCAGCGTGCTCTGCAGCAGATCGCGCTCGTCGGGGGTGAGATCGAGGTGTACCATGGCCGCCTCCTGATGCCGATGAAGGTTGATCACGAGCCGGTGCGTCACTTTCATTGTACGCCCATTTTGGCGGCGATCAATAGTCTCCCGATCGGCTAACTGGCGGTCGCGGACAGCGCCCCAAATGACGGCTCCGGCGCTTCCAGCGCCTGGTGTCGGAAGTAGGTGTTGTACAGTTCGGCGTAGTGCCCGCCCCGCGCCATCAGGGCCTCGTGGTGGCCTTCTTCGATGATGCGGCCCTGCTGTAGCACGATGATGCGGTCGGCGGTCTTGATGGTGGACAGCCGGTGCGCGATCATGATGGAAGTGGCGTCCTCCAGGATCAGGTCAAGCGCATCTTTGATCTGGCTTTCAGTGAACGGATCGATCGAGGCCGTGGCCTCATCGAGGATGAAGATGGCCGGCCGCTGCGCCAGCACGCGCGCCAACGCCACCAGCTGCCGCTGGCCCATCGAGAGCCGCGCGCCGCGCTCGCCCACCTCGCTCTGCAGCCCGTTGGGCAGGGCGGCCAGCCATTCGCCCCCGCCGATGCGCCGCGCCACGGCTGCGATCTCGCTGTCGCTCAGTTCGGGCCGGGCGTAGCGGATGTTGTCCGCAACCGTGCCCGCAAACAGGAACGGCGTCTGCGAGACGATCCCCAACCGCCGCCGGTAAGCATTGAGATCGAAGGTGCGAATGTCCTGCCCGTCGATCTCAATGGCGCCCGATTGAAATTCGTAGAAGCGCGCGATCAACTTGGCCAGGCTGCTCTTGCCCGCGCCGGTATGACCCACCAGCGCCAGGCTCTCGCCGGGACGGATGTGCAGCGAAAAGTCGTTTAGCACGGCCTCCTGCGCCGAATAGCGGAAGCTCACGTGCTTGAACTCGATCTCGCCGCGCAGCGCCGGCACCGGACGGTGATCGATCTGCTGCACCACCGGCTCGGCGTCGATCAGCGCGAAGACGCGCTCGGCCGCCGATAGCCCCGCCTGGAACTGGCTCCAGAAGGCGGCGATGTTGATCATCGGGAACCAGAACCGATCGGCGCTGACGATGAACAGATACCAGTTGCCAACCGTGATCGCGCCGGCCGTCGTCGCCACGCCGCCAAAATACACAATGATGGCGATCGCCACGCCGGTGAGCGCGTTGAGCGTGGGAAACACGTTCGACAGGACGAAGCCGCGTCTCAGGTTGATCTGGTACGACAGCCGGTTGACGTCGAGAAAGTGATCGTACAGCGCCGCTTCCTGCCGGAAGTTCTTGGCGATCTGGATGCCGGTCACCGCTTCCTGCACGGCGGCGTTGACCTCGCCCATGGCGCGGAAGCCCTGCCGTGTGGCCCGCCGCGCCAGCGAGCGAAACAGGCTGGCTGCAAAGTAGGCCACCGGTAGCATGACCATCACCAGCAGCGTCAGTCGCCAGTCGATGCTGAACAGGATCGGCAGCAAGATCAGCACCGTCAGCACCTGGCTCACCAAATCGGTGACCAGCGTCACCATCTGCGCAAACTCCTGCGTATCGGACGTGATGCGGCTGATGATCTTGCCCGTCTGAAATTCATCGTAAAACGACAGATCGTGCTTGACCGAGGCGTTGAAGGCGTCGCGCCGCAGGGCCAGCACCACATCGCCCGTCACCTCAAAGGTCAGCCGCCGCCGCGCCCAGTTGGCCGCCCAGTTGAGCACGCCGAATACCAGCACCAGCACAATCAACCCGATCAGCAGCGCGGTTTCTCCGGTCTGCCCCAGCACATCGATGCCGCGCGCGGTCAGCAGCGGCGTGGCCGCATTGAAGCCGCCCATCGCCGCGGTGAGCAGGCTGATCAAGATCATCTGCCGGCGATACCGTTCAAAATACCTGAAAATGCGGCGCAGCAGCGCCCGATCGGTGTACGACCGATCGTACGCTTCGGCGTTCAAACCGCTAAACAACCCCATGCTTGCTTTACCTTTCAGCGCACAAACAGCCGGCGATAGGCCGGCGATTGCTCCAACAATTGAGCGTGCGTGCCGATCTCGGTCACGCGCCCGCCGCGCAGCACCACGATCAGATCGGCGCGGCGAATCTGCGACAGGCGGTGCGTGATCAGCAAGGTGGTGCGTCCGCGCGCGGCGTTGTAGATGGCCTGCTGAATCTGATCCTCGGTGGCGCTGTCGATGGCGCTGGTGGCGTCGTCGAGGATGAGGATCTTCGGATCGGTCAGCAGGGCGCGGGCCAGCGCAATGCGCTGCCGCTGCCCGCCCGACAGCGTGACGCCGCGCTCGCCGATGATGGTGTCGTAGCCGTCGGCGAAGTTCATGATGAAGTCGTGCGCCTGCGCGGCGCGCGCGGCCGCTTCCACCTGAGCGGGCGTCGCGTCCGGGCAGCCAAACTTGATGTTTTCGGCCACGGTGCGCGAAAACAAAAACAGGTCTTGCTCGATGATCGAAATCTGCCGCCGCAGCGCGGCCAGCTGCCAGTCGCGCACGTCGATGTCGTCGATCAGCACCCGCCCGGCGCTGGCGTCATAGATCCGATTGAGCAGCTTGACGATGCTGGTCTTGCCGGAGCCGGTCTGGCCGACCAGCGCCACCGTCTGCCCGGGCCGAATCTCAAACGTCACATCTTCGAGGCTGGGCGCGCCCGATCGGTAGCGGAACGTGACGTGATCAAACTTGATCGCGCCGCGCATGACACCGGCATAGCCGGCCTGGTTCTCGTCCAGATCGGCCTGCGCCGTCAGCAGTTCCAGAATGCGCCGCCCGCTGGACAGGCCGGACGCGATCTGCGGATAGGCAAACGATGTCTGAAACGTCGGGAAGCCGAACATGAACAGCAGCGTGTTGTAGGCCACCACGTCGCCGATCGAGATGGCGCCCAGATGCTGCAGCCACAACGCATGGCCCAGCCCGGCGGCCTGCACCACCGCTAGCAGCAGCAGCGGCAGGAAGCGCGCCTCGATGCGGCCCTGACGCACGTACGCGTCGCGATACGCCGCCGCGCCGGATTCAAACTTGTCGATGGCCTGATCTTCCTGCGCGGCGCCCTTCACCGTCTCGATGCCTTCGATGGCTTCAGCCAGGATCGCGTTCATGCCGCCGAACTGACGGCGCACCGTTTCGGTGGCCGGCTTGAGTTGGTTCAAAAAGCGCTGCAGCAGCCAGAAATAACCCAGCACAAACACCAGCGGCGCGGCGATCAGCTGCAGATGCAGCGTCGGCGCAATCAGCAGCGGCACGATGATGAACATGGCCGAGCCGATCACCAGATTCAGGCCGGGGTTCAGCATCAGATTGATCTCGCGCACGTCGTTGGTGGCGCGCGCCATGATGTCGCCCACCGACTGACGATCGTGAAACGTCATGCTTTTGCCCAGCAGGCTGGCGTACAGCTCGTGGCGGATGTTGCGTTCCAGCCGCTGTCCGATGATCTCGCTGCCGAAATTGCGGCCCAGCTGCAACACGCCCCGCACGATCTGCGACACCGCGATGCCGATGGCGGCCGCCAGCAGCAGCGCCGTATCAGGCGCGGGTCGATCGATCGCGTCCACCGCCTGTCCAATGTAGATCGACATCACGCCCGTCAGCGCGGCGTTGCCAAAGGCGCCGATCAACATGACGATCAGCACCAGCTTGTAGCGCAGGATGTGGGCCGTAATCCACTGCGCCGCAGAGTCGCGGCGTTTGGGCGCCCAATCAAGTTGAATGGAGAATTCGGAGTTCATCGTCGGTTTGGGTTACGGTGGATTGCCGCTGACGGTCACGCGGGGCAGCGGGCACGGAGGATGATTATAGAGCTGGTTTGGATTCTGCGTGAGGCGCGGCGCGCACCGAGTAGGCGTCAGTGTTTTGCCGACCGGCTTCTCCGGCGAGTGAATTCGCGCCGGTGGGCGTTCGCCCGGCGTCACTCAGACGGGTGGCTGGTCGTTTTCGCGCAGTATCTGCTGGATCAGGCGGAGCAGGGGGCCGCGCTCTTCAAAGCCCTGCTCATTGAGCGTGCTGATGCCCAGATAGACGCCCGCGCGGCAGCGGCGCAGCAAGCCGCGCACCAGCCGCTGCAACGTCTCGCGCCGGGCGGTCTGCTCATCGGCGTCGGTCCACTTTTGGCCGGCCGGCCAGCGTCGGCTCAATACGTATGGATGTGTCAGCGGCTGATACAGCCGCTCCCACCAGGCCGCGCTGCCGGCGTTCAGCCAGAATTGGTAACTCACCGATTCGTTGCTCAGTAGAAATGTATAGGCCGGCGCCAGCAGCACGGCCTCGGGCCGCTGATCGGGCGCCGGGGGCACGAAGGTCGCGGCCACCACGCCGTCGGTCACCAGCCGCACGTAGTCACGCGCGATGCGCGGATCGATCGCGGCGTCGTATGGATCGGCGTCAACCGTCTGCCGGAAGCGCCGCGCCGATTCGACGAGCTGCGCGGTGATGCGGCCCGGATCGATCTGCCGATGAAAGCCAAAGCCCGGCTGCGACAGCACTTCGCCGAACAGCCGCGCGATGAAATGATCCAGCGGGGCGGGATCTGCGCGCCGATCGATCAGCCAGCCGCGCAGGCGCTCGTACCGCGCGCCCATCTCAAAACCGATCCGGTCTTGCAGCTCAGGCTTAAGCAGGTCGAACGGGTTTAGTTCGGGGCGGCCATCCTTCACCCGATAGAGCCGCTCGGCCAGCAGGTGCCCGCGCGCTGGATCAAGGTGCTCGATGGACGCGATCAGCGCCTGGGTCACATCGGCCTGCGGGGGGACGATCTGCCAGTCGGGATAAGCGAGCTCCGCCAGCGTGATCAAACTGCGCGACACAGTCTCCTCATTCAGCGTGCGCGACGGCCGCAGCGAGCGCGTGGCGATACCGCGCGGTCGCAGGCGCTCCTCCAGAGCAAATCGCAGCGCATCCCCCAGAAACGGCGACAGCACCACCACGTCGCTGGCTGGCGTGCCTTGCTTGATCAGCTCGTCGATGCGCGCCGCCGTCCAATCGAGCATCTCCGGGTGGAAGCGTCCGCCGCCAAATTCAATCGCTAGTGGGCTGGGTTTGGGGGATGTTCGCGTAGGCAGTTCGCTATGGCCGCCCAGAATACGAGTGACTTGTGCCTCAAGATGCTGAATACGATTCGACATGACGTGTGATTCGCGCAGCTCGATCGTTTGATCGCAAACCTCGCGGAGTTCATACGCCGATCGGGCATCTGCGCCCAGAAAGGTGCGATAGCCGGCGTCGGTGTCGTACACGATCAACGCCGACTGCGCGTGTGGCAACCACGCGCGCAGCAACTCGTGCGTAACCGGCGCGTCCTCTTCGACGTTGTCAACAATCAGGTGCTGGTAACGGGCGTACAGCTGATCGCGAAACCAGTCGCGCGTGAGCAACTGGCGAAAGATGTCGATTTGCAACGAAAAGTCGAGCAGATTGTTGGCCAGACAGAAATCGCGGAACCGATCCGCGCAAGTCTGCACTTGCGCAAAGGTGGTGGTCTGCGCGCTCGGCCCGTCCCACGCTTCGCGCAACCTGGCCCCAATCTCGCGGTATGAAAAACCGGCCAGCGCAGCCTTGTTCAGCGCGTCGAGCAGCTGGCTGAAAATCCGCGCATCTGACAGATGCACACCCTCAAAATAAAACTGCTCAGCCATGAATGGGCGCACGACGCGCTCCATGTAGTATTGGGCCGTCTCCAATGTCAGGAAGGTTGGCGGGCTAGCCGGCTGTGTAAAGCCGCAATCGGCGGCGATGGCGGGCCAGACCAACTCGATTGACCGCCGCGCCAGGCCGCCGATTGTGAGAGTGTCGGCTTCTTCGCCGGCCGGCAGATCAGATTGGCGCAGCGCCGCCTGATAGGGGGCCAGCAGACTGCGCTGCGGCGCCAAAACGAGTACACGCTCCGTGCCAGACCTCCCCAGCAAGCGGCGTAGATTAAGGACGGCCAGGCTGGTCTTCGCAGAACCGGCCATCCCGGCCAGAAAAATGCGTTGCTCGACTGGCAGTGCTTCGTGCATGTTTATCTCTGCCTGAGACGTTTTTTCGCATAGGCAATAAAACTACGGCCAGAATTGCTCCAAAAATATTGCTTAAATCTGTATAACGCTATGCGAAATCGCGTGTTTTGCTAAGTTTTCTGCCCGCCCTTTCTCAGGGTGGAGGCCCGCTTCAGAGCATCCCGGCCAAATCGATCGCGTATCTCGTCAACGGCGTGCGTCAACCGTTCCGGGCGATCATCGCGCGGCTCAAACAGGTCGAGTTGACGCGCCATTTCGTCGAGTCCACGCGCGGCCACTCCCAGCAGCCGCACCGGTCGCCTATCCCAGTTGGCGTCGAACAGGCGCCATGCTGCTTCAAATATCTCCTGATCCAGATCGACGGGCTGGGGCAGGGTGGTCTGCCGCGTCAAGGTCGAGAAGTCGCCGTAGCGCAACTTGATCGCTATTGTGCGCGCGCCCAGCCCGTCGGCGCGCAACTGGACGCCGACGCCCTCGCTCAATTCGAGCAAGGTGGCGCGCAATTTGTTCGGATCATTCACGTCGCGCGCGAAGGTCGTCTCCTGACTGATTTGTTTGGCCTCGTGCTCGACGACGAGCGGCGACGTATCAATGCCCCTGGCGCGCCGGATCAGCTCTTCGGCGGAGTTGCGCCCCAGCCGCCGCGCCAGCACTTCCACCGGCGTCGCCGCGATCTGGCCGATGGTCTCAATCTGCAGCGCCTTGAGCATCTCGGCGGTCTTGGGGCCGACGCCCCACAGGGCGCGCACGGGTTGTGGGGCCAGAAAAGCCGCTTCTTCGCCGGCCGGCACCATCAATACGTTGTCGGGCTTGGCGCGCTCAGTGGCGATCTTGGCCACCAGCTTGTTGCTCGCCACGCCGATGGAGCAGGGGAGTCCAAATTCGTCCCGGATGCGTTCGTGCAGCCGGCGCGCCAGCACCTCGGCCGGGCCGTGCAGCAATTCCGTGCCCGTGACGTCGAGAAACGCCTCGTCGATGGAGATCTGCTCAACCTGCGGCGTGATGGTGCGCAGCAGGTCCATGATGCGGCGCGACTGCGCCGCGTATTTGGCGTGATCGCCGGGCAGCAGAATCAGATCGGGGCACAGCTGGAGCGCTCGCTTCGTCGGCAAGGCCGATCGGACGCCGAATCTGCGCGCTTCGTAAGACGCCGAGGCGATGACGCCGCGTTCGTCGGCCCGGCCGCCCACCGCCACCGGCTTGCCGCGCAGTTCGGGCTTATCGAGCAGTTCGACCGAGACGAAAAAAGCATCGAGATCGAGATGCAGGATCGTGCGCGGCATTGCAAGAACCCAGCCCGATCGGATGTCAGCGGCCCGATGGGCCCAGCTCAGCGGCGAAGGCCGTTCCGCTGCGGCGCGGCCAGCAACTTTTTGTACGCGCCCTGCCACAGGGCAGGGGACTTCGTCAACGAAACTACGCGTATATCGGCGAAGCGCGCGGCCAGCCCCGCCAACTCGATCGGCATGGTGGCCCAATCGTTGGAGCGCAGCATCTCTTCCAGTCGATCGGCTGTGTCGGGCAGCCACAACCATTCGCGGCGCAGTTGATCGGCTTTGATGTAGTAGTCGCGCTTTTCCCACGCGCTGGCCGAGGAATCGATGGACTGATCCATGCTGCGCAGGCCGACGACGATGAAGGCCAGCATGTCTTTGGTCTCGTCGTCGACGGTCTTCTTTTCCATCAGGCGGCGCAGAATCTCGGCGATGCTGCGGCGAATGGCGTTGCGCTGCTGGGTGGGCGTTCCGTCAACGTGCGTGATTCGGCTCATGGTGTAAGCGTGTCCATTCAGGGATTTGACTTGATGTTAGCACAAAAGTTCTAGTACGGCAACTTAAATTTCGCCGCTTTGCTGCAGCAGGCTGATTGCCCGGTGTTCATGTCGGCCAGGCCGATCGGTTTTCCCGGCCCAACGGTCCAATCGCACACTGGCAGGATTATCCTATGTTTCGAGTCAATCTGCAAGGTATTGGCGGGCGACTTTCCATGGCTGCCGCGCTTCAAACTGGAAGACTGGAAGAACCGATTTTGGAAGCGAGCGCGTGCGTACTCGGTGGATCGCCTGGGCAGGACGCCGTAAGAAAAGTCGAAGGACGCCGCTCGCCGGCCGCTCGCTGGATGAGAGCATGTGGTGGGCGCGCCATCGGTGGCATCAATGGTCGATGATGGACCGTGATTGTGCTCCGCGCGACGAGATCGCGCCGATTTCCTCAAATCGCCCCTTGACTTTCTGTCCAAATTCAATTAAACTCAACGTACATTTAGTTCAATAATCAAGCGGGGAAAAGACATGCCAACCAAAGACGCTCCACCGCCTATAACCGCCGCCGATCTGGAATTTGCGCCCGAATTCCTGAACACCATCGCTTCCAGCCCCAAGACGGCTGAGGCGTATCGTTACGGATTGGGGAAGTTGGCGGAATTCATCGCCGCGACGAAGTACATGCCGGCGCGGTCGGCCGCGCACCAACCCCCTGCCCCCAGATTCGCCGCGTCGAGCCTGCGCGACGACCTGCTGCTGAAATTCCACGAATGGCTGGGCAAACAGCGCTACGCCGAGCCGACCCGCGACAATTACCTTGCGGCCGTGAAGCGTTACCTGATCTGGCTGGATGCCAACGATCATCTGCCGGCGGGCTTCCAGGTGGGCAAGGCGGTCAATCGCTTGAAGGCGGCGCGAGGGGGCCGCCGGGCCGCGAAGGCCGGTCGGGAGCCTGATCCCGGCCTCCCGCGCATCGTCACCTACTACGATGCGATCCCCCTGCCCTCGCTCGACGAGAAAAACGGCCGCCGCAAGCGATTGGAGATCCTGCGGGCGCGGGCCATCGTCCACACGTTGTACGCTTCAGCCGGCCGCGTCAGCGAAGTCGCTTCGTTGACGCGCGAAATGGTGCTGGACGGCCGCAAGGCCGAGGTGCGCATCACCGGCAAGGGCGGCAAGGACCGCATCATGCTGCTGACGGCGGACGCGCAGCGCGCCATCGCCGCGTACTGCAAAGAACGAGAAGATTCGTATCCGGGGCTGTTCGTCTCGCACGGGCGCGAGGCGGGGAAGTCGCTGGGGCGCGGCACGGTGTGGGCGGTAGTGAAGAAAGCGGCCAGGGCGCTGGGTCTGTACAAGGGCACGTCGCCGCACGCCTTCCGGCACTTTCGCGCGCAGCAGCTGCTGCACGAGGGGATGGATCTGGACGTGCTGCAGGCGTATCTGGGCCACGCCGACATCAGTACGACGCGGCGCATTTACGCGCCGTACACGGCGGTGGACAAGGTGCGCGATCAGCTGGAGACGTTTGGACGTTCAGCGAAAGACGCCGCCGAGGAGGCGTGATGTCGTCATTGTCATGCCTGCATGCTTCAAGCGGGCATCCAGGCTGCCGATGGGCAGCGTTTGCCGTCTGGCGTCATGTCATGCCCGCATGCTTCTAGCGGGCATCCAGGCTGCCGATGGAATTGATTGCCGACTGGTGCTCTGGATTCCCGCCTTCGCGGGAATGAC